>CP020563.1:2004631-2606947 GCA_002082585.1 Kitasatospora albolonga
TGCGGGGTGGCCGCCGACGACGCCCCCGCCCGGGTGACCGACATCGCGGTGGCGGGCAGCCCCGGCATGCGGGCCGAGAGCGCCGCGCGGCTGAGGACGGACGCCCGGATCTGGGCGATGCGGGACGAGGACGACTGGATCGGGGACGTACCGCACATGGAGTTCGGCGGTATCGGCCACGGCGCCGATCCCGTGGACCCGGCCTTCGGCGCCCGGCTCGTCTCGGCGGCCGGGGCGGCCGGGCACAGCGGGTACTTCGAACCCGGCACCGAGAGCCTCGGCAACCTCGCCGCGATCGGTGTCGGCGCGTACGGATCGGTCAGCTGCGCAACGGCCGATGGCGCTTGCCGCCGTGGTATTTCCGGTGAACGGGAGGGCCGACGCGCGTAGAGAGGCGTGACAGGCCGATTAATTGCGACTTACGCCGAGGGGGGACGTGCGCGCCTCAGCCGCATACGATGAGGCACATGGGTGATGTGCTGGCCGGAATTCATACCACCTGGGAGTTCGACACCGACTCCGTGCTCATCCGCTTCGAACGGGGTATCCGCACGCCGAAGCTCCTGCAGAGCCTGCGGGAGCGCCGCATACCGCATGCTGCGCTGTCGTCGGTGACGCTGACCCCGGGCAAGCGGGACACGGTGGTGCTGCGTGCCGTGCCCAGACCGGGTGCCGACCCGCTCCTGGAGGCTGCCGCGGGGCAGCTCAAGGAGGGGTGCGACCCCTACCGCCTCGTGCTTCCGGCCGAGCGGGAGCTGCTCGCGGAGTACTACGCGGACGAGCTGCGGTCCTGTCTGGGCCCCGCGTCCGACGAGCCCGCCGACCGCTTCATGGTCACGGCCCCCGAGGCTCCGTTGCAGTTCAAGGCGTACGACGGGCGGGCCGCCTTCGACGGGGAGCGGGTCTCGTTCCGGTGGTTCTGGACGGGGGCCTCCAGCGCCAAGTGGAAGGCCGGTGACCAGACGTACCGGGTGGGCGAGCTGGCCGGAATCGAGTGGCGCTCCCCCGAGGCCCTGGACGGCTACCTCCGTCTGGTGCCCCGCGCGGCCGAGGCCGGGCACGTGGCGGCGGACCAGGACCCGGCGGCCGTCGTGTTCGGCCTGGGCTACGGGCCGGTGCACGAGTCGCTGCCCTTCGCCGCCGCCGTACTGGAATCCGTCCGCCGGAGCCAGAACGCGCCGGTGGTTCCGGCGCCGGTCCTGGTGAACGCCGGGCGGCGCGATCCGGCGGACATCGCCGAGCGGATACATCACCTCGGGGAGCTGCACCAGGCGGGGCTGGTCACGGACGACGAGTACAGCGCGAAGAAGGCGGAGCTGCTCGCGGAGCTGTAGACCCCGGCGAGGCAGGTGGGGCAGGCGCGACAGACGGGGCAGGCGGGGCAGGCGGGGCAGGCGAGGTACGGGGCAACGGCGACCCCACCCCGTACTCCGGTATGAGGTGGGCCGGACGCGGTTCACGTCCCCGGTATGACGCCCCGGCGGGGCCCGCCCTTCTAGGCTGACCCGGTCATGTCCACTTCCCCCGCCGGGCCCCCGGCGCCCGCCGACGGCCTGCTGAGCGCCGCCCGCCGCAATCTGCGCGAGCTCGCCCACGCGCTGTCCCACGCCTCCCATCCGTCCACGCCGTTGCTGGCCCACGCCCCGAAACGGTGGCAGCGGCTCCTCCCGTACGTCGTGGTCCTCGCGCTGGCCTCGACCTTCATCCCGGTCACCATCACCAACCTGACCGAGGAGTACGGCGTCCCCGGCGCACTGGCGGGGGCGCTCGGCGTGGCCCAGGCGGCACCGCTGCTGATGCTGGCCCACCGGCCCCTCCAGGCGTGGTGGATCATCCTGCCCGCCGACATCCTGGGCGCGGTGGTGCTGCTGGCGCGGCCCGCCGAGCCGCACCATGTCTGGCCGTGGACCCCGCCGGTGATCGTCGCCTACCTCTTCCTGCTGCTGGCGCTCGGGCTGCGGGAGACCCGGCGGACGGTGATAGCCGTCTGGGCGGTGACGGGCGCCGCCGGAGCCGTCCTGCACCTGGTCGCACCGGACCGCAGCAGCGGCAGCGCCCTGCTCCTGACAATCCTGGGCGCGGTGGTGCTGGTGATCGGCGGGGCGGTACGGGAGCGGGGCGTGGCACAGCGTCGGCTCGCCGAGCAGGAGACGATCAGCGAGGCCGAGCGGGCCCAGCGCACGCTGCTGGAGGAGCGGACCCGGATCGCGCGCGAGCTGCACGACGTGGTGGCGCACCACATGTCGGTGATCACCGTGCAGGCCGACTCCGCCCCGTACCGGATCAGCGGACTGCCAAAGGCCGCCGAGGAGGAGTTCACGGCTATCGCGGCGGCGGCGCGGGAGTCGCTGGGCGAGATGCGGCGGCTGCTGTCGGTGCTGCGCAGCGAGGGGGCGGAGGGCGACCGGGCGCCGCAGCCGGGGCTGGACCGGCTCCAGCAGCTGGTGGAGGCGACGGTCCGGGCGGGGCTGCCGGTGGAGCTGTCGCTCGCCAGGGAGTTGGGCGAGGTGCCGCCGGCCGTGGATCTGTCGGCGTACCGGATCGTGCAGGAGGCGCTGGCCAATGTGGTGCGGCACGCGCCGGGGGCCCGCACCCGCATCCTCGTCGCGGCGGCCCAGGGCCATCTCATCGTGCTCGTCGTCAACGGGCCCGCCGCCGCGCCCGGTTCGCCGCTGGAGACGAGCGGGACCGGGCACGGGCTGGTCGGGATGCGGGAGCGCGTACGGTTGACCGGCGGCACGCTGGACACCGGTCCGCTGCCCGACGGCGGGTTCCGGGTCGCCGCCCGGATACCGCTGCCCCCGGCCGCCGAGCCGTCCGCCCATCTGCCTCCGGAGGCCCCATGACCATCCGCGTGATCATCGTCGACGACCAGGCCATGGTGCGGGCGGGGTTCGCGGCGCTGCTGGCGGCGCAGAGCGACATCGACGTGGTGGGCGAGGCGGCGGACGGCAAGCAGGGGGTGGAGGTCAGCCGCCATCAGCATCCGGATGTGGTCCTGATGGACGTGCGGATGCCGGAGATGGACGGACTGGCCGCCGCCCGCGAGCTGTTGAACCCTCCGATCGGGGTGGTGCACCGGCCGAAGGTGCTGATGCTGACCACGTTCGACGTGGACGACTATGTGTACGAGGCGCTCCGCGCCGGGGCCTCCGGGTTCCTGCTGAAGGACGCCCCGCCCGCCGATCTGATCGCGGCAGTACGGGTGGTGGCGGCGGGCGACGCGCTGCTGGCGCCCTCGGTGACGCGGCGGCTGATCGCGGACTTCGCGGCACAGCGCCCCTCGGGGGCGAAGCGCGGCGGCCAGGCACTGCGGCTGAACGGCCTGACCCCGCGTGAGACGGAGGTGCTGGAGCTGATCGCCCGGGGGCTGTCGAACCAGGAGATCGCGGGGCGGCTGGTGCTGGCCGAGCAGACCGTGAAGACGCACATCGGGCGGGTGCTGGCCAAGCTGGATCTGCGGGACCGGGCGCAGGCGGTGATCTTCGCGTACGAGTCGGGTCTGGTGACGCCGGGGGACGCGGGATCGTAGAGCTCCACGGCTTCCCCCACCCCCTACCCCAGTAGTACTTCGCAGTTGGCCCCCCGGTGTGACGCCCCCTCACCCACCTTGTTCCTACCTTCCTGATCGTCGCACCGGTCGGTGCGGCAGCGGAGAGGGAGGGCACGATGCTCCGATATGCGAGGGGCGTGGTCGCGGCGGCGCTGGCCACTGCCGTGGTGACAGGAACGGCAGGCTGGGTCACGGGGGACGCGCAGCCGGTGCTGGCCGGGCCGCCGCCGGGCAGTGCGTCCTGGCGGGCGGACCCGGTGCTGGGCGAGGAGCTGCCCGATCCGGCGCGGTCCACGCCCGCCGAAGTCGCCGCGTTCTTCTCCGGTCTGAGCGCCGCGGAGCGGCAACTCCTTCTCCTGCGCCACCCGTCCGTCGTCGGGAATCTCGACGGGGCGCCCGTGGAGCTCCGTTACCGCGCCAACGCGCTGGCCCTCGCTACCGAGGACGACCCGCGCTACCACTCGCTCGCCGCCCCCGGGCGCCAGATCCTCGCGTTCGACCCGCGCGGGCGCGGCCAGGTCGCGGAGGTCTTCGGGGACCTGCGCTCGGCCCGCCGGGTCTCCGTGGTGGTGCCCGGCTCGGACACCGACGCCGGGACCTTCGACCGGGAGGGCGATGTGTACGGGACACCGGCGGGCATGGCCAGATCCCTGCACGCGGAGGCCGGTCCGGGGACCGCCGTCATCGCCTGGGCCGGGTACACCACCCCCGTGGGCGTCGGGGTCGATGCCGCGACCGGGCGCCTCGCGGAGGCGGGCGCCGGGCGGCTGACCCGGTTCGCGGAGGGCCTGACCGCCGACGGGCTGCCCGAGCCGGCCGTCTTCTGCCACAGTTACGGCTCTGTCGTCTGCGGCCTCGCCGCCCCTCGCCTGCTCGCCACCGACCTGGTGGTCCTGGGCTCCCCCGGGATGCGGGCCGACGATGTGGACGCGCTGCGGACCCGGGCCCGGGTCTGGGCGGCGAAGGACCCGACCGACTGGATCGACGACGTGCCGAGCGTGCGGTTCGCGGGGCTCGGCCACGGCACGGACCCCACGGACCCGGCATTCGGGGCCCGCCGCGTCCCAGCGGACGACGCCCAGGGCCACACCGGCTACTTCGCCCCGGGCACGGACTCGCTCCGGGCCTTCGCGGCCATCGCCCGGGGGACGGCTGTGGACACGGAAGGGGCACTCCGATGACAGCCCGCACCAGCACACCGGCCCACGTATGCGCGCGCATGCGGCGCCTCGCCGACCGTGTCGATGCCGCCACCCCGGCCCACCGCGACCGCGCCATCGACGGGCTGCGCGCCCTGGCCCTGCTCGCCGTGCCTGCCGGTCACTGGATGCTCGGCGGCTTCCGGCTCGACGCGGACGGCCTGCACAACGCGAGCCCGCTCTCGGCGTTCGGCGCCCTCGCCCCGTTCAGCTGGGTGCTCCAGATGCTGGGGATCTTCTTCCTGGTCGGCGGGTACGCCTCCGTCCTCTCCTACCGCCGACGCCCCTCGACCACGGCCGCCTGGCTGCGCGGCCGACTGGTCCGGCTCGGCAGGCCCGTCCTCGGGGTGACCGCCGTGTGGGCGGTGCTGCTGGCGGCGCTCTCCTGGCTCGGCGTGCCCGGCGACACCCTGCGTACGGGGTCGACGCTGGTGATCCAGCCGCTGTGGTTCGTCGGGGTGTACACCGTGGTCACCGCGCTCACCCCGCTCTGCATCCGCCTCGCGGGAAAGCTCGGCGGGTGGGCGGCGCTGCCGTTGCTGGGGTCGGTCGCGGTGGTGGACTTCCTGCGGTACGGGCCGTTCGCCGATGCGGTGCCGTCCTGGCTGAGCGTGCTCAACATCCTGCCCGGTTGGCTCTTCGCCTATCAGCTCGGCGTGTCGTGGGGCGAGGGGCGGATAGGGAGGCGGGGCGCCCGGCTGCTGCTCGTCGGGGGCGCGGTGCTCTTCGCCGTACTGCTGCTGGCCTTCCACTACCCGGCGTCGATGGTCGGCGTGCCCGGCGAGGTGCGGACCAACTCCCACCCGCCGTCGCTGCTGGTGGTGGCCCTGGCGGCGGCCCAGAGCGGGGCGGCGATCCTGGTGCGGGACCGGCTGGGTCGGCTGCTGCGCAGGCCGGTGCTGTGGGCGCCGGTCGTCGTGGTCAACCTCTCCGCGATGACGATCCTGTGCTGGCACCAGAGCGCGATGCTGGCCGCCGCCGTACCGGCCTCGTTGCTGGGGGACGGTACGGCGACGGTGGCGGGGCTGACGACCGGCCCGGACACGGTGGGCTGGGTGCTGGCCCGGATCGTGTGGCTACCGGTGTTCGCGGGGCTGCTGGTGCTGATAGCCCGGTACGCACGCCGGTTCGACGCCCCCTGGAAGGCGGGCACCCGCGCGGCGAACGCCCGCCGCGCGGTGGCGGGGGTGCTGGCGGCGGGGTTCGCGGTGTTCGCGCTGGGGCTGGCGTGAGGGGGGCGGGGCGGCCGGTGGCCGAGTGCCCGCTATTCCCGGGCCGCCGAGGTGTTGCTCATGTCTGGGTAGCGGTCGCCCGCGACCCGGCTCGCGATCGGCTCCAGCAGGGTCAGGTCCTCCGGTGTCAGGGTCAGGTGGGTCGCCGCCACGTTTTCCTGGAGGCGGCTGCGCTTGCGGGTGCCGGGGATGGGGACCACCGTCAGGCCGTGCACCTCCGCGCGCTGGTGGACCCAGGCGAGGGCCACCTGTGCGGCCGTTGCCCCGTGAGCGGCGGCGATCTTGTGGACCGGTTCCAACAGGGCCGCGTTCGTGCGGGCGTTGTCTCCGGTGAAGCGGGGCTGGCGCTTGCGGAAGTCGCCCTCGGAGAGGTCCCTGCCCGCATCGGTGAAGGAGCCGGTGAGGAAGCCCCGGCCGAGCGGCGAGTACGGGACGAGCGTGACGCCCAGCTCCGCCGCCGCGCCGACCGCGCTCCGCTCGACGTCCCGGCTGAAGAGGGACCACTCCGACTGGAGGGCGGCGATCGGGTGCACGGCATGCGCCTCGCGGAGTTCGGGGCCGGTCACCTCGCTCAGCCCGAGCTGCTTGACCTTGCCCTGCTGGACCAGTTCCGCCATCGCGCCGACCGATTCGGCGAAGGGGACGGCCGGGTCGTGGCGGTGCATGTAGTAGAGGTCGATGACGTCGGTGTTCAGGCGGCGGAGGCTCGCCTCGACGGAGGTGCGGATGTAGGCGGGGTCGTTGCGCACCACCCGGTGGTGCGGGTCGTCGGTCCGCTCGATGGCGAACTTGGTGGCGAGGGTGATCTCGTCGCGGTGGGCTCCGACGAACGGGGCGAGGAACTCCTCGTTGGCCCCGCGCCCGTAGATGTCGGCGGTGTCGAAGAGCGTGACGCCCGCCTCCAGCGCCGCGTCGAGGGTGTCCCGGGCGGAGAGCTCGTCGGTGTCGCCGTAGAACTCGCTGATGCCCATGCAGCCGAAGCCCTGGACGCCGATTCGCGGTCCGCCGGGGCCGCCCAGCTCGACCGTGGCGATGGGGGCGGAGGAGGCGGGGGCGGGGGTGGCGGAAGCAGCGGTCGTGTTCGTGTCGTTGTCCGTCATCAGGCGCTGTGCCTTTCCGGCGCCCGGCGGGCGCCCGCGTAGAACTCGATCTTGTGGTCGAGGACGGCCAGGGTGTCGTGGAGCTCCGCGATCCGCGTGATCACATCGCGGCGGGTCGACTCCAGCAGTTCCTGCCGCTCCTCGAAGGTGGACTCGCCCGCGCGCAGCAGTTCCGCGTACCGCACCATGTCGGCGACGGGCATCCCGGTCAGCCGGAGCTTGCCGACAAAGGTGAGCCAGTCCAGGTCGCGGTTGGAGAAGCGGCGCTGGCCGGTGTGCGAGCGGTCGACGTGCGGCATCAGCCCGATCCGCTCGTACCAGCGCAGGGTGTGCGCGGTGAGCCCGGTGAAGGCGACGACCTCGCTGATGGTGTAGCTGTCCTGACCGGCCGGACGGGGGTGCGGTCTGGGCGGGGCCGTACAGGCGTTCAGCCCGGTGAAGAGCTGCGGGGGTGGAGTGGTGGTGGCGGGGGTGGTCCGGGACGTTCCGTCGATCACCGTCATGCGCTCCACGCTAAATCCTTGGAGTGCACTCGAAGCAAGCCGAATCGTCTTGGGCGTGGGCAGCCGACACCCCGGGCCCCGTACTCCGGGTCCCGGGTCCCGGGTCCCGGGTCTCAGGGCTGCCCGGTCTTCCCCCTCTGGACGAAGAAGTACGCGACGGCGCACATGGAGGCGATCATCACGAGCAGGGCCCATCCGCCGGAGTTCCCCGACACGATGAGGAACACCGACAGGACCACCCCCACGGCGACGAAGGCCCCCATGAACTGGAGGTACCTCTTCACGACCGCCCTCTGCTCCAGAGACCATCCAACACGCGGCATGTCCATCTCCCCTCCGTCTGCTCCGTCGAAGCGAAAAGAGAGTGCCCCCGGACTCCCGGTCGAACCACCGGTCGAGGCATCCGAGCCGCCCGAGCCGCCCGAGCCACTGGTGCCGCAGCGGCGGGCTCCGCTTGGATGACCGTATGACTGATGTGTCCCTCATGGTTGCTGACGTGCACCTCGCTGCCGCCATCTCGGCCTACTTCCTGCCGCATGCCCTGCTGGCGCTGGGTGTCTCCGCCGTGCTGGCCCTCGTCGCCCGGCGGATGTTCGTCCTGCGCCTCAGGGGCGTCCGGGTCAGCGGGGTCTGCGTCCGGCACACCTATGCCAGGGACGGTGTGGCCGAGGTTGCGAAGTTCCAGGCGGCGTCGGGCGAGACGTTCCGGTGTCTGGCCGCGCCGAAGGCCGCCGCTTCCGCGCGGGTGGGGGACCCGATGGAGGTGGTCTACGACCCGCGCAACCCGAAGAACGCCAAGGTTCTGCCGGTCAGTTACGGAGGGGCGTACGCGTTGTCGGTCATCTCGCTCATCGTCGCCGTCCCGGGAATCTGGTTGCTGATCCGGATCTTCGGTACGTAGCCTCGCCGCCCATCAGCACCGCACGCCGCGCCACCCCCGAAGACGCCGAGCCGCTGTACGCCTCGCTCGGCTTCGTCCGCACCCCGGACCCGGCGATGCGCCTCCGCCTCTGAACGTTAGGCTCGGGTCCATGGAGAGCCTGCGGATCATCGACACCTGGCCGGTCCCGACGGCGGCAGCCGCCGTCGTACGGGCGGACGGCACCGTCCTCGGCGCCCACGGGCCGACCGCCCACCGCTTCCCCCTCGCCTCGGTCACCAAGCCGCTCGCGGCCTACGCGGCGCTCGTGGCGTACGAGGAGGGGGCGATCGAGCTGGACGAGCCGGCCGGGCCCGAAGGGTCGACCGTACGCCACCTCCTCGCCCACACCAGCGGCCTCGCCTTCGACGAGCACCGGGTGACGGCCCCGCCCGGCAACCGCCGCCTCTACTCCAACGCGGGCTTCGAGGTGCTGGGCGACCACATCGCGAAGGCGTCCGGCATCCCGTTCGCGGAGTACCTGCGCCAGGCCGTCCTGGAGCCGCTGGCCATGACGGCGACCTCGCTGGACGGCTCCCCCGCCCGCGACGGCGTCTCCACCGTGGACGACCTGGTCCGCTTCGCCGCCGAGGTCCAGGCCCCCCGCCTGCTCGACCCCCGTACGGTCCTCGAAGCCCAGACGGTCGTCCACCCGGGCCTCAAGGGCGTCCTCCCCGGTTACGGCCACCAGAGCCCGAACGACTGGGGCCTCGGCTTCGAGATCCGCGACTCCAAGTCCCCGCACTGGACGGGCGCTTCCTCCTCCCCGGCGGCCTTCGGCCACTTCGGCCAGTCGGGCACCTTCCTGTGGATCGACCCGGCGGCCGGAGTCGCCTGCGTCGCCCTGACCGACCGCGCCTTCGGGCCGTGGGCAGCCGAGGCGTGGACCCCGTTCACGGACGCGGTCCTGGCTGAGGTCGCGGGCTGAACCTGGCACGGACGCCTGTGGACTTCTTCCGGTCCACGCACTCGAACCAGACGGTCTTGCCCTTGCCGTCCCACCGCTTCACCACCCCCCAGTCGTCGGTGACGGCGTTGACCAGAATCAGCCCTCGCCCGCCCTCGTCGAACTCGTCACCCCTGATCGCGAGCGGTACGACCGGGCTGTTGTCCGCCACCTCCACCCGTACACCGTCACCCGTCGGCAGCCGGAAGATGAAGGTCTGGCAGCGGCGGCCCGGCACATGCCGCACCACGTTGGCGATCAGTTCGGTGAGCGCGAGCTCGGCCGCCGGGGCGAGTTCGAGCAGGTCCCACGTGGTCAGGTAGAGCCGGATGATGCGGCGCAGATGCCCGGCCGAGTGCTCACCCATGGCGAGGTCGGCGTGGTACACGGGCTCCCCCGGATCAATTCGGGGGATGGATACACGATTCATGCCTCCAGCGTGCGAGCGGATAGCTACGCTCGGCTACACCGTGAAACGAACGCCGCAAGGCGTTGCACCGGAGGTCCGCGCTGTGCCCAACATCCAGACGCTCGACCCGAGCGCTTCCCCTCTCAGTTACTTCGGCGCGGAGCTACGGCGCGTGCGCGAGGCACAGGGCCTGAAACAGGCCGAGTTGGGCGAGAAGCTCTTCTGCTCGGGGTCGCTGATCGGCCAGATCGAGACGACGAAGAAGGTCCCCACCCGCGAGTTCGCCGAAGCCCTGGACAGAGCGCTCCGCACGGACGGGCTGTTCTCCCGGCTCATCGGCCTGGTTCTGCGAAGCCAACTGCCGAGCTGGTTTCGTCCGTACGCGGACATGGAGGAGAAGGCCGCGTTCATCTCCACCTTCCAGTCGCAGGTGGTTTACGGCCTGTTGCAGACGGAGGAGTACGCGCGGGCCGTTCTGGCCACCGGTATGCCGGACGATCTGGAGACCCTCGTGGCCGCTCGCATGGAGCGGCAGCTCATCCTGGAGCGGGAGCAGCCGCCGCTGGCCTGGGCAATTCTGGACGAGGCCGTCCTGCACCGGCCGATCGGCGGCCATAAGGTGATGCGAGCCCAACTGGGCAGGCTGTTGGAGTTCGCCACGAACCGCTGGATGCGTATCCAGGTGCTGCCCTTCGAGGCAGGTGAACACGCCAGCTTGGCTGGCTCGTTCAACCTCCTGCGCTTCGACAACGACCCGGACATCGTCTACACCGAGGACCTCATCTCCGGCCATATGACGGCCAACCCCGACACGATCAGGGAGGCTTCGCTCCGATACGCTCACCTCCAGGCCACCGCACTCTCCGTCGAGGAATCGGTGGCGCGGATCAGCCGCGTGATGAAGGAGCGTTATGGAGACCGGCCCTGACCTGAAGAGCGTGGAGTGGCGCAAGTCCAGCTACAGCGGCAACACCGGCGGCGACTGTGTCGAGTGCACCGTGACCGGTGGCGCCGCCTGGCAGAAGTCCTCGTACAGCGGCCCCACCGGCGGCGAGTGCGTCGAGATGGCCCCCGCTCCCTGCGGCTCCGTTCCCGTCCGGGACAGCAAGAACCCCACCGGCCCCGTCATCACCATCGGCGCCCCCGCCTGGCGGGTGTTCGTGGACGGGCTGCGCTGAGGAAACGAAGCCCCCTGAGCGACAGCGGCGGTACGGAGGTGAGTCACCCCGTGCCGCCGCTGCCTTCTTTTGCCGCTGCTTTTCAGGGACCGGCAGCCGTCCGCTTTCGGCGCCGCCTGACGAGTTCGGCGAGCAGGAATCCCGCGCACAGCGTTCCCAGCGCCCCTCCGGACACCCGGGTGTAAAGCGGATAACCCGAACTCGCCGCGCCCCAGATACCGGAGATACCCCACAGCACGATAAAAGCGGGCGTCTCGGTGAAATCCCGTTTCCTGGCCATGACCGCTCCCCGCCCCTTTGTCTTTCCCGCCGTCGCGTGCGCATCATAATTCGGTTGCCTGAGGTCGGAGCAGGCCGTAGCTTCTCCGCTGGCCCCGGATGGTCTGGACCAAGCCCGGGGTGTCGAGCTACCGCCACGGGGGCGCAGATGACAGCGAAGCAGGCCGTTCAACCACCGAAGGACACCGAGCCGGGGATCTTCTCCCGGCGGTACGCGGCGGCCTCGCTGACGTTCGCCGCGGTGATGTTCCTGACCGGGTTCGCCGCGCTGGCCGTGGTGCCCACCCTGCCGACGGCGGCCCAGGACCTGGACGGGGTGTCCCTGTTCCCCCTGGTGGCGGGCAGTTTTGTGGCTGCCAGTCTGCTCGGGGGCGTACTGGGCGGGCATTGGGCCGACCGTTCCGGGGCCCGGCGTCCGCTGGCGCTGGGGATGGTGCTCTCCGTGCTGACGCTGCTGGTGTCGGCGTCCAGTGTGTCCATCTGGCAGTTGGTGATCGGGCGCTTCGTGGACGGGCTGTCGGCCGGGATGGTCGCGGTGTCGGTGACGACCGCCATCGGCCAGTCGTATCCGGAGTCCCTGCGGCCCCGGATGCTCGCGATGCTGAGTACGTGCTGGATCATTCCGTCGCTGATCGGCCCGCCGATCGCCGGGGTGGTCGCCGAGGCGTGGTCCTGGCGGGCGGTGTTCTACGGGCTGGCCGCGCTCACCGCGCTGCCCGCGCTCGCTCTGGTGGCGGTGTTGCGCAGGGCTCCGGCGGGGGACGGGGACGGCGGCCCGGTGGTGCCCGATCTGCCGCCTGCGGAGGAACGCGCCTCCCGGCCGCCGCTGTTCGTCGCGGCGATGCTCAGCCTGGGGGCGGCGCTCGGTCAGTACGGCGTCTCCGGGTGGGACGTACGGCATCTGCTGTTCGTGGTCGCGGGGGTGGTGCTCCTGGTGGTGTTCGCGCCGCGTCTGCTGCCGAAGGGCACCTGGAGCAGTGCTCGCGGGCTGCCCACGGCGGTGCTGATGCGGGGGCTGACCTCGGGTACGTACTTCACCGTCGAGGCGCTGGTGCCGCTGATGCTGATCACGGAGCGGCGGGTGGCCGCCGTGACGGTCGGGGTGGCGTTCACCGCGTCCGCCGTGCTGTGGGCGGGGGCGTCATGGGTGCAGGGGAAGCTCCTCCAGCATGTCGCCCGGCACCGGCTCGTCGTGGTGGGGGCACTGGTCATGGCGGCGTCGGTCGTGTTCGCCGTGGTGGGCAGCTTCTCGGGGGTGTCCCCGCTGGTCGCCATGGTGGCCATGCCGCTGGCGGCGGTCGGGATGGGGCTGCTCGACCCCTGCGTGACGGTGCTCTCGCTCTCCCACAGCGCGCCGGACCGGCTGGGCCACACCACCAGCGCCATGCAGACGAACATGAACCTGGGGCAGGTCGTCGTCCTGGGGGTCGCCACCGCCGCGCTCAACGTCGGCCTGGCGGCCGGGGCCGGCCAGCTCGGCGGCTATGCGGTCACCTTCTCGATCCTGCTGGTGCCGCCCCTGCTGGTCGCCGTCCTGGCCGTCCGGGCGCGCAACGACTGAGGGGCCCGGACCCGGGCCCCTGCCGTCTTACCTCCATCCCCCGCTGTTACGCCGCTTCCGCCGCTCCTTGATCCTCGAACCGACGATCACGGCGACTATTCCGACGAGGAACGGGCCGACGGCCATGCCCGCCCAGCCGTCCCCAAGAAGGACGGACAGCCCTGCCGCCGCGAATATCGCGGCGACCATGATCAGTACATCGGACAGCTTCACCATAGGTTTCGTTCCCCCCTCGCGCGCCCGGGCAACCGGACCGCCACCTGTCGTGGCGGTCACCCGGGATATGAGGGCATTGTGCACCATCCCCATCTTTGCCCACCTCAGTGGGGCGCGTACGGGCTTGATAGGTTCCTGCGCCATGCGATCACTGGCGTACGACCTCGAATTCCGGGAGCAGTCCACCCGCATACGCGACTGGGGAGCCGGTCTCCTGCTCCTGGCGGCCCTGCTGTGGGGCTGGTGCGGGTTTCTGCTCCTGACGGACTACTCTGCCGAAACCTCCGGCGGCCGCACGGTCGCGTGCTCATCGCGGTTGTTCACGGAAGGCAGCACGGCCAACGAAGGCCGGGCACGTGGCGATTACTGCGCGGCCGAACGCGACTGGCCCGAGGTGCTGGCCGTGCTGTGGCTCTCCGTACCGGTGTCGATCGTGGGAACGGCGCTGTTCACGACCGGTCTGGTGAGCAAGCGGATGAGCGCCCACGCCCAGGCGGTACGTGAGCTGGACCGGCTGGCGGAGAGGCCGGCGCGGGGCCCCGACCCCTCCTGAACCGGCCCCTCCTGGTCCGGCCCTTCCTGATCCGGCCCGCGCTCGCCGACGCCCCGCCCGCTTCGGCTACTTCGCCGCCAGCAGCTTCTCGTAGCCGACGAGCCGTACGCAGGCCGTGACGCCCGCGATGGCCTTCTCCAGCTCGTCGGGGGCGGGGAAGCTGGGCGCGATCCGGATCACCGCATCGTCCGGGTCCTGGCCGTGCGGGTGGGTGGCGCCCGCGGGCGTGAGGACGATCCCGGCCTCGGCGGCGCGGCGCACCACCTCGCGGGCGCAGCCGTCGAGCACCTTGAGCGTGATGAAGTACCCGCCCTTGGGGTCGGTCCAGGTGGCGAGACCCGTACCGCCCAGCTCGGCTTCGAGGATGCGCAGGACGGCGTCGAACTTGGGGCGGAGCTCGGCGCGGTGGAGATCCATGTGGGCGTACACGCCTGCCTCGTCCTTGAGGAAGAGCGCGTGGCGCAGCTGGTTGATCTTGTCCGGGCCGATGGTGCGCTTGGCCATGTTGCCCAGCAGCCAGGTGACGTTGGCCGGTGAGGCGCCGAAGAAGCCGACGCCGCTTCCGGCGAAAGTGATCTTGGAGGTGGAGCCGAAGACGAAGGCGCGGTCCGGGTTGCCGTGGTCGGCGCAGGCGGCGAGCAGGTCGGCGATCTCCACGCGCTCGTCGGTCAGGTGGTGGACCGCGTAGGCGTTGTCCCAGAAGATCCGGAAGTCCGGGGCGGCGGTGGGCATGGCGGCGAGCCGGGTGACGGTCTCGTCGCTGTAGCTGATCCCGTCCGGGTTGCTGTACTTCGGGACGCACCAGACGCCCTTGACGGAGGCGTCCTCGGCGACGAGCCGCTCGACGGTCTCCATGTCCGGGCCCTCGTCGGTCATCGGGACCGGGATCATCTCGATGCCGAGGCGTTCGCACACACCGAAGTGGCGGTCGTATCCGGGAACGGGACAGAGGAAGGCGATGCGCTCCTCGTCCACCCACCGGGAGGTGGCCCCCGGCAGGACGCTGAGCAGCGCGTGGACCAGGCTGTCGTGCATCAGCTCCAGGCTGGAGTTGCCCGCCGCCACGAGCTGCTCGACGGGCACCTGGAGGGGGCCGCTGAATATCTCCCGCAGCTCCCGCAGGCCGTGGAGACCGCCGTAGTTGCGGGTGTCCAGGCCCTCGGCGGCCTTGTACGTGTCGCCGGGCAGGGCGAGCAGCGGGGCGGAGAGGTCGAGCTGGTTCGCGGCGGGCTTCCCGCGCGTGAGGTCGAGGGAGAGGCGCCGCGTGACCAGCTCGGCGTAGTCCTGCTGCGCGCGGTCGCGGTGGGCGGTCAGGGCATCGGTGCTGGACTCGATGGGATTGATGAGGATCTCCTTCGAACACGCGGCGTCCGGAATGTGGCGCCGCCAGCAGAAATGTGGCGTCGCCAGCACCCTACAAAGGCGTGCGCGGGAGGTTCTTCCCGGTGCCGGGGTCGGTGCTCGGGGCGGTGCCGGGGCCGGTGCCGGGGGCGGTGCCGGGTCGGCGTGCTGCGGCCGTCAATCCGCCAGCTCCCACACCACCAGCTCCGCACCCTCCCCCTCCCCCACCGCGGCGACCGCCTCCAGGCCCTCCGCCCCGGTGATCCGGGCCGCGTCGCCGGGGCCCAGCTCCTCCCCGGCCACCTCGACCCGTCCCCGTACGACATGCACGTACAGGCGCGCCGCGTCCGGCAGAGCTGTGCGCCCGCCCCCGGCCAGGCGCCGCACGTGGAGCACCGCACCGGCCTCCGGCAGGGCGTACGGGGTCGTGTCCGCGAAACCGGGGACGACCCGGTACGAGGGGTCGCCGCCGGACTCCTGAGGGGCCAGCCACATCTGGAGGAAAGTCAACGGGGCGTCCCCGTCGTTGCGTTCGACGTGGCGGACTCCGGCGGCGGCGCTGAGGTGGGCCAGGTCTCCGGCCCGTACGACGGTGGAGTGGCCGGCCGAGTCGCGGTGGGTCAGCTCCCCCTCGACCACCCAGGTGACGATCTCCGTATGGCTGTGCGGATGCTCGTCGAAGCCTGCGCCGGGGGCGAGCCGCTCCTCATTGCAGGCCAGGACCGGGCCGAAGCGGAGGTTGTCGGGGTCGTAGAAGGGGCCGAAGGAGAGGGCGTGCCGGGTCTCGATACCGGCGTCGGGCTCGCCGCCCCGGTAGCGGTCCTCGGAGCGGTGTACGGAGATCACGGGGCCACGGTAGCCGGTTGCGGGGCGGGGGCGACGGGACGGCCGGACCGGGCGGCACACCCGCGACCCAACTCCGCCCGGAACCAACCGTGTTCGAGCCGACACACGATCGATTGACATGTGATGCACATCACATGAGCAAATTTCCAGTTGCTATCCCTCCTGCACGACCTTGCCCGCTCTGCACCATTTCGATCTTCGCTATCTTCACACCGTCGCCATATGTGTGGCGAAACTGAGCACAAGAGACCGAGGAATGATGACGGCTCATATACCTGCGCCACACGAGCGCAGGCGGCTCAGGTCCGGGGGAAGTTCTCGCACTGTCGTGGGGATACTTTCGCTGGCCCTGGCCGCCGGACTGATTCAGGGCGTCGCGGTCGCGGCGCCTGTGCCCGAGACAGTCGGCGAGAAGCCCGCGGCACCGCCCCGCGCGGTCACCGAAGCCGCCGACCTCCCGTCCGCCCAGGTGGCGGCGCGGTTGTCCGGCAAGCGGGTCGAGGCCCTGTCGGAGCGTACGGAGTCCTCGACGACCTGGGCGAACCCGGACGGGTCGGTGACGCTGGACGCCGCGTCCGGGCCGGTGCGCTTCCGGGACGGGGAGACGGACAAGTGGCGGGACATCGACATCGACCTGGTGAAGAAGCCGGGCGGTGAAGTGGCGGCCGAAGCACACCCGTTGGGGCTGAAGCTGGCGGGGCGGACGCCCGCGGCCAAGGCGGCGAAGGTGCGGGCATCGGGCCCGGCCGGGGAGACACAGACCCTCCCGGTCCCCTTGGTCACGCTGGAAGCGGGCGACGACCGGGCGATGACCCTGTCGTGGCGGGGTGCCCTGCCCGAGCCCACGGTGTCGGGCACGAAGGCCCGGTACGCGAACGCCCTGCCGTCGACGGACCTGATCATCGAGTCGACCCGTACGGGGTTCGAGCAGTTCCTTGAGCTGAAGGACCGCTCCGCCGTCGACGCGAACGGGTCCACAACGCTGACCCTCGACGCCAAGGGCATCAAGGCCCGCGCCAACGCGGACCGTTCGGTGACCTTCCTCGACGCGGAGTCCGGCAAGCAGGTGGGCGTGCTGCCCGCGCCGGTGATGTGGGACGCGACGGTCGACCCCGGCTCCGGGGAGCACACCCGCCGGGCCGATGTCGGGCTGAAGGTGGTCCAGCGCGGTGACGCCGTCGACCTCACCTTCACCCCGGACGCCGAGTTCCTTGCCGATCCGGCAACGAAGTTCCCCGTGACGGTCGACCCGGCCGTCAACATCGGCGTCGGCTTCGACACGTTCGTCCAGCAGGGGTACGCCACCGATGTGTCGGCCCAGACGGAACTGAAGCTGGGCAACAACGGGTCGGGTCAGGTGGCCCGTTCGTTCCTGGCCTTCCCGATGGCGAAGATCAAGAACAAGCAGATCCTGGGCGCGAAGCTCAATCTGTGGAACTTCCACTCCTGGTCCTGCTCGGCACGGAGCTGGGAGGTGTGGACCACCAACTCGGCCTCCACCGCCACCCGGTGGACCGCGCAGCCGAGCTGGAACAAGAAGTGGGCCACCTCCACCGCCACGAAGGGTTTCTCGTCCTCGTGCGCGGACGGCTGGGTCAACCAGGACGTCACCGCGATGGCGGCGCACTGGGCGTCCAACGGGAACAACACCAACACCCTGGGCATCCGGGCGACGAACGAGAGCGACTCGTACGGCTGGAAGCGGTTCAACTCCGGCAACGCGGCCTCCAACACCCCGTACCTGTCGGTGACGTACAACACCAAGCCCGGTGCGGCGACCCCCGTCTCCCCGCTGTCGGGCACGGCGACCAGCAACACCCGGCCCACCATCACGGGCAAGGCCACCGACGCCGACGGCAACACCGTCCAGCTGACGTACGAGATCTGGACCTCCACCGGCACGTCGGCGCTCCAGACCGGCAAGTCGGCCTTCGTGGCGTCCGGGGCGAACGCCCCGTGGACCCCGCCGACCGCGCTGCCCCAGGGCGCGTACAAGTGGCGGGCCTCGGTCCACGACGGGCAGGCGGCGAACGGGTCCTGGTCGGCCTGGCAGAACTTCACCGTCGACACCACCGCCCCGGCGAGGACCACCGTCTCCTCCACCGACTTCCCGGCCAGCACCTGGTCGGGTGAGCCGGACGCGAACGGCGGTTTCTCCGGCTCCTTCACCTTCACCCCGCCGACGAGCGACGTGAAGACGATCGAATACAAGCTGGACAACGGCGCGTGGACCTCCGCCGCCACGACCGGCGCCGCCGTCACCCGCACACTGAACTTCCCGGCGGGCAAGCACACGGTGGCCACCCGCACCCGGGACGCGGCGGGCAACCTCTCCGCCGAGAACGCGTACGTGTTCTACGCCGGTTCCGGCGCCGCGCTGGTCTCCCCCGGACAGGGCGACCGCCCGGCGCGCCGGGTGAGCCTGGCGGCCGAGGGGCAGGCGTCCTACACCGGGGTGACCTACCAGTACCGCCGGGGTGAGACGGACACCTGGAAGAACGTCCCGCTCGCCGATGTGCGCCGGGCCTCGGGCGGTGCGGCCGTACCGTCCTGGCCGGTCGCGACGGTGAGCGGCCGTCCCGCCGAGCTGACCTGGAACATCACGGACACGCTGGCCGAGGACGGCCCGATCGACGTCCGCGCCGCGTTCACCGACGGCTCCACCTCCGCGTACTCGCCGGTCGCCACGGTCACCGTGGACCGCAACGCGGGCACGGCCCCCTCGCAGGACGCCGGGCCGGGCTCGGTCAACCTGCTGACCGGTGACTACTCCCTGTCGGCGACCGACGCGTCGCTGTTCAGCCTGTCCGTCACGCGTACGGCGTCCTCGCGCCGCCCCGGGGCGGGGGCCGAACAGGAGGGCCAGGCACCGATCTTCGGTCCGCAGTGGACCTCCGGGACCACGGCCGAGATCACCGAGTCCGACTGGTCCTATCTGAAGAAGACCTCCGCCACCTCCGTGGCCCTGGTCGACGTGGACGGTGAGGGGACCGGCTTCACCGCGACCAGCGGCGGCGGCTGGAAGCCGGAGCCGGGGTCCGAGGACCTGACCCTGACCGGTTCGCTGACCGGCTCGTTCACCCTCAAGGACACCGAAGGCACCCTGACCGTCTTCACCAAGCCGGACGCGGCGGCCACCGCCTGGCAGGTGGCCACCACGAGCGAGGAGGGCATGGCGCAGTCGACGACCACGGTGATCTCCGAGACCGTGACCGTCGGCGGGAAGAAGCTCGCCCGCCCGAAGCGGATCATCGCGCCGACCTCGGCCGTCTCCGCGGCCACCTGCGCGGCCTCGCTGACCGCGAAGGGCTGCCGGGCGCTGGAGTTCGTCTACGCCACCGCCACCACGGCCACCGGCACGGACCTCGGCGACTTCGCCGGGCAGGTCAGCTCGATCCGGGGCTGGTCCACCGAACCCGGCGCGGCGGTCGCCGAGTACAAGACCCTCCAGGTCTTCCGCTACGACACCTCCGGCCGCCTGCGCGAGGCGTGGAACCCCCGCATCACCCCCTCCCTCAAGACCCAGTACACCTACGACAGCGCGGGCCGCATCACCTCCCTGACCCCGCCGGGCGAGCTGCCCTGGTCGTTCACCTACGGCAAGGCGGGCAACGCCGCCACCGCCGGTGACGGCATGCTGCTGAAGGCCAACCGCAGCGGCCTCCAGCAGGGTTCCAAGGACATCGTGTCCGGGACCGCGTCGACGAGCATCGTCTACGACGTACCGCTGACCGGCGCCAAGTCCCCGTACCAGCTGGGCGCTTCGGACGTGGCGGCGTGGGGCCAGAGCGACGCCCCGACCGACGCGACCGCCGTCCTCCCGGCCGACGCGGTCCCCTCCGCGCACTCCGGCGACCAGCTGGGCGTGAGCGACTACCGCCGTGCCTCGATCACCTACACCAACGCCTCCGGGCGCCAGGTGAACGCGGCCGAGCCGGGCGGGAACATCACCACGACCGAGTACGACCGCTTCGGCAACACCGTGCGTGAGCTGACGGCGGGCAACCGGGCGCTCGCGCTCGGCGCCACGGCCGCCGACCGGGACACCCTGACCGACCTGGACATCATCGGCCTGTCCACCCAGGACCGCGCCGACCTGCTCGCCACGGTCTCCGTGTACGACGCCAAGGGGATGCGGGAACAGCAGGAGCTGGGCCCGCTGCGCCGGATCGCGGTGAACGGGAGCGGCGGTTCGGCCGTGGCCCGCGCCTGGACGGTCAACGAGTACGACGCCGGGCGTCCCACCGACGGCACGGCGACCGTGGAACACCAGGTCACCAAGGCGACCACCGGCGCCCAGATCCTCGGCACCACCACGATGACCGAGGGCCGCACCACCCAGACCGTGTACGACTGGGTCAAGGGCCTGCCGGTCAGGACCGTCAAGGACCCGGGCGGCCTGGCCATCACGGACACCACCGAGTACGACGCCCAGGGCCGCGTCACCAAGCAGTTGCTGCCCGGGGCCACCGGCACCGACGCCGGAACCCGGGTCACCACCTACTGGTCCGCCACCGGCACCGGCGCCTGCCAGGGCCGCCCCGAATGGGCCGACCAGGTCTGCACGACCGGACCGGCCGGGGCCGTCACCGGCGGCGGCTCCCATCCGTCGCAGCTCCCCGTCACCACCACCGAGTACGACTGGTGGGGCAGCCCGGCCAAGGTCACCGAGACCGCCAACGGGGTCACCCGCACCACGGTGACCACGTACGACAACGCGGGCCGCTCGGTCCGGAGCGCCACGACCGGCGGGCTCGGCCAGGCGGTCCCGGAGTCCACGACCGCGTACGACCCGGCCACCGGCCAGACGGTGCAGACCGTCTCGCCGACCGGTGGGACGATCACGAAGGAGCTCGACAAGCTCGGCCGCCAGATCTCCTACACCGACGCCGACGGCGGGGTGACCCGGACCGAGTACGACCTGCTGAACCGGCCGGTCAAGACCACCGACTCGGTGCCGTCCACGGTGACGCACACCTATGACACGGCCGTGGAACCCCGCGGTCTGGTCACCCGGACGACGGACTCGGTCGCCGGCACCTTCGAGGCGCGCTACGACGCCGACGGGTCCGTCGCCACCGAGAAGCTGCCCGGCGGCTACACCCTCACCATCGAGGAGGACACCGCGGGAGCGGCCGTCTCCCGCGTCTACACCCGCGACAGCGACGGCCTGGTCGTCACCGCCGACACGGTCGACCGTTCGGTCCACGGCCAGGTCACGGCACACTCCGGCTGGTCCTCCCAGGAGTACGCCTACGACGCCACGGGCCGTCTGACCACCGTCGCCGACACCGACGGCGAGGTCTGCACCCGCCGTGCCTACGCGTTCGACAAGCGCACCAACCGCACCTCCCTGACCACCGCGGAAGGCGCCGAGGGCGCCGACTGCCCGACCACCGGAGGGACCTCCACCACCTACACCTACGACAGCGCCGACCGGCTGCTCGGCACCGGATACGTCTACGACGCCTTCGGCCGCACCACCGCTCTGCCCGGGGTCCAGATCGGCTACTACGCCAACGACCTGGTCCACCAGGAGACCGCGGGCGACCGGCGCCAGACCTGGCAGCTCGACGCGGACCTGCGCCTGCGCTCGTGGACCGTCGACGAGCGGACCGACGGCACCTGGAACCGTACGGCCGCCAAGGTCAACCACTACGGCGGCGAGGGGGACAACCCCCGCTGGATCACCGAGAACGCCACCGAGGGCACCGTCAGCCGCAACGTGACCTCGGCGGGCGGCGATCTCGCCGCCACCACGGGCGGGACGGGCGACACCGTCCTCCAGCTGACCAACATCCACGGCGACGTCGCCCTCCAGCTCCCGCTGGACCCGGCCGACGCCCCGCTGGTCCTGGACAACGACGAGTACGGCAACCCGCGCGCCGACCAGCCCGCCGTCCGCTACAACTGGCTCGGCGGCAAGCAGCGTTCCACCGAGACCCTCACCGGCCTCACGCTCATGGGCGTCCGCCTCTACAACCCGGTCACCGGACGCTTCCTCTCCATCGACCCGGTGTACGGCGGCGGTGACAACCGCTACGGCTACCCGGGCGACCCCGTCAACCAGTTCGACCTGGACGGCAAGGCGTGGTGGACGAAGCGCGCCAAGAGGAAGGCCAGCTGGTGGGGCGGCCGGATCTACCGCGCGTACAACCGCTACCAGGCCCGCGGGGCCGGCGTCGTCACCGCCGGATTCAGCCGGAACCTGGGATACCGGTGCACCTACCGGCACGGAATGCGGCACTGCTCCGGCGGGATGCTGCTCCACAACCGCAAGGGGACGACCGTGGGAACGACCTTCCTCTCCAGGGGCTCCAGACACGCGTCCCCGGAGTTCATGAGGCACGAGAAGCGCCACCGCAGCCAGTGGAAGCGCTACGGGCTGAGATTCGGCTACATGTACTTCCGAGCGGGCGTCGACCCGTGCCACAACAAGTGGGAGCGGCGCGCCGGATACCAGGACGGGGGCTATAAGCAGTGCATCCGCTAGAAGCACGGAGGAGACGCGAACGCACGGTCCTCATCTCCGTGTTCGCGTCCCTCGGTGTGGTGGTGCTGGCCGCTGTCGGGTTCTTCGTGTACCTGATCCACATCATGTCCGATCCGATCAGCCCCGCTCTCCTGGGAATGCGGATCGACGGCGACAGAGTCACGGTCAAGGCCGGTCAGTGCCCGGAGGAACGGGTGCGACGGGTCGAGGTCTGGGACTCGGACACGGAGCGCCTTCTGTGGCGCGGCGGCAAGCCGGTCACCGACGAGGGCAAGCGTGGTCTGCTCACCCTCTGGGACGGGGAGGCGTACCGGACGTCCAGCCCGGCGGCCCAACCGTCCGAGCTGCCCGAGGCGCTCGACGTCCTCGTCGAATCCGATCCCTACGGCGGGCCGGACGGAGTGTTCAGCATCACCGAGGTACGGGCCGCCGACCTGGGTCCCGGGTCGTACTGGACCCGTGACGGCGTCAGGACGGCCGCGGAGCTCGACGCCGTCCAGGACTGCGGAGGTACGGACGAGTCACCGGAGCCGTAACACCGGGCCCTGGTGACGGAAACACGGTTCGGCGCGGCACCTGCATCGGCAGGTGCCGCGCCGAACGCGTTCCACCGTCGGGAGCCGTGCCGTCAGGTCCTGCCGGTCGGGCCCCGCCCCTTCGGGCAGGAGTGCGGGCAGCCCCGATATCGGATGCCCGGGTCCACCCGCCCCACCGATCCCCCGGCCCGATAAGGCAGTCTTGTCCTCGTGCCCCGACCCGATCCTGAGCAGCCCCCCGCCCACGACGCCCACCTGCATGCCGCGACCCTGAAACGGCTGGAGCAGTCCTCCGGCCGACTGGCCGCGAACGCGATTGCCCGTATGGACGAATCGCTGCCGTGGTACCGGGCGATGCCCCCGGAGAACCGGTCCTGGATCGGCCTGGTCGCCCAGGCCGGTATCGCGGCGTTCACCGAGTGGTTCCGGCATCCGGAGACCCCGCAGGCGATCTCGACCGATGTGTTCGGCACCGCCCCGCGCGAGCTGACCCGGGCGATCACCCTGCGGCAGACCGTCGAGATGGTGCGGACGACGATCGAGGTCATGGAGGCCGCGATCGAGGAGGTGGCGGCGCCGGGCGACGAGTCGGTGCTGCGGGAGGCCCTGCTCGTCTACGCGCGGGAGATCGCCTTCGCCACCGCCCAGGTCTACGCCCAGGCCGCCGAGGCCCGGGGCGCCTGGGACGCGCGGCTGGAGTCGCTCGTGGTGAACGCGGTGCTCTCCGGCGAGGCCGACGAGGGGGCTGTGTCCCGGGCCGCCGCGCTCGGCTGGAACTCGCCCGAGCACGTCTGCGTCATCCTCGGCACCGCGCCCGACGGGGACAGCGAGCTGACCGTGGAGGCGATCCGGCGGGCCGCCCGGCACGCCAAGCTCCAGGTCCTCACCGGGGTGCTCGGCAACCGGCTCGTCGTCATCGCGGGCGGCAGCGACAACCCGCTCCAGGTGGCGAAGGGCCTGATCGGGCCGTACGCGGCCGGGCCGGTGGTCGCCGGACCCGTGGTGCCGGACCTGCTGGCCGCCACCCGGTCCGCGCAGGCGGCGGCGGCCGGGCTGAAGGCGTGCCTGGCGTGGCAGGACGCGCCGCGCCCGGTCCTGGCGGACGATCTCCTGCCGGAGCGGGCGATGGCCGGGGACCCTGCCGCGCGGGACCAGTTGGTGGAGGAGATCTACAGACCGCTGGAGGAAGCCGGTTCGGCGCTCCTGGAGACGCTGAGTGTCTATCTGGAGCAGGCGAGCAGTCTGGAGGGAGCGGCACGGATGCTTTTCGTGCATCCCAACACCGTGCGCTACCGGCTGCGACGTGTGACCGACGTCACCGGGTGGTCACCCTCCGATGTCCGATCGGCGTTCACCCTGCGGATCGCCCTGATTCTGGGGCGCTTGGCCGCGGCGGATCAGCAGTCCTAGACTTTTGTTGAACTTCAACAATTCCCCTGACGGTTCTTCGTCCCTGTCCCCACGGGCGTACCGAGCCGTCCACAAGAGAGAGTGTGAGGGTGCTCGTACTCGTCGCTCCCGGCCAAGGCGCTCAGACGCCCGGCTTCCTGACTCCCTGGCTCGACCTCCCCGGTGCCTCCGACCGCATCGCGGCCTGGTCCGACGCCATCGGGCTCGACCTTGCCCACTACGGCACGCAGGCCGACGCGGACGAGATCCGCGACACGGCCGTGGCCCAGCCGCTCCTGGTCGCCGCCGGACTGCTCTCGGCCGCCGCCCTGGACGCCGTCTCCCCCGATGTCGTCGCGGGTCACAGCGTCGGTGAGATCACCGCCGCCGCGATCGCGGGCGTCATCGACGACGAGGCGGCGCTCCGCTTCGTCCGTACCCGGGGGCTCGGCATGGCCGAGGCCGCCGCGGTCACCGAGACCGGGATGGCGGCCCTGCTCGGCGGCGACCCCGCCGTGACGGTCCCGCACCTGGAGAAGCTCGGCCTGACCCCCGCCAACGTCAACGGGGCCGGCCAGATCGTCGCCGCCGGTACCGCGGCCCAGCTCGCCGCCCTGGAGGCCGACAAGCCCGAGGGCGTACGCCGGGTCGTCGCGCTGAAGGTGGCGGGCGCGTTCCACACGCACCACATGGCCCCGGCCGTGGAGAAGCTCCGCGCGGCCGTCGGGGACCTCACGGTCACCGACCCGACCCTGCGGTACGTGTCCAACGCCGACGGCCACACCGTCGCCACCGGTACCGAGGTCATCGCCCGGCTGGTCGGCCAGGTCGCCAACCCGGTCCGCTGGGACCTGTGCATGGAGACGTTCCAGGAGCTCGGCGTCACCGCGCTGGTGGAGCTGAGCCCCGGCGGCACCCTGACCGGACTCGCCAAGCGCGCGCTGCCCGGTGTGAAGACTCTCGCGCTCAAGACCCCCGACGACCTCGATGCCGCCCGCGCGCTCATCTCCGAGCACGCGGGCGCCTAAGGAGCCCGAGAGCATGTCGAAGATCAAGCCCAGCAAGGGCGCCCCGTACGCGCGCATCCTGGGAGTCGGCGGCTACCGCCCGACCCGGGTCGTGCCGAACGAGGTGATCCTCGAAACGATCGACTCCTCCGACGAGTGGATTCGCTCCCGCTCCGGCATCGTCAGCCGCCACTGGGCCTCCGAGGAGGAGACCGTGGCCGCGATGTCGATCGAGGCGTCCGGCAAGGCCGTCGCCGACGCGGGCATCACGCCCGAGCAGATCGGCGCGGTCGTCGTCTCGACCGTCTCGCACTTCAAGCAGACCCCGGCCGTCGCCACGGAGATCGCGCACCGGATCGGCGCGGGCAAGCCCGCCGCCTTCGACATCTCGGCCGGCTGCGCGGGGTTCGGCTACGGCCTGACCCTCGCCAAGGGCATGGTCGTCGAGGGCTCGGCGGAGTACGTGCTCGTGATCGGCGTGGAGCGGCTCAGCGACCTGACCGACCTGGAGGACCGCGCGACGGCCTTCCTGTTCGGTGACGGCGCGGGCGCGGTCGTCGTCGGCCCCTCCCAGGAACCGGCCATCGGCCCGACCGTGTGGGGCTCCGAGGGCGACAAGTCCGAGACGATCAAGCAGACGGTCGGGTGGAACGAGTTCCGCCTCGGCGATGTCTCGCAGCTGCCGCTCGACTCGAAGGGCGAGGTCAAGTTCCCGGCCATCACGCAGGAGGGCCAGGCGGTCTTCCGCTGGGCCGTCTACGAGATGGCGAAGGTCGCCCAGCAGGCGCTGGACGCGGCCGGGATCGCCCCGGAGGACCTGGACGTCTTCATCCCGCACCAGGCCAACATGCGGATCATCGACTCGATGGTGAAGACCCTGAAGCTGCCGGAGCACGTCACGGTCGCCCGTGACATCGAGACCACCGGCAACACGTCCGCCGCCTCGATTCCGCTCGCGATGGAGCGGCTCCTGGCGACCGGTCAGGCGAAGAGCGGCGACACCGCGCTCGTCATCGGCTTCGGGGCGGGTCTCGTCTACGCCGCGACGGTCGTTACCCTCCCCTAGGCAACACCGGACCTTTCGGGTCCGTACGCACAACCCCTGAAGAAACCCACCGAAGGAGCGCCAAGATGGCCGCCACGCAGGAAGAGATCGTTTCCGGTCTCGCCGAGATCGTCAACGAGATCGCCGGTATCCCGGTCGAGGACGTCCAGCTGGACAAGTCCTTCACCGACGACCTGGACGTCGACTCGCTGTCCATGGTCGAGGTCGTCGTCGCCGCCGAGGAGCGCTTCGACGTCAAGATCCCCGACGAGGACGTCAAGAACCTCAAGACGGTCGGCGACGCCGCCGACTACATCCTGAAGCACCAGGGCTGATCCCAGCCCGGCTGTGTCGCCACCCGGCGGTGGCGCCGCTGATTCACGACCCTCTACACGTGGAGAAGATTTTCCAGTGAACTCGACCAATCGCACCGTGGTCGTCACCGGTATCGGCGCAACCACTCCGCTGGGTGGCGACTCCGCATCGACCTGGGAAGGTCTGATGGCCGGCCGGTCCGGCGTCAAGCCTCTCGAAGGCGAGCGCTTCGCCGAACTGCCCGTCCGGATCGCCGCCCTCGCGGCTGTCGACCCGGGCGACGTCCTGCCCCGCCCGCTCGCCCGCAAGCTGGACCGCTCGGCGCAGTTCGCGCTGATCGCGGCCCGCGAAGCCTGGGCGGACGCGGGCTTCACCGCCAAGGCCGGTGAGGACGAGCAGATCGCCCCCGAGCGCCTCGGCTCGGTCATCGCCTCCGGCATCGGCGGCGTGATCACCCTGCTCGACCAGTACGACGTGCTGAAGGAGAAGGGCGTACGCCGCGTCTCCCCGCACACCGTTCCCATGCTCATGCCCAACGGCCCGGCGGCCAACGTCGGTCTTGAGGTCAACGCCCAGGCCGGTGTCCACACGCCGGTCTCCGCCTGCGCGTCCGGCGCGGAGGCGATCGGGTACGCCGTCGAGATGATCCGCACCGGCCGGGCCGATGTGGTCGTGGCGGGCGGCACCGAGGCGGCGATCCACCCGCTGCCGATCGCGGCCTTCGCCAACATGATGGCGATGTCCAAGAACAACGACGAGCCGGAGAGGGCCTCGCGCCCGTACGACACCGGCCGGGACGGCTTCGTCCTCGGTGAGGGCGCGGGCGTCGTCATCCTGGAGTCGGCCGAGCACGCCGCCAGGCGCGGTGCCAAGGTCTACTGCGAGGTGCTGGGCCAGGGTCTGTCGGCCGACGCCCACCACATCGCGCAGCCCGAGCCGACCGGGCGCGGTATCGCCGCCGCCATGCAGAACCTGCTGGACTCCAGCGACCTCAAGCCGTCCGAGGTGGTTCACCTCAACGCGCACGCCACGTCGACGCCGCAGGGTGACATCGCGGAGATCAAGGCGCTGCGGAAGGTGCTGGGCGACGACCTGGACCATGTCGCGATCTCGGCGACGAAGTCGATGACGGGGCACCTGCTGGGCGGTGCGGGCGGCATCGAGACGGTGGCCACCGTGCTCGCGCTGCACCACCGGATCGCCCCGCCGACCATCAACGTCGACGACCTGGACGAGGCGATCGACGCGGACGTCGTACGCGGGGAGCCCCGGGTGCTGCCCGAGGGTCCGATCGCGGCGATCAACAACTCGTTCGGGTTCGGCGGGCACAACGTGGTGCTGGCCTTCCGGTCGGTGTAACCCCTGCTCTTACGGGTGAAGCCCGCTTCCCGGTTGCCGGGGAGCGGGCTTCGTCGTTCAGGGGGTCCGCCCTGGGGGGCTACACCACCTGGTGCAGCCAGCGGACGGGCGCGCCCTCGCCCGCGTGGCGGAAGGACTCCAGCTCGTCGTCCCACGGCTTGCCGAGCAGGGAGGCGATCTCCGCCTCCAGGTCGCTCTCGCCGCGCGTCGAGCGGGCCAGCGCGGCGCGCAGGCGGTCCTCGGGGATCAGGATGTCACCGTGCATGCCGGTGACGGCGTGGAAGATGCCCAGGCCGGGGGTGGAGCTGTAGCGCTCGCCCTCGGCGGTGGGGCACGGCTCGGCGGTCACCTCGAAGCGCAGCAGATCCCAGCCGCGCAGGGCGGAGGCGAGCTGCGATGCGGTACCGGCCCGTCCCTTCCAGGAGAATTCGGACCGCCAGGTGCCGGGCGCGGCCGGCTGTCTGATCCAGTCCAGCTGGACCCGCACACCGAGGACGCCCGCCACTGCCCATTCGACATGTGGGCACAGCGCGCGCGGTGCGGAGTGAACGTACAGGACTCCACGTGTCGTCACCGGAACCTCCCGTGTGGGACGAGGTACGCCTTCCCCAGCGGCCTCGCGTCCGTACCGTCTCTTTCCGGACCGACTTCTTCCGGACCGTCTCTTTCCGGCCAGGGCCCGAGGTTGTCATCAGTAAACAGCATCGGGAGTTAATCTCCTGAAAAGGGACAGTGTGTGACGTGACGTAATGTACCGGAGCCACCCGTCGTGGCGAGGGTCGCGGCGGCACCACTGGTTCGACGGGGAAAAGCTACCGTGCGCGGGGGCCGTCCGTGTGACGTACCGTCGGTCCGGGCCCCCTGATTCGCCGGCTTTCACCCGGCAGGGCGCGCACGCCCACGACCTGGGGATCGTGGGCTTGCCGGGGGCATGACCAGAGGCATAAACCAGGGGTTGACCGGAGGGGATCGGCGAGATGGCGGAGCGTGCGACACGCCCTCGGATGCGTACGGCCACGGCGGCGCTGACGGCGCTCTCGTTCGTGGGCGTGGCCGCGCTGGCGGGATGCGGCAGCGGGAGTTCGGGTGACGGCGTGTCACGGAACGCGTCCGCCTCCTCCGCCCCGCCCTCCGCGTCCCCGTCCCCCTCCCGCTCCCCCGCCTCCGCCTCCGGCTGGGACCCGCGCCCGGGGTCGGTCGCGGCCGTCGGGGACTCCATCACCCGGGGCTTCGACGCCTGCTCGGTGCTGGCGGACTGCCCCGAGGTGTCCTGGGCGACCGGGAGCGACGCCGGGGTGCGGAGCCTCGCCGTCCGGCTGCTCGGCGCGTCGAAGGCGGCGGAGCGGAGCTGGAACCACGCGGTGTCGGGGGCCCGGATGGTGCAGCTGCCGGAGCAGATGGCGCTGGCGGCGAAGGAGCGGCCGGATCTGGTCACGGTGATGATGGGCGCGAACGACGCCTGCCGGGGCTCGGTGCGGCTGATGACGCCCGTGGCGGACTTCCGGGCGTCGTTCGAGGCGTCGATGCGGCAGCTGCGGGCCGGGGCGCCGAAGGCTCAGGTGTACGTGGCCAGCGTGCCGGACCTGAAGCGGCTCTGGTCGGAGGGGCGGCAGGACGAGAGCATCCGGAAGGTCTGGAGCCTCGGCATCTGCCCCTCCATGCTGGCCGACGCGGACGACCTGGGCCCGGCCGCCGTGGCGCGGCGGGACGCGGTGCGGGACCGGGTGGTGGCGTACAACGAGGTGCTGCGGGACGTCTGCGCGAAGGACCGGTACTGCCGGTACGACGGCGGGGCGGTCTTCGGCTTCCGCTTCACCGGGGCGCAGCTCAGCCCGTGGGACTGGTTCCACCCGAGCCGTGACGGCCAGGCCCGGCTGGCGGAGATCGCGTACCGTACCGTCACGGCCGCCGAACCACCGGCGTAACGCCTTCGTGGTGCCCCGGCGCCGCACGGCGGGCGACGGGTGGCGCGAACTCTGTTCCGCCGTTCACCATGGGTAGCGTGACGTGCCCGTCGGCGACCGAGGGTGGTTGATCATGACGACAGTGGAGCAGAGGCCGGGTGTCCCCGAGTCCGAGGACACCGCCCCACTCCTCTCCCCGGTCAGCTCCCACAACGAGTGGGACCCGCTGGAGGAGATCATCGTCGGGCGGCTCGACGATGCCACGATCCCCTCCAGCCATCCGGTGGTCTCCTGCAACATCCCGCCGTGGGCGGCCCGCTTCCAGGGGCTCGCGGCCGGTCACAAGTACCCGCGTCGGCTGATCGAGCCCGCGCAGGAGGAGCTGGACGGGTTCGTCTCGCTGCTGAATTCCCTCGGGATCACCGTCACCCGTCCGGACGCCGTCGACCACCGGCAGCGGTTCGCCACCCCCGACTGGTCCTCGCGCGGCTTCTGCAACACCTGTCCGCGCGACAGCATGCTGGTGATCGGTGACGAGATCATCGAGACCCCGATGGCATGGCCGTGCCGGTACTTCGAGACGCACTCCTACCGCCGCCTCCTCAAGGACTACTTCCGGCGCGGGGCCCGCTGGACGGCCGCGCCGAAACCGCAGCTGACGGACGAGCTGTTCGAGCAGGAGTTCCGGACGCCGAAGAAGGATGAGCCCATGCGGTACATCCTCACCGAGTTCGAGCCGGTGTTCGACGCCGCCGACTTCGTCCGGGCCGGGCGCGACCTCTTCGTCACGCGCTCCAACGTCACCAACGCGATGGGCATCGAGTGGCTGCGCCGCCACCTCGGCCCCGGCTACCGCATCCACGAGATCGAGAGCCGCTGCCGTACGCCCATGCACATCGACACGACGTTCCTGGTGCTGGCGCCCGGCAAGGCGCTGGTCAACCCCGAGTACATCGACGTCGACCGGCTGCCGTCCGTCCTGGACTCCTGGGACATCCTGGTCGCCCCCGAGCCCGAGCCCGTCAAGGACCTGGTGCTCCGGACGACCTCGATGTGCGGGAAGTGGCTCAGCATGAACATCCTCATGGTCGACGAGAAGCGGGTCATCGCCGAGCGCCACCACACGGGGATGCTGCGCGCGCTCGAAGGGTGGGGCTTCGAGCCGATCCCGTGCGATCTGATGCACTACGCGCCGTTCGGCGGCTCCTTCCACTGCGCGACGCTCGACGTGCGGCGGCGCGGGACGCTGGAGTCCTACTTCGGCTGATCCGCCGTGACCGTGACCGTCGTGGTGGCCCGGACGTCGGCCAGGGAGCGGGCCGCCTGGACGGTGTAGGTGCCGGGGACCGTCGTCCAGCCGTACGCCTCCTCGTCCCAGACCTGGTACGCGCGCGGCTCGACGGGGACCGTGACCTCCACGCTCTCGCCGGGGGCGGCGGTGACCCGGGCGAATCCGGCCAGCCAGCGGGCCGGGCGCTCGGGGGTTCCCGGGGCCGGTGCGGGCGCCAGATAGACCTGGACGGTGTCACCGCCGGGGCGGGGGCCGGTGTTGCGGACGCGCACGGTGACCGTGTCGGGGGTGGCCGTGACGGTGTCGTACGCCCAGGTGGTGTAGCCGAGGCCGTGCCCGAAGGCGTACGCGGGGACGGTGCCCGCCTTCTCCCAGGCGCGGTAGCCGATGAAGACGCCTTCGGTGTAGGGGAGTTCGCCGTTCGTGGGGGTGGTGGCGGTGACCGGGGCGTCGGCGAGGACGGCGGGCCAGGTGGTGGGGAGCCGGCCGCCGGGCTCGTACGCCCCGGTGAGCACGTCGGCGAGCGCGTGGCCCGCCTCCTGGCCGGGGAACCAGGCGAGGAGGACCGCGGCGACCTCGTCGCGCCAGGGCAGCTCCACCGGGGAGCCGGAGTTGACGACGACGACCGTACGGGGGTTGACGGCGGCGACCGCGTGGACCAGGGCGTCCTGGTGGCCGGGGAGGCGCAGGTCGGTGCGGTCGAACCCTTCGGACTCGACGCGTTCGGTGGTGCCGACGACCACGATCGCGGTGTCCGCGCGGCGGGCCGCCTCGACGGCCTCGGCGATCAGCTCCTCCGGGTCGCGGAGCGGGGCGAGGTGGACGAGCGAGAAGGCGATGCCCTTGAGCGGGTGGCCGGTGGCGGGGCCGGGGCGGTGGTTCAGGGAGACCCGGACGGGGGCGCCTTCGGTGAGAGAGAGGCTGCCGCGGGCGACCGGCTCGTTGAAGAAGGCGCCGAGCGGGTCGGTGCCGGGGGCGCGGTCCTGGGTGCCGTCGAAGAGGGGGCGGCCGTCGACGGTGAGGGCGAAGGAGCCGGTGCCCCGGGTGCCGAAGGTGTGCTCGCCGCTCTCGCGCGGGGTGAAGGTGCCGGTGATCTCGACGGTGTCCAGGGTGGTGTGGGTGACGCCGTCGGGCAGGTCGGCGCCGATCCACTGGATCTGGCCGCTGGGCAGCGGGACGGTGGCGAGGACGGCCCCCTCGGCGTCGCGGCAGACGGCGGTGAGGTCGAACCCGGCATCGGCGGTGGCCAGTTCGTCGCTGGGGTCGGCGCCGACCTCGTACGACAGGGTGCCCTCGGGGAGGGCGGCGGTGAGCCCGTCGAGCGGGGAGACCACATGGTCGGGGAAGACCAGGGCCGAACCGCCGCCGAGCACCCGGGCGTCCCGGGCCAGCGCGCCGGAGAGGGCGACGGTGGGGCCGGGGGCGAGGGGCAGGACGGCGGCCTCGCGACGTACGTCGCTGTCTGCCCCCTCGCGTACCTCGCTGCTTGCCCCTTCTCGTACCTCGTTGCGTACGAGCACGAAGGAGCGGCGGGCGATCTCGCGGGCCAGCGCCTCGCCGTCCACGGGCGCGGGGAGGTCGGCGGAGGCCACGGCGGGCGGGGCGGACTCCAGGGCTCCGGTGCGGGCGGCCAGCAGCAGGATGTTCCGTACGGCGAGGTCGACGAGCTTCTCGTCCACCTCCCCGGCCCGGACGGCGTCGGCCAGCGCCTGGCCGTAGACCGTGCGCGGGCCGGGCATCGCGGCGTCCAGGCCGCCGGTGACGGCGCCGACGGTGGAGCGGGCGGCGAGCCAGTCGGAGACGATGAAGCCGTCGAAGCCCCATTCGCCGCGCAGGACGGCGTTCTGGAGGTAGCGGTGCTCGGTCATCGTCGAGCCGTTGACCTGGTTGTAGGCGGCCATGATGCCCCAGGGGCGGGCGTTCTTGACGATCCGCTCGAAGGGGGCGAGGTAGAGCTCGCGCAGGGGGCGCGGGGCGACGACGTTGTTGACGGTGAAGCGGTCGGTCTCGGCGTCGTTGGCCACGAAGTGCTTGACGGTGGTGCCCACCCCGCCGTCCTGGACGCCCTGGACATAGCCGGTGCCGATCTCCCCGGTGAGGTACGGGTCCTCGCTGTACGCCTCGAAGTGGCGGCCGCCGAGCGGGGTGCGGTGCAGGTTGACGGTCGGGGCGAGCAGCACGTGGACGCCCTTGCGGCGGGCCTCCTGGGCGAGGAGGTGTCCGGCGCGGCGGGCGAGCGCGGGGTCCCAGGTGGCGGCGAGGGCGGTGGGCGAGGGCAGGGCGACCGAGGGGTCGGCGGCGGTCCAGCGGACGCCCCGGACGCCGATCGGGCCGTCCGACAGCACCAGGGAGCGCAGGCCGATCGCGGGGAGGGCGGGCAGCGACCACAGGTCCTGACCGGCCAGGAGGCGTGCCTTGTCGTCGAGGCCGAGGGCGGCGAGGGCCGCGTCGACGGCGGTCCGGCGGAGGGCCTCGGAGTTGCTGGTGCTGGATGCGGCTGCCACGGCCGTACCTCCTGGTCGAGTCCGGTGGATGTCCCCGGTGGATGTCTCCATGGTGTCGCGGTGGCAGGTAGATCGGTAGGTTTTGTTATGTTTTCGTTATGATGGTGGGGTGCGGGCCGGACAATGACGTACGGTCCTGCTGAGAGCCGTCCGCGTGGGGCCGGGCGGTACGGAAGGCGGCGGCGATGGCACGGGCCAGGAGCGAGGAGCGGCGGGCCGAGATCCTGCGGGCCGCCCTCGAAGTGATCGCCGAACGCGGCTACCGGGGCGCGACGCTGGGCGCGGTGGCCGAGCGGGTGGGGCTGAGCCAGCAGGGGCTGCTGCACTACTTCCCGACGAAGGAAGCGCTGCTGGTGGCGGTGCTGGAGGACCGGGACCGGTGGGACACCGGCGGCGGCCGGGGCGGAGCCGGGGGCGAGGACGGGGCCTGGCGGCTGGAGCTGCTGGGCTCGCTGGTGGAGTACAACGCGATGCGGCCCGGAATCGTGCAGACCTTTTCGGCGCTGCTCGGCGAGAGCGTGACGGAGGAGCACCCGGCGCGGGAGTTCTTCACCCACCGCTACACCCAGGTCCGGGCCGCGATGGCGGCCACCCTGCGCGCCGAGTACGGCGACGCGCTGCCGGGCGGGCTGAGCCCGGAGCGGGCGGCGGTGCTGCTGGTGGCGGTGATGGACGGGCTCCAGTACCAGTGGCTGCTGGACCCGGAGGCCGTGGACATGCCGGAGGCGTTCGGTGACTTCCTCGGGCTGCTGAAGGGGGCTGCCGAGAAAGGCTGAGAGGCCGTGAGCCTAGGCTGTCGGAAGATCAGAACGTTGTACGACGGGCCGCATCCGTCACACGGTCGCCCGTCACGATCGCCAGGGGGATACATGTCTTTCGAAGAGGAGTGGGCCGGACTCAAGGCGGATGCCGCCGCCCGGATGCAGCTCAACAGCGCGCCGGGGAGGGACCCGGACGCCTCACCGACCGGCGCGGACCTCGTCGCCTACGACGACGAGCTGGGAAGGATCGGCCACCTCGCCTATCTGCTGCACAACAACCTCAAGGCCGACGGCAAGCACGCCGGGTCCACCACCGAGGCCGCGGGCACGAGCCTGAACTCGGACGGGTTCGAGACGGGCAAGGCGCTGACCTCCGCGGGCACGGCCTGGACGAAGCAGGTCGGGGCGCTGCTCTCCGCCTGCGCGCACATCTCCAACCACCTCGACTACACGAAGGCGTCGAAGAAGAAGGACGACGACTGGGTCGTCGCCCAGCTCAGCGTCTCCAAGATCTCCGGCTACTACGACGTCCCCGGCAGGGACGAAGGACGTGCGGTGCCGAGGCCACAGGGCCCGGTCATATGATCCGCTCCGCTTCCCCTTCGTGTCCTTCCTCTTCACTCAGGCGAGGTGCCCTGTGCCAACGTTTCAGCAGCTTCTGAATCTCAGGACGAAGCCACTCGACTCGGCGATCGAGGACTGGGTGGCCATGACCAAGAAGCTCAAGGAGCTCGCCAAGGACGCGGAGGACATGCGTACGTATACGCAGGGAACGTCCTGGAAGGGCGAGAACGCCGCCGTCACCAAGCCGTTCGTCACGAGGACGGCGTCCCAGTTCCAGAACGCCGCGATCCAGGCCGGGAGCATCACCACGCTGCTCAAGGGCGTCCAGAGCGAGTTGACGGCGGCCAAGGCCGAACTCGTGGCGATCTACGAGACCCCGCCCTACGGCGTCAAGATCTCCCCGGTCGGCGTCATCACCTACGTGGAGAGCGCCGATCCCGGCCGGAGCGACATCGACGCGCTCGTCACCCGTATCGAAGCCATACTCCAGCGCGCGGCCGACGCGGACGCGCGCTGCGCCGGGGGGCTGGCGGCCCTCACGAAGGACCCGCACCGGTTCAGCTCCGAGCACTACGACTCCTTGAAGGACGCGGAGACGGTCAAGGAGCAGGAGACCCGGGCGAAGCTGAACGCGGTCGACTTCACGCCTCCCGAGAAGTGGGGCAGCGGCACCATCAAGCCCGCCGCCGAATTCCTCGGTTACCGCTCCTGGATAAGCGGCGGCCAGGCGTACCTGCGCGGAGACTGGAAGGGCGCGTGGGAGGGGTTCCACGGCGGCGAGCCGGCCGCCGCGGCGGGCAAGGGAGCCGATTTTCTCGAGAAGGCCACGGCTCCTGCGGCGGGGGCTCGCCCCGGGGTCCTCAACATGGTGAGCAAGTTCGCGGGCAAGGTGCTCGGTACGCCCGTCGCCATCGGCGCGACGGCCGTCGACCACTACTACACCCCGGAGGACGAGAGACTGAACGAGACCCGGGTGGACGCTCCCAGGGCGCCGGGGAAGGTGCGATACCAGTGACGCCCCCCGCGGGCCCACCGCCGCTGTCCGGCCGTCGCCGCACGGGCCCGGGGGGCCTGCTGCGGCCCCGGAGTTCGCGGACGTTCGTCCTCGGTCTGTGCATGTCCGTCGGCGGGCTCGGCGGCGGGGTGCGCGCCGCGATGGACGGCGAGGGGATCTGGCGGGCCCTCGGCACCTTCGGCGTCGGGCTTCTCGGGCTGGCGCTCACCGTCGCGTGGGTCATGACGTACGCGCGGGAGCGCTGAGGCTCGCGAAGTGTCGTGACGTACGCGCCGGAGCGCCGAGGCTCACGAAGTCGTGAGGTCACGAAGCCGCGAGGTCACGGGGTCACGCGGTCACGAGCCGGGCGCTGTCCACTCCTTGGCGGCCACCGCCGTGTCACCGGTGCCGGTGCCGGGGGTGTTGCCCTCGCCCGGCTCCACCAGGTCGCGGGCGAGGAGGGTGGCCCCGGCGACCGCGCCCGGCATCAGGAACACCGCGACGAACGGGACCAGGAACGACAGGGCGAGCGGAACGCCGAAGCCGAGCACCAGCAGCCGACGGCGGCGCAGCAGGCCGAGCCGCTTCTTCAGGACCAGGCCCCGGCGCTGGAGGGCCACCCCGGTCAGCTCCTCGGCCAGGAAGAAACCGGAGACGCAGACACCGATCGCGGGTACGACGGTCTGGCCGACCACCGGGATGAAACCGCAGGCGAAGAGGATGATCCCGAAGAACGCGACGCGCAGCAGGATGCGTACGGAGTCACGGGCGGAGATCCACAGTTCGCGCCAGAGCGGCAGCCCCGACTCATGGACCTCGCCGCCCTCGCTGCGCTCGACCTCCTCGGAGAGCGAGTCGTAGAACGGCTGGCCGACCAGGAGGGTGACGGCGGTGAAGGTGACGACCGCGAGGAACAGGCCGAAGAGGAAGACGAGCGCGGTCAGCGTGGTGCGGAGCAGCCCGAGCCACGGCGAGGACCAGTCGTCGGCGAACGGGGTGGCCCAGGCGACGAAGTCGTCGGCGCCGTAAGCGAGTCCGACCAGGGCGCCCGCGTACACGACGAGGGTGATGAGCCCGGGGAGCAGCCCGAAGCCGAACCACCGTCCGTGCCCGGCGACCCAGCGCTGCCCCTTCACCAAGTAGCCGAAGCCTGCCCCGAGATCGTTCATGGACGTCAGCGTACTGGCGTACGGAAGCGGCGAGGACCGCACCCCGGTGCGGGGTGCGGTCCTCGGACGGCGGTGCGGTGATCAGGCCACGGACAGCTCGACCTTGATGTTGCCGCGGGTCGCGTTCGAGTACGGGCAGACCTGGTGGGCCTTCTCGATGAGCGACTGGGCGGTGGCGGCGTCGACGTTCGGGATGGTCGCGCTGATGGCGACCTCCAGGCCGAAGCCGCCGGCCTCGGTCTTGCCGATGGAGACCGATGCGGTGACCGTCGAGCCGGAGATGTCGGCCTTCTCCTGGCGGGCGACGACACCCAGCGCGCCCTGGAAGCAGGCGCTGTAGCCCGCGGCGAAGAGCTGCTCCGGGTTGGTGCCCGCGCCGCTGCCGCCGAGCGCCTTCGGCGGGTTGACGACGACGTCGAGCTGACCGTCGTCCGAGGAGACGCGGCCGTCACGGCCGTTCTCGGCGGTGGCGACGGCGGTGTAGGCGACGTCGATCTTCTGGATGGTCATGATGTGAGGATTCCTCCTGTTGGTGCGCCGCGACTCGCGCCCACGACCGCGACGGCCTGGGATGAGCCTAACGCGTGACCGGAGCGGGCCGGGGGCGGGTCACACACAGTTCACGCATGGCTCAGGCATGGCTCAGGCGAGGGAAACGATCATCTTTCCGGTGTTCTCGCCGCGCAGGAGGCCGACGAACGCGTCGTAGCCGTTCTCGATGCCCTCGACCGTCGTCTCCCGGTACTTCAGCTCGCCGGAGGCCAGCCAGCCCGCGACCTCCTCGACGAACTTCGGCTGGAGGTCGGCGTGGTCGCCGACGAGCATGCCCTGGAGGCGCAGCCGCTTGCCGATGATCAGCGCCATGTTGCGCGGGCCGGGGGTCGGCTCGGTGGCGTTGTACTGGGCGATCATGCCGCAGATAGTGGCGCGGCCGTGCACGTTGAGCGCGCCGATGGCGGCTTCGAGGTGGTCGCCGCCGACGTTGTCGAAGTAGACGTCGATGCCGTCCGGGGCGGCTTCCCTGAGCTGGTCGCGGACGGGCCCGTTCTTGTAGTTGAACGCGGCGTCGAAGCCGTACTCCTCGACGAGGAGCTTGACCTTCTCGTCGGAGCCGGCCGAGCCGATGACCCGGGAGGCACCCCTGAGCTTGGCGAGCTGGCCGACCTGGCTGCCCACGGCCCCGGCGGCGCCGGAGACGAAGACCGCGTCGCCCTCCTTGAAGGAGGCCACGTCGAACAGGCCCGCGTAGGCGGTGAGTCCGGTCATGCCGAGCACGCCGAGGTAGGCGGAGAGCGGGGCGAGGCCGGGGTCGACCTTCACCGCGTGCTTGGCGGGCACGTCGGCGATCTCGCGCCAGCCGAGGCCGTGCAGGACGTGGTCACCGACGGCGAACCCCTCGGCGTTCGAGGCGATGACCTCGCCGACCGCGCCGCCGTCCATGGGGTGGTCCAGCTTGAACGGCGGGGTGTACGACTTCACGTCGTTCATCCGGCCGCGCATGTACGGGTCGACGGAGAAGTACTTGTTGCGGACGAGGATGCGGCCTTCGGCCGGAGCGGCCACTGCGGCCTCACGCAGGGCGAAGTCCTCGGCCTTGGGCCAGCCGTGGGGGCGGGCGACGAGGTGCCATTCGCGGCTGGACGCGGGAAGTGCTGCAGACATGGGCTCGGGTTCTCCTCAATGTCCTACGGGGGGGGAAGCCTCAGGAAAAAGCTTCATTACATGAAACAACCCTGCGCCTTAATATTTCATATTGTCAAGTAAATCGGTACGCTGGTCCCCATGACCACCCGCACAGACCCCCTGACCCTCGAGGTCGTCGAGCTCATCGGCACCGTCGTGGCGCGCTACCACGAGGAGTACGACCGCGCCGCCGCCGAGCACTCCCTGACCGGGGCGCAGGCGCGGGTCCTCGGGCTGCTCGCGCTGGAGCCCACGCCGATGCGGAAGATCGCCGTCAAGCTGAAGTGCGAGCCGTCGAACGTGACCGGCATCGTCGACCGCCTGGAGACCCGGGGCCTGGTCGAACGCCGGCCGGACCCGGCCGACCGCCGCGTGAAGCTGGCCGCCGCCACGGAGACGGGCGCGCGGACGGCCCGGGAGCTGCGGGACTCCCTGAACTTCGCCCGGGAGCCGCTGGCCGGGCTGTCCGACGGCGAGCGGACGGTGCTGCGGGATCTGCTGCGGCGGATGCTGGGCGAGGCGTAGCCGGGGGCCTGCGCGCCCGAGGCACAACCCGGGGCCCTACGCGCACCACCACAGGAAGCGGGTGCAGGTCGGGGACGGTGTCGGGGTGGGCGCCGGGGCCTGCGTCGGCTCGTCCGGCGGCGGGGGTGCCGGGGCGGTCGGGGGCGCTGCCGGACCGTCCGGGTCGGGCGGGTCGGCGGGCGCGGTACCGGGGTCACCGGAGGGACCCGCGCCGTCGGGGTCCGGGCCCGGGTCCGGGGACTCGGCGGGCGGGGCCGTGGCCGGGGAGGCTTCGGGGCCCGGGGCGTCCGAGGCGCCGCCCGAGGGCTCACCCGTGGGGGCGTCACGCGTCGGCGCCGCGTCCGGTGAGGGGCCCGGTGCCACGCCCGTACGGGAAGGGAGCGGGCCCGGGTCCCTCGGCGCCTCCCCGGACGAGGAGTCCGGCGCGGAGTCCTCGGGAGCCCGCGGCGCCTCCCGTACGAAGTCGGCGGCGACCCCGCCCCGGTCCGGCTCCGCGGCCAGCTCCGCCAGGCTCAGCCCACCCGCCGCGAGGACCAGCCCGCCCGCCGCGAGCAGCGCCGTACGGCCGCGTCTGCGGTGGCCGCCCCGCGCACGGCGGCGGGAGCGGGCGGCGGGCACCGGCGCGGCGGCCTCGTCCGGCGCGCCCGGCGCACGCCCGGCAGGCGTCGGCGCGGGCACCGTGAAGGGGCTCAGCGCCTCGGCGGGAGTTCCGCACCCGGCGCAGGCCAGAGCTCCGTTGAGATGCCGTCGGCACGGGTCGCAGTAATCCATGGCGCCCGCAGATTAGACGTGGACAGATCAACGGAGGAAGCGGACCAGGTGAGGGTTCTGTGAGGAACACCGGATTCCGCGAACAGCCGGTCCGATACGCCTGACCTGCGGGAAGATGGGCAACATGACCGCTCCCACCCCCTTCGGCCCCCGCGAGTTCCAGCTCGTCCTGCTCCGCCGGATGGCCGACCACCAGCCCGGACTGGCCGAGGAGGCACGGCAGGAGCTGAGCGCCTCGCTCGCCGACCTGAGGGAGGCCAACCGGCGCTGGCAGGCCATGGTCCGCGCGCCCCGGGGCCGGGGCGCGCTGCGCCGCTACCGCTCGGTGCTCGGCGAGCCGGAGCTGACGCTGAAGCGCCGCCTGGGCGACCTGGAGTGCGAGGCGCTGCTCTGGCCGGTGCCGCTCTGGCCGGACCTCCGGTTCGAGGTGACGGCCGCGCCGGGCGGGGCGGTGTGGAACGAGTGGCTCGTCCGGGCCCCGGGGGCGGCGGGCCCCGAGCTCACCTCCGTACCGGCTCTGCGCCCCTGGTCGTGCACGGTGGACGAGGTGGCCCGCGCCTTTCCCCCGGCGCGGCCGATGGAGGGCAGCGCACCGACCCGGTGGGCCCTGGCCGTCACGGACCCGGGCAGCGGGGAGCGGTACGTCGCCGAGTTCACGTGGGGGCTGTTCCAGCGGCTGCTGCCGGGGTGAGGGCCGGGGGTACAGCCCGATGCGCGTCCGAGGAGAGACCTGGCGTACGGCCCGATGCGCCTCCGAGGAGGCACCTGGAGACCTGGCGGGCCGTCAGCTTCCGGCCCCACGTACGGCGCATCCCAGCGCGCGCCGCCCGGCCGGGAACGCGACGATGCGAGGAGAGGCCGGCTGCCGCCGGTACCACCGTCCGCGCTCTCGGGAGAGCCTGCCGTGACCGTCAGCCTTGAGCAGTTGCAGCGTTGCCACATCGCCGTCGATCTCGGGGCCGCGAGGACCCGTGTGTACGTCAAGGGGCTCGGGCTCGTCGTGGACGAACCGAGCGTCGCCGCCGTCAACACCCGTACCGGCTCGCTCATCGCGGTCGGTGTGCTCGCCGAGCAGATGACCGGCCGCACCCCCGAGTACATCCGGGTCGTCCGCCCGGTCTCCGGCGGCACCGTCGTCGACATCGAGATGGCCCAGCGGATGCTGCGCCACCTCCTCGGCGACAAGCTGCGCCGCCAGCTCCGCCGCAAGCCCCGGCTGCGCGCCGCCGCCTGCACCCCGCACGAGGCCGATCCGCTGGCCCAGCGCGCCACCGTGGAGACCCTCGTCGGGCTGGGCGCCCGGCGGGTCGAGCTGGTCGACACCCTGATCGCGGCGGCCGTGGGCTGCGGGCTGCCGGTCGAGCAGCCGACCGCCACCATGATCATGGTCTGCGGTGCGGCCACCACGCAGATCGCGGTGCTCTCGCTCGGCTCGATCGTGACGGCCGTCCGTATCCCGGTGGGCGGCAATGCCATCGACGAGGCGGTCATCCAGCACCTGCGCCAGCACCACGAGCTGATGCTCCCGAGCCAGTCCGTGCGCCCGCTGCAACTGGCGCTGCACGGCAACGGCCTCCAGCTCACCGGCCCCGCCCTGACCGAGATCCACGGCCGGGACGTGGCGACCGGTCTGGCCCGCTCGGTGCAGGTCGACACCGCCGCCGTACGGCAGGCCATCCACACTCCGCTCACCGCCGTCCTCGACGGGGTGGGCAAGGTGCTGCGCGCGTGCCCGCCCGATCTGGTGGCCGACCTCGCGGACCGGGGGATCATGATGGTGGGCGGGAGCGCGCTGCTGCCGGGGCTCGACCAGATGCTCCGGGACGCGACCGGTATGCCGGTGCTCATCGCCGAGCGCCCCGACGTCTGCTCGGTGCTCGGCCTCGGCGCGATGCTGGACGGCAAGATCCAGCCGATGGTCCTCAACCCGCTGGCGGGTTAGGGCTTCCTCGTTGTCACCGTCATCCGAGGACCGGCTGCCGATGCTCCTGGAGGCCGTCCTCAGCATCGGCAGCGAGCTCGGGCTCCGGGCCACCCTCCAGCAGATCGTGGACACCGCGACCGCCCTGACCGGGGCCCGGCACGGGACGCTCCACGTCCTGGAGCCCGACCACGACCGGACCGAGGCGCTCTACGCCACCGGGATGACCCGGGCGGAGCGGGAGCGCATCGACCGCCTCCTCCCGGAGAGCCGCGCGGGGCTCCCGCGCACGGGCAGCGGGGTCGGCGGGGTCGGCGACCGGGCGACGGGCGGACCGCCCGCGCGGACCTCCCTCACGGCCCCGGTCCTCACCGCCCCGATCCAGGTGCACACCGAACTCTTCGGCCACCTCTGCCTGACGGAGAAGAGTCCGGGTCCCTTCACCGAGACGGACCGGGCCCTGCTGTACGTCCTCGCCTCCCAGGCGGGCATCGCGATCGGCAACGCCCGGCTCTACGAGAGCGCCCGCCAGCGCGAGCGCTGGATCGAGGGGGCGGCGGCCGTCACCACGGCCCTGCTGACCGGGACGGACGCGGCCGACGCCCTGATGACCGTGGCCGAGAGCGCCCGGGTGCTCGCCGGGGCCTCGGCCGGGGTGATCCTCCAGCCGACGGAGGCGGGCGGGATGGAGATCGTGACGGCCTCCACGCTCGACGACCCGGCGGGCATCGTCGGTACGACGATCGCCCCCGGCTCCCCCGTCCTGGTCCAGCTCCTGGGCGGCGAACCGGTCTTCATCGACGACTCCGCCACCGATCCCCGGATGACCACCGACGTACGGTCCCGGTTCGGGCCCAGCATGATGCTGCCGTTGCAGAGCGGCGGCCGGCTCATCGGCACCCTCGCCCTGCCCCGGCGGCGCGGCGCGCCCCCGTACACGGCGGTCGACCGGCTGCTGGCGACCCAGTTCGCCTCGCAGGCCGCCCTCGCGCTGGTGCTGGCGGACGCGCAGGCGGACCGGGAGCAGCTCGCGGTGTACGAGGACCGCGACCGGATCGCCCGTGACCTGCACGATCTGGTGGTGCAGCGGCTCTTCGCGACGGAGATGATGCTGGAGTCGACGCGCAGGCGGGCGGTGGGCGAGGACACGGGCGGCGCCTCGGGCGCGGGCGGGCGTACGGGCGGTCCCTCGGGCGCGGGCGGGCGTACGGGCGGTCCCTCGGCCGAGGACGGGCTCCGGGAGCGGCCGGGCCGGGAAGGGGCCGGTGAGCTGCTCGGGCGGGCCGTGGACGAGCTGGACTCCACCATCCAGGAGGTCCGCACCGCGATCTTCGCCCTCCAGCAGCCGCCCGCCGAGGCCCCGAGCACGTTCCGGGGCCGGGTGCTGAGGGAGACCGGGGGCGCGTCGGCGCTGCTGGGTTTTCCGCCGTCGGTGCACTTCACGGGGCCGGTGGACGCGCTGGTGGGCGACGAGGCGGGCCGGGAGCTGCTGGCCGCGCTGCGCGGGGCGCTGGCCGCCGCGCACCGCAGGCCGGGGGTGTCGGCCATCGATGTGGAGGTGGACGCGACGGGGCGGCTGCCGGACGGGCGGAGCGCGGTGCGTCTGGTGGTGGCGGACGACGGGCAGGGCGAGGAGGGCGGCCGGCCGACGACGGTGACCTGGCAGGCGCCGCTGTGACCTGGGAGGGGGGAGCGGCGCTGCGACCTGACGGACGCCACCTGCCCCGGCACGGGGCACGCCCGTGGTCAGTGCTTCGGAGCCGCCCGCAGCGCGATCCGGGTGTTGGAGTGGGCCACGCCCGCCTCGCGCTTGAGCCGCCGCAGCAGCGTGTCCAGCGAGACCGGGTCGGCCGCCGTGGCGCGGATCAGGTAGTCGTGGCCGCCCGTCACGTGCACCACCTCCGTGATCCCGGGCAGCATCAGCACCGAGCGCTCGAACTCCTCGTTCGTCGTGTCGAGCCGCAGCGTCACATCGATGAAGACGACCAGGCCCGAACGGGTGTCGGCGGCCGGGTCGACGATGACCGTGAAGCCGCGGATCACCCCGTCCCGGCGCATGCGGCGGACCCGGTCGCCCGCCGCGTTGGCGCTGAGCCCCACGCGTACGCCCAGATCCCGGTACGAGATCCGGGCGTCCTCCTGGAGAATGCCGAGGATTTCCCTGTCCAGCCGATCCATACGGCGATTGTCCCAGCTTGCGGCGATATCGGCTGAGGGAAGCGTGCAGGGGCCGCAGGCAGCGGGCTGTCGCCCGGTCGGCGCAGTCCGGCGGGCCGTGCGCTCCCCCGCGCCCTTGACTTGCGGTGTGGATACCGCCGTCAAGCAGTCCCCCGAGCCCCCGGACACCCCCGCCCCGGCGGGGGCCGCGCCCTCCCCCGCCGCGTACCGCAATCTCGTCATGGCCACGATCGGCTTCGCCCTCACCTTCTGGGCGTGGAACCTGATCGCGCCGATGTCCGGCGACTACAAGGACCGGCTCGGGCTCAGCTCGTTCCAGCAGTCGTTCCTGGTGGCCGTGCCGGTGCTCGTCGGGTCGCTCGGCCGTATCCCGGTGGGCGCTCTGACGGACAAGTACGGCGCGAAGCTGATGTTCCCGCTGGTGTCGGCGCTGACCATCGTGCCGGTGCTGCTGCTGATCCCGGCGAAGAACTCGTACGGGGCGATGATCGCGGTCGGCTTCCTGCTGGGGCTCGGCGGGACGACGTTCGCGATCGGCGTCCCGCTGGTCAACTCGTGGTTCCCGCCCGCCAAGCGGGGGTTCGCGCTCGGCGTGTTCGGCATGGGCATGGGCGGGGTGGCGCTCTCCGGCTACTTCACCCCGCGCATCGCGGGCCACGGCGACAACCTCCCCTTCCTCGTGGTCGCCGGGGCCCTGCTGGTGTACGCGCTGCTCGCCGCCGTACTCGTCAGCGACCGGCCCGACCGGAAGATCCCCACGGACACGTTGGTGCACCGCCTCGGCGAGGCCGGGAAGCTGCGGGTGACCTGGGAGCTGTCGGCGCTGTACGCGATCGGGTTCGGCGGCATCGTGGCGTTCGGGGTCTATCTGCCGACGTACCTGAAGACCTGGTACGAGATGTCACCGACCGAGGCGGGCACCAAGGCGGCCGGGTTCGCGCTGGTCACGGTCGTCTTCCGGCCGATCGGCGGCTGGCTCTCGGACCGTGTCCACCCCGCGCTGGTGACGGCGGGCGCGCTGCTGGCGGCGGCTCTGATGGCGGTCGTCCAGGCTTTCGAGCCGCCGCTGAACCCGATCGGCACGATCGCGCTGCTGGCCATGGCGGCCGGGCTCGGTACGGCGAGCGGCAGCGTCTTCGCGCTGGTCTCGCAGGTGACCCCGCAGCCGAAGGTGGGCAGTGTGACGGGCATCGTCGGCGCGATGGGCGGGCTCGGCGGCTTCGTACCGCCGCTGGTGATGGGCGCGATCTACAGCGCCAAGGACTCGTACGCGATCGGCTTCATGCTCCTGTCCGATCTGGCGCTGGCGGGATGCGTGTACGCGTACGGGCGGATGCGGACCCTCCAGCGCGACGGCTGAGGCCCGGTCCGGCCTGCTCCCGTGCTGCGCGGGGATCAGCCCGGCTGCCTGATGCTCTCGATGATCCGGGCGAAGCCCTCCTCTCCGTGGCCCGCCTCGATCTGGCGCTGGATGAGCGCCTCGACCATGCCGATCACCTCGGTGCCGATGCCCTGGTCGGAACTGGCGTCCACGAGGTCACCGAGCTGGGAGAAGAAGAGGCTCTGCTGCCCTTCGACGGTGTAGTCCCCGCCGTCGACGACCTCGGCGAACCCTTCGAAGCCGCCGGTCATGGCGGCCAGGAAAGGTGTGGCCAGAGCCGCGAACTGCCTCGCCGTCACCCCGGCGGGGGTGACCATGGCGACACCGTGCAGGAACCCGGCGAACATGACGTACATGCCCGAGAGCAGCGCGAGGTCGTACAGGCACGCCAGTCCGGCGTCCTCGCCGAAGTAGACGCTGGTCCCCCACAGGTCGAGCAGTTCCCGGTACGTGTCGAAGACCTCGCCGGAGCCGCTGTAGAGGATCGACGCCCCGGGCCCGCCGATCATCTGCGGCCTCGCCATGATCCCGCCGTCCAGATACGCGATCCCGGCCCGGGCGGCCCACTCGGCGGACTCCCGTGCCTGGGCCGGGGAGGTGGTGGTGAGGTTGATCAGTGTCCGCCCGGCCAGCTCCCCGACGACCGGGTCGAGCACCTCATGGACCGACGCGTGGTCCAGCAGGCAGACGATCACCAGGTCCCCCGCCCGGACCGCTTCGCCGACCGTGCCGACGGCGTGGGCGCCCTGGGCGACGAGGCCGTCCGCCCGGCCCGGTGTGCGGTTCCAGACCGTCGTCCCGTGCCCGGCCTTCACCAGGGCCTCCGCGAGGGCCCTGCCCATCTCCCCCAGTCCGAGAACACTGACCTGGACGCTGATGTCGACTGCCATTTCCGGCACTCCTCCTCGTGTCTTTCCTTCGGCTTTTCCCTCTGCTTTTCCTTCGGTTCGATCCTCTCCGCAGCCAGTAGGGTTGACCAGTACGGACTAATTAGTCAGGTACTAACTCGTAGGTAAGTGCGTCTTGGGGGAGGGCGGATGGCACCGTCGGCACGGAACGGGCCCTACTTCTGCGGCATCGACGCGGCCATGGATGTGGTGACCGGAAAGTGGAAGCCGCTGATCCTCTGGGAGCTGGACCACTACGGGACCCGCCGGTTCGCCGAACTGCGGCGCGGGCTGCCGGGCGTCAGCGAGAAGATGCTGATCCAGCATCTGCGGGAGATGGAGGAGGACGGGCTCGTACACCGCGAGGTGTACCGCCAGATGCCTCCGAAGGTCGAGTACTCCCTGACGGAGCACGGCGTCTCGCTCAACGCGGCCCTGGCCTCCCTGGGGCGGTGGGGCACCGAGCGCATACGGCGGACCGGGGCCGAGAAGGTCAAGGTCCCCTCCGCCTCCGCCTCCTGAGACCGGCTCACCGGACCCGCCCTGCCCGCCCTGCCGGGCAGAGGCTCACCGAACTGCCCCCGGGCCCACCCCGGGCCCTTGCCAGCAGGCGATACCGTCGGCCGCCGCCGTCCCGGAGTGACGCTGCCCTCATCGGTGTCCGGCTCCCGGCGAGCTCCGGGCCGAAGCCCTAGGCTTCCCGGCGTGACCCTCCTTCTCCCCGCGCTCCAGTCCCCCACCGGCCCGGCAGCCTCCCGGGAGGCCGTCCGCTTCGGTGCCCTCTCCCTGACCTACGGCGAGCTGGCCGCCGCCACCGCCCTCGCCGCCCGGATCGCGGACGCGGGCCGGGTCGCCGTCTGGGCCACCCCGACGCCGGAGACGGTGATCGCGGTGGTCGCGGCGTTGCGGGCCGGGGTGCCGGCCGTGCCGCTCAACCCCCGTACCGGCGAACGCGAGTTGGCGCACATCCTGGCCGACAGCGAGCCCACGGCCGTACTGGCGGGGCCGGACGACGCGCTGCCCGCCGCGCTGGAGGAGCTGCGGCGGGTGACGGTCGACGCGCGGGCGGAGACCGGACGGCCTGAGGGACCGGCGGCTTCGGCGTCGGGGCCTTCGGTGACGTCGGCTTCGGCGGGCGAGGCGGACCCCGAGTCCCCCGCCCTGATCGTCTACACCTCCGGCACCACCGGCCCGCCCAAGGGTGCCGTACTGCCGCGACGGGCCATCGCCGCGTCGCTGGACGCGCTGGAGGACGCCTGGGGGTGGACCGGTGACGACGTCCTGGTCCACGCGCTGCCGCTGTTCCATGTGCACGGGCTGATCCTGGGTGTCCTCGGCCCGCTGCGGCGCGGCGGTGCCCTGCGCCACCTGGGGAAGTTCTCCGCCGACGGCGTGGCCCGGGAGCTGGGGTCCGGGGGCACGATGCTGTTCGGCGTACCGACGATGTACCACCGGCTGGCCGAGGTGCTGGACGCCCCGGCGGGCGGCACCGAACGGGACGCGCTGGCAAGGGCGTTGGCCGGGGCGCGGCTGCTGGTCTCCGGTTCGGCGGCGCTCCCCGCGCACGACCACGAACGCATCGCGGCGGCGACCGGGCGGCGGGTGATCGAGCGGTACGGGATGACGGAGACCCTGATGAACACGGGCATCCGGGCGGACGGTGCCCCGCGCCCCGGCACGGTCGGCCCGCCGCTCGCCGGGGTGGAGCTGCGCCTGGTGGAGGAGGACGGCACGGTGCTGGAGGGGCCGGAGGCGATCGGGGAGATCCAGGTCCGGGGCCCGAACCTCTTCACCGGCTATCTGAACCGGTCCGACGCCACGGCCGCCGCGCACACGGCGGACGGCTGGTTCCGTACGGGCGATGTCGGCACGGTGGACGCGGACGGGTACGTCACGATCGTCGGGCGCAAGGCCACCGACCTGATCAAGAGCGGCGGTTACAAGATCGGCGCGGGCGAGATCGAGAACGTGCTGCTCGGCCACCCCGGCGTCCGGGAGGCGGCCGTGACCGGCGAGGAGGACCCGGACCTGGGCGAGCGGGTCGTGGCGTGGGTGGTGGCGGCCGACCCCGGCTCTCCCCCTCCTTCGGAAGAGCTGGCGGACCATGTGGCGGCCCAACTGGCCCCGCACAAGCGCCCCCGTACGGTGCACTATCTGGACGCCCTGCCCCGCAACGACCTGGGCAAGATCATGAAGAGGTCGCTCCATGTCCGCTGACCCCTCACCCCGCTCCCCCCGTATGACGGCCCGGGAGACGATCACGCTCCTCACCGGCCCGGCGGGCTTCACCGAGCACCGCCCGCCGCCGCGCACCCTGCCGCCGGACGGGCCGCTGGGCTGGGCGGGGTACGACGCGGCGCGGGAGCGGGCGGCGGAACGCACAGGCGAGGACGAGTCCGTGGTGTACGGGACGGGGGTCGTGGGCGACCGGGAATGTGTCCTCCTCGCCTTCGAATTCGGCTTCCTGGGCGGCTCGTTGGGCCAGCTGACAGGTGACCGTCTGGAGGCGGCGTACGGACTCGCCCTGGCCCGGCGCCTCCCGCTGCTCGCGCTCGTCGCCACGGGCGGCAGCCGGATGCAGGAGGGCATGGTCGCGCTCACCCAGCTCCAGCGGGTGGCGGCCGCCGCCACCCGGCTGCGCGCGGCGGGGCTCCCGCAGATCGCCGTGGTCCGCGACCCCACGACCGGCGGCGGCTGGGCCACGGTGGGGGCGGGCGCGGATGTGGTGCTGGCCCTGCCGGGCGCCCAGGTCGGCTTCGCGGGGTCCCGGGTACGGCCGCCGGACGCGGACCCGTACGCGTACAGCGCCGAGGGGCAGTCGGCGGCGGGCCAGGTCGACGCGGTGGTCCCGGCCGGGGAGCTGCCGCGCACGGTGGGACTGTGGCTGCGGGCGCTGGGGGCGGGCGGACCGCCCGGCCGGACGGAGGCCGACGGCACGTCAGGCGGGCCCGGGACAACCGGCACTCCCGAGGCCGACGGCCCCTCCGGCGTACCCCCGCAGGAGGCGTCCGGGAGCCCGGGCCCGCAGGAAACATCCGGGCCCGCCGCCGCCCCGCTCCCCCGGGCCCGGGCGGCATCCGCTGCCGGGCTGCCCGCGAGCGGGCGGGAAGCGGTGGAGCGCGCCCGGGCCGCTGAACGGCCGCGTGCGGAGGCGTACTTGGACGACTACTTCACCATACGCCTGCCCCTCCACGGAGACAGGTGCGGCGGCAGCGATCCGGGGCTGCTGAGCGGGTTCGGGCTGCGTGCGGACGGGCAGGCCGTCGCGTACGTCGCCCAGTGCGGGACCGCGACCCGCCCGGCCGGGTACCGCGCGGCGGCCCGCACGATCCGGCTCGCGGACCGGCTCGGCGTCCCCGTCCTCACCCTGGTCGACACCCCCGGCGCCGCCAACGACGCCGAGGCCGAACGGGCGGGCGCGGGCGCGGCCATCGCGGACGCCTTCGCGGCGATCGCGGCGGCCCGGGTCCCGGTGACGACGCTGGTGATCGGCGAGGGCGGCTCGGGCGGGGCGCTGGCCCTCGCCGCGCCGGGCAACACCCATGTCACGGCGGACAGTTACTTCTCCGTCATCGCCCCCGAACTGGCGGCGGCGATCCTCAAGCGCCCGCCGGAGGAGACGGGCGCCACCGCCGACCAGCTCCGCCTGCGTCCCCAGGACCTGGTGGAGCTGGGGGTCGCCCGCTCGATCGTCCGGTAGGCGGCTACGGCAGCGGGTCCCGGGCGTCGTAGCGGGCGAAGCCCCGCCACTTCAGGGCGAGCAGACCGACCGCGACGACACAGGCGGCGCCTCCTCCGACGACGGCGACGCCCGGCGAGGTGAGGTCGGCCACCGAACCGGCCAGGAAGTCCCCGAGCCGGGGCCCGCCCGCCACGACGACGATGAAGACGCCCTGGAGCCGGCCCCGCATCTCGTCCGGGACGGCCGCCTGGAGCATGGTGTTGCGGAAGACCATGGACACGGTGTCGGCGCATCCGGCGAGCGCCAGGAGGAGCAGCCCGAGCCAGAGGTGGCGGGTGAGCCCGAAGACGGCGATGGCGGCCCCCCAGCTGCCGACGGCCAGCAGGACGGCGAGGCCGTGGCGGCGGACGCGGCCGAGCCAGCCGGAGAACACCCCGCCGAGGAGCGCCCCGAGCGCCGGGGCGGCAACGAGCATGCCGGTGGTCCGGGCGTCACCTCCGTACCAGACGACGGCGACCACCGGGAAGAGCGCCCGGGGGTGGGCGAGCACCATGGCGCACAGGTCGGTGAAGAAGGTCATACGGAGGTTGGGCCGGGTCCCGAGGAACCGCAGCCCGTCCAGCACGGAGGCCCGCTTGCGGACCTCGCCCTCCGCCTTCCGGCCGGGCAGCATCGAGGGCAGCCGCCACATCGCGTAGAGGGAGGCGGTGAAGGTGACGGCGTCGACGGTGTACGCGGCGCGGTACCCCCACCAGCCGACGATCAGCCCGCCCAGCATCGGCCCGACGAGCGCGCCCGTCGTACTGGTCATGGAGCTCAGCGCGTTGGCGGCGGGCAGCTGTTCGGGCGGCAGCAGCCGGGCGACCATCGAGGAGCGGGCCGGGGCGTTGAGCGCGAAGCAGACGGCCTGGAGGGCGACGACCGTGTACAGGAGGCCGACGTTCTCGATGCCCGCGAAGGTGGCGGCCATCAGGACGAGCGCCAGGGAGAACGACCCCGCCGCACTGAACAGACCGAGCTTGCGCCGGTCGACGGTGTCGGCGACGGCTCCGCCGTAGAGCCCGAACACGACGAGCGGCACGAGCGAGCAGAGCCCGATGAGCCCCACGGAGAACGCGGACCCGGTGATGTCGTAGACCTGGAGCGAGACGGCGAGGGCCGTCATCCCCTGCCCGATCCAGGACACGGTGTTCCCGAACCAGAGCCGCCGGTAGTCGGGGGAGGTCCGCAGCGGGGTGAGGTCGGCGAAGACGCGGGGGCGGCGGGCAGTCTGCTCGGTCGCTTCGGCTGTTGCGGCTGTTGGGCCTGTTCCGTTCGTCGCGGTCGTCGCGGTCGCCTTGGTCGTCTCGGTCACAGGGGATGGTAGCCAGGCCGGGGGCGAGCGCCCCGTTCGGGTGGGCGAAGCGCTGGAGGACGGTCAGGCGCAGGAGCTCATCGACCAGCGCAGTGCCCCGGATTCACCGGATTCAGCGGCGCCGTGACGCCCCGGGGTGAGGGCCTGCCGCGCCCCGGTGGTGACCGGCGGATCGTCCGGGCCGGTCCGGTTCCGGGGTCAGCAGTCGCGTGAGGTGCCGGGCCGATCCCTCCCAGGACCACTCCCGCTCCACCCAGCTCCGCCCGGCGGCCCCCATGGCCGCGCGGTCCGGCGACAGCAGCAGGCGGGTGATCGTCCCGGCCACGTCGGCCACGTCCCGCCCGTCGACGACGGCGCCGCCCGTACCGTCCAGCACGGCGTCCGGGGCGCCGCCGGAGTTCCCGGCGACCACCGGCAGCCCCGCGGCGGCGGCCTCCAGGAACACGATGCCCAGCCCCTCGGCCTCCAGCCCCGCCCTGCGGGTGCGGCACGGCATCGCGAACACGTCAGCGGCCCTGTAGTACGCGGCCGTCGCGGCATGGCTGACACCCCCGGCGAAGACCACCGAACCCTCGGCGTGCCGGTGGGCGAGCCTACGGAGCCGCCGCTCGTCCGGGCCCTTGCCGACCACGAGCAGCGCCGCGTCGGGAACGGCGCGCCGGATCAGGGGGAGGGCGCGTATGAGGGTGTCCTGCCCCTTGCGGGGAACCAGCCGCGCCACGCAGAGGATGACCTTCCTGTCCCCCAGTCCGTACCGGGCGCGCAGCTCATCGGCGCCGCTCGCGGGGTGGTCCGGCCGGTAGGCACCGGCGTCCACCCCGGGGACCAGCCTGCTCAGCCGTGCCCGTGGGCCCAGCGCCGGGGCGATGCGGACGCGGGTGTACTCCCCCAGGTAGGTCACGACGTCGACGCTGTCGCCCACCCGGCGGAGAAGCCGACGGGCACCGGGGGTGCGGGCCCACCAGATCTCGTGGCCGTGTGTCGTGGCGACGACGCGCCGGACGCCTCCGCGGCGGAGAGCCGGCGACATGGCCGCGAGCGGGGCGGCGGCACCGAACCACACCCGGTCGCAACCGTGTTCCCTGGCCAGGCTCAGTGCCCGCGCGGTGACCCGCCGGGTGGGCAGCAGCGTCCCGGCGGAATCCCGGACCACGGGGAACGGCAGCCCGGCGTCGTACTCGGCCGCGCCGGGCTCGGAGGACGTGTAGACGACGACGTCGTTGCCCGGCACCCGGGTCGCCATGGCGTGGACGAAGGTCTCGATGCCTCCGAGCCGGGGCGGGAAGTCGTTGGTGATGATCAGCGTGGTGCTCATGAGGAACGTGGCTGCTTTCGTCTCGATGCCTCGGCGGGCCGGTGGCTCCGGGGCCCAGGCGCCGCACTGCTCGTACTCGGTGGTCGGGTGGGGGCCGCGCCCCGGTGGGCGGGCGCGGGTGCGGGGCGAGCGGCTGCCGGGTTCGGGGCGGGTCTCGGGACCCGGCGGGCCGATCCCGGGTCCCAGGAGCCGCCGGAGCGGCGGTCGTCGGCCTGCGTACCGACAGTCGGCGTGCCGACAGCGGCCGACATGCCGACGGCCGGCGTCCCAGCGGCCCGAGCGGGGTGGTCGACGCTCCGGTCTGCGCCGGTCGTGGAGGCGGGGACCGGACACGTCGGCTGCTCCGCGCCCCGTCGGCGCCGCTCCACCGCCTTGCGGAGGACGGGCGTGCTCTCGGCGTGGCGGCCGGACTCCAGCCGGGCCCACACGACGAGCGTGAGAGGAAGCGCGAGATAGCCGAACCGGCCTGCGGGGGCCAGCAGAAAGGCGATGCTCATCCCGACGGCGAGCCGGTCGGCGGTGGCCACCAGGGTGCCGGGCGGCCGCACGACCAGGGAAACGGCGACGGCGGCTCCGCCGCAGACGAGCAGAGCGACCGCCGTGTACCAGCCGAACTGCCCGGTGTCGGCGAGCAGACGGCCGGGCAGTGGGCTGGCGGCCGGGGTGGCCACCTCGCCCCGGCCGGTGGGAAAGGCCAGCACCTGCTGGACCATCGGGCCGGGTGCGAGCAGGGCGCTCGGCAGCACCAGGACGAGGGTCCCGGCCACCGCCGTGGCCACGAGGCGTACCGCCGCCCGCATGCCGTACGCGCCGCCGAGCGCCGAAGCGGCGACCGCGACGGCGGGCCACGCCGTCCACTTGAGGGAGCACGCGGCGGCCAGCACCAGTCCGGCGGCCACCGGGCGGTTACGGAGGACGAGGGCGAGCGCGAGGCAGCACAGCCCGGTCAACGGGAGGTCGACGCCGCTGACGCACAGGGAGAGCGCCACGGGAGGGGAGGCCACCAGCACCACTACAGCGGTCCGGTACGCCCGGTGGCCGCCCGGGGAGGAGCCCCCGGGGGCAGGACGGAGAACGGTCCGGCCCGCCCGGAGCGAGAGAAGGAGCGCGGCGGCGAACCAGACCCGTGCGTCTCCCAGGAGACGGACCGCCCACCCGCCGTCCCCCAGCAGAGCCCGGGGCATACCGAAGAACGCCATGCCCGGCAGGTACGGCGTGTACTCGGAGAGCTCCTGAGGGTCGGTCAGGTAGGGCGTGGCCTGCTGGATCAGCAGCTCGGCGGAGCGCTCGACCACCCTCACCTCCAGCTGTGCCCGGCCGGTCAGAACCAGGTACAGGAAGGGCAGGACCACGGCGCCCAGCACAGCCGACGCCAGAGCGGCGGTACGGGCCCGGGGGCTGGGCAGCCGGCACGCGGCCAGGGCCGCGCCCGCGTATCCGGCCGCGGCGAAGACCCCCCACGAACGATGGGTGCCCACGGTGGAGACGAGCGGGAACATCGCGGCCCATCCCCCGGCGAGAAGCCAGCCGCAGACCCACAGCTTCCGGCGGTCGGCCCTCCGTATCCGTCCCGTCATCGCGGTGACCGGCGCAGTGAAACCCCGTTGATTCGGCATGCCACCCATTGCAGCCGGGGCCGCCCGCACCGTCGTGACAGGTAGGTCGAGACCTGTCGGTCGGGTTTTCCCTACCATCGAGGCCCCACGGGAAGACGACCTGTCAGGGGATGTCGAGGACGGGGCTGTAGGCGCGGACAGGGCTGTAAGTGCGGGCAGGGCTGTAAGAGCGGGCAGGGCTGTAAGAGCGGGCAGAGCTCAGGTGCGGACCGGGCCCCGGGCCCGGGCTTGACCCCGGCGAACGCCAGGAAGCGGCCGGGTCATTCCCGGAGTCGGGCGTCCTCGCGGCCAGGGCGTGTCCGGCGGATCAGGACCGGACAGGCCGCGGCGTCTGGTGCGGTGCATCGCAAGGCGCTGGAACGTCCTCATCGCGGAGCGATTCGGGCGTTTCGGCAACGCCGCGAGAGATGGGGCCTCCCCTGCTCGAGCGAAGCCGAGAGCTTGGGGAAGTGCCAGGCGTCGCAGACCCGGTCAAGATCCGCCGGACACGCCCTAGGCATCCGTAAGACTTTCCGCCCGCCGAGGGGCCGACCGAGGAGCTGTGGGCGTCACGGCGATGTCGGAGTCGGACCGGATGTCGGAGCGTCTGATGAGCCGCCGGACCGCGCCCAGACTCACCGTCAGGGAAACGGCGAGGCAGGCGGCGAACAGCCCGAGCAGCGCTCCCCACGGAACGCCGAGCGGAACCACCTCGTACGTCGCCCTCAGCGCCGACCGGTAGGAGAGCAGGCCCGCCGCGACGACCAGGGCGGCGACAAGCGCCGCCACGGACGTCGTGGCCGCCGTCTCCCACAGCGCCATCCGGCGCACCTGCTCCTGGCTGACGCCGAGCAGTCTCATGGTGGCGATCTCACGGCGGCGACGGCTGTAGGACATGACCAGCGTGCTGCCGACGGCGATCAGCGCGTAGGCGGAGGCGGGTCCGGCCAGGACCAGCAGCACCATGTCGTCGAGCCGGTCCTTCTCCTTCGCGGACCGGTCGAACCACTGGTCGGTCCGCGTCACCCGCACCCGGTCCCCACCGAACCGTTCGGTCAGCTCCCGGGCCACCTCGGAAGCCGACCCCACCGCCGCCCCGTGGAGCAGCACCACCGCCCGGCCGGGCCCGGGGGCCCCTGCCCGGGTGGCCGGGAGAACCAGGTGCGGTACGGCGGAGCCACCGTCCAGGACGGCCACCACCCGGGCGCCGACCGCCTCGCCACCGTAGAGGCCGTACGTCAGACGGCTCCCCGGGTGGTAGCCGTACCACTCGGAGAACTCCTCGGAGATGGCGACCTCACCGGCCCCGAGCTCTCCGATGTCCCCCTCGATCAGGTCCACGCGGTGCGTGCGGGCCAGCGTCGGCAGGTCGGCCACCAGACCCTCGCCCTGCCAGATCTCATGGTGCCGGGCCGCCGCGAGGTCGACGGACGCCCCTGCGGAGACGGCGCTGACCCGGGGGTCCTCGCGGAGCCCGTCCAAAATGTCCTCGCCCAGTGTGTCCCCGGCCGTCGGCTCGACTACCAGCTGGCCGATCGTTCGGCTCCGGCCGTCCGCCTCGGCCGCCGCGCCCGTCGTGGCCAGCACGGAACTGAAGATGCCCACGACCGCCAGCACGGCGAGGACCGGCCGCACGAGGGAAGCGGTCCTGAGCCGGGCGGTGATGACCGCCTCGGCGGCCAGCCTGCCCGGGACGGAGCGTGTGCGCTCCAGGGGCCGGGCCGACATCCGCACGAGCCACGGCAGATACAGCGGTGCCAGTGAGGACGCGGCGAGCGTCAGTGCCAGCGAGCCGAACAGCGCCAGCGGAATGGCGTCTTCCTCCTGCGAACCCGAGGCCAGACAGACCATGACCACTCCGGTGAGGAGCAGCAGGAGGCTCATCACCCCGCGCCCGACGGTCATGACCCGGCTGTCGAGTTCCGCCTCGCGCAGCGCTTCGGCCGGCCTGACCCGCGCGGCCGGCCGCGAGGCGGCGGCCGCGCCCAGTACGGCGATGACGAGCCCGCAGCCGACGGCGAAGAGCAGCGGCCCGGCGAGCGGCCCGGCGAGCGGCCCGGCCCGCAGCTCGGCGGGGGACAGCCCCGTGCCGTTGAGCCCGCTCACCGCCCAGGGCGTGACCGCCGCCGCGGCGAGGCAGCCCACGGCGGCGGCGGGCACCGCCACCGCCAGGCACTCCCCGATCACCATCCGGCGCACCTGCGGCCCGCCCGCCCCGACCAGCCTCAGCAGCCCCATGTCCTGGCGCCGCAGGGCGACACCGAACGCACAGGTACCGGCGATGACGAAGACCGTGACGAACGCGGAGATGACCCCGGCCATCACCAGGACGGTCTGCACACCGCCCATGTCGAGGTCACCGCCGAAGACGGTGTGGCTGGTTCCCGTGGCGTCCTCGAGGACCACGGAGGGCCGGCCTTCGCGCGGGGGCCGGGTCACGTCCCAGGTCGCCACCAGAGCGGCCGCGGAGACGGCGATCAGGGCCACTCCGAGCGCCAGGGAGATGAAGGTCCCCAGGAACAGCGGTAAGTGGTGACGCACCGAGCGCAGCGACAGACGCCACATCAGCTCTCCCACCGGCTGAGCCGGGCAGTGATCCGCTCGACGGTGGGCGCCTCCACCGTACCGGCCACCCGGCCGTCCACCAGGTGGATCACCCGGTCCGCGCAGGCCGCGGCGGCCGGGTCGTGCGTGACCATCACGACGGTTCCCCCCCGGCGGTCGACGAGGTCCCGCAGCAGGCCCATGACCTGGCGGCCGGCTGCCCGGTCGAGGGAGCCGGTGGGCTCGTCGGCGAAAACGATCTCCGGTTCGGTCACCAGCGTCCGCGCGATGGCGACACGCTGCTGCTGGCCACCGGACAGCTGCGCGGGACGCCGTTCCGCCTCCCCCTCCAGTCCCACCTGCCGCAACGCCTCCAGCACGACCTGCCGCTTCGGCCGTCGTCCGTTCAGGCGCAGGGGCAGTGCCACATTCTCGTAAGCCGTCAGCATGGGAAGCAGATTGAACTGCTGGAAGACGAAGCCCACCCGGCTGCGCCGGATCTCGGTCAGCTTCTTCTCGTCGCAGACCGTCAGATCCGTATCCCCCAGGAGCACCTGACCTTCGGTCGGCCGGTCCAGGCCCGCGGCGCAGTGGAGCAGGGTCGTCTTGCCCGACCCCGACGGGCCCATGACCCCTGTCATGGCGCGCGCGGCGAAATCGGCGGAGACCTCGTGCAGCACCGGCCCCGCCGCCCCCGGATAGCTCTTGGAGATCGAGACCAGCCGCGCGGCCGGAGCTCTCGTTTCGGTGAGTGATGGCATGTCGTTGGTCCTTTGCCGGAGCGATGGAGCCGACTCCCAGTCCACCGTGAAAGAGCGCTCGGCACAGTAGGGCTGGGAGGAGTTCTCAAGGGAGGGTTTTCCCTAGCGCCGGTCCGTTGGCCGGACACTAAGGTGTCCGGAGATCGCGAAGGTGTCCGGAGATCGCGAAGGTGTCCGGAGATCGCGCTGTGCCACGTGACCGGGAGGGCTGCACCCATGGCAGAGGAACCGGGACCCATGGCGGAGGGCCCGGAAGGAGAACGGGGCGTGCTCGACTGGCGGGCGCCGCGGCCCCCGCTGCCGACGGAGCGGAGCGTCGCCGTCTGGGAGGCGATGCGGCAGCGCCCCACGCGGTTCCTGTTCTCCAGCTGGCCCCTGCGCTGCTGGGCCCACCTCTTCAGCGGGATGCTGTTCGGGCTGGTCGTCCTGCTGGGTCTCGTACTGATGGTTTCCGCCGGTGTGCTGCTGTCCGTGGTCGGGGTGGGCGTGCTGCTCCTCGCGGCTGCCGCGATGGCCGGTGTGCCGGTCGCCGCCGTGGAGCGCCGACGGCTCCGGCTGGTCGAGCCGGCCCCTCTGCAGAACCCGCACGGCCCGACGCTCACGACCGGCGGCATGTCCTGGATGCGCTCCCGGCTCGCCGAGCGGGCGACCTGGCGGGAGCTGGGCTACACCGCCGCCCTGACGGTCGTGTTCACCTGGACGGGGTTCGGCGTCACCGCCCTGCTGGCCTTCTCCGCGACCATCACGGTGTCCCCTCTCATCGTCTGGCTGCTCGCGCCGGAGACCGTGATGATCATTCCCGGTCGGGCGGTGCCCCATCCACTGGCCGCGCTGCCGTTCAGCGCGGGAGGCGTCCTCGGTCTGGCGGTCTGCGCCTATCTGGCGGGCCTGTTGACGGGCGCGCAGGTGAAGCTCGCCGACCTGCTGCTGACGCCCCGCGCGGACCGGTCCCAGCGCCGTGTGATCGAACTGACCCGGTCGCGTGCCCGGCTGGCCGACGCCTTCGAAGCGGAGCGGCGCCGGATCGAGCGTGATCTGCACGACGGCGCGCAACAGCAACTGATAGCGCTCAGCATGACGTTGGGCCTGGCACAGATGGAACTCAAGGACGGGAACCCCGCAGTGGCCGAACTCATCACCCGCGGGCGGGCCGAGGCCCGTCGTGCGCAGGACCAGCTGCGGGATCTCGTGCGGGGCATCCATCCCCAGGTGCTCACCGACCACGGTCTGGCCGCCGCGGTGGCGGAGGTCGCCCTGCGCAACCCCCTTCCCGTCACCGTCGACATCGACCTGCCGCGGAGGCTGCCGGGGGCGGTGGAGACGACGGCCTACTTCACGGTGACCGAGGCGCTGGCCAACGCGGCCAAACACAGCGGGGCCTCACGGGCCACCGTGGTGGGCAGGCTGGAGAGCGAACGTCTCGTCCTGACGGTCACCGATGACGGGCGCGGCGGAGCGGACCCCGACGCGGGTACCGGACTGTCCGGGCTGGCGGACCGTATGGCGATCCTCCGGGGCAGACTCCTGGTGTCCAGCCCGGTCGGCGGTCCGACCCAGCTCCGGGTGGAGGTCCCGTGCTCCGCGTAGTGCTCGCCGAGGACGCCGTACTGCTGCGTGCGGGACTGGTCGAGCTCCTCACCCGCAGCGGCCACGAGGTGGTCGCCGCCGTGGGTGACGCGGAGCAGCTGGTCCTCGCGGTGGACGCGTCGTGCCCCGACATCGTGATCACCGATGTCCGGATGCCCCCGGGTCTCCGGGACGAGGGCCTCAAGGCCGCCCTGGAGCTGCGCGCCCGCCATCAGCGGCTTCCCGTGCTCGTCCTCTCCCAGTACGTCGCCACGGCGTACGCGACTCAGTTGCTGAGCCGCGACAGCGCGGGCCGCGGCGGGCTCGGCTATCTGCTGAAGGAACGGGTCGGTGAGGTCTCGCAGTTCATGGACACCCTGCGCCAGGTGGCCGAGGGGCAGACCGTCATCGACCCGGAGGTGGTGCGGGTGCTGCTGGCCCAGCAGACGGACAGCCGCCCGCTGAACCGTCTCACCCCCCGCGAGCGGGAGGTGCTGGCGCTGATGGCCGAGGGGCTCAACAACCAGACCATCGCGCAGCGGCTCACCGTCACCGAGGCATCGGTGGTCAAGCACTCCGGCAACATCTTCATGAAACTGGACCTCGACCCGGCGGAGGGCAACCGGCGGGTGCTGGCCGTGCTCGCCCATCTGCGGGGCGATCCGGCCTGACGGCCGCCGCCGCTGCCCGTACGGGAGGCCGGGCCACACCCCGCCGGTCCCGGAGGAGCCCCCAAGGCCCCCTCACAGCCGCCCCGACGAAGGAGCCCTGCCCAGCGCCGTCACCGCGAGGGCCGTGACGGCAAGCGCGCCGCCCAGCCACATCACCGCGGTGACCCCGGCGCCGTCCGCGGCCAGTCCCCCGACCAGCGCGCCCAGGGCGATCGCCCCGTTGAAGACGCCGACGAAGAGCGAGGAGGCGGCCTCCCGGGCCTCGGGCGCCGAGGCCAGCAGCCAGGTCTGGGTGCTGACCGACACACCGCCGTAGGACAGGCCCCAGACGGCGAGGAGCACACCGGCCGTCAGGACGGAGCCGCCGAGCACCGGTACCAGCGCGACCGTGGCCGCCAGCACCGCGCTGATCACCAGCAGGGTGGAGCGCGGTGACCGCCCGGCGCCCGCGCCCGCCACGAAGTTGCCCGCCACGCCCGCGACCCCGTACACCAGCAGGAGCGTGCCGATCATCCCGGCGCCCGCTCCCGAGACCTCCTCCAGCACGGGGCGTACGTAGGTGTAGGCGGCGAAGTGACCGGTGACCAGCAGCGCCACCACGGCCAGCCCGGTCCGCACCCGTGGCTCGCCGGACAGTCGCAGCACCCCGCCGAGCCGTACGCCGTGCTCGGCGGGCAGCCTCGGCAGCAGGGCCGCCAGGGCGATCAGCACCACCAGTGCCAGCACGCCCACCGTCACGAACGCCGCCCGCCAGTCGGCCAGTTCACCGATGTACGCGCCCGCCGGGACGCCGAGCACCGACGCCACCGCGATTCCGCTGAAGATCAACGAGGTCGCGGAGCCGACCGACCTCGGCGGTACGAGGCGTACCGCCAGGCTCGCCGCGATCGCCCAGACGCCGCCCATGCCGATGCCGACCAGCACCCGGGCGGCCACCATCACCGCGAACCCCGGCGACCACGCCGCGAGCAGGTTGCCCACCGCCAGGACCGCCATCAGCGCACACAGCACCGTCCGCCGGTCGAACCGGCCCAGCAAGGGCGTCAGCAGCGGCGCCGACACCGCTCCGACCAGGCCGGTGATGGTCAGGGTCAGTCCGGCGGTGCCCCCGCTCACCCCCAACGCGTCCCCGATGGGCGTCAGCAGGCCCACGGGCAGCATCTCGGACGTCACCACCGTGAACGTCGCGCCCGCGACCGCCGCGACGGCCGGCCAGCCACGGGGCGCGGACCGCTCCGGCGCCGTCGTGATATCTGCGTTCTCCTCGGTCTGTGCCATGCGGCCAGCCAATCCGCCCCGCCCGGCGGGAACAACGGCCGATCCCTCATCCTTCGATGAGCAGGGCTACTGGATCGGCCGCACGGAGCGGCCGTGGGGAGAGAAAGCTATGAGCGGTGTCGAGATACGCGAGCTGGAGACGTTCCTCGTGCTCGCCCAGGAGCTGCACTTCGGACGGACCGGCGAGCGGCTGTACGTGTCCCAGAGCCGGGTCAGCCAGCTGCTGCGCTCCCTGGAGAGCCGTATCGGCGCCCCGCTCGTCGAACGCACCAGCCGCCGGGTGCGCCTGACCCCGCTCGGCGAGAGCTTCCTCGCGGACCTGCGTCCGGCGTACGACACCCTGCGCGCCGCGGTGGAGGGGGCGCGGGCCGCCGCGCGGGGCCTGGGCGGGGAGTTGCGCGTCGGCTTCCAGGGCACCGTCGACGGCTGCCTCGGCCGGGCGATCGCCCTGTTCACGGACCGGCACCCCGACTGCGCGGTCACCATCGTGGAGATCCCGCTCTCCGACCCCTTCGGGGCGCTGCGCCGCCATGAGGTGGACTGTGCGGTGGTGCTGCTCCCGGTGGCCGAGGACGACCTCACCCTCGGCCCGGCCTTCTCCCGGCAGCCGCAGACCCTCGCCGTCTCCGCCCGGCACCCCTTCGCCGCCCGGGAGTCGCTCTCCGCCGAGGAGCTCGCCTGCTGCCGGCTCATCGGCATCGACGGCGGCGCCCCCGAGTACTGGCGCCGGGCCCAGGCCCCCGCCCTGACCCCGGGCGGCCTCCCCGTACCGGCCGGACCCACCGTCAACACGCTCCAGGAAGGGCTGAGCCTGGCGGCGGCCGACCGCGGCGCGATGCTGCTGTGCCGGTCCACGGCCGACTACCACGGCCGCCGCGGCTCCCTCGCCTTCGTCGCCGTACGGGACCTGCCCGCGTCCGAACTGGGCCTCGTCCGCCACCGCACCCGGCCCTCGCCCCGGGCGGAAGCCTTCGCACGGGCGGTCACGGAAATCACGGGAACTACAGGGATTACGGAGATCACGGGTCCGGCGTCCTGACCCGGTACGGTCCGGCCCGATACGATCCCGGTCCCGGTCCCCTAGGCCGGAGAACGGTCCCGGAAAGCGCGAACCCCAGGTCAGAACGATTCTGCCTGGGGTCGCTCGGTGGGGCGGGTGGGACTCGAACCCACGGCCGACGGATTATGAGTCCGCTGCTCTAACCGGCTGAGCTACCGCCCCGTCTCGGCGTGGCGCGTACAAGTGTGCGCACCGTCTGCCGCAGCATAGCCGGTCATACGATCTCTCGCTCCGGATGGCCGACTTCGCCTGATCTTGAGGACGGCGCTGCGTGCTGCCCGGTTGCGGGGAAGATCGAGAAGACCCGAAAGTGTCACTCCCGGGGGTCTCGGGCACCCCGGGAGAGTGGTGGGCCGGACACACGAAAGAGGACCCCGAAGGGCCCTCTTCCGAACCGCTCCCCCGACTGGACTCGAACCAGTAACCCTCCGGTTAACAGCCGAATGCTCTGCCAATTGAGCTACAGGGGATCGCGCTCCCCCGACTGGACTCGAACCAGTAACCTGCCGGTTAACAGCCGGCTGCTCTGCCAATTGAGCTACAGGGGATTGCTGCGTTGCCTCGAATCGTACCTGCCTGGCGGCTGCCGGGCGGCGCGCGTTCGCTGCGACACATACATTAGCGCAAGCAGGGGGGTGCTCCGCCAATCGGTATCGCCCGGGGTGATCTCGGGTGCTCGCGGGTAGGCGGGCTGCACACGTCGCACCAAGCGTAGGAAGGGTGGCAGCCATGCGGTACCGGCTCACGTTCATCGCCGGAGTGGCCCTCGGTTACGTGCTCGGCACGCGAGCCGGGCGCGAGCGTTACGAGCAGCTGAAGAAGTCGGCCCGGCAGTTCACGGAGAACCCCGCCGTGCGCAACGCCGCCGAGAGTGCCGCGCACAGCGGCCGGGACATCGCCGGGAAGGCGTACCACTCGGTCAGCGACAAGGTCGGGGACAAGGTGCCCGCCTCCGTCGCCGAGCGCGTGCGGTCGCTGAAGGAGCGCAGCAGCCAGAACGGCGGCGCCGAGGACGACTGGGGGACCACCAACACCTGAGGCCCGACGGTTACCGGAAAGTACGGCGGTGCGGCAGAATCTGCGTATGGGCATAGTCGCGGGGCTGGACAGTTCTTCCGCCTTCACTCACATCGTCGTCTGCGACACGGATTCGGGCGCCGTGCTCCGGGAGGGGTACGCCGCCCATCCGGTCGAGGCCAAGGCCGCCGAGGTCGATCCGCAGGCATGGCTGCTCTCCCTCGGTGAGGCGGCCTCCGGCGGGCTGCTCGAGGGGGTGCAGGCCATCGGTGTCTCGGCCCAGCAGCACGGGCTCGTACCGCTGGACCGGCAGGGCAACCTCGTGCGTCCCGCCCTCCTCGGCAACGACCGGCGGGCGCAGGTGGCCGCGGCCGATCTCGTCGACGCGCTGGGCGGGCGGCAGCCCTGGGCCGAGGCCGTCGGGGCCGTACCGCAGGCCGCGCAGCCCGTGGCGAAGCTGCGGTGGCTGGCCCGGACCGAGCCGGAGAACGCCCAGCGGGTGGCCGCCGTGCTCCAGCCGCACGACTGGCTCGTGTGGCAGCTGCTCGGCCGGCCCGCCCGGCGGACCACGGACCGGGGTGCCGCGTCGGGCACCGGGTACTGGTCGGCCGGGTCCGCCGCCTACCGGCCCGATCTGGTGGAGCTGGCCCTCGGCCACCCCGCCGCCCTGCCCGAGGTGCTCGGCCCCGCCGAATCCGCCGGGACCACGCCCGAGGGGCTGCTGATCTCCGCGGGGACCGGCGAGACCATGGCCGCCGCCTTCGGGCTCGGGGTCGCGGTGGGCGACGCGGTGGTCTCGCTCGGGGCCTCCGGGTCCGTGATGGCCGTCCACCACGAGGCGCTCGCCGATCCGAGCGGGATGATCACCTCCTTCGCCGACGCCACCGGGATGCACCTGCCGGTGGTGCATGTCTCCAATGCCGTACGGGCCCTGCGCGGCACCGCCGAGATGCTCGGCGTGGACGGGCTGGAGGAGCTGTCCGCCCTCGCGCTCAAGTCCACCCCCGGCTCCTCCGGGCTGGTGCTGCTGCCGTACCTGGAAGGTGAGCGCACCCCGCAGCTCCCGCACACCGCCGGCACCCTGAGCGGGCTGCGGCGCGAGTCGATGAAGCCGGAGCACCTGGCGCGGGCTTCCTTCGAGGGCATGCTCTGCTCGCTGGCCGACGCCCTGGACGTCCTGCGCGGGCGGGGCGTGGAGGTGCGGCGGGTCTTCCTGCTGGGGGCCGCCGCCGAGCTCCCCGCCGTACAGGCCCTGGCGCCCGCGGTGTTCGGCACACAGGTCGTCGTCCCGCAGCCCGCCCAGTACGCGGCGCTCGGCGCGGCCCGGCAGGCGGCGTGGGCGCTCGGCGTCTCGCAGGGCACCCTCGACCCGCGCACTCCCCCGGCCTGGCAGGGCGCCGCCGCCCAGGTGCTGGAGCCGGGCGAGGAGCTCGCGGTCGGGCGGGCGGTGCGCCAGCAGTACGGGGCGACGCGGGACCAGATCCACCCGGGCGCCTTCGGCGGGGCGCAGTAGAAGGAGCACCGCACCGGCCCCGGTCTTGACCTGAGTTTGGGGAAAACGGTTCGCCGTTCGAGTACGGCGTACGCGAAACTTGGTCGGCCTCTGCCCTCCGCCGACTCAGAGAGACACGGCCGACTCCGAGAGACACGCGTGCTCATAAAACTCCTGCGGGCCCATCTGGGCCCGTACAAGAAACCCATCGCGCTGCTGGTCCTCCTCCAGCTGCTCCAGACCTGCGCCACCCTGTATCTGCCCAGCCTGAACGCGGACATCATTGACAACGGTGTCGTCAAGGGCGACACCGGCCACATCCTGGAGTTCGGCGGCATCATGATCGCCGTCAGCGTGCTCCAGGTGCTCTGCAACGTGGGGGCCGTCTTCTACGGGGCCCGGACCGCGTCGGCGCTGGGGCGGGACGTGCGGGCGGCGGTGTTCGACCGGGTGCAGTCGTTCTCGGCCCGGGAGCTGGGGCGGTTCGGGGCGCCCTCGCTGATCACGCGGACCACCAATGACGTCCAGCAGGTCCAGATGCTGGTGCTGATGGCGTTCACGCTGATGGTGTCGGCGCCGATCATGTGTATCGGCGGCATCATCATGGCACTCGGCCAGGACGTCCCGCTCTCGGCCGTGCTGCTGGCGGTGGTGCCGGTGCTGGGCATCTCGGTGAGCCTCATCGTGAAGAGGATGCGGCCGCTGTTCCGGACGATGCAGGAGCGGCTGGACACGGTGAACCGGGTGCTGCGCGAGCAGATCACCGGCAACCGGGTGATCCGGGCGTTCGTCCGCGACGGGTACGAGGAGCAGCGGTTCCGGGGGGCCAACACCGAGCTGACCGATGTGTCGGTGGCGACCGGGCGGCTGATGGCGCTGATGTTCCCGACCGTGATGACGGTGGTCAACCTGTCGTCCGTCGCGGTGGTGTGGTTCGGCGCGCACCGCATCGACAGCGGCGGGATGCAGATCGGTGCGCTGACCGCGTTCCTCGCGTATCTGATGCAGATCGTGATGGCGGTGATGATGGCCACCTTCATGTTCATGATGGTGCCGCGCGCCGAGGTGTGCGCCGAGCGCATCGAGGAGGTGCTCGGTACGGAGTCGAGCGTCGTGCCGCCCGTCTCTCCCGTCACGGAGCTGCGGCGGCACGGGCATCTGGAGGTACGGGGTGCGGAGTTCCGGTACCCGGGTGCCGAGGAGCCGGTGCTGCGGGCCGTGGACCTGGTGGCCCGGCCCGGGGAGACCACCGCGATCATCGGGTCGACGGGGAGCGGGAAGTCCACGCTGCTCGGTCTCGTACCCCGGCTGTTCGATGTGACGGACGGCGCGGTGCTGGTCGACGGCGAGGACGTGCGGACGCTCGATCCGGTGCTGCTGGCGAAGACGGTGTCCCTGGTGCCGCAGAAGCCGTACCTCTTCTCGGGGACGGTCGCGACGAACCTGCGGTACGGGAATCCGGACGCCACCGACGAGGAGCTGTGGCACGCGCTGGAGGTCGCCCAGGCCAAGGAGTTCGTCGAGGCGCTGGAACACGGGTTGGAGGCGCCGATCGCGCAGGGCGGCACCAATGTGTCGGGCGGTCAGCGGCAGCGGCTCGCCATCGCGCGGACGCTGGTGCAGCGGCCGGAGATCTATCTCTTCGACGACTCGTTCTCGGCGCTGGACTACGCGACCGACGCGGCGCTGCGGGGAGCGCTGGCCCGGGAGACGGCCGGGGCGACCGTGGTGATCGTCGCGCAGCGGGTCTCCACCATCCGCGACGCCGACCGGATTCTGGTGCTGGACGAGGGGCGGGTCGTGGGCAGCGGCACCCATCACGAGCTGATGGACGGCAATGAGACATACCGGGAGATCGTGCTCTCCCAGCTGACGGAAGCGGAGGCCGCGTGATGGCCGGTCCTGGCGGACGGATGATGGCCGGGGGCGCGCCCACCGAGCGGTCGATGGACTTCAAGGGGTCGGGCAAGCGGCTGCTGAAGCGGTTCGGCCGGGAGAAGACCCCGCTGTATCTGATGCTGGGCGCGGTGACGGCCAGCGTGGCGCTGGCGGTGGCCGGGCCGAAGATCCTGGGCAGGGCGACCGACCTGATCTTCGCGGGGGTGGTCGGCCGGCAGATGCCGGAGGGCACCACGAAGGCGGAGGCGGTCGAGGGGCTGCGCGCGGAGGGCAGCGGTTCGCTGGCCGACATGCTCTCGGGGGTGGGCTTCACCCCGGGCGAGGGCATCGACTTCGGCGCGGTGGGCGGCGTGCTGCTGATGGCGCTCGCGGTCTATGTCGCCGCCGGACTGCTGATGCTGGTCGCCACGCGGCTGTCGATCCGGGTGATCAACCGGATCGTCTTCCAGCTGCGCGAGGACCTCCAGACGAAGCTGGCGCGGCTGCCGCTGTCGTACTTCGACCGGGCCAAGCGCGGTGAGGTGCTCAGCCGGGCGACCAACGACATCGACAACATCTCGCAGACGCTCCAGCAGACGATGGGCCAGCTCATCAACTCCCTGCTGACCATCGTCGGCGTACTGATCATGATGTTCTGGATCTCCCCGCTGCTGGCGCTGGTCGCGCTGGTGACGATCCCGCTGTCGGTGGTCGTGGCGACGCGGGTCGGCAAGCGGTCGCAGCCGCAGTTCGTGAAGCAGTGGCAGGTGACGGGGCGGCTCAACGCCCATATCGAGGAGATGTACACCGGGCACACCCTGGTGAAGGTGTTCGGGCGGCAGGAGGAGTCCGCGCGGGACTTCGCCGAGCAGAACGAGGCGCTGTACGAGGCCGGGTTCAAGGCGCAGTTCGCCAGCGGGCTGATGCAGCCGCTGATGTTCTTCATCTCGAACATCAACTATGTGCTGGTGGCCGTCGTGGGCGGGCTGCGGGTCGCCTCGGGCACCTTGTCGATCGGTGACGTCCAGGCGTTCATCCAGTACTCCCGGCAGTTCTCGATGCCGCTGACGCAGGTCGCTTCGATGGCCAACCTGGTGCAGTCCGGGGTGGCTTCGGCCGAGCGGGTCTTCGAGCTGCTGGACGCGGAGGAGCAGGGCCCGGACCCGGAGCGCGGCGCACTGCCGGAGGAGCTGACGGGGCGGGTCTCGCTGGAGAAGGTGTCGTTCCGCTACGAGCCGGAGAAGCCGCTCATCGAGGGGCTCTCGCTGAGCGTGGAGCCGGGGCAGACGGTCGCGATCGTCGGCCCGACCGGGGCGGGCAAGACCACGCTGGTCAATCTGCTGATGCGGTTCTACGAGGTGACCGGCGGGCGGATCACGCTCGACGGGGTCGATGTGGCGCAGGTGCCCCGGGACGACCTGCGGTCGCGGATCGGCATGGTGCTCCAGGACACCTGGCTGTTCGGCGGTTCCATCGCGGAGAACATCGCGTACGGCGCCGCGCGCGCGGTCACCCGGGAGGAGATCGAGGAGGCGGCCCGGGCGGCGCACGCGGACCGGTTCATCCGGACGCTGCCCGACGGGTACGACTCGGTGATCGACGACGAGGGCTCCGGGGTCAGCGCGGGCGAGAAGCAGCTGATCACCATCGCGCGGGCGTTCCTCTCCGACCCGGTGATCCTGGTCCTGGACGAGGCCACCAGCTCGGTGGACACCCGGACCGAGGTGCTGATCCAGAAGGCGATGGCGCGCCTGGCCCACGGGCGTACGTCGTTCGTGATCGCGCACCGGCTCTCCACGATCCGGGACGCGGACGTGATCCTGGTGATGGAGAGCGGGTCGATCGTGGAACAGGGCACGCACGAGGAGCTGTTGGCGGCGGGCGGTGCCTATGCCCGGTTGTACGCGGCCCAGTTCGCGGAGGCGCTGGCGGAGGTGGACTGATCCCGGGGCGGCCCCCGGGGGTCAGTCCAGGTAGCCGCGGAGCTGGTCCGCGAAGGCGTGGTCCCGCAGCCTGCTGAGGGTCTTGGACTCGATCTGGCGGATGCGTTCGCGCGTCACGCCGAAGATCCGGCCGATCTCCTCCAGGGTGCGGGGCCGCCCGTCGTCCAGGCCGTAACGGAGCTGGACGACCTTGCGTTCGCGCTCCCCGAGGGTGGAGAGGACCGCCTCCAGGTGTTCGCGCAGCAGCAGGAAGGCGGCGGACTCGACGGGTGAGGCGGCGTCGCCGTCCTCGATGAGGTCGCCGAAGGAGACGTCGTCCTCCTCGCCGACGGGGGCGTGCAGGGAGACCGGCTCCTGGGCCAGGCGCAGGATTTCGGTGACCCGCTCCGGGGTCAGGTCGAGCTGGGCGCCCACCTCGTCGGCGGTGGGCTCGTACCCGCGCTCCTGGAGCAGCCTGCGCTGGACGCGGACCACCCGGTTGATCAGCTCCACGACATGGACGGGGACGCGGATCGTACGGGCCTGATCGGCCAGGGCGCGGGACATGGCCTGGCGAATCCACCAGGTCGCGTACGTGGAGAACTTGTAGCCCCGGGCGTAGTCGAACTTCTCCACCGCCCGGATCAGCCCGAGGTTCCCCTCCTGAACCAGGTCGAGCATGGTCAGCCCGCGCCCGACGTACCGCTTGGCGACGGAGACGACCAGACGGAGGTTGGCCTCGATGAGCCGGCGCTTGGCGGTGCGGCCCATGACGACGAGCCGGTCCAGGTCGCCCGCGAGCCGGGAGTCCAGGTCCGGGGTGCCCGCGAGCCGCTCCTCCGCGAAGAGCCCGGCCTCCACGCGGCGGGCCAGCTCGACCTCCTCGGCGGCGGTGAGCAGCGGGATGCGGCCGATCTCGCGCAGATACTGCCGGAAGAGGTCGGAGGTGGGGCCGCCGTTCTCCGCCCGGCTCCGCGCCTCGCGGGGTTCGGGGACGTGCTCCGCTTCCTCCATGACGGCCTCGGTTGCGCTCATGACCGCCTCGGGGGCCCGCGGCACGGGCGGACCGGCCGCGGTCTCCGGGTGGCTCTCCCGGGGGCTTCCCGGCGGGTTCTCCCCAGGGCCCTCCGGAAGGTCCTGCGGGTGGCTCTCCGGGTGGCTCTCCGGGTGGTGGACAGCCCGGTTCTGCGCGGGAATCACCGACATGTGCTCGGTCGTGGTCGTCACGGTCCGCGTCTGCACGAGGGCGACCTCCAGGTGATCACTGCCTGATGACGGGACGGAGGTCCGCGCCAGGGCCCTGGGTCGAGATCAGGCCCGCGCACTCCGATGACTCTGGCAGCCCCAGTGTGGGGCACGGCACAGGGTTGCCACGAGGGGCGTGCGGGGACTTTTTGGTTCCGGTCGGTCACCGGCCGGTTACTGCTCCCGGTCCGTCGGGCGGACGCCGGTGCCGCACCGGCCCGCTGTCCGTCCGGTCCGGCGGATCGCCCGGCCGGCCGGTGGGAGAGTGCGGACATGACGATTACTGGACGCACGCTGACAACGGACGTGATCGCGGCCCTGACCTACTGGCCCCAGGTCCTCCACGGAGGCGGCAAGTACCCTCCGGACCCGGTGGACCTCACCGTTCTGCCCCCGTTCCTCAACGGGCTGCTGGCGGATCTTCCCTGGTGGAACCGCGACTGGAAGGTCAGCCGTGTCGAGCCGGGGCTGCCCCTGGAGATCGGGAGTGATCACCGCGGTCACCCCGCGAGGTTCACCGAGGTGTACGTGCCGGGCACAGTCGGTCCAGGTGATGGCGATGGCGATGGCGATGGCGATGGCGATGGCGAGAGTCTGCCCTTTGTCGCGACGATCGGATTCGCGGGCGACCGGCTGATCCGGTTCCAGGCCAAGATCGACGACATGGTCGTCGGTCCTGCCGTCGCCCCTGCCGGACAGCCGGAGCCGCACCCGTTCGCGCGGGTGCTCACCGGGCTGATGGACCTGCGCGGGATTCCGGTCAGGAACATGGCGTGGGAGACCGGGCGTTCGAGGTCCACCATCCAGATGCTGCGCAGCGGACGGCACAACCCTGAGCCGCTTCTCGTCCAGGAGATCGCCGGGGCTCTGGGTATGTCCGAGGCAGATGTCAGCATCATCGCCGGGCTCGACACCGACAGCCCCCGGGAGGACACCCCGCGCTGAGGGGTGCGCGGGAGGGGCCCTCAGAGCGCGTCGGCGCCCCGTGCCCGCAGGGACTGCGCGTACTGCTGGAGCACCCAGACCTCGTTCTGCGCGGCGGCCAGGTCGTCGGGGGCCACATGGCTGCCGAGGCGGGCGAGACTGCTCTGTACGTCGTTGATGCGGCGGTCCACGGCGCGCAGCCGGACGTGGACGAGCTGCATTCCGGCGTAGGTCTCGTCGATCGTCTTGCCGTGGAAGACCTCGACGGCGAGCTCGGTGACGAGGTTGCGCACGGAGTCGTCGGGGGCCGCGTCCATGACGGCGACCAGATACTCGCGGCTGTCGCCGAGGCCGCGCTCGGCGCCGCCCGCCTCCTCGATGCACCGTCGCACGGCCGCGTAGGGCGCGGCGGTGAACTCGTCCACGCCGTACGCGTCGAAGGCCGGGCAGACCAGGGCGGGCTTCTGGAGGGCCAGCTTCAGGAGCTCGCGCTCGGTGCGGTGGGCGGGGCTGCGGAGGTGGAGCGCGGGGCCGGAGAAACCGGCGGGGGCCGGGGCGCTCTGCTGCGGGGCGCCGGGGCGCGGGCCCCGGGGGCCGCCGCGCTCCCCCTTGGTGTCGCCGCCCTTGCTCCGGGCCCAGTGGGCGAGCTGGGCGACGCGGCGGACGACGAATTCCTGGTCGAGGATGCCGACGAGCCCGGCGAGCTGGACCGCCACCTCGCGCTGCACGCTGCTGGTCTTGATTTTGGAGACGACGGTGGCGGCCTCGTCGAGCGCGGCAGCACGGCCCGCCGGGGTCTCCAGGTCGTACCGGCCGACGATCTGGCGCAGCGCGAACTCGAAGAGCGGGGTGCGCGGCTCGACCAGGTCGCGTACGGAGTCGTCGCCCTTGGCCAGCCGCAGGTCGCACGGGTCCATGCCGTCCGGGGCGATGGCGATGTACGTCTCGGCGGCGAACTTCTGGTCGTCCTCGAAGGCGCGCAGGGCGGCCTTCTGACCGGCCGCGTCACCGTCGAAGGTGAAGATCACGCGGGCACTGCCGTTGTCCATGAGGAGGCGGCGCAGGATCTTGATGTGGTCGTTGCCGAAGGCGGTGCCGCAGGTGGCGATGGCGGTGGTGACCCCGGCGAGATGGCAGGCCATGACGTCGGTGTAGCCCTCGACCACGACGGCGCGGCTGGACTTGGCGATGTCCTTCTTGGCCAGGTCGATGCCGTACAGCACCTGGGACTTCTTGTAGACGGGGGTCTCGGGGGTGTTCAGGTACTTCGGGCCGTTGTCGTCGTCGCGGAGCTTGCGGGCGCCGAAGCCGACGATGTCCCCGGCGGTGTCGCTGATCGGCCACATCAGCCGCCCGCGGAAGCGGTCGATGGGGCCCCGGCGGCCGTCCTGGGAGAGGCCGGAGGTGATGAGCTCCTTGTCGCTGAAGCCCTTGCCGCGCAGATAGCGGGTGAGGTGGTCCCAGCCGGCCGGGCTGTAGCCGACGCGGAAGTGGGTGGCGGCCTCCTGGTCGAAGCCGCGCTCGGCGAGGAACTTCCGGCCGATCTCGGCCTCGGGGCTCTCCAGCGCTCGGACGTAGAACTCGGCGGCGGCCTGGTGGGCCTCGATCAGCCGGATGCGTTCGCCGCGCTGGTGGGAGGGGTTGTAGCCGCCCTCCTCGTACCGCAGAGTGATGCCCGCCTTGGCGGCGAGGCGCTCGACCGTCTCCGAGAAGGAGAGGTGGTCGATCTTCATCACGAACGCGATGGTGTCGCCGCCCTCCTGGCAGCCGAAGCAGTGGAACAGACCCTTGGAGGGGCTGACCTGGAAGGAGGGGGACTTCTCGTCGTGGAAGGGGCAGAGTCCCTTGAGGTTTCCGCCGCCCGCGCTGCGCAGTTGGAGGTACTCGGACACGACGGCGTCGATCGGGACCGCGTCCCGTACCGCCTTCACGTCGTCGTCGTTGATCCTGCCCGCCACGTGTGAAGTCTACGGGTGGGCTCGGACAACCCGACGCCGCCGGGCCCCCGCCCAGCTCCGGCACGGGGGTCAGGCCGGGCGGCGGGCGGCCCAGGCGGTGCGTTCGGTCCGTACGGTGAGGTCGTCGCGGCGCAGGAGGGAGCCGGGGCCCCCGGTGTCGAGCAGCCGGTCGAGCGCGGCCAGGTCCTCGGGGGCGAGCCCGTCGGCCACACTGCGGCGCAGCCGCCGGAGGCTGCTCAGGGCGTAGGCGCGGACCGCCTCGGCGCGAGCGCCCTCCGTCCGGTCCGCACGGACTCCCTCCGCCCCGTCCGTCCGGCCGGTGTCCACCGTGATCACGTGCTCGTCCTCGACCGTGAATCCGGCCCCGGTCAGCACGGGGCCCCAGTCGGCGCCCCGGTGCGGCACGTGTTCGGCGTGGAAGCGGGCGCTCACCTCGTGGCAGCGGTCCTCCAGACCGGGCCGGTCCTCAGGGGCGTCGGCGGGCAGGAAGCGGGGGAAGCCGGACAGCTCCACCACGGCGAGGAGCCCGCCGGGGGCGAGCAGGCCGTGGACGGTGCGCAGGGCCCGGCCGGGGTCAGCCATGTGGTGCATCGAGGCCGACGCCCACACCAGGTCGGGCGTGCCGAGGTCGGGCCAGTCGGCGGCGTCGAGGTCGGCCTGCACGGTCCGTACGCGCCCCTCGTCGCCCCGGGCGCACGCCTTCTCCCGCACCCGCTGGAGGTGCGCGGCCGAGGTGTCGACGGCGGTGACGTGGGCTTCGGGGAAGCGGTCGAGGAGGGCGAAGGTGCCCGCTCCGGTACCGCACCCGAGGTCGACGATCCGGCGGGGCGGGGCGTGGAGCGGGAGCCGGTCGATGAGGGCGGCGGTGTGCTCGCCGAGGACCTGGGCGTCCAGATCCAGGATCTCCGCCTCGCCGTGGTGGTCCGGAACATGGGTGTGGGTGTGTGTCCGTGTCATGGGGCCCACGCTAGGACGGTCATGCGCTTACGGCACGGCCTCTCCCGATACTGGCAAGGAGTCGGCCGTTCCGGATGCGGGGCGCGCAAGCGGAGCCCGTACGCGCCCCGGGCGTCATGTCGTGTTCGGCAGGTCCGGCGCGCAGTCCTTCGCGGCTCCCCGGCCCTCGCGCAGATGGCCGCGGCGGGCGTCGCGGTCGAAGATCCCGAGGATCTCGCACGGGCCGCCCTCGGCCCCGATGGCGTGCGGCAGCATCGTGGGGAACTCGGCCGCCTGGTTGGTCTCCACGCGGAAGCGGCGGTGGCCCAGCAGGAGGGTCGCGGTGCCGGAGAGGACGACGAGCCACTCCCGGCCGGGGTGGGCGCGCATCCGGGCCGGGTTGTCCGGCGGCGGCTCGGTCATCCGCTGCCGTACGACGGTCATACCGGGATCGCCCTTGACGGGCCAGCGCATCAGCCCGTGGGCGCCGTCGATCATCGGGCTGGTGATGACGTCGTCCGAGGCGGTCTCCACGAGCTGGTCCAGGGTGGTGTCCAGGGCCCGGGCCAGCGTGACGAGCTGGTCCAGGGCGAGGCGGCGCTGCCCGTTCTCGATGCGGCTGAGCGAGGACTGACTGAGGTTCGCCCGCCCGGCCAGCTCCTCCAGGGACCAGCCCTGGGCCACCCGCAGGGCACGGATGCGTTTGCGTACGAGGCTGTCCAGATCACCATCATCTTGCTCCATGCGCAACATCGTATGCCCTGAACGCAAAGCGCGCTTAGCGTCGTGGCGCGGGTCCGGAACAGCCGGGCCCCGTACGACGTGAGAGGCACCCATGAGAACGCATCCGCCCGCGCCGGGCGCGCCGTCCGGTCCCGGACCTCAGGCTCCGGCCGCCGCCGAACTGGACCCGCCCGGTCCGCGTCAGCTCCGCATGATCCTGATCGCCGTCTCGGTCGCGCTGATGGCGGTCATCGCGTCGGTCTCCGGGCTGAACGTGGCCCAGACCGATCTGGCCGTCGAGTTCGGCGCCTCCCAGTCCACGGTCCTGTGGATGATCAACATCTACACCCTGACCCTGGCGGCCCTGCTGCTGCCGCTCGGCGCGATCGGTGACCGGATCGGCCGGAAACCGATGCTGGTGGCCGGACTGACCGTCTTCGGCGCCGCGAGCGTGCTGGCGGGGCTGGCGCCGACAGCGGAGGTCATGCTCGGCGCCCGGGTCCTGAGCGGGACCGGGGCCGCGATGATCATGCCGATCACCCTGGCCGTGATCACCTCCACCTTCCCCGAGGAGGAGCGCGGCAGGGCGATCGGCGTCTGGACCGGGGTCGCCGGGGGCGGCGGGATCATCGGCATGTTCCTCTCCGCGCTGCTCGTGGACGTGGCGAGCTGGCGGTGGCTGTTCGTCCTGCCGGTCGTGCTGATCGTGCTGGCGCTCGCGATGACCCTGCGCTCGGTGCCCGACTCCCATGAGCGGACCGGGCACTCCTTCGACACCGTCGGCGCCCTGACCTCGGTCGCCGCCGTGACCGGCCTCATCTTCGCCCTCCAGGAGGGCCCGGAGAAGGGGTGGAGCGCCCCGGTCACCCTCTCCACCCTCGCCCTCGGCGCCCTCGGCACCGCCGCCTTCGTGGCCCGGGAGCTGCGCCGCCGGGAGAGCGCCCTGCTGGACGTACGGCTCTTCCGCGAGCGGCGGCTCGCCAGTGGTTCGGTCACGCTGCTGGTGGTCTTCGGGGTGCAGGCGGGGATCGCCGTGGTGCTCTTCCCGTTCCTCCAGGCGGTGCTGGGCTGGTCCGGGCTGCTGTCCACCCTGGCGCTGATGCCGATGGCCGTCCTGATGATGCTGACGTCCGGGCTCGCCCCGCGACTGGCCGCGCGGGTCGGGGCCCGTACGACCATGGCCACGGGCATCGCGCTGGGCGGGACCGGACTCGCGCTGATGGCCCTCTTTGTCTCCGTGGGCGGCGGCTACCTCTCCGTCCTTCCCGGGATGCTCGCGATGGGCCTCGGCATGGGGCTGGCGATGACCCCCTCCACCGAGGCCATCACCGCCTCCCTGCCGCGTGAGCGGCAGGGCGTGGCGTCCGCGCTCAACGACGTGACCCGTGAGTTCGGCACCGCGCTCGGGGTGGCCCTGCTCGGTGCGCTGCTGTCGGCCGGTTACCGCGGTGCCGTCGACGGCCGGCTGGACGGCATCCCCGAGGGCGCGGCGGACACCGCGCGCGAGGGCGTCGCCAACGCGGTCGAGGCGGCGGGCGGCGCCGGGCCGCACCGGGAAGCGCTCCTGGACGCCGCCCAGCGGTCCTTCGTCGACGGCTGGCAGCAGGCCATGTGGGCGGGGGTCGCCGTGATGGCCGCCCTGTTCCTCCTCGTACTCCTCCGTGGCCCGAAGAACCCGGCCCCGGCCCCCGCGCAGGTGGTCAGAGCAGGGACTCCAACGGCACCGACGGATCGGCCAGCGCTTCCGGATCGTGCTGCTGACCGGCTCGGATCAGCTCCTGGATCGTCTCCGTCACGTCCCACACGTTGACGTTCATCCCGGCCAGGACGCGGCGGTCCTTGAGCCAGAACGCGATGAACTCCCGCTTCCCCGCGTCACCCCGGATGATCACTTCGTCGTAACTGCCGGGCGGCGCCCAGCCGGAGTACTCCAGACCCAGGTCGTACTGGTCGGAGAAGAAGTACGGCACCCGGTCGTACGTCACCTCCTGGCCGAGCATCGCGCGGGCGGCGGCCGGTCCGCTGTTGAGGGCGTTGGCCCAGTGCTCGACGCGCAGCCGGACGCCGAGCAGCGGGTGAGCGACGGCGGCGACGTCCCCGGCGGCGTAGATGTGCGGGTCGGAGGTGCGCAGCGAGGCGTCCACGGCGATGCCGCCGCCGTGCGCCCGCTCGGCCATCTCCAGTCCGGCGGCCTCGGCGAGGGCGGAGCGCGGGGCGGCGCCGATCGCGGCGAGCACGTCGTGGGCGGGGTGCTCCTCGCCGTCGTCGGTACGGGCGGCCAGCACCATGCCGTCCTGGCCGGTGATCTCGGTGAGGCGGGCGCCGAAGTGGAAGCGGACGCCGTGCGAACTGTGCAGCTCGGTGAAGATCTGGCCCAGTTCGGGGCCGACGACCTGGTGCAGCGGGGTGGCCTCCGACTCGACGACGGTGACCTCGGCCCCGTACCCCCGGGCGGCGGCGGCGACCTCCAGGCCGATCCAGCCGCCCCCGGCGATCACCAGGTGGCCGTTGTCGCGGCCGAGGGCGGCCAGCACGTTGCGCAGCCGGTCGGCGTGGGCGAGGCGGCGCAGATGGTGGACGCCCGCCAGCTCGGTGCCCGGGACGTCGAGACGGCGGGGTTCGGAGCCGGTGGCGAGCAGCAGCTTGTCGTAGTGGATGACCGTGTTGTCGCCGAGCTGCACGGTCTTCGCGTACCGGTCGAGCGCGGTGACGGGCTGGCCGAGGTGGAGCTCGATGTCGGCGCCCGCGTACCAGGGGCGCTCGTGCACGAAGACGCTGTCGCGCTCCTCCTTGCCGCCGAGGTAGCCCTTGGAGAGCGGCGGGCGCTCATAGGGGTGGTCGCGCTCGTCCCCGATGAGGATCACCCGGCCGGTGAACCCCTCCGCGCGCAGTGTTTCGGCCGCCTTCGCCCCTGCGAGTCCCGCTCCGACGATGACGAACGTCCGATGTGCGTCGACCACTTGATGCCTCCTCAGTACTGTGCTGCGCGGCGCCCCCGGCTGCGAGCGTCCCGCACGCAGCGTGATGACGAAAGAGGGTGTGCCCCGGACAGGTCACCCCCAGTGGTCAGGTTCCAGTCTGCCTCTCAGCCCCGGCGGGCGGTGAGCGCGGCGTGCAGGGATCGTGCGGAGGCGTCGGTGAGGGCGGCGATCTGGTCGACCAGGACGCGCTTACGGGTACGGTCGTCGGCCGCCTGGTCGAACAGGGCCCGGAAGTGCGGCTCCAGGCCCTCGGGGGCGCGGGCGGTGAGGGCGGCGGCCAGCTCGGCGATGACAATGCGCTGGTCGGCGCGGAGGGTCTCCTGCTCGGCGCGCTGCATCACATAGCGGTCGGCGACCGCCTTGAGGACCGCGCACTCGTTGCGGACGGCACGCGGAACGACCAGCTCCGCCCCGTACCGGGTGAGACGGCCGGGCCCGTACACCTGGCGGGTGGCGATCTCGGCCTCGGTACAGAAGCGGCCGATGAGCTGGCTGGTGGCGTCCTTCAGGCGGGCCTGGGCCACGGCGGAGCCGTCGTAGCCGTGCGGCCACCACTCCTGGTCGATCAGCCGGTCCAGGGCCTCGGCCAGCTCCTGGGGGTCGGTGTCGGCGGGGACGTACCGGCCGATGGCGACGGCGAAGATCTCCTCGCGCTCCGGCTCGGCGTAGAGGCAGTTGGGGTCGATGTGACCGGCGTGCAGCCCGTCCTCGACATCGTGCACCGAATACGCCACGTCGTCGGACCAGTCCATCACCTGGGCCTCGAAGCAGGTGCGGTCCTCGGGCGCCCCCTTGCGCGCCCACGCGAAGACCGGGATGTCGTCCGCGTACACCCCGAACTTCACCGAGTGCGGGTCGGTGGGGTGCTCGCCGCGCGGCCAGGGGTACTTGGTGGCGGCGTCCAGGGCGGCCCGGGTCAGGTTGAGGCCGACGCTGACCAGCTCGCCGGAGCGCGGGTCGCGGACGAACCGCTTGGGCTCCAGCCGGGTCAGCAGCCGCAGCGACTGGGCGTTGCCCTCGAAACCGCCGCAGTCGGAGGCGAAGTCGTTGAGCGCCTGCTCACCGTTGTGGCCGAACGGGGGGTGGCCCATGTCGTGGGCGAGGCACGCCGTCTCCACCAGGTCCGGGTCGCAGCCGAGGACCGCGCCCAGCTCGCGGCCGACCTGGGCGCACTCCAGGGAGTGGGTGAGCCGGGTGCGGGGGCTGGCGTCCCAGGCCGGGGAACGTGTGCCGGGCGTGACCACCTGGGTCTTCCCGGCGAGCCTGCGCAGCGCGGCGGAGTGCAGCACCCGGGCCCGGTCGCGCTGGAAGGCGGTGCGGCCGGGGCGCTTGTCCTCCTCGGTGTCGAAGCGCTCGGTGTCGGCCGGCCCGTAACCGCTCCCGGCGCCCCGCTCACTGTGCGCTCGCGCCCCGTGCGCCGCCTGTGTGCCGTGTGTGCCGTGTGTCTGATCTGCCCCGCGTACGCCCTGTGTGCCGTCCATGGCTCCGACAGTAGCGACCGGGACCGACAACGTGCCGTGAGCGGGCCCGGGAGTCAGGCGGAAGCGAGCAACCTCACTGTCCCGGAAGGGGCGGTGGCGGACAGTGCCTGGTCGTAGCGGTGCAGGAGCAGCCGGGCCATCGCGGGGTGCGCGCCGAGCGGAACGGCGGCGGTACGGGGCGCGGCCCCGGCGGCGGCGCTCGCGAAGCGGCCGGGCGCGGTGAAGTACGAGGCGGTGAACGTACGGTGACGGCCCCGGGCGGCCAGCGCGCGCAGCGCGGCGGGGACGGTGGGGGTGGCGGCGGAGGCGTAGGCGGGGACGACGGGCACCCCGCCGAGCCGTTCGGCGAGCATCCGGGCCGTACGCCGGGTGTCCTGGGCGGAGTCGGGGTCGCGGGACCCGGCGGCGGCGAGGACCACGGCGGCGCGGCGGCTCCCCTCGTCGGCGGGGTCCCAGCCCGCCTCCACGAGCCGCCCGTACAGCGCCTCCACCAGCAGGGGGTGCGGCCCGAGGGGGGCGGCGATCCGGGTCCGTACGCCGGGGGCGCCGGCCGCCGCCGCGGGCAGGTCGTGCTTGACGTGGTGGCCGCGCCCCAGGAGCAGCGGTACGAGGACGGCGTCGGCCCCGCGGAGCCCGTCCAGGGTGTCCGGGAGCAGCGGCCGGTTCAGCTCGATGTGGCCGAGCCGGACGTCGAGCCCGGGGCGCAGGTCACGGACCCGGTCCAGGAGCGCGAGAACGGTGCGCAGGGCCTGCGGGTCGCGGCTGCCGTGGGCGACGACGAGGAGGGTGGGCGGGGCGGTTGGGTCGTGCGGGGTGGCTGGGGCGGTGGGGAGCCGGGGTGCGGTGGAGGGCCGGGTGCGGTGCATGGGCCGATCGTGCCGGGCGGAGGTTGCCGGGCCGTTGCGCGAGGGTCACGGAGGTTTTCCGTCGGCTCACGGCGGGGGGTCAGCCGGTGTGCGGGGCGGGGGCCTGCACCCGTTTCTGCCGATCGGCGAACCTTTCGGGCGTTTCGCTCGTCAGGTGGGGTGGGACCGAACGACGGTACGAACGACGACATGGACAACGAGGGGGGCTCCCGTGCGGGGGATGCGAGGGACGGGACGGGCGCGGGGGACGCAGGAGGCGTCGGAGACCGGCGCGAAGGGGCAGGGGCAGGGGCGGTGGCTGCGGCTGCCGCGCTCCCGCCGGGGTCAGCGGCTCGCCGTACAGGGCCTGATGGCGCTCTGTGTGCTGGCGCTGCTGCCCGCGACCTGGATGCGGGTGGGCGCCGAATCGCGGGTGGGGACCACGGCGGACGCCCCGGTGCGGGAGGTCGCCATGGTGTTCGGCGCCGGGCTGTGGAAGGGCCGGCCGACCCCGTATCTGGCGCACCGCCTTGACGCGGCGGCCGAGCTGTACCGGGCGGGGAAGGTGCGGGTCGTCCTGGTCACCGGGGACAACAGCCGGGAGGAGTACGACGAGCCGGACGCGATGCGCACGTATCTCACCGAGCGCGGGGTGCCGGACGACCGGATCGTCAGCGACTACGCCGGGTTCGACAGCTGGGACTCCTGCGTGCGGGCCAAGAAGATATTCGGGGTCGACCGGGCGGTGCTGGTGAGCCAGGGCTTCCACATCCACCGGGCGACCACACTGTGCCGCTCCGCGGGGATCGACGCGTACGGGGTCGGGGTCGAGGAGCCGAGGGACTCCACCTGGTTCTACGGCGGGGCCCGGGAGCTGGCCGCGTCGGGGAAGGCGGCCCTGGACGCCGTGCTCCGGCCCGACCCGCACTTCCTGGGCCCCCAGGAGGCGGGCGTGGCGGAGGCGCTGGCCGCGGCGACACCGTGAGCCCGGCTCCACCCCGGCCTGCGGGGAGCGGGCGCGGCGGCTACGAGGAGCGTCCGGCGGCTACGAGGAGCGGTCCGCCGCCTGCGGGAGCGGGGAGCAGGCACCCGGGCCTCACAGGGGTGCGGGTGGTGGGCTGAGGTGGGCGTTCCGGTGGCGTAACCGGGTGCCCCCGTCCCCGTAATACCGCTCTCGCAGGCTGGGCCCCATGACCGGTACCGATACGCCCGCCCTCACCCCCACCCACTGCCCCTACTGCGCCCTCCAGTGCGGGATGGCCCTGCGTCCGGTGGCGGGCCCGGAGGTGGCCGAGGTGGTGGAGCGCACCGGGTTCCCGGTCAACCGGGGCGCGTTGTGCGGCAAGGGAAGGACCGCCCCCGCCGTGCTGCGCCGGGGGGTCCGGCTGACGGCCCCGCTGGTACGGCGGCGGCCCGGCGGTGAGCTGGAGGAGGCGGGCTGGGACGAGGCGCTCGGGCGGATCGCCGAGGGGCTGGGCGGGGTGCGGGCGGTCCACGGGGCGGACGCGGTGGGGGTGTTCGGCGGAGGGGGGCTGACCAACGAGAAGGCGTACGCGCTGGGTAAGTTCGCCCGGGTCGTCCTCGCCACCTCGCAGATCGACTACAACGGCCGGTTCTGCATGTCCTCGGCGTCGGCGGCGCATCAGCGGGCGTTCGGGCTCGACCGGGGGCTGCCGTTCCCGCTGGAGGACATCCCGCGTACCGGGTGCGTGATCCTGGTCGGGTCGAACCTGGCCGAGACGATGCCGCCCGCGCTGCGGTATCTGACGGAGCTGCGGGCGAACGGGGGCCGGCTGATCGTGATCGACCCGCGCCGCACCCGCACCGCCGAGCAGGCGGACCTGCATCTGGCGCCCCGCCCCGGCACCGATCTGGCCCTGGCGCTCGGGATGCTGCATCTGGTGGTGGCGGAGGGGCGGGTGGACGAGGAGTTCGTACGGACCCGTACGCGGGGGTGGGAGGAGGCGCGGGCCGGGGCGATGGCGCACTGGCCGGAGCTGGTGGAGCGGATCTGCGGGGTGGAGGTGGCGCGGCTGCGGAAGGCGGTGGAGCTGTTCTGCGGGGCGGAGAGCGGGATGGTGCTGACGGCACGCGGGCCCGAGCAGCAGGCCAAGGGCACGGACACGGTGGGCGCGTGGATCAACTTCTGCCTGGCCACCGGGCGGGCGGGGCGACCGCTCTCCGGGTACGGGTGCCTGACCGGGCAGGGCAACGGGCAGGGCGGCCGGGAGCACGGCCAGAAGGCCGACCAGCTGCCCGGCTACCGCAAGCTGACCGACCCGGCGGCCCGCCGCCATGTCGCGGAGGTGTGGGGCGTGGACCCGGACGGTCTGCCGGGGCCGGGGCGGAGCGCGTACGAGCTGCTGGACGCGCTGGGCCGGGACGTGCGGGCGCTGCTGGTGATGGGCTCCAACCCGGTGGTCTCCGCCCCGCACGCCTCGCACATCGAACGCCGCCTGGCCTCCCTGGACTTCCTGGCGGTGGCGGATGTCGTCCTCTCCGAGACGGCGGCCCTGGCGGATGTGGTGCTGCCGGTGACCCAGTGGGCGGAGGAGAGCGGGACGACCACCAGTCTGGAGGGCCGGGTGCTGCTGCGGCGGCGGGCGCTCGACCCGCCGGGGGGGGTGCGCAGCGACCTGGAGGTGCTGCACGCCCTGGCCGGGCTGCTGGGCCACGGCAAGGGGTTCCCGGCCGACCCGGCGGAGGTCTTCGACGAGTTGCGGCGCGCCTCGGCGGGCGGTGCGGCGGACTACGCGGGCATCACCTACGAGCGGATCGCGGCGGAGGACGGGGTGTTCTGGCCCTGCCCGGACCCGGACCACCCAGGGACGCCCCGGCTCTTCCTGGACCGGTTCGCGACGGCGGACGGCCGGGCCTCCTTCGTACCGGTGGTGCACCGGGCGGCGGCCGAGGAGACGGACCGGGAGTACCCGGTGGTGCTGACGACGGGACGGGTGGTGGCGCAGTACCAGTCGGGGGCCCAGACCCGCCGGGTGGACGAGCTGAACGCGGCGGCCCCGGACCCCTTCGTGGAGCTGCACCCACGCCTGGCGGAGCGGATCGGGGTGGCGGAGGGCGACCTCGTCGCCGTGACGTCCCGGCGCGGGCGGGCGGTGGCACCCGCCCGGATCACCGGGGTGATCCGGGCGGACACGGTGTTCATGCCGTTCCACTGGCCGGGTGAGGGGAGGGCCAACACGCTGACCAACCCGGCGCTTGACCCGGTGTCGCGGATGCCGGAGTTCAAGGTGTGCGCGGTCCGCCTGGAGGCCGCCGGGTGATCCACCGCCCCTCGGCGATGACGCTGCCGCCGGTGCGGAGGGAGCGGGTGACGGCGGCAGCGGCGAGATAGACCCAGGCGCGGGTCACCGGAGGCTCCTCCCCCGGAGGCTCCTCCCCCGGCAGCTCGACCTCCCGGACGACGCGCTCGTACAGATTGCGCGGGTGGCCGGGCCCGAGGTACTCCTCCAGATGGTCCAGGAGCCCGAGCAGTTCCCCGTACACCCCGGGCGCGGCGGTGAGCAGGGTGCCGTGGACCCGGCCGTGGCCGTCGATGGCGTACGGGTAGCCGGGGCCGTCGTACAGCAGGGCCCGGGGCAGGACGGCGGCCCGCTCCCCCGCCGTACGCCCCCGGAGGAACAGGTCGTGGTTGGGTTCGCCGGGGAGCAGCGTCCCGTAGACGAAGAACGGCAGCTCGTCGGTGGGCGGGGAGCCGGGGTCCAGGGTGCTCATGGCCGCCGTCACAGGGCGGCTGCGGGGGCCGTCTCCGCCGAGACCCAGCCGAGGTAGCGGGCGCTGCCCCGGACGACGGGGACGGCGATGATCTCCGGGGTGTCGTAGTCGTGCGCCTCGTGGAGGTACTCCTCCAGTTCGTCGTACCGCTCGGCCGCCGTCTTGAAGAGCACCTGCCACTCCTGGGAGGACTCGATGGCGTTCTGCCACCGGTAGACCGAGGTGACGGGTGCGGAGATCTGCGCGCAGGCCGCCAGCCGGGCCTCCACCGCCCCCTGCGCCAGTTCGTGGGCCTTCTCCTCGCTGTCGGTCGTGGTCAGTACGGTCAGCCATGCCGGCGGCGCTGTCATCGTCGGTCTCCTCGGGTACGGCGGGCACCCTGCCCGTGCTCCGATTGTCGGCCCGGAGAGGGTCAGGCGCCGTACGGATGCCGGTTTCGCGCGTCGCGGAGGGCGTGGCCCCACCAGACCAGCTGGTCCAGGAGCGCCTTGGCCGCCCCCTCGGCCTCCGCCGGGTCGCGGTGCTTCCCCTCGTCGTCGAAGAGGCCGCCCGCGTTGGGGAAGGAGACGGTGTCGCGGACGGAGACGGTGTGCAGTTCGGCGAAGACCTGCCGGAGCTGCTCGACGGCCCGCAGCCCGCCGGACCGGCCGCCGTAGGAGACGAAGGCGACGGGTTTGGCCTGCCACTCGGCGTGGTGCCAGTCGATGAGGTTCTTCAGCGGGGCGGGGAAGGAGTGGTTGTACTCGGGCGTGACGACGACGAAGGCGTCGGCCGCCGCCAGCCGCGCCGAGACCGCCTCGACCCGGGCCGCGTCCTCGGGCGCGGGGCGGAAGGAGAGGGCGGTGGGGAGGTCGGCGGCGGCGACATCGACGAGCTCGGTCTCGATCCCGTCGTACCGGGCGGCCCGGCCGAGGAACCAGTCGGCGACGACCGGCCCGAAGCGGCCTTCCCGGTTGCTGCCGAGGATGACGGCGACCTTGAGGGGGACGGGGGGCGTGGTGGGTGCGGATGCGGTGTCCATGGCGCCGAGCATTGAGCCTCAAGCTTGGTTGAGGTCAAGTCGCCCGGGAAAGTCGCGGAAGGGGCCTGTAGCGTGATGCCCTCGTGGCGTCTTCGGGGGAGGGCTTGCATGGTGTCGTCGGCGAGCAGGACAACGAGCCCTGCGGTCTCGTCCTACGCAGCGATGGCGCTGCTCACCGCCGTTTTCGCCTGGCTGGCCTTCTTCTGGTGGTTCTCGCTGGAGGCCCTCCTCGCCGATGGCCTGTGCGGGGCGCGGTACGGCGGTCCGGGGTGCGCGCCCGGGACGGGCTGGAGAATCGCCGTCCTCGTCTTCGCCACACCGCTCCTCATGGTGGCGACCAGTGTCTGCAACTCCGAGGTGTACCGTCCCGAGCGGCGAGGCCACGAGTGGTTCAGGGTCGTGCTGTTCAGCGTGCCGGTCGTCGCACTGTTCCACGTGCTGCGAGGTGCGGACCTCGGGTTCCGGAGCCTGACCGGAGCGGCCCTGTGCGGGGCGGCGGCCGTCGCCGTCGTGGTCTGGACAGCCCGGACGACCGGCGTGAGGGGAGCGTTCTGGCTCATGCGCCCCGAGCGGCTGTCGGCCCTGGGCGTCGATCCGTCCTCCCGGAGCCTGTCCCTCCCGCAGAACATCGCGTTCCTCGTGGTGAACATCGCGGGCGGGCTGGCCGGCTTCTGGGCCGCTCATGCCGCGCATGGCTTCCTGGCCTGAGGCCATGGCTTCCTGACCTGGGGTCGGAGCAGGCGGCCGACGGCGCGGCACAACGGTGCGAGGGGCGGGCGGACCTCCACCGGCCGCCGCCCCTGCCTACGGTGGCCGTATGACGAATCCTCCGCCCCTCCCCCATGTCCATGTCGAGATGGACGGCCGCCCCGCCACCGCCGACGACCTCCGCGTCCCCGCCCTCTTCGGGTTCGGGCACTTCACCGCCATGCAGGTGAGGGACCGGCGGGTGCGGGGGCTCGGGCTGCATCTCGACCGGCTGGCGGAGGCGAACCAGGAGCTGTTCCAGCTGCCCCTGGGCGGGGGGCGGGTGAGGGAGCTGATCCGGCACGCGCTGGACGGGGCCGGGCTGCGGGACGCCTCCGTGCGGGTGCAGGGGTTTCTGCCGCCCGGGGAGGGGCGTACGCGGGTCATGGTCACCGTGCGCGAGGCCGCCACCATGGCGCCGGGGGCCCGGAGCCTGATGTCGGTGCCGTACGCCCGTGCCGTGGCGCACATCAAGCGGCCGGGCGAGTTCGGGCAGACGTACTACGGGATGCTGGCCGCGCGAGCCGGGTTCGACGAGGCCCTGCTGACCGCGCCGGGCGGGGTGGTGACCGAGGGGGCCGTCACCAACATCGGTTTCTGGGACGGGACTTCGGTCGTGTGGCCGGACGCCCCCGCCCTCGTCGGCGTCACCATGGCGCTGCTGGGGCGCGGTCTCGCGGCGGCCGGGGTGCCGTCGGTGCGGCGGGCGGTGACGCTGGACGGGGTGGGGCAGTACCGGAGCGCGTTCATCTGCAACTCCCAGGGCATGGCGCCCGTGCGGCGGATCGATGATGTCGAGTTCGCGGTCGACGGGGAGGCGGAGGCGCTGATGGGGCGGCTGGAGTCGGCTTACGGGAACGTGGCGGCGGACAGCATCTGAGGGGGGAGCCCGGGCGCCCCTGCCCGGCTCCGCCGTGGCGGACCATGGGGGCATGCAGATCCATATCGAGGCATCAGCGCTTCCCGGCCGCGCCTGCGGGCCGGACTCCGACTTTCCCGGGTTCGAGAACATCCATGTCGGCGTCCAGCGCAAGGACCGGCCCGGCGAACTGCTCGGCCTGCACCCCGGGGACGCCCCTTCCGCGTCCTGGACCCTGGAGTGCGCGGCCAGGGCGACCGAGGACGGGGTCGTCGTCTCGGGGCCGTACATCCAGAACCGACTGGGCGGTCGGTTCGTCTATCTGTCGTGGGGCACGGTGGACGGCTCCGGCCTCTTCTCCATGTTCCGGCGCGCCAAGCTGATGTTCAGCGATATCGACCCCGAAGTGCTCGAAGCCTCCGCGCGCTCCGGGCATCTCACCGGACGGCTGGAACTGACCGATGCCAAGGGGCAGCCACTGTGCGGGCGGGTGCGTCCGCCGCTGATCTCGTGGAGCGCCACGGGCGGTGAGTGACCCCGGAGAGCCGACACCGCCCCCACCGGGCCCAGGGGGGACAGGCCGGGTGGGGGCGGGTGCCGTGGGGGGCGGTGAATCCGTCCCGTGGGGGGTGTCTTGCGTGTGCCCGGGACCCGGGAGCGCATGCATGTGACGTAGGTCACACCCGCCGCGAACCCCTCACCCGATCGGCACCCGGGGCGGCAGCACGGACCGAACGGCCCAGCCGCACCGCCGTGACCTGCGGCGATCTCCGTCGGCAAGGGTGCCGCGCCGGTCCGTACGGGTGAAAGCTGACCTGGCGTCAGAAGGCAGGGGGCCGCGGGCGGCCGTTAGGTCAGGGACAGGACACCACCGCTCGCGCCGTCTGCCCGGAGGAACCCCATGCGCAGTCCTGCCCGCCTCATGACCGGTACCGCCTCTGCCGCGGTCGCCGTCATAGCGCTCGGTCTCACCGCCGCCCCGTCCGCGTACGCGGACAGCTTCGGCCGGCTGGAGATCACCCCGGCGACCGCTCCCCCCGGCGCCAAGGTCACCGTGAACACCACCGCCTGCGGCCCCAAGGGCTCGGGCGTCGGTGACGCGAACTCCCTGGACGCCGGGGACTTCGAGGTCCGGCGTGGTACGCACAAGGAAGTGCTGGTCGGCCAGTTCACCGTGCCGCACGACACCCGGCCCGGCGTCTACGAGGTCATCGTCTCCTGCGACAACGGCAAGGACGCCGTCGGCGACCTCAAGGTGATCGGCGGCGGCAAGCACAAGCCCGACCACGACCGCCCGTCCGGCCACGTCCGGACCGGGGTCGGCGGCAGCGTCGAGCCGAACTCCACACAGGTCGCCCTCGGCGTCGGCGTGATCGGCATGGCGGCCGTCGGCGGTCTGTGGCTGCTGCGCCGCCGGACCGAATCCCCCGAGGGCAGCTGAGGCCCGGGGCCGGAAGGACCGGGCCCCAAGGGCCCCGGCCACGGCCCCGCACCGACCGGGCCGGACACGTCCCCGAGCGTGTCCGGCCCGTCCCCGACCCACGGCTTACGAGGACGACGACGTGTCCCAGAGCGCGCAGAAGGCCAGGGGCTGGCTGGTGGGCATCGCCGTACTGTGCGGCATCTGGCTCATCCAGAACGGCTCCGGCGAGCAGCTGATCCCGCCGCAGCCCTCCAGCGCCCAGGCATTCGCCGCCGGGCCCCAGCTCCAGCCGGGCTCCCCGGTCGCCGAGCCGCTGCACCCCTCCGACCCCGTACGCATCCGCATCCCGAGCATCGACGTCGACGCGCCGATGATGCGGCTGGGGCTCGGGGCCGACGGCAGCCTCGACGTACCGCCGGACGAGGACCGCAACCTCGCGGGCTGGTACGCCGACGGGGTGCCGCCCGGCGCCAAGGGCACCGCTATCGTCGCCGGGCATGTCGACAACGCCGAGGGGCCCTCCGTCTTCTACGCCCTCGGCGCCCTCACCAAGGGAACCCGGGTCGAAGTCGTCCGCGAGGACGGGCGTACCGCGATCTTCTCGATCGACGCCATCGAGGTGTACGACAACAAGGACTTCCCCGACCAGCGCGTCTACGGCGACTCCCCGCACGCGTCACTGCGCCTGATCACCTGCGGCGGCGGGTTCTCCAAGGAGACCGGCTACCAGGGCAATGTGGTGGCCTACGCCCATCTCACCGATGTGCGCTGAGCCTCCCCCGGTCCCCTACGCCGTCCACTGGTCGTAGCCCAGCTTCGCCACCAGCGAGAACACCACCGTCAGCAGCACCGCCCGGACGAAACCGCTCCCCCGGCTCAGCGCCATCCGGGCCCCCGCCATCGCGCCCGCCAGGTTGAAGACGGCCATCAGGGCGGCCAGTTGCCACAGGACCGTGCCCTGGTACGCGAACATGGCCAGCGCCCCCGCGTTCGTACACACGTTGACGATCTTCGCGGTGGCGGAGGCCGTCACCAGGTCCAGGTGGAGCACGGCGGTCAGGGCCAGCACGAGGAAGGTGCCGGTGCCCGGGCCGAACAGGCCGTCGTAGAAGCCGATCCCGCCGCCGACCAGCACGACCGCCGTGACGATCCGGGCCCGGGTCACCGGCCGGGCGTCGGCGTCGCCCGCCACCGCCGTGCCGAACGACGGGCGCAGCAGCACGAAGGCCGCGACCCCGAGCAGCGCCACCATGATCACCGGGCGCAGCACCTCGCTGCTGATCCCAGCGGCAAAGAACGCCCCGGCCATCGACCCGGCGAGCGCCATCAGCCCCACCCGTACCGCCAGCCCCACCCGTACCGGGGCTCTCCGTACATAGGTGATCGCGGCGCCCGAGGTGCCGACGATCGCGACGGCCTTGTTGGTACCGAGGACATGGGCCGCCGGTACGTTCGGCAGGCCGAGCAGCAGCGCGGGCAGGAGCAGCAGCCCGCCGCCGCCCACCACCGCGTCGATCCAGCCCGCGGCGGCCGCGGCCAGGCAGAGGAGGATCAGGGTGGTGAGGGTGATGTCGGGCATGGCGTCGACACTAAGGGGGCCCTCGGGGCGGGAACTCACAGGGGGCACCGGCCCGCGCTGAGCGCACGGTTCCGTCCGGGAAACCGGCGGGATGCGGCCGGGTAACACCCGCCGTCCACGCTCTTCCCCATGAGGAAGACGAGGGAGAGCGCCGACGCGCCCGTCGTGGTGATCGGCGCCGGGATGGCCGGGGCCCGGCTTGCCACGCGGGTCCCCGGGGCCACCGTCGTCGGCGAGGAACGGCACGCCCCCTACAACCGGGTGCTGCTGGCCGATGTGCTGGCCGGGCGGTACGCCCCGGACGTCATCGCCCTGCCGTCCGCCGAGGTGCGGCGCGGGGTGCGGGCCGTCCGGATCGACCGGGCCGACCGGCTCGTCCACTGCGACGACGGCGGCGTCCTGCGCTACGGGCGCCTCGTCCTGGCCACCGGCTCGAACCCGGTGCTCCCGCCGCTGCGCGGGCTCGGCCCCACCCTGCCGGAGGGGGTGCACCCCTTCCGTACGCTCGACGACGCCCTCGCCCTGCGTGCCGCCGTACGGCCGGGGGTGCGGGCGGTCGTCATCGGCGGCGGGCTCCTCGGGGTGTCGGCGGCGCGGGCGCTCGCGGAGTGCGGCGCGCAGGTGGTGCTGGCCCAGCAGGGCGAGCACCTCATGGAGCGCCAGCTCGACCCGGAGGCCGCCGCCCTGCTCCGCGGCCACCTCGAAGCGCTCGGGGTGGAGGTGCACACCGAGTGCCGGGTGCGGGGGCTGCGCCGCACGACCCTGGCGACCGGAGAGTCCGTACGGGCCGTCCAGCTCGCCGACGGCTATGAACTCGCCGCCGACCTCACCGTGCTGGCCTGCGGCGTACGGCCCCGGACCGGGCTGGCCCGGGCCGCCGGTCTGGAGGTCCGCAAGGGGATCGTGGTCGACGACGAGCTGCGCACCTCCGACCCGTACATCCACGCCCTCGGCGACTGCGCCGAGCACCGCTCCACGCTCTACGGGCTCGCCGGGCCCGCGCTGGAACAGGCCGACGTGCTGGCCGAGGTACTGGCCGGGCGGCCCGGACGGTACGAGGGGACCCGGGCCCTGACCCGGCTCTCCCTGCGCGCCGGAAAAGCCGAAGGCACCAAGGGCACCACGGGCACCAAGGGCCCCGAAGCGCTCGACCTCGCCGCCTTCGGTGAGCCCCGTCCGCTCCCCGGTGACGACGTGGTCCGGCTGGCCGATGCCACCCGGGGCGCGTACCGCACGGTCGTCGTCCGCGACGGGCGGCTGGCCGGCGGGGTGCTCCTGGGCGACCTCGGCGCGGTCGGCGGCCTCGCCCGCACCTGGCAGGACGACGAACCGCTGCCGCCCGCCATGTCCCTGCTCCACCTGCTCACCGACGACGGAGGCCACTGAGATGCCGGAACCCACCATCCCGAACGCCACGGCGGACGGCGTGCCCGCTCCCGCCGTGGCCGACGGCTCCGTACCCACCGTCGTCCTCGTCGGGCACGGCATGGTCGGCCAGCGGTTCCTGGAGTCCCTGGCCGCGCGCGGGCTGACCCCGGCCGCCGGGCGCGCCCGGGTCGTCGTGCTCTGCGAGGAGCCCCGGCCCGCCTACGACCGGGTGCGGCTCACCTCGTACTTCGCCGGGCGCTCCCCCGGGGAACTCTCCCTCGTGGAGCCGGGGTTCATGGAGCAGCACGGCTTCGAGCTGTGCGTCGGCGATCCGGCCGGGAGCGTCGACCGCGAGGCCCGGACGGTGACCGCGCGGTCCGGGGCGGTGTTCCCGTACGACACGCTGGTGCTGGCGACGGGCTCGTACCCCTTCGTTCCGCCCGTGCCGGGGAAGGACTCCCGGGGCTGTTTCGTGTACCGGACGATCGAGGACCTGCTCGCGATCGAGGAGTACGCGAAGGGGGCGGAGACCGGGGCCGTGGTCGGGGGCGGGCTGCTCGGGCTGGAGGCGGCGGGGGCGCTCAAGGGGCTCGGACTGCGCACCCATGTCGTGGAGTTCGCGCCCCGGCTGATGCCGGTGCAGGTGGACGAGGGCGGGGGCGCGGCGCTGCTGCGGACGATCGAGGGGATGGGACTGACCGTCCATACGGGGGTGGGGACGCGGGAGGTCACCGCCGGGGCGGACGGGGCGGTGAACGGGATGGCCCTCTCGGACGGGTCGTCCCTGGCCACGGATCTGGTGGTGTTCTCGGCGGGTGTCCGGCCGCGCGACCAACTGGCCCGTGACTGCGGGCTGGTGGTCGGGGAGCGCGGCGGGATCGCCGTCGACGCGGAGTGCCGGACCTCCGACCCGGCCGTGTTCGCGATCGGCGAGTGCGCGCTCGCCTCCGACGGGCGGGTCTACGGGCTGGTGGCGCCCGGCTACGAGATGGCGGAGACCGTGGCCGAGGTGCTCGGCGGCGGGGCGGCCGGGTTCACCGGGGCCGACATGTCGACCAAGCTGAAGCTGCTCGGTGTGGACGTGGCCTCGTTCGGGGACGCGCACGGGGCGGCGGAAGGCGCGCTGGACGTCGTGTACGCCGACTCCCGCTCCGGGGTCTACAAGAAGCTGGTGATCGGCGCGGACGGCACCCTGCTGGGCGGGGTGCTGGTCGGGGACGCGGAGAGCTACGGCACCCTGCGGCCGATGACGGGGAGCGTCCTGCCCGTCGCGCCCGAGCAGTTGGTGCTGCCCGCCGGGGCGGGCGGGCCGGTGGCGCTGGGGCCGTCCGCGCTGCCGGACGACGCCGTCGTCTGCTCCTGCCACAACGTGACCAAGGGCGCGATCTGCGAGCACACCACCCTGCCCGAGGTGAAGAAGTGCACCCGGGCGGGGACGGGCTGCGGCAGTTGCGTGAAGGTGATCGGGCAGCTGCTGCCGCAGAGCCAGGACACCGGGCTGTGCGGCTGCTTCCCCTACAGCCGCAGCGAGTTGTACGAGATCGTCCGGACCCTGGGCACCACCTCGTTCACCGCCCTCCTCGACTCGCACGGCCGCGAGGAGGCGCGCGGCGGGAACGGCTGCGAGGTCTGCAAGCCGGCCATCGGCTCGGTCATCGCCTCGCTCGCCCCGACCGTCGGCGCCAGCGGTTACGTCCTGGACGGGGAACAGGCCGCCCTCCAGGACACCAACGACCACTTCCTCGCCAACCTCCAGCGCAACGGCTCCTATTCGGTCGTGCCCCGCATCCCCGGCGGCGAGATCACACCGGACAAGCTCATCGTGATCGGCGAGGTGGCCCGCGACTTCGGCCTCTACACGAAGATCACCGGCGGTCAGCGCATCGATCTCTTCGGCGCCCGCGTCGACCAACTTCCGCTCATCTGGACCCGGCTGGTCGACGCGGGGTTCGAGTCCGGGCACGCGTACGGGAAGTCGCTCCGTACGGTCAAGTCCTGTGTGGGGCAGACCTGGTGCCGCTACGGCGTGCAGGACTCCGTACGGATGGCGATCGACCTGGAGCTGCGCTACCGGGGGCTGCGCGCCCCGCACAAGCTGAAGTCGGCGGTCTCCGGCTGCGCCCGGGAGTGCGCGGAGGCCCGGGGCAAGGACTTCGGGATCATCGCCACCGCCCAGGGCTGGAACCTGTACGTGGGCGGCAACGGCGGGGCCACCCCGCGCCACGCGGACCTGCTGGCGCAGGACCTCTCGGACGACGGACTGGTGCGGCTCGTCGACCGGTTCCTGATGTTCTACATCCGTACGGCGGACCGCCTGGAGCGCACCTCCGCCTGGCTGGAGCGGATCGACGGCGGCCTGGAGCACGTACGGGATGTCGTCGTCCATGACTCGCTGGGGCTCTGCGAGGAGCTGGAGAGGCTGATGGCCGACCATGTGACCGGCTACCGCGACGAGTGGGCCGAGACCATCAACGACCCCGAGCGGCTGCGGCGGTTCGTGACCTTCGTGAACGCCCCCGATGTGCCCGACCCCTCGGTGCGGTTCGTCCCCGAGCGAGATCAGATCAAGCCCGATCTGGAGCTGCTCGCCGGACCCGTGCTCGCCGTCCGCACCCTCGAAGGGACCGTGTCCTGATGGCCACCGTTGATACCGCGCGGACATCCCGGGACGCCCGCACGGTGGTGCGGATCGCCCATACGGAAGGCCGGTTCACGGTCTGCGACCCGGCCCTGCTGACCCCCGGGCGCGGGGTCGCGGTGCTGCTGCCGGACGGCGGGCAGGCCGCCCTGTTCATGGACCGGTCCGGGGCGGTGCACGCGATCGGCAACCGGGACCCGTTCACCGGGGCGTACGTCCTCTCGCGCGGGCTGCTCGGCTCGGCGGGCGGGCGGCCGTTCGTGGCCTCGCCGCTGCTGAAACAGCGCTTCGACCTGGCCACGGGGGTCTGCCTGGACGACGAGGAGGTCTCGGTGCCGGTCTATCCCGTGCGGGTGGAGTGACGCCCGGACCGGCCCGTACGGGCGAAGCGAACGCCCGGACCCGGTCCTCCCCCGTTCACCGCTTGTTGGGAGCACGTCAACCAGTTGCCCTTACAGTCCTGACGCGCGACCCGCCGGTCCGTCCGGAGCGGCGGGCCCTCACTCATCCGTGGAGTGAATCGTGGAACGTCGGACCTTCTTGCGCACGGCGGTGGTCGGCACCTCGGCGGCGGCCTTCGGCGGCACCCTGTGGCGGGGCGCCGCCTCCGCCGCACCCGCCCAGCCGGCCCCCGGCCCGTACGGCCCGCTCCAGGCGGCCAACGGCAACGGCATCCAGCTGCCCAGCGGCTTCACCAGCCGCGTCATCGCCCGGTCGGGGCAGACCGTGGCGGGCACCTCCTACCGGTGGCACAGCGCCCCCGACGGCGGGGCGACCTACGCCGACGGCTCGGGCTGGATCTACGTCTCCAACGCCGAGGTCTCCTCCGGCAGCGGCGGCGGGGCGAGCGCGGTGCGGTTCAACTCCTCGGGGACGGTGACCTCCGCGTACCGCGTCCTGTCCGGCACGAACAACAACTGCGCGGGCGGCTCGACCCCGTGGAACACCTGGCTCTCCTGCGAGGAGGTCACCCGGGGGTACGTCTACGAGACCGACCCGTGGGGCGTGAACGCGTCCGTGCGGCGGCCCGCGCTCGGCCGGTTCAAGCACGAGGCGGCGGCGGCCGACCCCGACCACGGGTACATCTACCTCACCGAGGACGAGAGCGACGGCCGCTTCTACCGCTTCCGGCCCGCCACCTGGGGCAACCTGTCGAGCGGCACGCTCCAGGTGCTGGTCGCGGGTACGGGCACCTCGGGGCCGGTGACCTGGGCCGACGTCCCGGACCCGGCCGCCTCCTCCACCCAGACCCGCCACCAGGTCTCCAGCGCCAAGGTCTTCAACGGCGGCGAGGGCTGCTTCTACGCGGCGGGCACCTGCTGGTTCACCACCAAGGGCGACAACCGGGTGTGGGCGTACGACGCGACCACCTCGTCGATCTCGCTGACGTACGACGACTCGCTGGTGACGGGCGGGGCGGCCCCGCTGACCGGCGTCGACAACGTCACCCGGGCCGGCTCCGGCGACCTCTACGTGGCGGAGGACGGCGGGAACATGGAGATCTGCCTGATCACGCCGAACGACACGGTGGCCCCGTTCCTGCGGATCACCGGCCAGTCGGGCTCGGAGATCACCGGGCCCGCGTTCTCGCCGGACGGCAAGCGGCTGTACTTCTCCTCGCAGCGCGGCACCAGCGGGAGTTCGTCCGGCGGCATCACGTACGAGGTGACGGGGCCGTTCCGCAGCTGACGCCCCGCGTACGGGATGAGGCGGCGGCGGCAGCCGTGCCGCACCCGCGTGCGCCGGGGCCGTCCTCGCGAGGCCCCGGCGCACAGCCCGCAGCTCAGCTCTCGCCCATGGTGGCGGCCGGGTCCATCCAGATGACCTCCCAGATGTGGTGGTCGGGGTCCTGGAACGAGCGGCCGTACATGAAGCCCAGGTCCTGCGGCTCGTTCGCCGGGGACCCGCCTGCCGCCAGCGCCGCGTCGGCGAGTTCGTCGACCTTCTCGCGGCTGTCGGCGCTCAGGGCGAGGATGACCTCGGTCGTCCCCGACGCGTCCGCGATGTCCTTCTTGGTGAAGTCCTTGAAGCGCGGCTCCGTGAGCAGCATGGCGAAGATCGTGTCGCTGATGACCACACACGCGGCCTTGTCGTCGGTGAACTGCGGGTTGATGGAGTAGCCGAGCTTCTCGAAGAAGCCCTTCGAGACCTCCAGGTCCTTCACCGGCAGGTTCACGAAGATCATCTGAGCCATGGTCGTTGCCTCTTCCGCGTTCCGTCGTGCGCCTCGGTGGGTCCGTCCGGCGCTGTCGAAGGGGTAGACGGCGGGGCCGCCCGGAACTCATCGGCGTACGGCGAACGGATTTCACGGGTTCTCCGGGGCCCGCTCACGGCCTTCCCGGCGCCCGCTCAGGACAGCGCCATCGGTGCCCCGCCCCGGAGCAGGGAGCCGCCCAGCGGGGTCAGCGTGTGGAGCACCGAGCTGCCGTGGCGCAGGGTGAGGACGAGGCCCGCCTCGCGCAGGACGGAGGCGTGCTGGCTCGCCGAGGCGAGGGAGACCCCGGCCCGGCGGGCCAGTTCGCTCGTCGTGCAGCCGTCGCCTATGGACTGGAGGACGGCGGAGCGGGTGTGGCCGACGAGCCGGCCGAGCCAGGGGCCGGGCTCCGCGAACTCCGGGGCGCCGGGGTGGGTCACCGGGTAGACGAGCACGGGCGGGAGCGCCGGGTCGCGGTAGACGACGGGGGTGCCCCGGCAGAAGAACGAGGGCTGGAGCAGCAGCCCGCGCCCGTCGAGATACAGATCGCGGTCGACGGGGTAGTCCGCCTCCAGCACGGGCTCGCGCCACCGGATCATCGGCGGCAGCGCCGCCAGCAGCCCCTCGGCCCCGCCGTCCAGGAGCGCGCGGCCCCGGACGGCCCGGTCGGCCTCGATGGCGGCCCGGATGTGCGGCCAGTACGGCTCGACGGCGGCGTCGTGGTAGCCGCGCAGGGCGCTGATCAGCCGGCCGAGGGGTTCGGCGCGGCCCTCGGAGAGCGCGGCGGGCAGCGCGGCCGTGATCCGCCCGGCGCCCGCGTCGGACCGTGCGGAGGGCCGCCCGCCCCGCTGCCGCCGCCGTCCCGCCTCCATCAGGTTCAGCTCGCGGCGGATGCGGTCGGCGGGGGTGTCGCGCAGGGCCTCCATCCCGACGTCCAGCCCGAAAGGCTCGGCGCCTTCCTGCGAGGGCGTCAGGAAATCCGGGAAATAGCCGCGGGGCGGGACGACCGCCGCCAGCAGTTGTGCTTCACCATTCAACCGAGCCCGCGTTTCTGTCCGCCATTTCCCGAAGACCGTGGAAGCCCGCCGGTCCCTCAGCCGGTGAAAGCTGAGAATCGTTTCCCACATCGCGTCCGGCCTCGTGGCCATCCGCACCCGCGAAAGGTCCAGCCTGGACACATGAATCCGCAGCACCGCTCCCCCACCTGTTGCATCCGCAATTGCCCCCACCAAAGGGTATGCGGGCCGTCACAGGAGGTCACCACGGGGTTTCGGCCAGAAGTGAAACGTCTCGCCCCGTTCCGCTTCACCCGAAAAGCTGTACGGCGTCGGGTACGCATCCGGTGCCCACCGGATGAGCACGTGAAGGCCGTGGGGGGCTTTGTGTGTTCGGCGGCGGTGGGCGACGGTGCGGCTCCGTACCCGACGGGGGTAAGCCGGGTGCGGTCCATGGGTGGGGATCCATGGACCGCACCCCGGTCCCCGCTCCGGTCCACCGGAAGGCCACCCGCATTTCTTTGCGCATTAAACGAAGCAATGTGCGCTACGACACATCCGTTGTCCGCATTCCGCACACCGGAACAGACCGGTAGCGCTGATTCCGCCGCCCGAAGTGACGGGCGACACATCGGGCCGATGCGCGGCGCATATCCCGCAGGCAGGACGAAGCGGCGGCACCCCCGCACAGGGTGCCGCCGCTTCTCGGTTTCCGGGGTTCGGAACAGGGTGCGGGACCGATGAGGGACTCGGCCCAATTCCCTTATGAATCCCCGGAGTTGGTCAATCGGACTCGGGTCGGCGGCTGTCGGCCGGACCGGGGTCAGCGGCTGTCGCTGGCCCGCGCTCCGGCCGCCGCCCGGCCCGCCTCCAGACGCGCCACCGGGATACGGAACGGCGAGCAGGAGACGTAGTCGAGGCCCACCTCGTGGAAGAAGTGCACCGACTCCGGGTCACCGCCGTGCTCGCCGCAGACGCCGAGCTTGAGGTCCGGGCGGGTGGCCCGGCCGGCCTCGGCGGCGCTGCGCACCAGCGATCCGACGCCGTCCTTGTCGATCGTCTCGAACGGGGAGACCCCGAAGATGCCCTTCTCCAGGTACGCGGTGAAGAACGACGCCTCCACGTCGTCGCGGGAGAAGCCCCACACCGTCTGGGTCAGGTCGTTGGTGCCGAACGAGAAGAACTGGGCGGCCTCGGCGATCTGAGCCGCCGTGAGCGCGGCGCGCGGCAGCTCGATCATGGTGCCGATGGTGAGCTTGAGGTCGGTGCCGGTGGCCGCCTGGACCTCGGCGATGACCTGGTCGGCCTCCTCGCGGACGATCTCCAGCTCCTGGACCGTGCCGACGAGCGGGATCATGATCTCGGCGCGCGGGTCGCCCTTGGCGTTCTTGCGGTGGGCGGCGGCCTCAGCGATGGCCCGTACCTGCATGGCGAAGAGACCGGGGATGACGAGCCCGAGGCGCACCCCGCGCAGACCCAGCATCGGGTTCTGCTCGTGCAGCTTGTGCACGGCCTGGAGGAGGCGCAGGTCGTTCTCGTTGGCGTCCTTGCGGGACTCCGCGAGCGCGACGCGCACCGAGAGCTCGGTGATGTCGGGCAGGAACTCGTGGAGCGGCGGGTCGAGCAGCCGTACGGTGACGGGCAGCCCGTCCATCGACTCGAACAGCTCGATGAAGTCGGCCTTCTGGAGCGGCAGGAGGGCGGCCAGCGCGCTCTCGCGCTCGTCGTCGGTGTCCGCCAGGATCAGCTTCTCGACCATCTCGCGGCGCTCACCGAGGAACATGTGCTCGGTGCGGCACAGCCCGATGCCCTGGGCGCCGAAGCGGCGGGCCCGCAGGGCGTCCTCGGCGTTGTCCGCGTTGGCCCGCACCCGCAGTCGGCGGACCCGGTCCGCGTACGCCATGATCCGGTGCACGGCGGCGACCAGCTCGTCGGCGTCGTCGGCGCCCGCGTGCATCCGGCCCTCGAAGTACTCGACGACCGGGGAGGGTACGACGGGTACCTCGCCCAGGTAGACCTTGCCGGTGGAGCCGTCGATGGAGACGAGGTCGCCCTCCTCGATCACCTTGCCGCCGACCGTCATCCGGCGGCGCTTGGTGTCGACCTCCAGGTCCTCGGCGCCGCAGACACAGGTCTTGCCCATGCCGCGCGCCACGACCGCCGCGTGCGAGGTCTTGCCGCCGCGCGAGGTCAGGATGCCCTCGGCGGCGATCATGCCTTCGAGGTCGTCGGGGTTGGTCTCGCGGCGGATGAGGATGACCTTCTCGCCGGAGCGGGACCACTTGATCGCGGTGTACGAGTCGAAGACGGCCTTGCCGACGGCGGCACCCGGCGATGCGGCGATGCCCCGGCCGAGCAGCTCGGTCTTCGCCTCGTCGTCGAAGCGCGGGAACATCAGCTGCGCGAGCTGGGCGCCGTTGACGCGCTGGAGGGCCTCGGCCTCGTCGATCAGCCCCTGGTCCACGAGCTGGGTGGCGATCCGGAAGGCGGCACCGGCGGTGCGCTTGCCGACCCGGGTCTGGAGCATCCAGAGCTGGCCGCGCTCGATGGTGAACTCGATGTCGCAGAGATCCTTGTAGTGGTTCTCCAGCGTCTCCATGATGCCCATGAGCTGGTCGTACGACTTCTTGTCGATCGACTCCAGATCGGCGAGCGGCACCGTGTTGCGGATACCGGCGACGACGTCCTCGCCCTGCGCGTTCTGGAGGTAGTCGCCGTAGACGCCCTGGTGGCCGCTGGCCGGGTCGCGGGTGAAGGCGACGCCCGTACCGGAGTCGGGGCCGAGGTTGCCGAAGACCATGGAACAGACGTTGACCGCTGTGCCGAGGTCGCCGGGGATGCGCTCCTGGCGGCGGTAGAGCTTGGCGCGGTCGGTGTTCCACGAGTCGAAGACCGCGTTTATGGCCAGGTCCATCTGCTCCCGCGCGTCCTGCGGGAACTCGCGTCCGGCCTGGTCCTGGACGATCTTCTTGAACTGCTTGACGAGCTTCTTCAGGTCGGCCGCGGCCAGGTCGGTGTCGACCGTGACCTTCTTGGCCGCCTTGGCGTCCTCCAGGGCCTCTTCGAAGAGGTCGCCGTCGACGCCCAGCACGGTCTTGCCGAACATCTGGATGAGGCGCCGGTAGGAGTCCCAGGCGAAGCGCTCGTCGCCGGACTGGGTGGCGAGGCCGGCCACCGAGGCGTCGGAGAGGCCGATGTTGAGGACCGTGTCCATCATGCCGGGCATGGAGAACTTGGCGCCGGAGCGGACGGAGACCAGCAGCGGGTCGTCCGCCTGGCCGAGCTTCTTGCCCATCCGCTCCTCCAGCGCGGCGAGGTGCGCACTCACCTCGTCGCGGAGGGCCTTCGGCGCCTGCCCGCTCTCCAGGTAGACCTTGCACGCCTCGGTGGTGATCGTGAAGCCCGGAGGGACGGGAAGACCGAGGTTGGTCATCTCGGCGAGGTTGGCACCCTTGCCGCCCAGAAGATCCTTCAGATCCTTGTTGCCCTCGGTGAAGTCGTAGACGAACTTCTGAGGATCTTTGTTTTCCGACACGGGTCTCGACTCCTCGAGGACGCGGTGGCTGCCCTGACGGCGAGGAACATACCCAGATCGAAGGCGTATGGGTACGTCCACTTGATCGTCATACGGCCGCAACCACCCGTCCGCCAGCAGATCTAAAGATTCGCTCCGGCACCCGGAGTGCGATCTTCCGTTCAGCTCTTGAAGGCAGCATGGCCATTTCTTGACCCTGGGCTCTCATCTGAGCAGACCCCTTCGCACCTGAGTGCACTTCTCGAAGGCTGTTACGTGGCACTGAGTGCCAGGTCTTCCAGAAGTGCAGCCACCGCCAATCCGCTCATCTGAGCGGACCCCCGATCAAGGGTGGCGTGAATCACGCTGGTTTCGGACCCTGGATTTCAGGATTCGGACGCCTCAGGCAGTCGCTCAGCACCCCGAGGTCCACCTCTTCCAGGCTACGGGCGAACGTCCGCCCCCGCCCGGGGGCCACCGGCAGCAGCGACGGGACCACCAGCACCGCGCACCCCGCCGCGTCGGCGGAGGCGGTGCCGTCCGGGGAGTCCTCCACCGCCACGCACGCCGAGGGCTCCGCCGCGAACCGCTCGGCCGCCGCCCGGTAGGGGTCCGGATGCGGCTTGGTCCGTACGGTGTCGTCGGCCGACAGCGTGAAGGCGAAGTCCACCCCGGCCAGCGATCCGGCCACCACCGCGTCCACCACACTGCGCGGCGAGGCGCTGACCAGGGCGAACGGCACTCCGGCGCCCTCCAGCGAGGCCAGCAGGGCGGCAGCGCCGGGGCGCAGCGGGGCGCCCGCGTCGACCTTCCGGAAGAAGGAGTCGGTCAGCTCGGCGGCGGTGCGCGCCAGCGCGGCGGCCCGGTCGTCGGCGGCGGTGCCGGGAAGGGCCGAGGAGTCGCCGCCCGTGACCTCGATCAGATGAGCGGCGGTGTCGGCGACGGCCCGGCCGACGACCTCGGGAGCGTCCGCGTCGGTCAGCCGGTGGCCGAGCCCGGCCGCGACCTCGCGGGCCGTCTCCCACCAGAGCACCTCGGTGTCGACGAGGGTGCCGTCCATGTCGAAGAGGACGGCGGCGGGGGCTGCGGGGGTCTTCACGCGTCCACCTTCTCGTCGGAGGCCGCCGCTTCCGGCGCCGTCGTCTCCCGTACGGGCACGACGAGCACCGGACGGCGGACCGGGGTGACCCGGGCCCGTACGCCGGGAGCCAGCTCGGTGGCGTCCCGGGAGGCGAGGTCGGCCTTGACCGCGACGCCGTCCGGAAGGTCGAGCAGGACCCGGGTGACCGAGCCGAGGAAGGAGGCGGAGACGACCGTGGCGGTGCCCTCCGGGTCGGCGGTGACGCCGATGCTCTCGGGCCGGATGAGGACGTCGACCGCGCCCCGGCCCGCGGGAACGTCACCGTCGACCGGCAGCGAGGCGCCCGCGACGGCCACCGAACCGTCGCCGGTCAGCTGCCCGGGCACCCGGTTCATGGTGCCGACGAACTCCGCGACGAACGGGGTGGCGGGGCGCTCGTACAGCTCGGCCGGGGGCGCACACTGCTCCAGACGGCCCGCGTTGAGGACGGCGACCCGGTCGGCCATGGAGAGCGCCTCCTCCTGGTCGTGGGTGACGAAGATCGTGGTGATCCCCAGCGCCAGCTGGAGGCGGCGGATCTCCTCGCGGAGGGTGAGCCGGACCTTGGCATCGAGTGCCGAGAGCGGCTCGTCCAGGAGCAGGACCCGGGGGCGCAGGGCGAGGGCGCGGGCCAGGGCGACGCGCTGCTGCTGGCCGCCGGACATCTGGTGCGGGAAGCGGTCGCCGTGGGCGGGCAGCCCGACGAGTTCCAGCAGCTCGTTGGCGGAGGCGTGCCGTTCGGCGGTGGCGACGCCGCGCATCCGGGGGCCGAAGGCCACGTTGTCGCGGGCGTTGAGGTGCGGGAAGAGGCTGTAGGACTGGAAGACCATGCCCGCGTCGCGCCGGTTGGCGGGGACGGGGGTGATGTCCTCGCCGTCGACCAGGACCTCGCCGGAGTCGGGCTGCTCGAACCCGGCAAGGACCCGCAGCGCGGTGGTCTTGCCGCAGCCGGAGGGGCCGAGGAGGGCGAGGAGCTCGCCGGGTTCGGCGGTGAGGTCGAGGCCGTCGAGGGCGACGGTGGGGCCGAACGCCCGGCGCAGGGAGCGGAACTCCACCCGGGCTCCGGTGACGTCCCGTCCCCCTGGCGCGGCGGCTTCGGCCGGCTCGGGACGTGGGGCGGCGGTGGGCAGGGCTGACATGGGTGGCTACTCCTTGCCGGGTACGGGGATGGGGGCGGCGGCCGGGGTGGTGGCGGCCGGAAGCGCGGAGGCTCCGACGGCCGGGGTCGCGGAGGCTGCGGCGGGAATCGCGGCGGCTCCAGCGGCTCCGGCGGGAATCGCTCCTGCGGAGGCCGGGGCGGAGGGCCCGGTTCCGGCGCGCGAGAGGATGAGCAGCAGGGCCCAGGTGATGAGGAGCGAGAGCAGCGAGACCGCGACCGACATCCGGGCCTCGGCGCCGGAGACGGAGACGATCCACACCGCGAAGGGCCGGAAGCCCAACAGCGAGGCGACGGTGTACTCACCGAGCACCAGCGCCAGGGTGAGGAAGGAGGCCCCGGCGAGCGAGGAGCGCAGGTTGGGCAGGATGACGCTCACGATCACCTGCAACCGGCTCGCCCCGCAGTTCCGGGCCGCCTCCACCAGCGTGGGCACGTCGACGGCGCGCAGCCCCGCGTCCAGCGAGCGGTGCACGAACGGCAGCGCCAGCACGGTGTAGGCGAGGACCAGCACCACCGGGAACGACTCGTTCTGCACGGCCAGGAAGGTCTGGTAGAGCGGGGTGCGCGAGAAGTGGTCGGGCCCCCAGCGCAGCACGGTGGCGATCCCGGTGACCAGGGCGATCGGCGGCACCACCAGCGGCATCATGCAGACGATCTCCACGACGGCCCGCAGCCGGGGCGGCCCGAGCCGCACCGCGACGAGCGCGGGGACGACGAGCAGCAGGGCGAGCGCGATGGTGGCGGCGGCGAGGGAGAGCGAGAGAAAGAGGCTCTCGGTGAAGCCGTCGGCCGACAGGATGCCGCTGTACGCCTCGAAGGTGAGGCCCTGGTTCGGTACGTGGACCGTGAAGACGAACGAGGAGAGCAGCGGGGTGATGAAGTAGAGCCCGGCGACGGCCAGGACGGCCCCGCGCCAGTAGCGCGGGCGCGTGCGGCGGGGCGCCTTCACCGGGGCGGCGGCCTCAGGGCGCGCAGTGGTCGTCAGTGCAGCCATCGGGAGCTCCGTCGCTGGAGGGGCAGATAGACCGCCATCACCAGTCCGGCGATCACGATCATGTCGAGGCTCAGCGCCAGGGCCACGTTCTCCTGGCCGACCAGGACGTTCCCGGAGAGGGCGTCGGCGATCTTCAGGGTGACCAGCGGGACGGAGCCGCCGACGAGGGCGGCGGCCGTGGCGTGCGCGGCGAAGGCGCTGCCGAAGAGGAGGACGAACCCGCCGAGCAGCGAGGGCGCGAGCACCGGCAGTCCGACGTGGCGCCAGTACTGCCAGGCGGTGGCGCCGTTGTTGCGGGCGGCCTCGCGCCACTGGGGGCGCAGTCCGTCCAGCGCGGGGACGACGACGATCACCATGAGCGGGATGAGGAAGTAGAGGTAGATGACGGTGAGTCCGGTGAAGGAGTAGAGGTTCCAGCCGAGCGCGTCCAGGTGGCCGATCTGCGTGACCACACCGGAGATACCGAGGGTGGCGACGAAGGCGAAGGCCAGCGGGATGCCGCCGAAGTTGGCGAGCACCCCGGAGGCGGTGAGCACGGCCCCGCGCAGCGCGCCGCGCCGGGAGGTGACGACGGCCTGGGCGATCAGCACGCCGAACACGGTGGCGATGGCGGCGGTCAGCGCGGAGAGCTCGACGCTCCCGGTGAGGGAGGTGAGGTAGGGGCCCTGGAGCGAGCGCTGGAGGTGTTCGCCGGTGAGCTCGGTGGTGCCGGAGGCCGGGTCGGTACGGGTGACGGCCCCGTACAGCAGGGCACCGGCGGGCAGTCCGAAGCAGAGCCCGGCGAAGACGAGCAGCGGGAGCGCGCCGAGCCAGGCGCGGGGCGGCCGGCGGCGGCGCGTGCGGCCGCCGGCCTTCACAGGCGCCGCCCCGGGTCCCGGGGCGGCGGTCGGGTGGGAAGGGGTCATCAGGAGACGGCCTTGTCCCAGTTCTCGGAGAGCGTGGTGTTGGCCTTGTCGAGCTCCTCGGAGGAGGGGAACGTCGGCGTGCCCTCGACGGCGGGGAGCTTGGCGACGAAGGTCTTGTCGACCGTCCCGTCCTCGGTCATGGCGGGCAGCAGCACCGGGCGGGCGTACCCCTTGAGCCAGAGGTTCTGGCCCTCGGTGCTGTACAGGTACTCCATCCACAGCCGGGCGGCGGCCGGGTGCGGGGCGTCCTTGTTGATGGCCTGCGAGTAGAACTGGGCGTAGACGCCGTCCTTCGGTACGGAGACCTTCCAGTCGACGCCCTTGCCCTTGAACTGGTCGGCGTACCCGGCGTTCAGGTAGTCCCAGTCGATGCTGATGGGCGTCTCGCCCTTCTCGACGGTCGCCGGGGTGGACTCGACGGGGATGAAGTTGCCGCTCTTCTTCAGCTTGCCGAAGAAGTCGATGCCGGGCTGGATGTCCCCGAAGGAGCCCTTGTTGGCGAGGGCCGCCGCGTAGACGCCGCCGAAGGCCGAGCCGGACTTGGTCGGGTTGCCGTTGAGGGCGACCTTGCCCTTGTACTCGGGCTTCAGCAGGTCGGCGAAGGTCTCGGGGCAGTTCTTGATACGGGCGGCGTCGCAGCCGATGGAGACGTACCCGCCGTAGTCGTTGTACCAGCGGCCGTCCGCGTCCTTCTGGCTGTCGGGGATCTTGTCCCAGGCGGTGACCTTGTACGGGGCGAAGAGGTTCTCGGCGGCACCGCTGCGGGCGAAGGCGATGCCGAGGTCGAGGACGTCGGGGGCGCGCTTCTGGCCCTTGCGGGACTTGACGGCGGCTATCTCGTCGGAGCTGGAGGCGTCGGGGGTCTCGCTCTTGATCTTGATCTTGTACTTGGCCTGGAAGCTCTTGATGATCTCGCCGTAGTTCGCCCAGTCCGGCGGCAGGGCGATCACGTTGAGCTCGCCCTCCTTCTCGGCGGCGGCGACCAGCTCGTCGAACCCGCCGAAGTCGGCGGCCGAGGTGGCCTCGGTGAACTTCACGCCCTTCGCCCCGGTCTCGGCCTTCTCCTCGGGCGCGGCACCACAGGCGGTGAGGGCGGTGAGGGCCGCGGTGGAGAGGGCGAGGGCGGCGACGGCACGGCTGTTGGCGCGGATACGGGGGCGGGGTCGGGCTCTGCGCACGGTAGGTCTCCCAGAAGCGAAGCGTGAGGGCCACTTGTTCATACAAGCTGGCACCAGTTCGCCCGGGCCAGGTGTCGGGAAAGTTAACGTCCCATGTCCAGTGCCACAAGAGGGCAGGAAGAGGAAAGCCCACTATTCAGGGGTTGTGGTAGATAACGACCTTGCATCGAAACGTGTCACGCCGACGCTAGAGTGAGCGGCAGGACCGTCACCGACGAGCGGACCTGTACACAACGCACGGTTCACATGGGTCGCGGTCCGCCGGACGGCCGGGCCTGGGCACCGAGCATGAACGCCGAGGGGGAGACGCGTGGGCGCTACGCGCTACCGGGAGATCGCCGAGTCGCTGCGGCACGCCATCCGCACCGGCACCTACCCGCTCGGCTCCCGCCTCCCGTCCGAGAGCGACCTCGCCACCCGCTGGGAGGTCTCACGCGGCACGGTCCGCCAGGCGGTGGCGCTGCTGGCCTCCGAGGGCCTGATCGGCTCCCGGCAAGGGGCGCGCAGGGTGGTCCTCCGCCAGGAGCGCCGCCAGAGCTTCCAGCAGCTCAACAGCTTCGCGCAGTGGGCGCAGGCGATGGGGTGCGAGGTCACCAGCCGCATCCTGACCCGCACCCTGCGCCCGGCGACCGACGAGGAGGCGGAGCGCCTGGACACCGACCCGGGCACCGAGATCCTTTACGTCCTGCGCCTGCGCCACCTGGACGGCGAGCCGGTGATGGTCGAGCGGACGGTGTACGCGGACTGGGTGGCCCCGGCGGTCCTGGAGCTGCCGGAGGACTGCGTCTCGATCATGGACAGCATCGCGGAGCGGGCGGACATCGTCGCGCACTACGGCGAGCACCTGATCGACGCGGTCGCGGCCGGGAGCGAGGACGCCCGCCTCCTCCAGATCCGCCGCGCCAGCCCGCTGCTGCGCCAGCGCCATCTGTCGTACACGGCGGCGGGCCGGGCCATCGAGTGGACGGACGACCGCTACCGGGCGGGCAGCGTGGTCTTCAACGTGATGAACTCCGCGGCGGCGGCCCCACTGGAACGGCGGGCGGGGCCGGACGTGACGGGCTGAGCGGTAGCGGTACGGGGGCGGGGTTTCTCCGGCCTGTACGTGTGCGGAGGCGGAGCTCCCCGGTCCCGTACGCGTACGGAACCGGCCCCCGTTCCCGTACGGCATCACCCGCCGGAGGTGTCCAGCTCCGCGTCGGCGCTGACGCCCGCGCAGTCGTACGGGTCCTTCAGCCAGCCGTCCGGCAGGACAACCCGGTTGTTGCCGGAGGTCCGCCCGCGCGGCCCGTCGGCGCCGTCGGGCCAGGGCTGGTCGAGGTCCAGCTCGTGCAGCTGGCCGGCCAGCTCCTCCAGCGAGGAGGTGATGGCCAGCTTCTTGCGCATCTCGGAGCCGACCGCGAAGCCCTTCAGATACCAGGCCACGTGCTTACGGAAGTCGATGACGCCCCGGGCCTCGTCGCCGATCCACTCCCCCAGCAGCGTCGCGTGGCGCACCATGACGTCCGCGACCTCGCGCAGGGCGGGCGCGTGCCGTTCCGTACGCCCCTCCATGGCACTGACCAGATCGGCGAAGAGCCAGGGCCGCCCGAGGCACCCGCGCCCGACCACCACTCCGTCGCACCCGGTCTCCCGCATCATCCGCAGGGCGTCGTCGGCACACCAGATGTCCCCGTTGCCGAGCACGGGAATCTCGGGGACGTGCTCCTTGAGCCGGGCGATGGCGTCCCAGTCGGCGGTGCCGCCGTAGTGCTGGGCCGTGGTCCTGCCATGCAGGGCAACGGCGGTCACTCCCTCCTCGACGGCGATGCGCCCCGCGTCGAGGAAGGTGAGGTGGTCGTCGTCGATGCCCTTGCGCATCTTGATGGTGACGGGCAGGTCCCCGGCCCCGGAGACGGCCTCCCGGAGGATGGCCCGCAGCAGGGGCCGCTTGTACGGGAGCGCGGAGCCGCCGCCCTTGCGGGTGACCTTGGGGACGGGGCAGCCGAAGTTCAGGTCGATGTGGTCGGCGAGATCCTCGTCCACGATCATGCGGACGGCCTTGCCGACGGTGACCGGGTCGACCCCGTACAGCTGGATCGAGCGCGGGGTCTCGGCCGCGTCGAAGTGGATCAGCTGCATGGTCTTCTCGTTGCGCTCGACCAGCGCCCGCGTGGTGATCATCTCGCTGACGAACAGCCCCTTGCCCCCGGAGAACTCCCGGCACAGCGTCCGGAACGGGGCGTTGGTGATACCGGCCATGGGCGCGAGCACCACGGGCGGCTGCACGGTGTGCGGGCCGATGCGGAGCTGCGGGAGGGCGGGGGCGAGCGTGGTCATTGCTCCATTGTCGCGTACGCCGGAGGGGTGACGGCCTCGGCCGTCGCGCACCCGGAGGGAGCGGCGGTCTCGTGCGGTGGCGTACGCGGGAGGGGACGGCGGTCCCGCGCGGGGAGCGGCCGTCCCGCGCGATGGTGGTCACGCGGCGCGGCCGTAGTCCTCGGCACCGCCGCCGTCGGGTGAGTCGCCGCAGCGGTCGGCGCAGTCGGGCCCGTCGTCGTAACAGGGGCCGTCGTCGGCGCGGTCGGGTCCGTCGACCTGCCGGAGGAGGCGTTTCTGGGCGATGCGCAGGAGAACCCAGGCGGCCAGGAGTACGCCGGTCAGCACCCAGGAGGCGATCCGGGCGGTGGACCACCAGGCGGCTGACGGCCGGAGCAGGATCTCGGTGGCGGTGAGGGCCAGGGCGAGCGCGTGCGCCCAGCACAGCAGGGCGCCGGCCCAGCGGGTGGCGCGGTTGGTCCGGCGGAACCCGGGTCTCGCCCTCGGCTTGTTCTGCTCCATCTCCGTGCCCCCGTTTCGTCATGCATGCGTTCCTCTGCCCGACCTTGGCTGTTCATGCGTTCGAGTGCGAGGAATGATCGTTCGGAGGGGGCGTTTTTCGGACTCATTTCGTTGACGCCAAAACAGTTGCCACAGGGAAATAGACCCGTGGCGAGGCCCCTTTCCGGGGCGAACCGGACGAACAAGTCGGCTTGATCTGGCTCGTCGCGCGCTCCCGGCGGAGGACTTGTCCGCGTCACGTGAAGGACCTGTGGAGGCACACACCGCAGGTTCCTTAGCCGCCCGGCCACGGGAACCCCGCCCGGCCGCAGGGAACAGGGGCCCGCCCCGGCGGGAACTACCCCCCGGTACTCCCGGATGTTATGGGCCGCTGGCATTGGTGGACCGGCACGGGCCCCTCACATACTCCTGTGGACGGCAGATTGACGGGTCACGAACAATCCGGGACCACTCGTGGGACCGGGCCGCCCGCCCCTCTCCGTGCCTCCCCCACCTCCCACGCGAAGGACCCCCCATGGCTCTCCCCCGCACCCTGCGCACCATGGCCGCCGCAGGCATCGCCCTCGGCATCGCCATCGCCGCACCGGCCTTCACCGGGACCGCGAACGCCGCCCCGAACCCCATCGTCGGCGGCGAACAGGCCACCTCCACCTACTCGTTCATGGGCTCCATCCAGGTCAACGGCAGCCACTACTGCGGCGCCTCGCTCATCTCGCCCGGCTGGATGGTCACGGCCCTGCACTGTACGTACGGCAACGGCGCCCTCCCCGCGTCCGCCCTGCGGGTCCGCATCGGCTCCAACGACCACCTCAGCGGCGGCACCCTCGCCGGTGTCTCGCAGATCGTCCGCCCCTCCAGCAGCCCGAGCATGGCCGGCCAGGACATAGCCCTGCTCCGCCTCAGCAGCCAGGTGGCGCACACCCCCGTCCCGATCACCTCCGCCACCCCGGCCGACAACTCCGCCACCCGGCTGCTCGGCTGGGGCCAGACCTGCCCGCAGCGCGGCTGCTCCTCCGGCGCGCCCCGCTACCTCAAGCAGCTCGACACCAAGGTGCTGCCCGACAGCTCCTGCACCGGCATGGTGAACAGCCGTGAGCTGTGCATCGCGGGCACCACCTCCAACACCGCCTGCTACGGCGACTCCGGCGGGCCCGCCCTGGTCAACCGGAACGGCCGCCTCGAACTGGCCGGTGCCACCAGCCGCAGCGGCTCCACCAGCAGCACCTGCGGGGTCGGCGGCGCCGTCTACACCGACCTGGCCGCCTGGAAGTCCTGGATACAGCAGTACACCGGCGCGCTCTGAGCCCTGACCTCCTGAGGCGCCCGGCCGCTCCCCGTCACGCCGAACGGCCGCCGGGGAGCGGCCGGACACCCCGTCCGGCACGGGCGCCCCTCACCCCCCACCGCACCCATGGACATGACATACGCGGTGAACTAGCCTCATTCAGCCATGGACCTGGAACTGCGGCACTTCCGCATTCTGCTGGCGATCGCCGAAGCGGGCAGCCTGACCAAGGCCGCCGCCGCGCTGATGCTCTCCCAGCCGGCCATGACGACCCAACTCCGTCGGATCGAGGCGTCGTTCGGTCAGCCCCTCTTCGAGCGTTCGGTCCGCGGAGTGGCACCCACGCGCGCGGGTGAGCTGGTGATCTCGCACGCCCGGGACGCGGTGACCAGCGCCGACCGCATCCGCAGCTACCGCCTCCGGCCGACCGCCGACCTGGAGCCGGTGACGGTGGGCGGCTGTTCCGGTCCGCTCATGGGCCATCTGACACTGCATCTGCCCGCCGCGCTGAGCAACCCCGTGAGCTTCGTGCAGTTCGTCTCCACGGGAGAGCTCCTGGGCCGGGTCGGTGACGGGACGATCGACGCGGGGTGCCTGGTCGACCTGGACGGTTTCGGCGCGGCCCCCGCCGAGGACGTCCTCGTCGACGTCATCGGGCTCGAACCCGTCGCGGTCATCCTCCCGGCCGGGCACCCGCTCGCCGGGAAGGAGCGGATCGCCCTCGCGAGCCTCGCCGAGGAGACCTGGCTCCTGCCGCCGAACGATCCCGGCTGCGACGACTACGGGGCGCTGGCCGACGCCTGCGGAACGGCCGGGTTCACGCCACGGATCTCGCCGCACCGGATCGGGGATCTGAGCATCCTGTGCGACCTGGTCGCCCAGGGCATCGGCCTCACGCTGGCGCAGGGTTCGGCCAGAGCCCGTGAGGGGGTGGTCATGCGAAGACTCGCAGGCGATCCCCTGCTGGGGAGACATCTGCTGGCCCTGCACCGGGCGTCGCCCCTCATCGGCGCCCGGCCGCTCCTGCTCGATCTCGCCCGGGACGCCTTCGCGGCCCGGTGCGCCAAGCGGGACTGACACCCGCACCGGCGCATCCGGCGAGAAGCGGCCCCATTCACGGGCGTTATGGCCGACCGGCATGGGCCGCGGACCGGCCCACCACCGGGATACTCCTGAACAGAACGACTTGACAGTACGCCGACAACTTCACCTCTCCAGGCGCCCGCTCCTCCCCGGAAGCCCGGGCGCCCGCGCCACCGCACCCGGTCCTCCCCTCCTGGAGACCGGCCCAGCGAAAGGACCCCCCATGCCCCGCTCCAAGTGGCTCGCGGCAGTCGGCACCGCCGCGGCCGTCACCCTGCTCCTGGCCCCCGCGTCGCACGCCGCCGCCACACCCGAAACGGCCGCGCCGATCAGCGCCTCGGCCGTCACGACCCTCTACTACGACGACACCCGGGCCCGTGGCTGGGAAGCCGCCGTCACGGCCGGGGTCGCCTCCTGGAACGCGAACAGCACCAACGTGAAGCTGGCGAAGGTCCGGCCCGGCACCCGCGCCGAGATCCAGATCATCGCCACCAACGGCTGGCCCCAGGCCACCCTGGGCCCGGTCCGTCCGGGCGGCCAGGCCCGGGTCGAACTCGGCAGCCAGGCGGTCGCCGAGGGCCACGACAAGACCCGCATCGCCGCCCACGAGATCGGCCACAACCTCGGCCTGCCGGACACCAAGCCCGGCCCGTGCTCCCAGCTGATGTCGGGCTCCAGCGCGGGCATCAGCTGCAAGAACTCCGTCCCCAACGCCACCGAACGGTCACGCGTCGAGTCCTACTACGCCGGCCGCGCCGCCACCCGCACCCCGGCCGACGGCCGCATCCTCGTCGACGCGCCCTGACCACGGCAACCGGTCATCCGGTTCCCGGTGGGCGGACCGGCGCTGTTGTGGGGCAGCGCCGGTCCGCCGGTCCCCATGAGGCGGGATCGGATTCCCCGTGAGGAGGGATCAACGGAGGCATCAAAGGCGGGATCAGAAGACGGACAGCCCGGTGAGCGTGGTGAAGCGGTCGAGGGCCGACACCCCCGCCACCGAGTTGCCGCGCCGGTCGAGACCCGGGCTCCAGACGCACAGGGTGCACACCCCCGGCACGATGGCGATGATCCCCCCGCCCACACCGCTCTTGCCCGGCAGCCCCACCCGGTAGGCGAACTCCCCGGCCGCGTCGTACGTCCCGCAGGTGAGCATGACCGCGTTGACCTGCTTCGCCTGGCTGCGGGTCAGCAGCGCGGACCCGTCGGCCCGGACACCGTGCCGGGCCAGGAACCCCGCGGAGAGGGCCAGATCCGCGCAGGACGCCTCGATCGAGCACTGGCGGAAGTAGGCGGAGAGCAGTTCGGGGACCGGGAGCGTGATGTTGCCGTAGGAGGCCATGAAGTGGGCCAGCGCGGCGTTGCGGTCACCGAAGGCCGCCTCGGACGCGGCGACTTCCGGTACGAAGTCGATGGCGGCATTGCCGCTCTCGGTACGCAGCAGCTCCCGCACCCGCCCGGCCGCGTCCCCGGTCAGGGCCTGCAACCGGTCGGTGACCACCAGGGCCCCGGCGTTGATGAACGGGTTACGGGGCACCCCGTCCTCGTACTCCAGCTGCACCAGGGAGTTGAAGGGGTTGCCCGACGGCTCACGGCCCACGCCCCGCCAGAGCCGCTCACCGTCCAGAGAGAGCGCCAGGGCCAGGGCGAACACCTTGGAGATGGACTGCGTCGAGAACGGCTGCCGCCAGTCGCCGACCCCGTAGACGGTCCCGTCCGGCTCCGCGACGGCCATACCGAACCGCCGGGGGTCGGCACCGGCGAGAACCGGGATGTAGTCGGCGGGGGCACCGTGGTCGGCGAGCGCGGCCATCTCCTCGGCTATGCGGCTGAGCACCGCGCCGAAGCGGTGGGAGCCGGTGCGCGGAGCCGGGCTGTCGGCCCGAGGGGCGGCGGAGCTGTGGGACACGGCGATTCCTGACGGGGAGGGGAGCGGGAAGGCCCCGCTCCGAGGTGCCACCGACCGTACCTTCCGGCGCATGGACGACTCCCCTCTCCGGACAGCAGAACCGCCCCACCCTGCACGGCACGGTGGGGCGGTCCTCGCTCGGCTTGTCAGGCGGCGTCGAACGTCCCGGCCCGCACGCCCGCGACGAACGCGGAGAACGCGGCGGTACGGACGTCGACCACCGGGCCCTCCGCGACCTTGGAGTCGCGTACGGGGACAATGCCGCGCGTGGCAGTGAGGTTGGCGGCGACCTCAACGCAGTTGCCGCCGTTGTTGCTGTACGAGGACTTGAACCATCGGGGGGATTCGGTCGTCACAGTGTGCCCTTTCGCAACTGGCTGATCTTGGCCACCGACGCCGTCTGCGACAGCGACGCAGCCTGAAGTTGATGGTAGTCCGTCAGGATGGGCAGGACGAAGGAGCTTTCCCGGTCCAGATGCCCCAGCGTCTGCGACTCTGCGTAGCAGATCACGGACCGGTCCGGCAGCGTCAGGATGTTGACCGGAAGGTCGAACGTCCGCTCTTCCCCGATCTCGTACGGAGCCACCTGAAGCAAGGTGTTGGGCATCTCGGCGAACTCCATCAGCCGGTCCAACTGGGCGTTCATGACGGCGGGCCCGCCGACCGGACGGCGGATGCAGCTTTCGTCCATGGTCACGAAGAGCATGGGCGGCTGCGGCCGCACCAACGCCTCCTGGCGCTTCGCCAGGAAGGCCACGCGTTCGTCGGCCTGCTCCGGCGTGATCGCCCCGCGCCGTACCGCACTGTCGGCCAGGACCCGTGCGTACTCCGGCGTCTGCAACAGCCCCGGGATGATCCCGACTTCGTACAGCCGGATCTCCACCGCCCGGCCCTCGTAGCCCACGTACTCCGGGAAGCCCTCCAGCATGGTCAGGTCCTTCATGGCCTGCACCATGCGGCTGAACTTGTCGCCGGTCCCGAGCGCCCTGTCAGCGCTCCTCGCGAAGGGCGGAGTTGGAGGGCGTCGACCAGTTTCCACGGCCGAGACATGCGTCCCTGAGCACCCCATGCGCGCGGCCAGTTCGTCCTGCGTCCAGCCACGGGCATCTCTGGCCTGCCTCAGCTGGAAGCCGAACGAGATGTCCGGGTTCTCGGGGTCGAGCTGCTTGCGATTCACCATGGCGAAGCCCCAACTCCTCAAGCAATGAACGCAGGTTGAAGACGGATCGACCCTAGGCCAGTCTGAATCGCCCCGGTAGCCGTTCAGCTACAGAGAGGACCCATTCGGTGTACGGAGTGAACGTTTGCGCGAACCCCGAGGAACCGCCCCCTGACCTCCCCGCCCCCGGAACCCTCCTGGCGGACACCAGCCGCAACAACCGCGTGGGCGAGTTCCGAGGGGTCGCCGGCTGCTACTGGTCACTGCGGCCCGTGGGCGGCGGGCGGGAGTGGGAGACCGAACCCCGCCACGTACGCCCCGTACTGCCCATGGAGCAACTCCGGTCCCACACCTCGAGGATGAACGCCCTCAGGCGGGATGAGGCCCTGTGATCCGTACCGTCGGCGACGAGCGTGCCGCATGACGCGCGCGAGCTACGCCGCCGAGGTCACCCTCTCCCACGGCCACCGCTCCGCCTCGCTCGGAGGCGTCACCGTACGGAACCGGCGACTCGTCCTCCTCTGGCTCCGCAGGCAGGCGCTCCGCCTGGCCGACGGGCACGGATGCGGGGGCACCGCACGGGACACGGCACCCCACGACGTACGCCCCGTACTCTTCCACGGCTCCGACGCCCCCGAAGAATTGCGGTCCTGGGCCACCGACGGCGGGCACCAGGACGACGCGATACGCACCCTCGAAGCGGGCTTCCCCCTCCAGTTCACCGTCCTCGACCCCGCCGTCGGACTGAGCCTCACCCTCGCCGGGTGGCGCGGCTTCCCCGCCGCACACCCATAGACCCCCTCCCCACAGACAAGGCCCCTGACCGTGCTCCAGTGCACCGCCGTGACCCCGGCCCCCCTCAACGACGTACTCCTCGCCCTCACCACCATGGAAACCGGCCCCGACAACCCCCTCACCGCACTCCCCCCGGCCCACTACGTCCTGTGCGAACTCGGCGAACACGACACCCACACCGAGCACGCCGCCCTCCTCTGCCCCGGCGGAACACCCCACCGTCCCGCACTCTGGCTCCTGTGGACCGGCACCGACACCGACCGCACCCACCGCATCACCACCATCCCCTGGTGCCCCACCGTCCTGCGCATCCTCGACACCGACTCCGCACTGCCCTGCTCACTCCTCAACCACCACACCGGAGACCACTCCTGGAACGTCACCGACCCCCTCAGCGACCTCCTCGCCGGACCCGTCACCACCAACAGCACCCACACCCCCGGCGACACACCCGACACCCCCACCGACCACCCGAGATGACGGGGACCCCCACCACCCTCTAGGACGAAGAGGAAGACGGGAGTCAAGAAGTCGTCTCCCCCTGTCGTCGTATGTCGACCGCCTGCGTCCGCGCCGCGTCTGCCTCTGCTCTCGCTCTGATCCGGTCTTCCTCGAAAGGAAGCACGCGCGCCAAGGCGTCCAGGGCATCTGCGACCCTCTCCCGCCAGTCAGCGAACTTTCCGGGCTCCGGATCGGTGGGCCGCTGCGACTTCACCGCACGAAGGCGGTCCAGGCCGGCCTTGAGCACGGGGTCAACCACGAGAACCTCTTCTGATCAGCACACGGCCGGCCCTCCTGCGCCGCTTCCCCGACACGGTCTGCTGCGGGCGCTGTCGGCGAACTGCCGTCGTGCCCGACCGTACGCCGCCGACTGCCCCCGTGAACCGAGGGGCCTCTCCCTTCCCCGCCCGGCAGAGAGAGGCCCCCGCTCACACGGTCAGCGGCGCAAGCGGTAGCTGTTGCCCCAGTCGTTCGGTGCGCAGACGTTCAGCCGTCGCTCGGTCAGGTCGTAGGTGAAGCCGCTGGGCACCGTACAGGCCCAGAGGTTGTTCGCCGGGGTGCGCAGACGGTAGCTGAGGTCGTAGTCGTTCGCTCTGCAGACGTTCAGCCGCCGCTCCGCCCGGTCGTAGGTGAAGCCGCTGGGCAGACCGCAGGCCCAGAGGTTGTCGCTGGGCACCCGAAGGCGGTAACTGATGTCCCAGCCCGTGGCGTTGCAGACATTCAGCCGTCTCTCCGCCAGGTCATGGGTGAAACCACTGGGCAGGGTGCAGGCCCAGAGGTTGTCCGCGGGGGTGGTGACGTAGTAACTGATGGCCCAGCCGCTCGGGTTGCAGACGTTCAGTCGGCGTTCGGCCTTGGTGAAGGTCATGCCGGCCGGGACAGAACAGGCCCAGTAGGCGGAGGCGGCTGCCGTGGCGGGCGCCCCGGAGGAAAGCCGGGGTGCGGGCTCGGCGCTCGCGGGAGCGGAGACCAGCAGTCCGAGGCAGAGAGCCACGGCGCTGAACATGGATATGAGTGCTGTGCGTAGCCGAAGACGTGGCATGGGAGACAACTCCTGGTGGGTGCGGGTGCGCAGACATGGCAGGGCCCGGGCAGGGCATCGGCGGCGCGAGAGCGACCGCCGGGACCTTCCCCGGTGAGCCGCCGTCATGCTGGCAGCGGCAGGAGCCCCGGGCAATTGCCCCCATCTCGGCGCAACTCAGATCCGGCCACTCGGCGATCTCCACATCATGTGACGGGAGTGACTGATGAGGCGCGCGGGGCGTTCACACTCTGTCCACACCAGCCTCGGCTGCCTCGTCGTGGCCGATATGCCGACCGGCGAAGCCGAATCGCGCCACCCCGGTGTCGCTCTCGGCAACCATGCTCCCGATGACCACCCGTGGCCTGAACGCGTCCACGAGGTTCCGGAGCATCCGGCCGCTCGCACCTCGTGACCATGCGCTGACCTCCGGCACCCTCCTGGCGGCCTTCGCCCAGGAATCCGTCACGCTGTTCGACCCGTCTGTGCGATTCGTCCGAAAACGATCATCCGGAGAGCGGTTCGGGCGGCGCTTCGTAGCGGGTGGCGACCGCGGCGGCCCGGTCGCGCAGGGTGGTGCGCAGCCACTCCGGGGCGAGGACCTCCGCGTCCGTGGCGAGCTGCCACAGCGCCCATACGGCGTGCCGCGCGTCCTGGAAGGTCACCTCCAGCCGCAGCGTGCCGCCCGCGTCGGCGCCCTCGGCGCTCTCAGCGCCCTCGGTCTCCTCGGCTTCTTCGGAGAGGACCGCCAGCGCGGTGCCCACCAGGTCCTGCCGTCGCTCCGGGGCCACCCGTACCAGCGCGGTGACCAGGTCGCCGCCGGTCCGGAACCGGGTACTGCGGTCCTGCCAGGCCCGGTCCAGGTCGACCCGGTCCGGTCGTTGCGCGGGTTCGGGGAGTTCCTCGGCGGCCATGATCCGGGACAGCCGGTACGTACGGTCGGCGCCGGACCTCGTGGCCAGCAGGTAGCCCTGGTCCCGCACGGTGACCAGGCCGACCGGGTCCACCGTGCGCCACCGGGGGGCCTGGTCCACGGCCGCGTAACGGATGCGTAGCTTGCGGCCGGCGAGCACCGCGCGCCGGACCTCGGCCGCGACGGGGCCGGGGACCTCGTCCACGGCCTGCCGACGCGCGAGGAGGTCGGTCTCGGGGTCGATGAGCAGCCGCTCGGCCACCCCCGCCGCCGTGTCCCGATGGCTCTCGGGCAGCGCGTCGACCACCTTGAGCATGGCCGAGGCGAGCGCCGAGCCGAGGCCGAACGCCTGCGCTCCGCGCCGCGATCCGGCGACCAGCAGGGCGAGGGCCTCGTCGTGGTTCAGCCCGGTCAGCTCGGTCCGGAACCCGGGCAGCAACGCGAACCCGCCGTGGCGGCCGCGCTCGGCATGGACCGGGACACCGGCTGCGGACAGCGCCTCGATATCGCGCAGCACCGTACGGGTGGACACCTCCAGCTCGCGGGCGAGCGCGGGCGCGGAGAGCCGGCCGCGCTGGCGCAGCAGCAGAACCAGGGAGACCAGCCGATCGGCGCGCATCCGAAAACCCTAGAGGAATACGTGACATGAGGTGTCGTGATGGGCTGCGAGGCTCATGGCCGTGCCTCTCGGAGAACTCGAGCGGACACTCACTCACTCACTCATGCGAAGGATCATCAGATGGGCTCTCACCTCAACCCGTACATCAGCTTCAACGGCAACGCCCGGCAGGCGATGGAGTTCTACCAAGAGGTGTTCGGCGGCAAGCTGGAGCTGGGCACGGCCGCCGACTTCGGCTCACCGGACCCGGCCGACGCCGACAAGGTCATGCACGCCCGGCTCGACACCCCGGGCGGATACACGCTGATGGCCTGGGACGTGCCGGAAGGGGTGCCCTACCGGCCGGGCAACGATGTCGCGGTCTACCTCGGCGGCGACGGCGGTGATCTCCGCGACCATTTCGAGAAGTTGACGGTCGGCGGCACCGTGACCATGCCTCTGGAGAAGCAGCCCTGGGGTGACGAGGCGGGCTCCCTCGTGGACCGGTTCGGGATCAGCTGGATGGTCAACATCACCCGGCAGCGGAGCTGACCGGCCCGAGCCGGACGCGAGGGCCGCCCGCGCGATGAACTGGCGTGCGGCTGCGTGAGGTTGGGTCCGACGAGCGTACGCATCCGGGGGGGTCGGGACTCATGACGGCCGCAGGGTCCCCCGAGGCGGTGGATGCCACCATCCGCTCCGGCTACGCCTTCCACACTCTGCCGACCGCCTGGGGCGAGGTGCTGGGCCGCTTCGACGCGGAGGCGATGCGTCATGTGGCGGCCCCCGTACCCATCCTGAACGGCGAGAAGGACAGCACCTTCCGGTCCGGGGAGCGGGGTTCACCCGCGCGCACCCGCAGGCCCGCATCGAGCTGATCCCCCCGGGCGAAGCACCTCGCGAACGTCGACGACCCGGTAGCCGCGTGGCCGCGCACCGGCGTACGCGAAGGGGCCCGTTCCGTACGTTGTACGGAACGGGCCCCGGTGCGTGCGGGTGTCAGCTCTGCGCGGACGGCGTGCCCTGCTCGCCCGGCTCGGCGGTGGTGGCCGCCTGGGCCTCGGCGCGCTCGCGCATCTTGCGTACCAGCTCCTGCTTCTTGTCCTCGGCGGCCTTGCGGTCGGCGCCTCGCGCGGAACCCGCGCCCTGCTGCTCGGCGCGGGACAGCTTCTTGCGCTGTCCGCCGACGCCGAGGAGGTTGTTGCGGCTCTTGGCCATGACGTTCTCCCGTTCGGGGTGAGAAGTGAGGAAGGAAGTGATCGGGTGATCGAGATCGATCCGGTGGGCGGCGGGTGGTTCGGGCCCCCGCCGCGCTCTCACTCGTAGATCTGGAAGAACGAAGACATACGGGAACGGTACCCCGCTTCCGGAACGCCCCGCACCAGGTTTTCCGGCCGTCGGGACCCAGACCGCCGGAAGCCGGAAGGTTCAGGCCGTCGGGTCGACCGTCGCCTGGTGGGCCTCGGTCAGGTGCTCCTGGGCCTTCAGCCAGGGCAGGAACTGCGCCGAGCGGCGCCAGCCGCAGGTGGAGCACGTGAGCTCGCGCGCCATGCGGGACTTCGTCACCCGTACGACGTGTTCACGGCCGTGCTGGTCCCATCTGGTGACCTTGCTGGTGGTGATGGACGGCATCGCGTACCTCCCGGGGCGGCGGCGGAGAGGCTCCGGTGGACCGTACGACGAAGCCCCCGGTTCCGTACCCGGAACCGGGGGCCTCACGCGCGTACGCGGCCGTACGGAAGCGTCAGCAGCCGAGCAGACGGGCGCCGAGGTACGCCTGGATCTGGTCCAGGGAGACGCGCTCCTGCTTCATGGTGTCGCGCTCGCGCACGGTCACCGCGTTGTCGTCGAGGGTGTCGAAGTCGACGGTGACGCAGAACGGGGTGCCGATCTCGTCCTGGCGGCGGTAGCGGCGGCCGATGGCACCGGCGTCGTCGAACTCGATGTTCCAGTTCTTGCGCAGGTCCGCCGCCAGCCCCTTGGCCTTCGGCGAGAGCTGCGCGTTGCGGGACAGCGGCAGGACCGCGGCCTTGACCGGGGCGAGGCGGTGGTCGAGACGCATCACGGTGCGCTTCTCCATGACGCCCTTGGCGTTGGGGGCCTCGTCCTCGACGTAGGCGTCGAGGAGGAACGCCAGCATCGCGCGGCCGACACCGGCCGCGGGCTCGATGACGTACGGCGTCCAGCGCTCCTGGGCCTCCTGGTCGTGGTAGTGGAGGTCGGTGCCGGACGCCTCGGAGTGCGCCTTGAGGTCGTAGTCCGTGCGGTTGGCGACGCCCTCCAGCTCGCCCCACTCGCTGCCGCCGAAGCGGAAGCGGTACTCGATGTCCGCGGTGCGCTTGGAGTAGTGGGAGAGCTTCTCCTTGGGGTGCTCGAACCAGCGCATGTTCTCCTCGCGCATACCGAGGTCCGTGTACCAGTTCCAGCGCTGGTCCATCCAGTACTGCTGCCACTCCTCGTCCTCGCCCGGCTTGACGAAGAACTCCATCTCCATCTGCTCGAACTCACGGGTCCGGAAGATGAAGTTGCCCGGAGTGATCTCGTTCCGGAAGGACTTGCCCATCTGCGCGATACCGAACGGCGGCTTCTTGCGCGAGGTCTGGAGCACCTGGCCGAAGTTGGTGAAGATGCCCTGGGCGGTCTCGGGGCGCAGGTAGGCGACCGAGCCGGAGTCCTGGGTCGGGCCGAGGTGGGTGGAGAGCAGACCCGAGAACTGCTTGGGCTCGGTGAAGGTGCCCTTGTTGCCGCAGTTGGGGCAGTTGAGGTCGGCGAGGCCGTTGACCGGCGGCTTGCCGTGCTTCTCCTCGTACGCCTCCTCCAGGTGGTCGGCGCGGTAGCGCTTGTGACAGGAGGTGCACTCGGTCAGCGGGTCCGAGAAGGTGGCGACGTGACCCGAGGCGACCCAGACGTCCGGGGCCAGGATGACCGACGAGTCGATACCGACCACGTCCTCGCGCGAGGTGACCATGTAGCGCCACCACTGGCGCTTCAGGTTCTCCTTCATCTCGACGCCCAGCGGCCCGTAGTCCCAGGCGGCCTTCTGGCCGCCGTAGATCTCACTGCAGGGGTAGACGAAGCCACGGCGCTTGCTCAGGCTGACGATGGTGTCGATCTTGTCGGCGGCCACGGTGCTCTCTTCATACGACGATGACGAACGGGCGAAGGGGCCAGATTACCGGCGCGCGCACCCCTCGTATCAAATCGGCGGGGGGCGTACGGAGTCCCGCACCGCCGTCTCGTGATCTTCCGGGCATCTCATCAGCCTTGTTGACAATCGTTTCCACTTTTGTTGAAAATGACTGTCATGAACGTACGTCGCCGCCTCATACCCACCACCGCCGTCGCCGGAGCAGTCGTCCTCGGCCTGACCGCTCTCTCGGCCTGCTCCACCTCCGAAGCAGCGGACGGGAGCAACGGCGACAAGCTGAAGGTGACGGCGTCCTTCTACCCGATGCAGTTCCTGGCCGAGCGGATCGGCGGCGAGCACGTCGCCGTCACCAGCCTCACCAAGCCGGGCGTCGAGCCGCACGACCTGGAGCTCACCCCCCGCCAGATCGGCTCCATCAGCGAGTCCGACTACGTGCTCTACCTCAAGGGCATCCAGCCCGCCGTGGACGATGCGATCAAGCAGTCCGGTGTGAAGAACACCGTCGACGCCGCGACCCTCACCACGCTGGAGAACCACGGAGCCGAGGTCAGCGGCCACGACCACGGTCACGAGGACGAAGAGGAGCACGAGGGCGAGGAGCACGGGGATGAGCACGGCCACGAAGGCGAGGAGGCCCACGAGGAGCACTCCGAGGGCGACGGCCACAACCACGGCGAGGACGGCGGCGCCGACCCGCACATCTGGCTGGACCCGGTGAAGTACGCCGAGGTCGCCAAGGGTGTCGGCAAGTCCCTGGAGAAGGCCGACCCCGACCACGCCGCCGACTACAAGAAGAACACCGAGGCCCTCGTCGCCGAGCTGGACAAGCTGAACACGGCGTACGAGACCGGGCTGAAGAACACCGCCACCAAGACCTTCATCACCACCCACTCCGCCTTCGGCTACCTCGCCGAGCGCTACGGGCTCACCCAGCAGGGCATCGCGGGCATCGACCCCGAGGCCGAGCCGAGCCCCGCCCGCATCCAGCAGATCCACACCATCGCGGAGAAGGACAAGGCCACCACGGTCTTCTTCGAGACGCTCGCCAGCGACCGGACCGCGAAGACCCTCGCGAAGGACACCGGGCTGAGGACGGACGTCCTGGACCCGCTGGAGGGAATCACGGAGAAGTCCAAGGGCGCTGACTACATCGAGGTCATGGAGTCCAACCTCACCGCGCTGAAGAAGGCACTCGGCGCGAAGTGACCCGTACCACCTGTGACGTTCGGATCGGAGGCGCTCATGCCGGAGCGTGAGAGCACCACCAACCGCGAGGCCGTCGTCAGTCTGCGCGGCGCCACGGCCACCCTCGGCGCGCGCCCCGTCCTGCGCGGGGTGGACCTCACCGTGCGCCGGGGCGAGGTCGTCGCCCTGCTGGGCGCCAACGGGTCCGGCAAGTCCACCGCCGTACGGTCCGTCATCGGCCAGGTCCCGCTGACCGGCGGCACCGTCGAGCTGTTCGGCACCGAGCTGCGGCGCTTCCGCCAGTGGGGCCGCGTCGGTTACGTACCGCAGCGCACCACGGCCGCCGGCGGGGTCCCCGCCACGATCCGCGAGGTCGTCGCCTCCGGGCGGCTCGCCCGGACGAGGCTGAGGTGGCCCGGGAAGGCCGACCGCAGGGCCGTGGACCGGGCCATCGAGCTGGTGGGCCTCGCCGACCGCGCCAAGGACTCCGTGAGCGCCCTGTCGGGCGGCCAGCACCAGCGGGTCCTGATAGCCCGCGCCCTGGCCGCCGAGCCGGAGCTGCTGATCATGGACGAGCCGATGGCCGGGGTGGACCTGGCGAGCCAGGAGATCCTGGCGGCGACCCTGCGCGAGCAGGTGGCCCTGAACACCTCCGTGCTCCTCGTCCTGCACGAGCTGGGCCCTCTGGAGCCGCTGATCGACCGGGCCGTGGTCCTGCGCGACGGCTGCGTCACGCACGACGGCCCGCCGCCGGAGGCGCTCGGCCAGCACGCCCTGCCCGGCCACGACCACGTACACCCCCACGCGGCCGTCGAGCCCGTACGGACGGGACTGCTGACCTGATGCTGCTCGAATTCCTCAACCCTCCCTTCATGCAGCGGGCGCTCATCGCGGCCGTCCTGGTCGGCATCACCGCGCCCGCCATCGGCATCTACCTGGTCCAGCGCCGCCAGGCCCTGATGGGCGACGGCATCGGGCACATCGCGATGACCGGTGTCGGCCTCGGCTTTCTGCTCTCCACCAGCCCCGTCTGGATGGCCACCGCCGTCGCCGTGGCCGGTGCGGTCACCATGGAGCTGATCCGCTGGTACGGGCACACGCGCGGCGATCTCGCCCTGGCGATGCTCTTCTACGGGGGCATGGCGGGCGGCGTCATGCTGATCAACCTCTCCGACACGGGCTCCAACGCCAACCTGACCTCGTACCTCTTCGGCTCGCTCTCGACGGTCTCCGAGTCCGACGTCATCGCGATCTGCGTGCTGGCGGCCTTCGTGGTGCTGGTCACCGTGGGGCTGCGGCGGCAGATGTTCGCCGTCAGCCAGGACGAGGAGTTCGCCCGGGTGACCGGGCTGCCGGTGCGGGTGCTGAACCTGCTGATCGCGGTGACGGCCGCCGTGACGGTGACCGTCGCGATGCGGGTCGTCGGGCTGCTGCTGGTCAGCGCGCTGATGGTGGTGCCGGTGGCGGCGGCCCAGCAGATCACCAAGTCCTTCAAGGTGACCTTCGTGCTCTCCGTGGTGATCGGTACGGGGGTGACCCTGGCCGGCACCGTGACCTCGTACTACCAGGACGTTCCGCCCGGCGCGACCATCGTGCTGCTGGCCATCGCGGTGTTCGTCGTCCTGACCGCGCTCGCCGCTCCGCTCGCGAAACGGCGGGCCCGGGCGAGCGAGGCGAAGGGGTCGGAGTGCACCCTGGAGGTACCGGGGGCCCGCCGGGGCACGGACGACGTACACGTGTGAGCGGGGTGCGCGTTTGAGTGCGGCGCCCGCGCGGGCTGGCACAATGGCCCGACACATGTACGGGCGACACGAGGAGGCACCTGTGGCCACGGCGCCGATCAGTGGCACGAACGCAGCGCCGGTACGCGGCCGGTCCACCCGGCAGCGGGCGGCAGTGGCGGCGGCCCTCGACGAGGTCGACGAGTTCCGCAGCGCCCAGGAGCTGCACGACGTCCTCAAGCACCGCGGCGACTCCGTGGGCCTGACCACGGTCTACCGGACGCTTCAGTCCCTCGCCGACGCCGGTGAGGTCGATGTCCTGCGCACCACCGAGGGCGAGGCCGTCTACCGGCGGTGCTCGACCGGCGACCATCACCACCACCTGGTCTGCCGGCTCTGCGGCAAGGCGGTGGAGGTCGAAGGCCCCGCCGTCGAACAGTGGGCCGAGACGATCGCCGCCCAGCACGGCTATGTGAACGTCGCGCACACCGTCGAGATCTTCGGCACGTGCGCGGAGTGCGCCGCGAGCAAGAAGTAGGCGCGGACCACAGCGGCCCCACAGAAGCCGCGTACGCGGAAGGCGCGAGTACGTACAGCGCGAGCACGTAAAAGAAGGGCCCGGTACGCTACCGGGCCCTTCTTTTACGTCATCTTTTACGTCATCTATGACGTCACTTCCCGGCGGTCTCCGCGGACCCCGCGCCCCCTGCGGCCTCCATCGCCTCCGCCCCGCCGAAGCGGCGGTCGCGCTGGGCGTACTCCAGGCAGGCCCGCCACAGGTCCCGGCGGTCGAAATCCGGCCACAGAACGTCCTGGAAGACCATCTCCGCGTACGCGCTCTGCCAGATCAGGTAGTTCGAGGTGCGCTGCTCGCCGCTGGGGCGCACGAAGAGGTCCACGTCCGGCATGTCCGGGTAGTAGATGTACTTCTGGAACGTCTTCTCGTTGACCTTCGACGGGTCGAGCCTCCCGGCCGCCACGTCCTGGGCGATGCGCTGCGCGGCGTCCGCGATCTCGGCGCGGCCGCCGTAGTTGACGCAGAAGTACAGCGTCATCCTGTCGTTGTCCTTCGTCTGCTCCTGGGCGACCTGGAGCTCCTGGACGACGGACTTCCACAGCTTGGGCATCCGGCCCACCCAGCGGATACGGATGCCGAGCTCGTCCATCTCGTCGCGGCGGCGGCGGATCACGTCGCGGTTGAAGTTCATCAGGAACTTCACCTCGTCCGGCGAGCGCTTCCAGTTCTCGGTGGAGAAGGCGTAGAGCGAGAGGTTCTTGACGCCCATCTCGATACACCCCTTGAGCACGTCCATGACGACGCCCTCGCCGACCTTGTGGCCCTCGGTGCGGGGCAGTCCCCGCTCCTTGGCCCAGCGGCCGTTGCCGTCCATCACGACGGCGACGTGCCGGGGCACCAGCTCGCCGGGGATCTTCGGCGGGGTCGCGCCCGAGGGGTGCGGCTCGGGGGTCTTGTACGTGCGCCGGTTGCGGCCGCCGAGTATCCCGCGTACTGCCATGAGCTTCTCAGTCTCCCTGTGTCACTTCTTCACGCAACGCGTGACTCTCTTGAGGACCCGCCTCTTGACCCGCCTCTTGAGGGCCCGCGTCACTTCTCCACGTACCGCAGCGAGCGCAGACCGCGCTCCAGGTGCCAGTGCAGATAGGCGGACACCAGCCCGCTGCCCTCCCTGACATGACGTGCCTCGCACGCGTCCGCCGTCGCCCAGTCGCCGCTGAGCAGCGCGCTCAGGAGCCCCAGGGCCTGTGCCGAGGGTACGACGCTGCCGGGGACCCGGCAGTCACCGCATATGACGCCCCCCGCCGCGACGGAGAAGAACCGGTTCGGACCCGGCATCCCGCACTTGGCGCAGTCCTCGAAGCTGGGCGCGTACCCGTTGACCGCGAGCGAGCGCAGCAGGAACGCGTCCAGGATGAGGTGGGGCGCGTGCTCGCCCCGGGCGAGGGTGCGCAGGCCGCCGACGAGCAGCAGGTACTGCTGGACCGCCGGTTCGCCCTCGTGGTCGGTGAACCGCTCGGCGGTCTCCAGCATGGCGGTACCGGCCGTGTAGCGGGCGTAGTCGGCGACGATCCCGCCGCCGTACGGGGCGATCGTCTCGCTCTGGGTGCAGAGCGGCAGACCGCGGCCGACCAGCTCGCTGCCCCGGGCGAAGAACTGCACGTCGACGTGGGAGAAGGGCTCCAGGCGGGCGCCGAACTTGGACTTGGTGCGGCGCACCCCCCGGGCGACAGCGCGGACCCGGCCGTGGCCCCGGGTCAGGATCGTGATGATCCGGTCGGCCTCGCCCAGTTTCTGCGTACGCAGCACGACACCGTCGTCCCGGAACAAGCTCATGGGGCCATTGTCGCGCACGCCCGGACGGCCGTACGCCCCCAGGAGGGCTCTGGAGGAGCCTAGGAGGGCGTACGGGCGGCGGCGGCCAGCAGGCGGGCGGTGTCCTCGGCCGGGAGGTCCAGGGCGCTGCCGACGACGGTCAGCACCTCGCGCTCGGCGTGGCCGTAGGGTCCGTCGGCGAGCGCGATCCTGGCCCCCTGGAGGAGGACCGACTCACGGCCCGGGACGGCCAGGTGCGGGGCGAGCGGGGCCAGCACCTCGTGCAGCTCGATGGCGAGGGTCGCGCCGCACGCCTCGGCCGCCGGGTCGGCCCCGGAGCCGTACCCCGTGTCGGCGGCGAGCACCTCCACCACGGTGTACAGCTGCTCCTGGGTGCAGTCGTCGAGCCCGGCGTCGCGGACGACCCCGACGGCGGTGTCCAGGACCGTACGGGAGGTGGTCCCGCCGGCCGCGAGGACGGCCAGGGTGACGGTGTGGACGGCCTCCCGGAGCATCGAGGAGAACCGGGTGGTGGTGGGGTGGTCCAGGGCGTCGGGGGCGAAGCGGGCGCGGCAGGCGGCACACTCCACGACGGGCCCGGTCTCGCCCCGGCGGGCCAGCGGAATGCCGAGGACGGTGAGCCGGCGGCGGCCGGTGAGGCGGCGGTAGTTGCGGTCACCGCCGCAGCCGGGGCAGAAGAAGGCCCCGTCGCCGACGGTGTCCCAGACCGTACGGATGCCGCAGAAGACCGGCTTCAGAGCGCGTTGTCCTTTGACTGGCCGCACGTCGCACACCTCCGTAACGCTCCGGCAACACTGCCGTGTGTTGGACGTGATGTTAGCCACATGCGTGATGTGGCGTCAGTAGCCCGGAGGTCACAACCCCGGGATATGGCCGAACCCCGACCGCCCGGAGCGGGCGATCGGGGTTCCTGGACTGCCCTTTACAGGGTCAAAGCGGACGTCCGTACGAAGGGGCGTCCGGCAGCGCCCAAAAGAAGGGGGCCGGAAGCGGTCAGCGGGAGGAGCGGTTGACCGCGGAGACGACCGCCTTGAGCGAGGCGCGGGTGGTGTTGGCGTCGATGCCGATGCCCCACAGGACCTTGCCGTCGATCGCGCACTCGATGTAGGAGGCGGCCTGGGCGGAGGCTCCCTCGCTCATCGTGTGCTCGGTGTAGTCCAGCAGCCGGGCGTCGATACCGATGGCCTGCAGCGCTTCGAAGAACGCGGAGATCGGGCCGTTGCCCGTGCCGGTCAGCACGGTGTCGGTGCCGTCCACGGTGGCCTCGACGGTCAGGGTGTCCCGGCCGTCGGTGTCGGTGGTGGTCTGGCCGGAACGGAGCTGGATGCGACCCCAGGCATTCTCGGCGTTGGGCAGGTACTCGTCCTGGAAGACGGACCAGATCGCGGCCGGGGTGACCTCGCCGCCCTCGGCGTCGGTCTTGGCCTGGATGATCCGGGAGAACTCGATCTGCATCCGGCGCGGCAGGTCCAGCTTGTGGTCGTTCTTCAGGACGTACGCGATACCGCCCTTGCCGGACTGCGAGTTGACGCGGATGACGGCCTCGTAGGAGCGGCCGACGTCCTTCGGGTCGATCGGCAGGTACGGCACGGCCCACTCGATGTCGTCGACGCTCTTCCCCTGGGCGGCCGCGTCGGCCTCCATGGCGTCGAAGCCCTTCTTGATGGCGTCCTGGTGGGAGCCGGAGAAGGCGGTGTAGACCAGGTCGCCCGCGTACGGGTGGCGGGGGTGGATCTCCATCTGGTTGCAGTACTCGCTGGTACGGCGGATCTCGTCGATCTGCGAGAAGTCGATCTGCGGGTCCACGCCCTGCGAGAACAGGTTCATCCCCAGGGTGACCAGGTCGACGTTGCCGGTGCGCTCGCCCTGGCCGAACAGGCAGCCCTCGATGCGGTCGGCCCCGGCCATGATGGCCAGTTCGGCCGCCGCCACCGCCGTACCCCGGTCGTTGTGCGGGTGGACGGAGAGGCAGATGTGCTCGCGGCGGGTCAGGTTGCGGGACATCCACTCGAAGCGGTCCGCGTGGGTGGAGGGCGTGGAGCGCTCCACGGTGGCGGGCAGGTTCAGGATGATCTCGCGGCCCTCCTCGGGCTGCCAGACGTCACAGACCGCCTCGCAGACCTCCAGGGCGAAGTCCAGCTCGGTGTCGGTGAAGATCTCCGGGCTGTACTGGTAGCCGAAGATCGTCTCGGGACCGAGGATCTTCTCCGCGTACTCCATGACCAGCCGGGTGCCGTCCACCGCGATCTGCTTGACCTGCTCCTTCGAGCCCCGGAAGACCACGCGGCGGAAGGTGGGGGCGGTGGCGTTGTACAGGTGGACGGTGGCCCGGCGGGCGCCGACCAGCGACTCGACGGTCCGCTCGATCAGCTCCTCGCGGGCCTGGGTCAGGACGGAGATCGTCACGTCCTCGGGGATCGCGCCCTCCTCGATGATGGAGCGCACGAAGGCGAAGTCGGTCTCGCCGGAGGACGGGAAGCCGACCTCGATCTCCTTGTAGCCCATGCGTACGAGCAGGTCGAACATCTCACGCTTGCGGGCCGGGGACATCGGGTCGATCAGCGCCTGGTTGCCGTCGCGCAGATCGGTGGACAGCCAGCGGGGCGCGACGGTGATCCGGTTGTCGGGCCAGGTGCGGTCGGCGATGTCCACGGCCTCGTAACCGCGGTACTTGTGGACCGGCATCCCGGACGGCTTCTGGAGCTGCGTGGCGTTGGTGATCGGGGTGGGGCGGCCGACAGCGTTGCTCGCGGGGTTCACAGCACCGGCAGGGTTCACGGGCGTCGTCATGACGTAGGGCTCCTCGGGGTCCGACATGGGGTCGGCCGACGGTGTCGCTGCAGCACCAGACTCCGCGGGGAGGGGGTCGGCCTACGACTACAGGCCCTCGCCGCGGCAGCTAAGGAGAAGCAGCCCGAAACGCATGATGCGACGAGCGTAGCCGAGGGTGGCCCGGGGTGTCGGTCCGTATCAGTATGCGGGACCGGTCATCAATGAGGGAAAACCGTGACTCATCACTCCTTCTCGTCAATCATCGTCGCAACCAGTGACAGGTCAGTGACGGAGTGCCACAGTCGGATCATGCAGCCTCGAACCCATGACGACGGGCTGAACCCCGTCTTCTGCACCATCGTGCCGCCCCACGTCCTCGACAAGCTGTCGCACTCCGGCGACGCCCGGCTGGCCGACCCGGCCCGCCGCACCCTGGAGGCCGACGGCCTCCGCCGGAACCACCGCCGTATGACGGCCCTGGCCGCCGCGCCCGCCACCCCCACGGCGGGCGCGGTCCCCGCGAAGCCCCACCGCACCCTGTACGACTGCGAGAACGGCACGTCGCTGCCGGGCACCAAGGTCCGCGACGAGGGCGACAAGCCCACCTCGGACGCCAGCGTCAACCGCGCGTACGCCGGGCTCGGCGCCACCTTCGACCTGCTGCTCTCCGCCTACGGGCGCAGCTCGATCGACGGCAAGGGCCTGCCGCTCATCGGCTCCGTGCACTACGGCCGCGAGTACAACAACGCGTTCTTCGACGGCGAGCAGATGGTCTTCGGGGACGGCGACGGGGAGATCTTCCTCGACTTCACGTACGCCATCGACGTCATCGCCCACGAACTGGCCCACGGCCTCACCCAGTACACCGCCAACCTGCGCTACGAGGGCCAGTCGGGCGCGCTCAACGAGTCGGTCTCCGACGTCTTCGGCTCGCTGGTCAAGCAGTACTCGCTGGGCCAGAGCGCGGAGCAGGCCGACTGGCTGATCGGCGCCGGACTGCTGGCCCCCCGGGTCAGCGGGGAGGCCCTGCGCTCGATGAAGGCTCCCGGTACGGCGTACGACGACGATGTGCTCGGCAAGGACCCGCAGCCCGCCTCCATGGAGGAGTACGTCGAGACGGAGGAGGACAACGGCGGGGTCCACATCAACTCCGGCATCCCCAACCGCGCCTTCTACCTCCTGGCCACGGCCCTGGGCGGCAACGCCTGGGAGCGGGCCGGGCAGATCTGGTTCGACGTGCTGACCGGCGGCGAGCTGACGGCCACCGCGGACTTCGCGGAGTTCGCCCGACTGACGGTCGCGGCGGCGGGGAGCCGGTTCGGGGAGCGCGGCGAGAAGGAGGCGGTCCTGAAGGCATGGTCCGAGGTGGGCGTACCGACGGCGGCGGAGTGAGACCCGTGAGGCGGGGGTGAACGTCCGGTCCGGGCACCCCGCGTCCCGCCCCGGCCCCCGTGAGGCGGGGTTGAGGCCCTGCCCCGGCCCGGCTAGACAGGACCCCATGCGTATTCAGGTCACCCGCACCGGCGGCTTCGCCGGCATCTCCCGTACTCAGGCGATCGACACCGAGGGCCGTGAGGACGCGGCGGAGTGGGAGTCGCTCGCCGAGGAGGTCCTCGCCACCACCCCGGACGCGCCGCCGTCCGGGGTGCCGGACGGATTCCGGTACGCGGTCACGGTCGGGGACCGCACCGTGTACTGCGCTGACCCCGATCTGACCGGGGCGCAGCGCACGCTGGTCTCACGCGTTCTCAAGGAGGGCGCGTGAGACCGGCACCTGTTCTGCGAAGACCCTAGAAGCCCAGCTTCCGCAGCTGCTTGGGGACCCATCTCCACGGCCGCACTCGCGCCCTTCGGCCCCAGGGGGCCTCAGCGGCTTCGCGCGGCTGCGGCGTCCTCCGGCCGCCGGTCCCGGCCCGGCTCAGAACCCGAGCTTCCGCAGCTGCTTCGGGTCGCGCTGCCAGTCCTTGGCGACCTTCACATGCAGGTCGAGGAAGACCGGCGTGCCGAGCAGCGCCTCGATGTGCTTCCGCGACTTCGTGCCGACTTCCTTCAGCCGCTTGCCCTTCGGGCCGATGATGATGCCCTTCTGGCTGGGGCGCTCGATGTAGACGTTGGCGTGGATGTCCAGCAGCGGCTTGTCCGCCGGGCGGTCCGTGCGCGGCAGCATCTCCTCGACCACGACGGCGATGGAGTGCGGCAGCTCGTCCCGTACGCCCTCCAGCGCGGCTTCGCGGATCAGCTCCGCGACCATGACCATCTCGGGCTCGTCGGTGAGGTCGCCCTCCGGGTAGAGCGGCGGGCTCTCCGGGAGCAGCGGGGCGATGAGGTCGGCGAGCAGGTCGACCTGCTTGTCCCCGACCGCCGATACGGGCACGATCTCGGCCCACTCGAAGCCCAGCTCGTCCGCGAGCGCGGAGACGGCGAGGAGCTGTTCGGCCAGCGCCTTGGAGTCGACCAGGTCGGTCTTGGTGATGATGGCGATCTTGGGGGTCTTCTTGATCCCCGCGAGCTCCTTGACGATGTACTTGTCACCCGGGCCGAGCTTCTGGTCGGCGGGCAGGCAGAAGCCGATGACGTCGACCTCGGCCCACGTCGTGCGCACCACGTCGTTCAGCCGCTCGCCCAGCAGCGTGCGCGGCTTGTGGAGGCCGGGGGTGTCGACCAGGATCAGCTGCGCGTCGTCGCGGTGGACGATGCCGCGCACGGTGTGCCGGGTGGTCTGGGGCCGGTTGGAGGTGATCGCCACCTTCTGGCCGACCAGAGCGTTCGTCAGGGTGGACTTGCCCGCGTTGGGGCGGCCCACGAAGCAGGCGAAACCGGCCCGGTGGGGGGCGTCGTTCTCCGCCCGCTGGGCAGCGGCTTCTTGGTTCGGTCGAGCGCTCATGGCGACCATTCTCCCCGATCGCGGCGGCGCTCCCGTACAGCGGTCCGCACGGACGCGCCGGAAGGGCGCCGCCGGTCCCGGCGGGCCGGGTCCGTCAGCCCGCGGTGACCCGCAGCCGGAGGGCGCCGTCCGGGCCCGCGAGCAGCACCGGGGTCTCGGGTCCGCCCAGGTCCCGTACGGCGGCGCGGTCCGCGTCGGCGGGGGTGTCGGCGGTCGAGACGACGGCGGCGGCCTCCAGCGAGGTGGCGCCGCTGGCCACCGCCATGGCGACGGCGGTCTGGAGGGCGCTCAGCTTCAGCGACTCCAGCGCCACGGTGCCCGCCACATACGTACGCCCGGTCTCGTCGCGTACGGCGGCGCCCTCGGCCACTCCGTTGCGGGCGCGGGCGCTGCGCGCCAGGGTGACGATCTTGCGGTCCTCGGCGTCGAGGTCGGTGGTGCCGGTGGTGTCGGTCATAGCACGAGCATACGAAGGGGCCGGGAGCGGCGGATCATGCGCCCCGGCGCGGGCCGCGCGGCTACCCGGGAGCGGGTGCGGGCCCGCCGTCGGCCCCGGCGCGGAGACGGTCGATCCGGGCGAGCACCTCGCGCGCGTGCGGGCGGACCCGGGCGGTCAGCGCGGGGCTCCAGCGCTCGTCCGCGTAGGGGGTGGTGCGGTACAGATCCCGGGCGTGCTCCAGGACGGGGCGGTGTTCGGCGGGGAGCCGGGCGAGGGCCCAGTCCGCGGCGGTGTCCTTCGGCAGGATCTCCCCGGTGGCGAGGGTCGCCCAGACCCGGGCCAGGGTGAGCAGGACGTTACGGGTGTCGTCGGCGAGTTCGTCGAGGAGTTCCGGGAGGCCCGCGACGCTCGCCCGGACCAGGTCGGCGTGGGGCACGGGGTCGATGAGCCGGGCGGGCGGCTGCCCGGTGAGGGGGCGGCCGCCGGTCCGGGCGGTGGTGAGGAGCAGGGCCAGGTCCGGCAGGGACGCGGGGAGCGGCGGTCCGCCCGTGGTGAACTCCGCGCGCAGCCACTCGCCGTAGAGGAAGTCCGCGGTCGGCGGGTAGCGCCAGGGGCGGATCTCGGCGTGGACGACGACGGTGAGCTCCACCGGCCGGACCCCGGCGCTGAGTCCGGAGATCTCCAGCAGGCCCGCCAGCAGCGCCCGCCGCCGGGCCGGGTCCAGGCTCCGCCGGGTGATCGCCAGGATGTCGAGGTCGCTGGCCGGCCGCAGCCCGCCGAGGACGGCGGAGCCGTGGAGACAGGCGCCGATGAGGTCCGGCCCCAGCACGTCCCGGAGCAGGCCGGTGGTGCGGTCGAGCTGTTCCGTCATACCGCTGCTCCGGGGTCGGTCCATGCCGCTGTTCCCGGGGCGGTCCATGCCGGTGCTCCGGGGTCGGTCCACCATGCCGCTGTTCCGGGGCCGGTCCCTACCGCTGCTCCGGGGGCGTCCGCCGTCGGTGGTCCGGACGTGGTGGCCCGTGCTCCGCCGGACACGTCCTACGGCCGGTCCAGCCGGAGCCGGTCCGCTCGCGGGAGACCGGCGACCACCAGGTCGTAGGAGTCCTCGATCAGCTCGCGCAGCAGCCGGTCCGGGACGCCGGAGACGGTCACCGTGTTCCAGTGGCGCTTGTTCATGTGCCAGCCGGGCACGATCGCCGCCGGGTGCTCCTCGCGGAGGCGGACCGCCTCGTCCGGGTCGCACTTGAGGTTGACCGTCAGCGGGTCCTCGTCCAGCGTGGCGAGGGCGAACATCTTGCCGAGCACCTTGAAGACCGAGATCTCCGGCCCGAACGGGAACTCCTCCACGCTCGCGTTGAACTCCAGGCAGAAGGCGCGCAGCCGCTCGGGGGTCATACCGTCTCCGTCTCCGCTTCCTTCTCCTCGGGCTCCACCAGCACCGTGACGATCTTGTTGCGGCGGCCGGCCGGGGACTCGGCGGTGAGCCGGAGCTTACGGCCGTCGGGCAGCTCGATCGCGGCCGACGCACCGGCGATCGGGACCCGGCCGAGCGCCTTGGCGAGCAGTCCGCCGACGGTCTCCACGTCCTCGTCGTCGTACTCGTCGAGCCCGAACAGATCGCCGAGGTCCCCGATGTCGAGGCGGGCGGTCACCCGGTAGCAGCCGTTCTCCAGCTCCTGGACGGGCGGCAGTTCGCGGTCGTACTCGTCGGTGATCTCGCCGACGATCTCCTCCAGGATGTCCTCGATCGTGACGATGCCCGCCGTGCCGCCGTACTCGTCGATGACGACGGCGACATGGCTGCGGTCCCGCTGCATCTCGCGCAGCAGGTCCCCGGCGTTCTTGGTGTCGGGAACGAAGGCGGCGGGGCGCATCGCGGTGGCGACGGGGTCGGCCTCGGATTCGCGGTTGATGTGGGTCTTGCGGACCAGGTCCTTCAGATAGACGATCCCGACGATGTCGTCCTCGTTCTCCCCGGTGACCGGTATCCGGGAGAAGCCGGAGCGCAGGGCGAGGGTGAGGGCCTGGCGGACCGTCTTGAAGCGCTCGATGGAGACCAGGTCGGTGCGGGGCACCATCACCTCGCGCACCAGGGTGTCGCCCAGCTCGAAGACGGAGTGCACCATGCGGCGCTCGTCGTCCTCGATCAGCGACTCCGCCTCCGCGAGGTCGACCATGGCCCGCAGCTCCGCCTCACTGGCGAACGGGCCCTTGCGGAAGCCCTTGCCCGGGGTGAGCGCGTTGCCGATGAGGATCAGCAGCTGCGGGATCGGGCCCATGATCCGGGCCAGCGGCAGCAGGACGTACGCCGAGGCCGTCGCCGTGTTCAGCGGGTGCTGGCGGCCGATGGTGCGCGGGGAGACCCCGATGGCGACATAGCTGACGAGGACCATCACGGCCATCGCGAAGGCCAGCGCCTCCCAGGTCTCGGGGAACTTCTGGAGGCAGACGTAGGTGACGAGCACCCCGGCCGACATCTCGCAGGCGACCCGCACCAGCAGCGCCACGTTGAGATAGCGGGTCGGGTCGGCGGCGATCTGCGCGAGCTTCGCACTGCCGCGCCGCCCGGACCGGACGGCTTCGTCGGCCCGGAAGCTCGACGTACGGGCGATGCCCGCCTCGGCGCAGGCGGCCAGCCAGCCGATGACGACCAGCAGCACGGCACCGCTGATCAGGGAGGCGATCACGAGACGGTGGGGGCGGGGGATGCACCGGTGAGCCCCTGCTCACCGCGCCAGCCATCCACGATCGCGGCCTGGAGGCCGAACATCTCGGCCTTCTCGTCCGGCTCCTCGTGGTCGTACCCCAGCAGGTGCAGCACTCCGTGGACGGTCAGGAGCTGGAGCTCCTCGTCCATGGAGTGCTGCGTCGGCGCCTCTTCGCCCTGCTTCTTCGCGACCTCCGGGCAGAGCACGATGTCACCGAGGAGTCCCTGCGGGGGCTCCTCCTCGTCCTTGGCCGGAGGACGGAGCTCGTCCATCGGGAAGGACATGACATCGGTCGGACCGGGGAGGTCCATCCACTGGATGTGCAGCTGCTCCATGGCGTCGGTGTCGACCACGATCACCGAGAGCTCGGAGAGCGGGTGGATACGCATCCGGGCCAGTGCGTAGCGGGCGATGTCGAGGATCGCCTGCTCATCGACCTCGGTTCCGGACTCGTTGTTGACGTCGATCGACATGGTGCGCTGCGACTACTTCCCTTGACGCCGGTCGCGTCGGCCGTCTTCCCGGCCGTCCGCCTGACCGTCTCGTTGACCGTTTCGGCTGTCGTACTTCTCGTACGCGTCGACGATACGGCCGACGAGCTTGTGCCGGACGACATCCTGCGAGGTGAGACGGGAGAAGTGCACGTCCTCCACACCGTCCAGGATCTCCTGGACCTGCCGCAGCCCGCTCTTGGTGCCGCTCGGCAGGTCGACCTGGGTGATGTCACCGGTGATGACGATCTTGGAGTCGAAGCCGAGGCGGGTGAGGAACATCTTCATCTGCTCGGCGCTGGTGTTCTGCGCCTCGTCGAGGATGATGAACGCGTCATTCAGGGTGTTGTGCGTCAGCAGGTAGTCCTGGGTGACGTACAGCGAGTCCTCCGCCGCCACCTGGATGCAGACCGCCTCTTCGCGTCCGGCCGGCTCGATGCTGTCGATGAACCGCATCGGGCGGCCACCGCCGCCTGCCCCGTGATACTTCTCGGCCTTGCGGGCGAGCCGGAAGGGCTCGATGCCCTCGGGGAGACGGATGTCGACGACGTGGGCGTCGTAACGGTGGTGGACAGGCCGGCCCTTGGCGAGCCCGGGCACCCGGCCCGCCGCCGGACGTCGGCGCGTGTAAGCCACTCCGCCGAGCGACTGGACCAGGGCGATCACATCGTCGCGGAGGGCGATCGAAGCGGTCGTGTACTGGATGCGGCAGGTACGGTCCGGCTGTGTGACCGGACCGCCGTCGGCGTCCAGGAGCCCCTGGAGCACCCCGAGGCGGACCTCGGCGGAATTGTGCAGATAGTCGTCCGGGACGAACTTCGAGTGGGACCGGGTCCCAAGAAGCTCCAGCTGCCGCAGGATCGCGGTGACCGGGTTCTCCAGGGTCACCACATCGCCCAGTGCCCTGGTCCGGTTCAGCACGTAGTCCGGCCCGCCCCGGTGACGCAGGGTGACGCCCGTGAGCGCTCCTTGCAGGGCCTCGGCCAGCTCGGAGTCGGCCGTGGCGAACGACGGTGTTGTGGAGCCGGTGAGGCAGCCGTCACCGAGCAGCAGACCCAGTGCGTACGGGTCCATCGGGACCTCGCGCTCGGGAAAGCTGACGGGCGCGGTCAGCATCGGCAGCTCGTAACGGCGTGCGTGCGCCGCTCGGAGGTTGCCGATCATCTCCTTGGTCTCCAGGACCCGCCACGGCTTGTCCCGGCGGCGGTCGGCGGCGGTCCGGACCGTCCACAGGTGCTCGCCGCAGCACAGGGTCCAGGAGCCGTCCTGGGCGCTGACCCGGTAGATGTCCTTCTCGCCCTGGGGGTAGACGCCGAGGACGGGAGTCGGCTCGCCGTTGGAGCCGATGACAAGGTCACCCACCTCAAGGCTGCCGATGGGACGCCAGCCGTCGGGGGTGAGCACGTTGGTGAAGACCGGTTGCGCGCGGCCCCGCATATAGGCGAGCGGCGCCACCTCGATCGTGCCCGCCGCCATCAGGCGCGGGATCGAGTCGGGGTCGAGCATGTCGTGCAGGGCGTCGTAGAGCGGGCGCAGATACGGGTCGATCTTGTCGAAGAGCGTGCCCGGCAGGAAGCCGAGCCGCTCCCCCGCCTCGACGGCGGGGCGGGTCAGGATGATGCGGCTGACCTGCTTGGACTGGAGCGCCTGGACCGCCTTGGCCATGGCGAGGTAGGTCTTGCCGGTGCCCGCCGGGCCGATGCCGAAGACGATCGTGTGCTCGTCGATGGCGTCCACGTACCGCTTCTGGTTGAGCGTCTTGGGGCGGATGGTGCGGCCGCGGTTGGAGAGGATGTTCTGGGTGAGCACCTCGGCGGGTGTCTCGCCCTGGGGGTCCCCTTCGCCGGTGCCGGCCGCCCTGAGCATGGCGATCGACCGTTCCACTGCGTCCTCCGTCATCGGCGCTCCGGTGCGGAGCACGAGCATCATCTCGTCGAACAGGCGCTGGATGAGGGCGACGTCGGCCGCCTCGCCCGTGGCGCTGATCTCATTGCCCCGGACATGGATGTCGGCCGCCGGGAAAGCCTCTTCGATCACGCGCAACAGCGAGTCGCCCGATCCGAGGAGCATCACCATGGGGTGTGCGGCCGGGATGCGGATCTGGGCACGCGCCTGCGGCTGTGTGGATGACTGAGTCATGGGCCGGCCCTCGGGCCTGCGCATACCTCCCGTTGCAGGGTTCTCGCCGTTCGACAACCTCTGGGTCACCAAGCCTACGACTTGGCGGTGACAACACGGAGTTCTTTTACCGGCCGTGTGTGCGAGGGGTGTGTGGAGGCCGTCGGTGCCCGCTCACTGGCGGAAGCCGATCGTGGGCACCGCCCGCCGCAGCGGCCAGGCGCGGGCCGTGGTGGGCAGCAGCTCCTCCAGGAACGCGTACCGCTCCAGGGCGGCCGGGTCCTGGTCGTCGAGGGTGCGGATGCGCTGCCACCAGGCGGCGATCTCGGCCCAGCCGGGGGCGGAGAGGGAGCCGCCGAACTCCTGGACCGAGAGGGCGGCCGTCAGTCCGGCGAAGGCCAGGCGGTCCGCGAGCGGCCAGTCGGCCAGGGTGCCCGTGACGAACCCCGCCACGAAGACGTCCCCCGCCCCCGTCGGGTCGAGCGCCTCCACCTCGATGGCGGGCACCTGGGCGGCGGCCCCGGTCCGCCCGTCGACGGCGTACGCGCCCTCGGCGCCCAGGGTGACCACGGCGAGCGGGACCCGTTCGGCGAGGGCGTGGGCGGCGGCGCGCGGACAGTCGGTACGGGTGTAGCGCATCGCCTCCTGGGCGTTGGGCAGGAACGCCTCGCAGTGCGCCAGGTCGGGCAGCGCGTCCAGGTCCCAGCGGCCGGTCTCGTCCCAGCCGACGTCGGCGAAGATCCGCGCGCCCTGCCGGGCGGCCGCGGCGACCCAGGGTTCGCTGCGGCCGGGCACGAGCGAGGCGATGGCGGCCCGGGCGCGCGGCGGACACTGCGGGAAGACGGGGACGGACGCGGTGGGGGTGGAAGCGGGAGTGGAGGGGGCGTGGGCCGTGGAAGCGGACGGGGCGGCTTCCGCACCGCCCGGTTCCGCCCGGCCCGGGAGTGCTGTCGGCGCCGGGGCCTCGTGGCCGTGGGAGACCATCGTGCGCTCGCCCTCGTACGCCATCGAGACGGTCACCGGGGAGTGCCAGCCGGGGACGGTGTGCGACATCGACAGGTCGATGCCCTCGCCCTGTTCGAGCGCGTCCCAGCAGTACTCCCCGTAGTGGTCGTCGCCGAAGGCGGCGGCGAGGGACGTGCGCAGGCCGAGGCGGGCGAGCGCGGTGGCCATGTTGGCGACGCCGCCGGGGCTGGAGCCCATGCCCCGGGCCCAGGACTCGGTGCCGCGCACGGGGGCGCTGTCGAGGCCGGTGAAGATGATGTCGAGGAAGACCGTGCCCGTGAGGAAGACGTCGCAGGCGGGGTCCTGCGGGGCGCGCAGCGCCAGCAGCGGGTCGATCCCTGGAGTGTCAGTGCTCACCGTGCGCTCCCGGCCGTGCGGCAGATGCAGTTCTGGACAGTGTGAGATCCGGCCAGTGTGCCCGATAAGGGTGCCGGGGCGGAGTCCCCCCGCCGATGCGGAGGGCGTCGGCGCGTCCACCCTGACCTGCATAAACATGCGCCGCTACCCGGCTTCCGGGCGCATAAACGCATAAGTGGCCCAGATCACAGCGAGGCGGCTTTCGGTCGGCTGGTAGCGCTTGATACAAATTGCCCCGCGAGCACCTTCGGGGACGTTGCCCGACGAGAGCCGCACTTCTCGCATCTCCCCGTATTTCACTGTATTCCCCCTGCATTGCCCTTCCCTTTTCCCGCGTGCTCGGCACGGCTCCGCTCCGCCCTGCCCCGCGCGCGTCGCTCCACCCCCCTCCCCTCCCCCTGCCTGCTCAGGCATGTCTTCAGGAACGCCCATGTCCTCGCGCCCGCGCGCCGCGTGGCCTCTGGTCGCCGTCTTCACCGCCGGTTACCTCGCCTCCTATCTGCTCCCCACCGTCGTCGGCCGCCTCAGCGTCCATCTCGGGCTGAGTTCCGCGCAGGCGGGCCTGGTCGGCAGTGCCCTGCTGCTCAGTTCGGCGAGTGCCGGGTTCACGCTGGCGGGCCGGGTCGAGCGGTACGGGTCCCGCACCCCGGCCCGGATCGGTCTGGTGCTGGCCGCCGTGGGGTACGGCTGCGCCGCGCTGGCCGGGTCCGTACCGCTGGTGGTCCTCGGTGTGATGGTCGGCGGTTTCGGCTCGGGCACGGCCACGGCGGTCGCGGCGGCCGGGATCGCCGCGCAGCGCGACCCGCACCGGACGTCCTCGCTCGGGCTGCTCACCGTCTCCGCCACGGCGGGCGCCCTCTATCTGACGATCCCGCACCTCGGCGGCGGCCACCGGGTGCCGTTCGTCGCGATCGCCCTGGCCGCCCTGCTCGTCTGGCCCGCCACCGCACGGCTGAACGGGCCCACGGCCCCCGAGGAGTCCGCCGCGCAGATCACCGGGCGGCTGCCGCACCGCCGCTCCGGTCTCGTCCTGGCGGGCGGCATGCTGGTCTGGTCCATGGCGCAGAACGCGCTGTGGGGCGTCAGCAGCCGCATCGGCATCACCCAGGCGGGGCTGACCGAGGTCACCGTCGGAGTCGTCTTCGCCGCCGCCCTCGGCGCGGGGCTGCTGGGCGTCATGGGCGCTGGGGTGCTCGGCGCGCGGGTGGGCCGGGCGGTGCCGATCGGGCTGGGGACCGTGGTCATCGCGGGGAGCATCGTGCTCAGCTCCTCGGCCCGGGACCTCACCTCGTTCGCGACCGGCGAGATCCTCTGGAACACCGTCTACCCGGTGGTCCTCTCCTATCTGATCGGCCTGGCCGCCTCCCTGGACGTACGGGGCCGCTGGGCGGTCCTGGCGGGCTCGGCCTCCTCCGTGGGCGTGGCCTGCGGGCCGCTCCTGGGCAGCGTGCTCTCCGAGGAGGCCGGCTATCCGGTGATGGGGCTGATCCTCGGCGCGGCCACCCTCCTGGTCGCCGCGCCCGTCACCGCCGTGGCCCTGCACACCGGTGGCCGCCCGCTGGTGCCCGGCTCGGTCCGCCGTCGCGGTGGCGCCCCGGCCGCGCTGCTGGCCGCCACCACCGGCAGCCTCTCCGGCGCGGTGCCGAAGCTCGGCTCACCGGAGCAGCCCGTCACCGAGCTCCGCGTACGGCGCAGGCGGCTGGTGCGCAGCGCGATCCGGACAGCCGGGCCGGACGGCGGGCCCGGTCAGTCGAACGCGTACGCCTCGACCTCGGACAGATAGCGCGCCCGGCGCTCCTCGTCGTGGTCGAGGAAGGCCGCCTGGAAGGAGTTGCGGGCCAGGGTGCGCAGTTGTTCCGGCTCCAGGGCGAGGGCGTCCCGTACGGCGTCGAAGTTGTCCCCCGCGTACCCGCCGAAGTAGGCGGGGTCGTCGGAGTTGACCGTGCAGAGGAGGCCCGCCGCCATCATCTCCGGCAGCGGGTGGTCCTTCAGCGTGTCGACCGTGCGCAGCCGGACGTTGGAGAGCGGGCAGAGCGTCAGCGGCACCCGGTCCGCGACCAGCCGGGCCACCAGCTCCGGGTCCTCCATGCAGCGCAGCCCGTGGTCGATCCGCTCGACGCCGAGGATGTCCAGGGCCTCCCGGATGTAGGACGGCGGCCCCTCCTCCCCCGCGTGGGCCACCTTGCGCAGCCCGAGGGCGGTGGCCGCCTCGTACACCGCGCGGAACTTGGCGGGCGGGTGGCCGACCTCGGCGGAGTCCAGGCCGATCGCGCTGATCCGGTGGAGGTAGGGGCGGGCGGCGTCCAGGGTGCCGAGGGCGGCCTCGGCGGAGAGGTCGCGGAGGAAACACAGGATGAGCTGGGTGGAGACGCCGTGGGTCTCCTCGCTGCGCTCCAGGGCCCGGCTCAGCCCCTCGATGACCGTGCCGATGGGGACGCCCCGGGCGGTGTGGGCCTGCGGGTCGAAGAAGATCTCGGCGTGCCGGACGCCCTGGGCGGCGGCGCGGGCGAGGTAGGCGTCGGCGAGTTCGGTGAAGTCCTCCTCCGTCCGCAGCACGGCCATGAGCGCGTAGTAGAGGTCCAGGAAGGACTGGAGGTCCTCGAACCGGTAGGCCCGGCGCAGTTCGTCGGTGGTGGCGTACGGCAGGGTCACCCCGTTGCGCTCCGCGAGGGCGAAGGCGAGTTCGGGCTCGAGGGTGCCTTCGATGTGGAGGTGGAGTTCGGCCTTGGGGAGGTGCACGGTGTCTCGCAAACGGTGGTGCTGGTGGGGTCAGTGGTGGCGAGGGGGCAGCGGGACCCGGATCAGATCCTGGGCCACGGTGAGCTCGCCGTCGAACCCGGCCGCGCGGGCCTGGGCCTCAAAGAGTTCGGGGTCGCTGTAGCGCTGCGAGAAGTGGGTCAGCACCAGATGGCGTACGTCCGACTCCTTCGCGACCCGGGCGGCCTGGCCCGCGGTCAGATGGCCGTGGTCGGTGGCGAGCTTCTCGTCCTCGTCGAGGAAGGTCGACTCGATGACGAGCATGTCGCACCCCTCGGCGAGCGCGTACACCCCGTCGCAGAGCCGGGTGTCCATGACGAACGCGAACCGCTGCCCGCGCCGGTGCTCGGAGACCTGCTCCAGCGTGACGCCGCCGAGTGCGCCCTCGCGCTGGAGACGGCCGACATCCGGTCCGGCGATCCCGTGCTCCTTGAGGAGGGCGGGCAGCATCCGGCGGGTGTCGGGCTCGGTGAGGCGGTAGCCGTACGACTCGACGGGGTGCGAGAGCCGGTGGCTGTCCAGGGTGTACGAGGACGTGGTGGCGAGGACCCCGCCGGTCCCGGTGACCGGGGTCTCGGTCAGCCGGACGGTCTCGCGGTAGGCGGTGGCGTACCGCAGCCGGTCGAAGAAGTGCTGCCCGCTCGCCGGGTAGTGGGCGGTGACGGGGTGGGGCACCTGGTCCAGGTTGATGCGCTGGATCACCCCGGCGAGCCCGAGGGAGTGGTCGCCGTGGAAGTGGGTGACGCAGATCCGGTCGATGTCGTGCGCGGCGACCCCGGCCCGCAGCATCTGGCGCTGGGTGCCCTCGCCGGGGTCGAAGAGGAGGCCCTCGCCGTCCCAGCGCAGCAGATAGCCGTTGTGGTTGCGGTGCCGGGTCGGGACCTGGCTGGCGGTGCCGAGCACCACCAGCTCGCGTACGGACATGGGGAAACGCTCCTGCGGTGCGGGGGTTATCCGGGGGGCCACTGGAGGCCGCGGCCCCCGAGGACGTGGGCGTGCGCGTGGAAGACGGTCTGGCCGGCGCCGGAGCCGGTGTTGAAGATGACCCGGTAGCCGGTGGAGTCGATCTTCTCGTCGGCGGCGACCGCCCCGGCCTCGGTCAGCACGTCGGCGGCGACCTGCGGTTCGGCGGCGGCCAGCGAGGCGGCGTCCGGGTAGTGGACCTTGGGGATGACCAGGACGTGGGTCGGAGCCTGCGGATTGATGTCGCGGAAGGCGACGGTGGTGTCGCTCTCCCGGACGATGGTCGCCGGGATGTCTCCCGAGACGATCTTGCAGAACAGGCAGTCGGTCTGCGGCTCTCCCGCCATGGCTCCGGGCCTCCTCGCTCGCTGATGATCAGTACGGCTCATGCTAAGCCTTCGTGCCGGGCGGCCGGGTGGCGTTCGGCCCGGACCCCGGCCTCGGTCCAGCCCGTGTGCCCCGTACGCCCGCCGGGCTGTGTTCAGCCCCAGCGCCCCGTGCGCCCCAGCAGCAGCGCCGTCGCCGCCGTCCCCGCCGTGGACGTACGGAGCACGCTGCGGCCCAGCCGGTACGGGCGGGCGCCCGCCTCGGCGAAGGCGGCCAGCTCCTGCGGGGAGACCCCGCCCTCGGGGCCGACCACGAGCACGATCGTGCCGGTGGCGGGAAGTTCGGCGGTGGCGAGGGGGGTGCTGTCGTGGTCGCGGTCCTCGTGCAGCACCCCGGCGAAGTCGGCACCGGCCAGCAGGGCCACGACCTGCTTGGTCGTCATGGCCTCGGCCACCTCGGGGAAGCGCACCCGGCGGGACTGCTTGCCCGCCTCCCGGGCCGTACCGCGCCACTTCGCCAGGGACTTGGCGCCCCGGTCGCCCTTCCACTGGGTGATGCAGCGGGCGGCCTGCCACGGCACGATCGCGTCGACCCCGGTCTCGGTCATCGTCTCGACGGCCAGTTCGCCCCGGTCGCCCTTGGGGAGCGCCTGGACGACGGTGATCCGGGGCGCGGGCTCCGGCTCCTCCCGGACGGCGTGGACCGTGACGGTCAGCCGGTCCTTGCCCTCGGCGGCCCGGACGGTGCCCTCCGCCCAGTGGCCGAGCCCGTCGGTGAGGACGACGTCCTCCCCGGGCTCCAGCCGCCGGACCGACACGGCGTGCCGCCCCTCGGGGCCGTCGAGGACGAACTCCCCTCCGGCCGGCATCCGTTCGACGACGAAGACCGGTGCGGTCACCGGGGGCTCCTCATGCTCAGGGCCGCCCTGGCGGCCTCCAGTTCGGCGGCGAGCAGCTCGATCAGCTCGGCGGCGGGCAGTTCGCGGGCCATCCGGTGGCCCTGCCCCGCCCACAGCGCCATGCCCTGGGCGTCCCCGGCCTTGGCGGCGGCCTGGCGCAGCCCGGTGGTCAGGTAGTGGACCTGGGGGTAGGCGGCGGGGGCGTACGGGCCGTGTTCCCGGACGAAGCGGTTGACCAGGCCGCGCGCGGGCCGCCCGGAGAAGGCGCGGGTCAGCTCGGTGCGGACGAAGAGCGGGTTGGTCAGGGCCTGCTTGTGCAGCAGGTGCGCCCCGGACTCGGGGCAGATGAGGAAGGCGGTGCCGAGCTGGGCGGCGTCCGCGCCCGCCGCGAGGACGGCGGCGATCTGGGAGCCGCGCATCAGGCCGCCGGTGGCGATGACCGGGATCTGCACGGTCTCGCGGACCTGGGTGACCAGGGTGAGCAGCCCGGTGCCGGTGTGGTCGGCCTGCGGGTCGTCGCGGTGGGTGGACTGGTGGCCGCCCGCCTCGACGCCCTGGACGCAGACGGCGTCGGCGCCCGCCCACTGGGCGCCCTGGGCCTCCTCGGCGGAGGTGACCGTCACGATGGTGTACGTCCCCGCCTTGGCGAAGGCGTCGAGCGTGTCGCGGGTGGGACAGCCGAAGGTGAAGGAGACCACCGGAACGGGGTCCTCCAGCAGGATGGCGACCTTCGCCTCGTACCCGTCGTCGCCGCTGCTGTCGGGGTCGCCGAGCGGGGTCTCGTACCAGGCGGCCTCTCCGGCCAGCTGGTGGCGGTAGACCTCGACGGCGCTGGGGTCGGCCAGCGCGGGCTGCGGCATGAAGAGGTTGACGCCGAACGGCCCGCCGGTGAGCCTGCGCAGCTGTTTGATCTCGTTGTACATGCCGTCCGCCGTCTTGTACCCGGCGGCGAGGAAGCCGAGCCCGCCCGCCTCGGCGACGGCGGCGGCGAGCTGGGGTCCGGAAGCGCCGCCCGCCATGGGGGCCTGCACGATCGGATACCGGCAGAGATCGGTCAACGCGGAGGACATGACCGCATCGTGCCACGTCCGCCGCACAGGGCCGAATCAGCCAGCGTCCGGCGTGACCGGTTCTCCCGCCGAACGCCGCACCGCCCTCCGGTACGGGGCCGAAGGGCGGTGCGGTGAAAGGCGGAAGCGGTGCGGTGAGAGGCGTGACAAGGGCTCAGCGGCCGTTGAAGGCGTCCTTCAGCCGGGAGAAGAGGCCCTGCTGACCTGGCTGGAACTGACCCAGGGGCCGCTCCTCGCCGCGCAGCTTGGCGAGCTCCCGCAGCAGCCGCTCCTGCTCCGCGTCGAGCTTGCTCGGCGTGATCACCTCGACGTGCACGATCAGGTCGCCCCGGCCGCCGCCGCGCAGGTGCGTGATGCCCCGCCCGTGCAGGGGCACGGACTGGCCGGACTGGGTGCCGGGCCGGATGTCGATCTCCTCGACGCCGTCCAGGGTCTCCAGCGGGCACTTGGTGCCGAGGGCCGCGGCCGTCATCGGGATGGTGACCGTGCAGTGCAGGTCGTCGCCGCGCCGCTGGAAGACGGAGTGCGGCAGCTCGTGGATCTCGACGTACAGATCGCCGGGCGGGCCGCCGCCGGGGCCGACCTCGCCCTCACCGGCGAGCTGGATGCGGGTGCCGTTGTCGACGCCCGCGGGGATCTTCACGGTGAGCGTGCGGCGCGAGCGGATACGGCCGTCACCGGCGCACTCCGGGCACGGCGTCGGCACGACCGTACCGAAGCCCTGGCACTGCGGGCAGGGGCGCGAGGTCATGACCTGGCCCAGGAAGGACCGGGTGACCTGCGAGACCTCGCCCCGGCCGCGGCACATGTCGCAGGTCTGGGCGGAGGTGCCGGGGGCCGCGCCCTCGCCGCTGCAGGTGTTGCAGACGACCGCCGTGTCGACCTGGATGTCCTTGGTGGTGCCGAAGGCCGCCTCGGCGAGGTCGATCTCCAGGCGGATCATGGCGTCCTGGCCGCGCCGGGTGCGCGAGCGGGGCCCGCGCTGCGAGGCCGTGCCGAAGAACGCGTCCATGATGTCGGAGAAGTTGCCGAAGCCGCCGGCTCCGAAACCGCCCGCGCCGCCGCCTCCGCCGTTGGCGGAGAGGGGGTCGCCGCCGAGGTCGTAGACCTGCTTCTTCTGCGGGTCCGAGAGCACCTCGTAAGCGGCGTTGATCTCCTTGAACCGCTCCTGGGTCTTCGGGTCCGGGTTGACATCCGGGTGCAGCTCGCGGGCGAGCCGACGGAATGCCTTCTTGATCTCGTCCTGCGATGCGTCGCGGCGTACGCCGAGTACGGCGTAGTAGTCCGTGGCCACTTACGACTCCGCCAGGATCTGTCCGACGTAACGTGCCACTGCGCGTACCGCTCCCATCGTTCCGGGGTAGTCCATGCGGGTCGGTCCGACCACGCCGAGTTTGGCGACTGCCTCGTCGCCCGAACCGTAGCCGACCGCGACGACGGACGTGGAGGTGAGCCCCTCGTGGGCGTTCTCGTGCCCGATCCGCACGGTCATGGCTGAGTCCGTGGCCTCACCGAGCAGCTTCAGCAGGACGACCTGCTCCTCCAGTGCTTCCAGCACCGGCCGGATCATCACAGGGAAGTCGTGCCCGAAGCGGGTGAGGTTGGAGGTGCCGCCGATCATCAGCCGCTCCTCCGTCTCCTCGACCAGGGTCTCGAGGAGGGTGGAAAGGACCGTGGAAACCGTTCCCCGGTCCTCGCTGTCGAAGGATTCCGGCAGCTCCCGCACCAGCCGCGGGACATCCGCGAAGCGGCGTCCGACGACCCGGCTGTTGAGCCGGGCCCGCAGATCCGCGAGCGATGCCTCGCCGAAGGGCGCGGGGCAGTCGATCATACGCTGTTCGACCCGGCCGGTGTCCGTGATCAGGACCAGCATCAGCCGGGCGGGGGCGAGCGAGAGCAGCTCCACGTGCCGCACCGTCGAACGGGTCAGCGAAGGGTACTGCACGACCGCGACCTGCCGGGTCAGCTGCGCGAGCAGCCGTACGGTCCGGCCGACCACGTCGTCGAGGTCGACCGCGCCGTCGAGGAAGTTCTGGATGGCCCGGCGCTCGGCCGAGGAGAGCGGCTTGACCCCGGCCAGCCTGTCGACGAAGAGGCGGTACCCCTTGTCGGTGGGGATGCGCCCCGCGCTCGTGTGCGGCTGCGCGATGAAGCCCTCGTCCTCCAGCACCGCCATGTCGTTGCGGACGGTCGCCGGGGAGACCCCCAGCTGGTGCCGCTCGGTGAGCGCCTTGGAGCCGACGGGCTCCTCGGTGCCGACATAGTCCTGGACGATGGCGCGCAGCACTTCGAGTCTGCGTTCACTGAGCATCGCGCACACCTCCAGCTGTGTTCTCCCGGTGCCTGTCTGGCACTCGGTGCGTACGAGTGCCAGCTACTCACCGGTCAGTGTACGGGGGTGGGGTGGGGCCGGGGCAAGGGTGACCGGCCACGCCGCCGCCGGTGGGTGCGGGCCGTCCCGATAGCGTCGTCCCATGGACGCTTCTTGGGAAGACTTCGGCTGGGAGCGGTTGGGCCACGGTATCGGGCGGCGGCGCCTGCCGGGCTGGGACGCCACGGTGGCGCTGGTGGCCGGGGCCGACGGGGTGCTGCTGTACGACACGGGCTCAACCCTGCGCGAGGGCGTCGAGCTGCGGAGGCAGGCCGAGGCGCTGCTCGGCCGGAGGGTGACGCATATCGCACTGAGCCACCCCCACTTCGATCATGTGCTGGGTACGGCGGCGTTCGCGGGCGCACAGGTGTACGGGGCCGTGGGCATCGCCGCCCTGCTGCGGCGCTCGGCGGACGAGCTGGGCGCCTCGGCGGTCCGCCACGGGCTCACCGAGGAGGAGGCCCACCTGGCGGTGGACACGCTGGTGGTGCCGCACCACGAGGTGACCGGCGAGTGGACGCTCGACCTGGGCGGCGGCCGTCAGGTCCTGCTGGCCAACGTGGGCCCGGGGCACAGCGGCCACGACCTCGTGGTGCTGGTCCCGGGTGCGGACGGGGAGCCTCCGGTGGTGTTCTGCGGGGACCTGGTGGAGGAGTCCGGCGAGCCGCAGGCGGGCGGGGACGCGGTCACCTCGCGCTGGCCCGCGGCGCTGGACCGGCTGCTGGAGCTGGGCGGCGAGGGCGCGCTGTACGTACCGGGGCACGGGGCGGTGGTGGACGCGGCGTTCGTCCGGGCGCAGCGGGGGGCGCTGGCGGAGCGGTTAGGGGCGGGGTGAGGGTGCGCGGGGCTGGGGTGGGGTGAGGTGAGGTGAGGCGAGGCGGGGGGCTTCGGGGTGAAGTGACGGTCTTCGGGGCGGGACGAGGGTTCGCGGGGGCGGCGTGACGTTCCTCGGGGTGAAGTGTCGATCTTCGGGGTGGCGCGCGGATTATCGTCGGCGCATGCGCAGCTACCAGCCGGACCTGACCCCGCCGTGGAAGAGGTCCGCCCCCGTGCCCGAGGTCCCCGCCGAACCCGATCTGGTCGTGGAGGAGGTCGCCAGCGGCTTCTGCGGGGCGGTGATCCGCTGCGAGAAGACGGCCCAGGGGCCCACGGTGACCCTGGAGGACCGGTTCGGCAAGCACCGGGTCTTCCCGATGGAGCCGCGCGGCTTCCTGCTGGAGGGCAAGGTGGTCACCCTGGTCCGCCCGGCCCCCGGCGGTCCGGTGCGTCCGGCCCGTACGGCCTCCGGTTCGGTGGCGGTGCCCGGGGCGCGGGCCCGGGTGGCGCGGGCGGGGCGGATCTATGTGGAGGGCCGGCACGACGCGGAGCTGGTCGAGCGGGTGTGGGGCGACGACCTGCGGATCGAGGGCGTGGTCGTGGAGTACCTGGAGGGCATCGACGACCTCCCGGCGATCGTCGGGGAGTTCGGACCCGGGCCGGACGCGCGGCTCGGGGTGCTGGTGGACCACCTGGTGGCCGGTTCCAAGGAGTCCCGGATCGCGGCGCGGGTCTCGGACCCGCATGTGCTGGTGGTGGGCCACCCGTACATCGACGTGTGGGAGGCGGTGAAGCCGTCGTCGGTGGGGATCGGCGCGTGGCCGGTGGTGCCCCGGGGCCAGGACTGGAAGACGGGGGTGTGCCGGGCGCTGGGGTGGCCGGAGAACACCGGGGCGGCCTGGCAGCACATCCTGTCCAAGGTGCACAGCTACAAGGACCTGGAGCCGCAGCTGCTCGGCAGGGTCGAAGAGCTGATCGACTTCGTGACCGCCGTACCGGACTGAGTCAGCGGGGGCCGGGGCTCAGTCCACCAGGTCCCGCACCACGGCGTCGGCCAGGAGGCGCCCGCGCAGGGTGAGGACCGCGCGGCCCTCCTCGTACGGTCCGCTCTCCAGCAGTCCGTCGGCCAGGGCGCGGCGGGAGGCGGCGAGGCCGTCGGGTTTGAGGAGGGTGAGCGGGCAGCCCTCACGGAGGCGGAGCTCCAGCAGGATGCGCTCGACCCGGCGGTCCTCCTCGGCGAGGATCTCCCGCCCGGCGCCCGGTGAGCGGCCCTCGGCCAGCGCCTGGGCGTACGCGCCCGGGTGCTTCACGTTCCACCAGCGGACGCCGCCGACGTGGCTGTGGGCGCCGGGGCCCGCGCCCCACCAGTCGGCGCCGCGCCAGTACAGCTCGTTGTGGAGGCAGCGGCCGGCCTCGGTGGTGGCCCAGTTGGAGACCTCGTACCAGTCGAACCCGGCGGCGGCGAAAGCCTCGTCCGCGATCAGATAGCGGTCGGCGTGCGCGTCGTCGTCGGTCATGGGGATCTCGCCGCGCCGGATGCGGCGGGCGAGCTGGGTGCCCTCCTCCACGATGAGCGCGTACGCGGAGACATGGTCGGGGCCCGCGCCGATCGCCGCGTCCAGGGTGGCCCGCCAGTCGTCGTCGGACTCGCCGGGGGTGCCGTAGATCAGGTCGAGGTTGACGTGGTCGAAGCCCGCCGCCCGGGCCTCCGCCACACATGCCTCGGGGCGGCCGGGGGTGTGCGTACGGTCCAGGATCTTCAGGACGTGCTGCTTGGCGCTCTGCATCCCGAAGGAGACCCGGTTGAAGCCGCCCTCGCGCAGGGCGGAGAGATAGGCCGGGCCGACGGACTCCGGGTTGGCCTCGGTGGTGATCTCCGCGTCCTCCGCGAGCCCGAACTCCTCCTTGATCGACGCCAGCATCCGTACGAGATCGGCGGCGGGGAGCAGCGTGGGGGTGCCGCCGCCGACGAAGACCGTACGGACGGGGCGCGGGTCGTCGCCGAGGACCTTGCGGGCCTGGCGGACCTCCTCGATCAGGTGGGCGGCGTAGTTGTCGCGGGAGGCGAGGGCGCCGCCGGAGCCGCGCAGCTCGGTGGCGGTGTAGGTGTTGAAGTCGCAGTAGCCGCAGCGGGTGGCGCAGTACGGGACGTGCAGGTAGAAGCCGAGCGGGCGGTCGGCTGCGCCTTCCAGGGCGTGGCGGGGCAGCGCCCCGTCGTCGGGCACGGGCTCACCATCGGGCAGTACGGAAGGCATACCGACCATTGTCGCTCGCCCCGGAGACGTTTCGGTCCGCGTGCCGGTGCGGGCGTCGGTCCGGGCGTCAGTCCGCGTGCAGGACCAGCAGCGCCACGTCGTCGTCCGGGGGCCGCTCGGCGAACTCGTGGACCGCCCGCCGGATGCGGTCCGCCGTGGCGTCGGCGGGCAGCCCGGCGCATCCGGCGAGGACCCGGGCCAGCCCGTCCCCGTCGTCGAACATCAGCGGGCCCGACCGCCGCTCGGTCACCCCGTCGGTGACGCAGAGCAGGGTGTCCCCGGGCGCCAGGTCGAAGGTCTGGCTCTCGTACGCCACGTCCTCCACCACTCCGAGGAGCACCTGCGGCTCGGCGGCCGGGCGTACGGAGCCGTCGGGGCACAGCAGCAGCGGCAGCGGGTGGCCCGCGCTGGCCACCGTGCAGCGGACGCCCCCGCCGGGGAGCGGCACGACCTCCCCGTACAGCAGGGAGAGGAACCGCGACTGCGAGCCGTCGTGCAGCTGCTGGCCCCCGGCGGCGGCGACCATCAGGGCGGCGGCCTCGGCGGCCTCCATGGCGTCGTCGAGCAGCAGCCGGTTGAGCCGGTCCAGCACCTCGCCGACGCCGAAGCCCTCGCGGGAGAGCAGCCGGAGCCAGGGGCGGGCGAGGCCGGTGACGACGGCGGCCTCGGGGCCGGAGCCCTGGACGTCACCGAGGACGAAGCACCAGCGGTCGCCGGGGCAGGGGAAGATGTCGTAGAAGTCGCCGCCGACCACGCCGTCGTCGCTCGGTTCGTAGACGAGGGAGCTGGTGACGCCGGGGATCTCCGCGACCTTGCTGGGGAGCAGGCCGCGCTGGAGGATGCGGCTGATGGTGGCCTGCCGGGTGTAGGCGCGGGCGGCGCCGACGGCGAGGCCGAGGCGGCGGACGAAGTCCTCGATGAGCGAGGCGACGGCTTCCGGGACCCGGGCGACGCCCTCCCGGCCGACGAGCACGGTCCCGAGCGCCCGGCCCGCCGCCGTGATCCGGAAGGCGAGGGCGGCGCCGTCGCGGCCGCCGGGGTGCGGAGCCTCCCCGGCGGGGTGCGCGGGCCACGGCACGGGGACGGGTACGGGACCGGAGCCGACGCCCGCCGGGAGGCGGAGCGGCTCCCGCTCCAGGGCCGTGCGCAGGGGCTCCGTACCGGTCTCGTCGCTGTGCCAGACCCGGGCGAGCCGGGGTTCGGCGCCCGGTCCGCCGCCCTCGGCCTCCAGCCAGATCGCGCACCAGTCGGCGAGGCGGGGCACCAGCAGCTGGCCCGCTATGGCGGCCACCAGGTCCTCGTCCAGCTGCCCGGCGAGCAGGTCGGACGCCTCGGCGAGGAAGGCCGGAGCACCCCGGCTGTCCCAGACGGTGTCGTCGCGCTCGGTGCGCCGGGCGGCGGGGGCGAGGATCTCGGCGGCGCGCAGGCCGCGCCGGAGGGCGTCCCGGTCGGGCGGGGCGGGCGGGTCGCTCCAGTCGTCGACGGGGAGGCGGGCCCAGACGGTCTTGAGGCCGGTGCGGTAGGTGATGCCCCAGGACTCGGCGAGGGTGGCGACGAGCTGGAGGCCCCGGCCGTACTCGGCGGGGTCGGGGAGACCGACGGGTGCCTCGGTCTCCGTACGGGCCGGGTCCCCGGCCGCCGCCCCGGGCTCGTCGGCGCCCACCGGGCGGGCCGGGTGGTGGTCGGTGACCTCCAGGACGAGGGCGGCGGACGGCTCGTCGCCGCCCTCCTCCTCCAGCCTCAGGACCAGGTCGACCGTGGTCCCGGCGTGCACGACGGCGTTGGTGACCAGCTCGTTGGTGACGGTCACGGCGTCGTCGGCGAGCCGGTCGCTGAAGCCCACGGCGGCGGGCACCCCGAGCCCGGTCCACTCCGCGAGCGCGGCCCGTACGAACCGGCGGGCGGCGGACGGGGCGAGCGGTATCCCGGGCAGGCTGGTGCGGCTGGCCGGGCGCGGGCCGGGCGAGCGCCCGGCACCGGTGGCGGTGCCGGGACGCTGCACGGTGTCCCGCTGCAAGGGAATGGGCCCCACGGTGCGGCTCCTACGGGTCCGACGACACCGACAGAGTGACAGACCGGACGCGCTCATAAGCGCCGAGTTACCGAAGTGGGCAGAAAATCGAGCAGATTCGAACGCAACGCATCGGGAAGCGCGTCGGGAAGAACGCCCGGAATCGCCGGGGGAAACACCCATCGCCGGGTGGCGTCCATCGCCGGGTGGCCCCATCGCCAGGTGGCACCAGGGGAGGCGTCCCCCGGAGCTACGGCTGCCTCGGAGCTACGGTGCCTCGGAGGCGCGGTCGCCCGGAGGCGGCACGGCTGCCCCAGAGGCGCGGCCGCCTGGAGCCCGGCCGCCCGGAGGGGCGCGACGACGGGCGGGGCGCCCGGACACCGATGTGTCCGGGCGCCCCGCCCGCGTACGCCGGTTCTCCCGACGCTGCTCGTGCTACGCCTCGCGCGAGCCCGCGTACATCTCGTCGATCAGCCCCTGGTACTCCCGCTCGACGACCGGCCGCTTCAGCTTGAGGCTCGGGGTCAGCTCACCGTGCTCGACGTCCAGGTCGCGCGGCAGGAGGCGGAACTTCTTGATGGTCTGCCAGCGCTGGAGCCCCTCGTTGAGGCGCTGTACGTACCCGTCGATGAGCTCGACGGTCTGCGGGGCGGCGACCACCTCCGCGTACTCCTTGCCCTCGAGGCCGTTTTCGGCGGCCCAGTTCAGGATGGTGGGGCCGTCAAGGGCGATGAGGGCGGTGCAGAAGTTACGGTCCGCGCCGTGCACCAGGATGTTGGAGACGAACGGGCAGACCGCCTTGAACTGGCCCTCGACCTCGGCCGGGGCGACGTACTTGCCGCCCGACGTCTTGATCAGGTCCTTCTTGCGGTCGGTGATGCGGAGATAGCCGTCGGCCGACAGCTCGCCGATGTCCCCGGTGTGGAACCAGCCGTCCGACTCCAGGACCTCCTCGGTCTTGTCGGGCAGCTTGTGGTAGCCCTCCATGATGCCGGGGCCGCGCAGCAGGATCTCGCCGTCGTCCGCGATGCGCACCTCGGTGCCGGGGAGCGGCTTGCCGACGGTGCCGGTGCGGTATGCCTCGCCCGGGTTGACGAAGGAGGCGGCGCTGCTCTCGGTGAGGCCGTAGCCCTCCAGGATGTGGACGCCGGCGCCCGCGAAGAAGTAGCCGATGTCGGGGGCGAGGGCGGCGGAGCCGGAGATGCAGGCGCGCAGCCGGCCGCCGAAGGCGTCGCGGATCTTGGAGAAGACGAGGGTGTCGGCGACCTTGTGCTTGGCGCCGAGCGCGAAGGGCACGGACGCCTTGCCGGTGCGCCGGAAGTTGTCCTGGGAGACCTTGGCGTACTCACGGCCGACCTCGGCCGCCCACTGGAAGATCTTGTACTTGGCACCGCCGCCCGCGCGGGCCTTGGAGGCGACCCCGTTGTAGACCTTCTCGAAGATCCGGGGGACGGCCGCCATGTAGGTCGGCTGGACGACCGGCAGGTTCTCGATGATCTTGTCGATGCGGCCGTCGATCGCGGTGACGTGGCCGACCTCGATCTGGCCCGAGGTGAGGACCTTGCCGAAGACGTGGGCGAGCGGCAGCCAGAGGTACTGCACGTCCTCGGCGGTGATCAGGCCGGTCGCCACGGTGGCCTTGGCCATGTACGACCAGTTGTCGTGCGGCAGCCGTACGCCCTTGGGGCGGCCGGTGGTGCCCGAGGTGTAGATGAGGGTGGCGAGCTGGTCGGCGGTGATGGCGGAGACCCGCTCGGTGACCGCGTCCGGGGTCTTGGCCAGGAGCTCGTTGCCCCGGGCCTCCAGGTCGGCGAGGGAGATGATCCAGCCCTCGGGGTCGCCCTCGGCGGGCTCGACGCCGGTCGGGTCGATCACGACGACATGGGCGAGGTCCGGCAGCTCGGTGCGGCGCTCACGGGCCTTGGCCAGCTGCTCGGCGTCCTCCGCGATGAGGACGCGGCTCTCGGAGTCGGCGAGGATGAACGCGGACTCCTCGGCGTTCGTCGAGGGGTAGACCGTGGTGGTCGCGGCGCCCGCGCACATCACGCCGAGGTCGATGAGAATCCACTCCACCCGGGTGGCGGAGGAGAGGGCGACCCGTTCCTCCGGCTGCACGCCGAGCGCGATCAGCCCGGCGGCGATCGCGTAGACCCGCTCCGCGGCCTGGCCCCAGCTCAGGGACTTCCAGTCGTCGGGACCCGTACCCGAGGCCGACGGGACCGGATAGCGGTACGCCTCCCCGTCGGGGGTCGCCGCCACGCGGTCGATGAAGAGGGCCGCCACGGAGGGCGGCCGGTTATCGATCAAGGTCTGTGTGTCGCTCACGACGTCCTCCGGGCCTGCGGCATTGCTACGACCGGCTTCTTTGATCCTGCGACTGCTGCTGCTGTGCTGTGCTGTCCTGCTGCGCAACCTGCTTGTTCGGGTTGTTTAACTGGCGAGTAACCATCAGGTGGTGATCAGAGTAGAGCGCACTCGGCCACCACGTAAGAGGCAACGGGCCGCCGCTTTCATAACGAAAGGGCCCTCACACCGCACGTTACTGCGGTGTGAGGGCCCTCGCGCCGACCGTCGCCGGGGGGCGGACGGGACGGGGCTGCTTCCTGCCCTTGCCCTCCCCACGGGACGGGCCTACTTCTTGCCCTTGCCCTCCCCGGCGGACTCGTCGGTCGACAGCACCGAGATGAAGGCGTCCTGCGGGACCTCCACGTTGCCGACCATCTTCATCCGCTTCTTGCCCTCCTTCTGCTTCTCCAGCAGCTTCCGCTTACGGGAGATGTCACCGCCGTAGCACTTGGCGAGGACGTCCTTGCGGATGGCGCGGACCGTCTCGCGGGCGATGACCCGGGCACCGATGGCCGCCTGGATCGGCACCTCGAAGTTCTGCCGGGGGATGAGCTTCTGCAGCTTGGCGACGAGCCGGACGCCGTACGCGTACGCCTTGTCCTTGTGGGTGACGGCGGAGAACGCGTCCACCTTGTCGCCGTGGAGCAGGATGTCGACCTTGACGAGGTTGGCCGTCTGCTCACCGGTGGGCTCGTAGTCGAGGGAGGCGTACCCCCGGGTCTTGGACTTCAGCTGGTCGAAGAAGTCGAAGACGATCTCGGCGAGCGGCAGGGTGTAGCGGATCTCGACCCGGTCCTCGGAGAGGTAGTCCATGCCGAGCAGGGTGCCGCGCCGGCCCTGGCAGAGCTCCATGATCGCGCCGATGAACTCGCTGGGGGCCAGCACCGTGGCGCGGACGACCGGCTCGTGCACCTTGTCGATCTTGCCCTCGGGGAACTCGCTCGGGTTGGTGACGACGTGCTCGGTGCCGTCCTCCATCTCGACCCGGTAGACCACGTTGGGCGCGGTCGCGATCAGGTCGAGGCCGAACTCGCGCTCCAGCCGCTCGCGGACCACGTCCAGGTGGAGCAGGCCGAGGAAGCCGACGCGGAAACCGAAGCCGAGCGCGGCGGAGGTCTCCGGCTCGTAGACCAGGGCGGCGTCGTTGAGCTGGAGCTTGTCGAGCGCCTCGCGCAGGTCCGGGTAGTCCGAGCCGTCCAGCGGGTAGAGCCCCGAGAACACCATCGGCTTCGGGTCCTTGTAGCCGCCGAGCGCCTCGGTCGCCCCGTTCTGGAGGGAGGTGATCGTGTCACCGACCTTGGACTGCCGGACGTCCTTCACACCGGTGATGATGTAGCCGACCTCGCCCACGCCGATGCCGTCGGCCGGGGTCATCTCCGGGGAGGAGACCCCGATCTCCAGCAGCTCGTGGGTGGCGCCGGTCGACATCATCCTGATGCGCTCGCGCTTGTTGAGCTGGCCGTCGACGACACGGACGTAGGTGACGACACCCCGGTACGAGTCGTAGACCGAGTCGAAGATCATCGCGCGGGCGGGGGCGTCCGCGACACCGACCGGGGCGGGCACGTCCCGTACGACCCGGTCGAGCAGCGCGTCCACGCCGACACCGGTCTTGGCGGAGACCTTCAGCACGTCCTCGGGCTGGCAGCCGATGAGGTTGGCCAGCTCCTCGGAGAACTTCTCCGGCTGTGCGGCGGGCAGGTCGATCTTGTTGAGCACCGGGACGATGGTGAGGTCGTTCTCCATCGCCAGGTAGAGGTTGGCCAGCGTCTGGGCCTCGATGCCCTGCGCGGCGTCGACCAGCAGGATGGTGCCCTCGCAGGCGGCGAGCGAACGCGAGACCTCGTAGGTGAAGTCCACGTGGCCCGGGGTGTCGATCATGTTGAGGATGTGGGTGGTCCCCGTGTCCTCGCCCGTGGTGGGCGCCCAGGGCAGCCGGACCGCCTGGGACTTGATGGTGATGCCGCGCTCGCGCTCGATGTCCATCCGGTCGAGGTACTGAGCGCGCATCTGCCGCTGGTCGACCACTCCCGTCAGCTGGAGCATCCGGTCGGCAAGGGTCGACTTGCCGTGGTCGATGTGCGCGATGATGCAGAAATTGCGGATCAGCGCCGGGTCGGTACGGCTCGGCTCGGGCACGTTGGAAGGAGTCGCGGGCACGCAGGGTCCTGATTCTTGAGACGCCGAACGCCGTGTCTCGGGTCGATGTCGGGTCGGTCGGATCGTCGGTCGGATCGATACGTAGGCTCCATCGTCCCACGCCTGCGGGACAGCGACCGGTTTGGGCCGGTCGGAGGGTGACTGCTACCGTGGACAGCTGTGCCTCGTGGCTCTCACGAGCGGCGCGGCTCACCTAGTAGATCCAATCGAACCTGAAAAGGCTCTTTCGTGGCGAACATCAAGTCCCAGATCAAGCGGAACAAGACCAACGAGAAGGCGCGCCTGCGCAACAAGGCCGTCAAGTCGTCGCTCAAGACCGCGATCCGCAAGGCCCGCGAGGCCGTCGTTGCCGGTGACGTCGAGAAGGCCACCACGGCCGTCCGCGACGCTTCCCGTCAGCTCGACAAGGCTGTCTCGAAGGGTGTCATCCACAAGAACGCCGCCGCCAACAAGAAGTCGGCGCTGGCGTCCAAGGTTGCCTCCCTGCAGGGCTGAGCTTCCTCCCGAAGCTCACTGATGTGACTTCGCCGGAACGGACCAGCGGGCCCTCTCTCCCGCCCCTGCCCGGCACCCCGCGCCGCACACCGAACCTGCGTTCGCCACGCGGGTGCGGCGCACCAAGAGTGTGACCCGAGGCCCCGGGCCCCGATCTCCCCAGGTCGGAGCCCGGGGTTTCGGCATTCCCGGGGCATGTCCAGCCCGTCCGGGCTTGTCCCGGGGCATGTCCAGCCCGTCCGGCGTTTGAGGACGGAACCGGCGCTCGGACGGGACCCCGCGCGGTGCGGTGCACGCGCACGGCCAGTCCCAGCCCCAGCCCGTCCGGCGATCGCGGACGGAACCGGTGACCGTGACGGTGACCGCAGGGCCCCCAGGGCGGCGGGCCCCACCGCCGCGCACCTCCGCGAGGGGCTACCGCCCCCCGGCCCTCGCGGCCCGCGCCACAGCGACGACGGCCTTCTCCAGGGCGTACTCAGGGTCGTCCCCCCCGCCCTTCACCCCCGCGTCCGCCGCCGCCACGGCCCGCAGGGCCACGGCGACCCCGTCCGGCGTCCACCCCCGCATCTGCTGCCGCACCCGGTCGATCTTCCACGGCGGCATCCCCAGCTCCCGCGCCAGATCGGCCGGCCGGCCGCCCCGCGCGGAGGACAGCTTCCCGATGGCCCGGACCCCCTGTGCCAGCGCGCTGGTGATCAGGACGGGCGCGACCCCGGTCGACAGCGACCACCGCAGCGCCTCCAGTGCCTCCGCGGCACGCCCCTCGACCGCGCGGTCGGCGACGGTGAACGAGGATGCCTCGGCACGCCCCGTGTAGTACCGCCCGACGACCGCCTCGTCGATCGTCCCCTCGACGTCCGCGATCAGCTGGGACACCGCACTGGCCAGCTCCCGCAGGTCGCTGCCGATGGAGTCGACCAGCGCCTGGCACGCCTCCGGCGTCGCGGACCGGCCGTGGGTCCGGAACTCCGACCGTACGAAGGTGAGCCGCTCGGCCGGCTTGGTGGTCTTCGGGCAGGCGACCTCCCGGGCACCGGCCTTGCGCGCCGCGTCCAGGAGCCCCTTGCCCTTGGCCCCGCCCGCGTGCAGCAGGACGAGGGTGATCTCCTCGACCGGAGCACCGAGATACGCCTTGACGTCCTTGACCGTGTCGGCCGCGAGGTCCTGCGCGTTGCGCACGATCACGACCTTGCGCTCGGCGAAGAGCGAGGGGCTGGTCAGCTCGGCGAGCGTGCCGGGCTGCAACTGGTCGGGCGTCAGATCACGGACGTCCGTATCGGCGTCGGCGGCACGGGCCGCCGCCACCACCTGCTGCACCGCGCGGTCCAGGAGGAGGTCCTCCTGACCCACGGCGAGCGTGAGAGGGGCGAGCGGATCGTCGGTGGAATTCTTCCTGGTGGCCATCGCGATCCAGCATCCCATGCCCCACTGACAGCCCGGGCCCGGCCGACGGTCCGGGCGGCGCGGCCCGCCCGGACCGCCCGGGGCATGGGGCACCGGCCCCGTACCGGAGAATGACCGGGTGAGCGATGTGAGCCATGCGGACGTGAGACATGTACTGGTGCTGCCGGACCGCGACGCCGCCGAGGAGGTGGCGGAGGAGCTGGCGGACCGCTTCGGGGTCGCCGAGGAACCCCAGCTCGTACGGGACGCCCTGGCCGGTGAGGACGACGCCGAGGACGCCCAGTGGCTGGTGGTCGTGGAGGACCCGGCCGGGCGGCTGGACCCGGCGGCGCTGGACGAGTTCGCCGCCGAGTACGAAGGCTGGCTGGAGAAGCCGTAGCGCCGGCCGGTCCCTCAGCCCTTGGGGACGATCTGGATGTCCAGGTCGATGGCGATGCTGGAGCCCACCGCGGCGATGCCCCGGGCCAGCATGGTCTGCCAGGTGAGGGTGAAGTCCTCGCGGTGCAGCTCGGTGGTGGCCCGGCAGGCGGCGCGGGTCTCGCCCTGGAGGCCGTTGCCGAGGCCGAGGTACTGGGTGTCCAGCGTCACCGTACGGCTGACCCCGTGCAGGGTCAGCGCACCCGTGACGCCCCAGCGGGAGCCGCCCCGGTGGACGAAGCGCTCGCTGTAGAACTCCAGCGTCGGGAAGCGTCCGACGTCGAGGAAGTCACCGGAGCGCAGATGGTCGTCGCGCATCTGCACGTTGGTGTCGATGGACGCCGCGTCGATGATCACGTGCATGGCCGAGTCCTCCATGCGGTCGGCGATCCGCACCGCCCCGGCGAAGGTGTTGAACCGGCCGTGGATACGGGCCAGGCCGATATGGCGGGCCGTGAACCCGATCTGCGAGTGGTTCGGCTCGACCTCCCAGTCCCCCGGTTCCGGCAGCTGCGGAGGGGCCGCGACCTGGAGCGTCACATCGCCGAGCGTCGCGTGACCGCCCTCGGTCACCGTCGCCGCGCCATGGAACGGCGTGAAGCCCTCGGCCGTCACCGCCAGCCGGTAGTCACCCGCCGGAACCGTGGCGAGCACCGACCCGAAGGGGTCCGTCTCACCGCCCACGATCTTGCGGCCCGCCCCGTCCGTGATGACGAACTCGGCCTGCCTCACCGGTTCGTTGACCGGGTCCAGCACCCGGCAGCTGAGGACGCCCGCGGAACGGTGCACCGGGAATCCGGCCAGGGCCCCACCCCGCCCCGCACCCGCCCGACTCCTGTTTCCCAGCCAACGGCCGAACATGTTCTCCGTACCCCCAGGGGCGCTTCGTACCTCGGGGCCTCTGACAGGTGGACGTCATTGTCGGATACAGCGGCCCGCCGACGAGCATGCATTCGATCACCCTTGGGGCGTTCGAGGCAAACGGTGGGTCTGGGCAGACCTTGTACGGAGCTGGGACGAGCCGTACTGAGGTGTGCGCGAAGGTCCCCTTTGAGTGTTTGCGCGCCAGGCCCGGACCCGGGGCCGCGCCCGATGCTCCGGTACGGATCGCGCCTTCCGGGCAGGGGTGCGGACACCGGCGCGGGAGTGGGTGTGGGTGCGGGCACGAGTGCGGGCGCGGACGGGGGGCGCGGGGCGCGGATACCGTCGGAGGACCTATTGATCTTTTCGTGAGTTCGGCGGGTGGTGGGGGATGGTCAGGCCGGTGTGGGTGAGGAACGACCACGGCAGTTGAGGCTTGGTGTCGATGCAGTGGATGCCTTGTTCGGTGGCGTCGGCGACGTCCGCGAGGTGGTCACCGGCGAGGTCGCGCTTCTTGAGGGAGGAGGCCCCGGCCATCGACGCGCGCTTCCAGTTCAGGCAGTGCCGCAACAGCGGGGTGCGGTCCCGGGGTGCGTAGGTGCGGCGGATCTGCGGGAGGAGCGAGACACCTGATTCGTCGAAAAACACGATCCAGGCACCTGTGTTCACGGCCCCCTTTTGATGCGCGGCCACTCATGCGCGATCAGGCGGGCGATCTCGGACTCGCCCCGCTCGACCGCCCGCCGCCCGGGCCGTTGCAGGCTCCATCCGAGCCGGCCGGTCAGCAGTCGCCACACCGAGGCCCGCGAGAGGGACACCCCGTAACACGCTCGACCACCGCACCGACCCGCTCCAACGTCCACAGACCGGCCTCGAAGCCGTGGGCCTGGGCACCCCGCTCCAGCGCGGCCCGTACCTCTTCCACCGGGGCATCGCCCACCTCCGGCGGGCGACCGGATGCCGACCGTCGCCGCGTCGTCTCAGCTCCGCCGCTCTCCCATGCGCGTCTCCACCGCCGCACACTCTCGGCATGGACCCCTACCGTCCCCGCGACCTCGGCGTTCGAGCGGCCCTGCCCGAACAACTCGGCCGCACGAACTCGCCGAGCCTCCGCCAACTGCAACCTCGACAACGGAGGAACAGACCCCCAGAAACCGTGGACGACGATTGAGACGACACAACAGAAGGCCCTCACCCATCCACCCACCCGACACACCGAACTTACGAAAATCGACCGACATCAGCCACTCGACGTCGTCCGCCGCGTCCGCCTTTGATGGCGCGTTTATGGTCGGTGGCTCGGCGAGCAGAACCTCTGTGACGCCGTTGCCGGGCACCATGGGCCCGGCAAAGGTTCCTGAGGCAGGGTCAGCAGCTGGCGCCCTGGGGGGCACGGGTGTGCGATCGCAGCACGAGAGCGATCACGATGGCGATCGCAGAGCATATGGCCAGCCCCAGGAAGCCGTTGCCGACGCCTGCGGTGGTCGCGTCCACGAGCGAACCGCCGCCGTTGAGACGGCTGTCGACCGAGGTCGCGAGGATGGTGCCGACGACGGCCATACCAAGGGCGGCGCCGGTCTCGTTGAAGGTGTTCAGCAGACCGGATCCGACGCCGGATTCCTCCAGCTTGACGTGCGAGGTACCGATGCCGAACAGCGGGACGAAGCAGGCGGGCAGACCGGCGCCGATGACGGCCAGCGCGACGATGGCCAGCGGGACGCTGTCGGTGCCGGTCGCCAGGACGCCCGCGCCGACCAGTTGCAGCGCGGCCCCGACTACGTACATGCCGCCCAGGCCCAGGTTGTCGGCCAGCGACGGGGCGACCAGGGCGACGACGAGGGCGGCCAGGCCCATGGGGAGCAGCGAGAGACCGGTGGCGAAGGCGCTCATCTCGTGGACCCGCTGGAAGTACATGCTGGCCAGGAAGGAGCTGCTGATCATCACGCTGGCCACGAGGAGCAGGCCGACGCTCGACAGCCAGTAGGTGGGCTTGCGCAGCAGGTGCAGTGGAAGCAGAGGGTCAGCCTGGCCGATCTCCATGAAGGTCACCGCCGCAAGCAGCACCATGGCGGCGCCGATGCTGATCCAGGCGTTCCGGTCGCCGAATCCCTCGTGGAGGCGAATCAGGCCGAAGGACAGGGCGGCGATTCCGGCGGTGGACACGATCGCTGACGGCAGTCGCAGCTTGCGACCGCTGTTCGTCCTGAGGGCGGGCATGCTGCGCAGGGCGCCGATGAAGGCGGCGATGCAGACAGGGATGTTGATCAGGAAGGCCCAGCGCCAGCTGATCGCCGTGACGATCAGACCACCGAGCACCACGCCGATGGTCGCGCCGATCACGCCGAGACCGCTCCAGGCGGTCAGCGCGATCTTGCGTTGCTCCTCGTCCTGGTAGACCGCCAGGACGATGGACAAGGCGGCTGCGGAGAGCAGCGCGGCCCCGGCCCCCTGGATGGCGCGGCCTGCGACGAGCAACTCCTGGTTGCCCGCGATACCGCAGAGCACAGAGGAGACGGCGAAGACGGAGAGGCCGCCGAGAAAGGTACGGCGGCGGCCGAAGACGTCGGAGACGCGGCCGCCGAAGAGCAGCAGGCCGCCGAGCATCAGGACGTACGCGCTGATGGTCCACTGAAGGGCTGTCTGATCGGCGGGCAACTGGGTCCCGATCGAGGGGAGCGCCACGTTCACGACCGTCGAGTCCAGCATGACCATCAGCTGGGCCACGCCGACCACCACCAGGGTGGCCCAGGGGGCCTGTGTGGGCGATTGCTCCGCGCCCCGCTCGGCAGGTTGGGGGGCCAGCGTCTGCTCGGTCACCGCGTCTCCTCTACATCTCAGCAAAAAGATCCATGCGAATGCATTGATTGACGAGCACGGTACATGCATGCGAATGGATCGACAAGTACACGCATCGAACCTACGATGAGAGGTGTGACAGAAACAGTTCTGACCGAACGATGGGTGACCGTGTCCCGCGCCTGTGCGCAGATCAATCAGGCCGCTGAACGCGCGCTGGCCGAACGCCACGGCCTCTGCGTCAGCGCCTTCGAGATCATGGACGTGATGGCGCGCACGGATGACTGGATCCGGGCGGGTGAACTCAGCTCTCGCGCGACCCGCAGCCAGCCGCAGGTCTCACGCCTGCTGGCGCAGATGGTCAGCGCCGGCTATGTCGAGCGCAAGCCGTGCCCCAACGATCGGAGGGGCTTCGACGTTCAGCTCACCCCGCCCGGCCGGCAGCTCTTCGCGCAGTCCGTCGCCACGATGGAAACGGTGCTGCGAGAAATGACCGAAAGCAGCGAAGAAGTGCGGGACGCGATGGGCGTAACCGCCGCCCACCAGTAGAGCTATCCGCTGGTGTTAGGAGCGGACCTGCCCGCCGCCGACGGTGACGCGTTCGCGGCGAAGCTCGCGTGGGACCCGCGGAAGCACTCCCCGTGGGTGTACCTGCGCATCACCCCGCACACCGTTCGGGCCTGGCGGGAGGTGAACGAGCTGGCCGACCGCGACCTGATGCTCTCCGGCACCTGGCTGACCCGGCCCGCCCCGACCCCGGCAGGCCACCCGGCCTGAACGTCCACCCCTTCCGCGGCGCGCCCACCCCCTCCGCGCCCCTTCACGAACGCCCCACCGCCCGCAGCTCCCTGCCCGCGCCCGTCACCGCGATGGCACCGTCGGTGTCCGTACGCAGGACCCGCGCACCGGCGGCCCTGAGTGCGTCGACGGTCCGGGGCGCCGGGTGGCCGTACGGGTTGTTCGCGCCGCAGGAGATCAGCGCCAGCCTCGGCCGCGCGCTGTGCAGCAGCCCCCTGTCCTGGAAGGCGGAGCCGTGGTGGGCCACCTTGAGGACGTCCACCCGGGGCAGCCCGGCGGGGCTGTGCAGCAACCGCAGCTGGGCCGGCGGTTCCAGGTCGCCGAGGAGCAGCAGCGTCAGGCCGCCCGCGGCCCGTACGTGGAGAGTCACGCTGGAGTTGTTGGGCCCCTGAACCGCGCCTCCCCGCGCTCCCGGCCGGTCGCTCGGCCACACGACCCGCCAGTCGAGCGGACCGGCCCTGCGCCGCTCGCCGGGTACCGCCCGCACCGTCGGGACCCGCGCCGAGGCCGCCGTACGCCGGACGAACTCAGCCTGCTCGGGCGGCTCGTCGAGGCTCGTCGTCTGGACGGCGCCCACGGATCTGCCCCGCAGCACCCCGGGCAGTCCCCGCACGTGGTCGGCGTGGAAGTGGGTGAGGATCACGAGCGGAACACGGGTGACACCGAGATCGCGGAGGCAGCGGTCGACGGCACGGGGATCGGGTCCGGCGTCCACGACCACCCCCGTCCCCTCCCCGGCCGCGAGCACCATCGCATCGCCCTGTCCGACGTCGCACAGCGCGAACGCCCAGCCCGGCGGCGGCCATCCGGTCACGATGCGGGTCAGCGGGACCGGCCGCAGCACCACGAGGACGAGGAGCAGCGCGACGGCCGAGCAGACCCAGGGGTGGCGCACCAGCCGAGGGGCGAGGAGCACCGCCAGGACGGTGAAGGCCGCGAGCAGGGCGGCACCGGCCCACCCCCCGGGCCAGGGGAACTCCGCACCGGGAAGGTCCGCCCCCGTGCGGGCCACCCCGGCGATCCACCCGACGGGCCAGCCCGCGACCCGGGCCAGCAGTTCGGCCACCGGCGGGGCGACCGGCGCGACGGCGAGGGCCAGGAACCCGAGCACCGTCGCGGGCGCCACCGCGAACTCCGCCAGCAGGTTGCACGGGATCGCCACCAGACTCACCCGTGAGGCCAGGACCACCACGACGGGTGCGCAGACCGCCTGCGCGGCTGCTGCTGCCGCCAGCACCTCCGCGAGCCGGGGAGGTACCCGGCGCCGTTGCAGCGCCGCGCTCCACCTCGGCGCGAGGGTCAGCAGCGCGCCCGTGGCGAGGACCGAGAGCAGGAACCCGTAGCTCCGGGCCAGCCAGGGGTCGTACAGCACGAGCAGCACAACGGCCGCCGCCAGAGCGGGGATCAGGGATCTGCGACGGCCGGTTCCGATCGCGAGGAGGGTGATGAGGCCGCAGGCCGCCGCGCGCAGGACGCTCGGCTCCGGGCGGCAGACGACGATGAACACGAGCGTCAACGCTCCGCCGATCAACGCGGTCCCCCGCAGGGAGATGCCCAGCTTCGGTGCCAGCCCGCGCCGTTCACTGGTGAGCGCCGAGCCGGGCGGGCCGATGAGGAGGAACAGCAAGATTGACAGGTTCGCCCCGGAAACGGCCAACAAGTGCGTCAGATCGGTGGCCTTGAAGGCGTCGTGCAGGTCCGGCGGGACCCTGGACGTGTCGCCGACCACCAGCCCCGGCAGCAGCGCCCGCGCGTCCGCGTCGAGCCCGTCCGTCGCCTCCCGCAGCCCGGAGCGCAGTTCCCCGGCCGCCTGTTGGACCCGCGTCGGAGGCCCTGTGATCCGGGGCGGCCCCCCGGTGTCCACCCGCAGGACGGCGGCCAGGCGTTCGCCCGCGTGGGCAGGGGGTGAGAGACGGCCGCCGACGCGGAGCCGGGTGGACGGCAGCAGCCGCTGCCACTCGGCCCGGTCGTCCCCGGGCGAGACCATGAGGAGCACGGGCGTACGGACCCGGGTGCGGTGGCCACCCGGTTCAACCACCTCGATGATGTCGGCGCCGATGAGGAGGGAGGGCGGGGTGCTGTGGCTTCCCCGGACGCCGGGGCGGGTCGGCCGGGGGTCCGATGTCACCCGTACCTCGGCGTCGACCCGCGCATGCTCCTGCGCCAGCCCGGGAACGGGCCCGCGCCGCACGTCGGCACCGTGCAGCCCGGCCGTGGCTCCGCCCGCCGCCGCACAGAGCAGCACGGCTCCCACCGCGACGGCCCGCCTGCCTCCCGGGGACACGACACCCCACCTTTCCCCCGCCGGTACGGCACCCCGACGCCCCCCTACGGGCGCGGCACCCTGTTCGCCTCCCACAGGGGCAGCGGCCCGTCCGTCCCCCCTGGGCGCAGCGGCCCGTCCGTCCCCCATGGGCGCGGCGACCCGTCCGCCTCTCACGGGTGCGGCGGCCCGTCCGCCTCCCATAGGCGCGGCGACCCGTCCGCCTTCCGCAGGCCCGGTGGCCCGCCTGCCTCCGGTGGTCGCGGTGGCCAGCAGTACGAGCGCCACCACGGCGCAGACCACCGACCCCGCTGCCACCCAGGGGCCCGGCAGCCCCAGCGCGAGGGCGGCAGCCGCCCAGACCGCCAGCGCCGGCGGAACGAGCCGGAGGTCCGTCGGTCCTTCCTCCCGCGCTCGGGAGGAGGGGGCCGGCGCTCCGCTCGTGACGGCGGCGGTGTCGCGGTCGGCCGCCACGCCCGTCCCAGGGCCCGCCTCGCGGCTGCTCATGGCTGCACGAGCGGTTGAAGGTCGGCGAACCGGCGGTCGCCGATGCCCTTGACCTGCCGGAGCTCGTCGACGGACCGGAATCCGCCGCTCTCCGTGCGGTGGTCGATGATGTGCTGCGCCAGCACCGGACCGACCCCCGGCAGGGTTTCGAGCTGCTCCTTAGTGGCCGCGCTCAGGCTCAGCGGTGCCGCCGGGCCGGGCGGCCCCGGTGCACCCGCTGCCCCGCCGGTCGTCCCGGCGGCGGCCTGGGCCTGAGGGAGCCCCACCACGACCTGTTCACCGTCCATGAGGACACGCGCCCGGTTGAGCCCCGTGACATCGGTCCCGGGGCGCACACCGCCCGCCTCCCGGAGCGCGTCCGCCACCCTCGAACCGGCGGGAAGACGCTGGACCCCCGGCCGGTGCACCTTGCCGCTGACGTCCACGACGATCTGCCCGGCCGCTTCGGGCGGAGGGGAGGGCGGTACACCGGCAGCAGGCCGGGGCAGCGGTCCCGCGCCTCCGGGCCGTAACGCGTCCTCGACCGCCGCGGACGCCCCCGGCTCCACCGCTTCGGGCGCACGCACGGCCTGCGGACGCACGGACCAGAAGTGGAACACGGCGAGGCAGACAGCGGCCAGCAGCACCAGGGCCAGCGCCGCGAGCGCCCGGGGCGTCGGCCCGCACCTGAGCCGTACCCACAACGGCATCCGGTCCCAGAGCCCCGACGCCGCGTGCCGCACTCCGACGGACCCACGCGCCCGCACCCGTACGTCCTCTTCCGCGCCCTCCCCTGCCCCCGCGCTGCCGTCGGGGAGAGGAAATGGTCTCGGGGGCGGGGGCGGGGGCAGGGGCAGGGTCGAGGTCGAGGTCGGCGGTGAAGTCGGGCTCAGGGCCGGAGGCGAGCTCGAGGCTGGAGCCGGATTCAGAGATGGGTTCAAAGGCGGGCTCGGGTCAAGAACCGCACCCGGGCCCGGGTCGCCCGCCATCAGCGCGTCCGCCCGGCGCCGCGCGGACGCCGCCGCCAGGGCGGCACGGCCCCGTGCGGACCCCTGCCTGCCGGGGCGGGCACCGGGGCGGAGCCCCGCCCTGCCGCTCGGGCGGCTGCCGGGACCCCTTCGCACCCGACGCCCAGGCACCGGAGCACGTTCGACAGCGGCCGCCGCTCCCGCCGCCGCACCATCGGAGGCCGAGGGCGGTGCGGGAGGCACCGTCGAAGGCGGGGAAGCAGCGGGCGGGACGGCGGCGGAGAGATGATCAGGGGCAGCGGAGAGGTGGTCGGGAGTGGCGGGCAGGGGATCGGGAGCGGTAGGCAGGTGGTCGGGGGTCGATACCCGAGGCAGTCGAAGGGCCATGCCTCACGACGTTAGGCACAACCGCCCGAACCCGCTGAGCAGCCCCGATTCCTGTGGATAACTGGCCAGTTGTGGATATCTCAGTCACTCGTCCGAGGGTGACGACTCGTCCGAGGGCGGCATCACCGCGGCGAGATCACCGCGCCGAGCAGCCCCGGCCCCGTGTGCGCCCCGATGACCGCGCCCACCTCGCTGACGTGCAGGTCGGCCAGGCCCGGGACACGTTCCCGCAGCCGCTCGGCCAGGCGCTCCGCGCGGTCCGGGGCGGCGAGGTGGTGGACGGCGATGTCCACCGTCGCCTCACCGGCCCGCTCGGCGACGATCTCCTCCAGGCGGGCGATGGCCTTGGACGCCGTCCGTACCTTCTCCAGCATCTCGATCCGGCCGCCGTCGAGCTGGAGGATCGGCTTCACCGCGAGCGCGGAGCCCAGCAGCGCCTGGGCGGTGCCGATACGGCCTCCCCGGCGGAGGTACTCCAGAGTGTCGACATAGAAATAAGCGGACGTTCCGGCGGCCCGCTTCTCCGCCGCCGCCACGGCCTCGTCCAGTCCGCCGCCCGCCTCCGCGGCCTCCGCCGCCGCGAGGGCACAGAAGCCCAGGGCCATCGCGACCATGCCGGTGTCCACCACGCGTACCGGAATCGGGGCGTCCTTCGCCGCGAGCAGCGCGGCGTCGTACGTGCCCGAGAACTCCGCCGACAGGTGCAGCGAGACCACCGCGTCGGCCCCGCCCTCGGCCGCCGCCCGGTATGTCTCGGCGAAGACCTCGGGGCTGGGGCGGGAGGTGGTCACGGAGTGGCGTTTCTGCAGGGCCAGGGCGAGCGAGCGGGCCGAAATCTCCGTACCCTCCTCCAACGCCTGATCGCCCAGGACGACGGTCAGCGGCACCGCGGTGATGCCGTGCCGCTCCATCGTCTGGGGCGGCAGATAGGCCGTTGAATCGGTGACGACAGCGACATGGCGGGACATGAGGCGGAGGTTACCTGCCCAGGTGGGAGTGCGGGAGTCCGGCCCCGGCCCTCTGATCATTCGTGGTCACTTCGGAACACATCCTGCTCACCCGCGACAAGGAGCTCTCAGACAGCGGTCGGGCAGTCCTCAGCCGACCGCCCTCAGCCGACCCCTGAGAAAAGCGATCGGAAAGCGACCGGGAAGCAGTCGGGAAGTGGTCAGGCAGTGGTCAGTTGGTCGTCTCCGGCCGGGCCGACTTCTGCCACGGGTACCGCGTCCGCAGACGCGGGTCCGGAGCGGTGATCGCCTGCGGGGCCTCCGGTCCGGCAGGGCCGCCCCAGGACTCGTCCGCCGTCGCGCTGCTCCCGGTCCCGGCGACCGGCTCGGGCCAGTCGACCCCGGTGCCGGACGTCCGCGTGGCTCCGGCGCCCGGGCCCTGGGAGGCGGCCCCCGGGCCCGAGGCGCGCGGCGGCTGCTCCTCCGCCGTCCAGTGGCGCAGGGCCCCCGCCTCGATGTCGATCTGGGCGTTCAGCGCGTCCAGGTCGTCGGCGGCGAACTGCCGCGCCCGGTCCCGTGCCGCCCAGCGCAGCGAGTCCGCCGAGTGCGTGATCCGCTGGGTGCGCTCCCTGAGCTGCGGCAGCAGCGAGGCGACCGTCGCCCGGTCCGGCTCGCGCTCCAGCCGCTTCAGCTCGTCGTCCAGCTCCAGGCCGTGTGCGCTGAGCCGCCGGAAGAGGTCCACCGACTCGGCGAGCGAGGCGTCCTCGGCGACACCGGCGTGCAGGGCGTCCTGGGTGGCGCGCATCGAGGTGCGCAGGCCGAGCCGGAGCTGGGCCAGCTCGCCCGCGACGCCCGGCTGGCCGAAGCTCTTGGCCCGGAGCGTGGTGTCCTCCACGCTCCGGCGGGCCTGGGTGATCGTGCGGTCCACGCCCCTCTTGGCCGCGCCGACCACCTTCACCGTCGCGTAGACCCCCAGTGCGACGAACGCGAAGAAGAGCAACGCCACCACCGCGATCACGGCTTCGACTTCCATGGACGCCCCTCGGTGTCTCGATGCGGCCGCCGGTACCGGTCGCCCCCTCCACCGTAAACGGAACGGGCAGGCCGAGGGTTCCTTCGGAACCCCCAACCTGCCCGTAGGGGATGGCCCTGATCACGTACCGAGACCCGTGACCGGGGCCGTCACACCTCTGCCGTCACGCGGGAACGATGTTCACCAGCTTCGGCGCGCGCACGATGACCTTGCGGATACCGGCCCCGCCCAGCGCCGCGACGACCGCCTCGTCCGCCAGGGCCAGCGCCTCCAGCTCCTCGTCCGTGATGGAGGGCGCGATCTCCAGGCGGGCCCGGACCTTGCCCTTGATCTGGACGACGCAGGTGACGGTCTCGTCCACGACGTACGCCGGGTCGGCCACCGGGAAGTCCTGGTGGACGACGGACTCGGTGTGGCCCAGTCGGCGCCACAGCTCCTCCGCGATGTGCGGGGCCAGCGGGGCGATCAGCAGGACCAGCCGCTCGGCCACGGACCGCGGCAGCGGGCCGCCCGCCTTCGTCAGGTGGTTGTTCAGCTCGGTGATCTTGGCGATGGCGGTGTTGAACCGCATCCCCGCCAGGTCCTGGCCGACCCCGTCGATGGCCTTGTGCAGGGCCCGCAGGGTGTCCTCACCGGGCTCCGTGTCGACGACGGTGACCTCACCGCTGTCCTCGTCGACCACATTGCGCCACAGCCGCTGGAGCAGCCGGTACTGGCCGACCACGGCACGCGTGTCCCAGGGGCGCGACACGTCCAGGGGGCCCATCGCCATCTCGTACAGGCGCAGGGTGTCCGCCCCGTACTCGGCGCAGATCTCGTCCGGCGTGACCGCGTTCTTCAGGGACTTGCCCATCTTGCCGAGGACCCGGCTGACCTTCTCGCCCTCGTAGAAGAAGGCGCCGTCGCGCTCCTCCACCTCGGCGGCGGGGACGGCGATGCCCCGGCTGTCGCGGTAGACGAATGCCTGGATCATGCCCTGGTTGTACAGCTTGTGGAACGGCTCGGCGGACGAGATGTGGCCCAGGTCGTGCAGCACCTTCGACCAGAAGCGCGCGTACAGCAGGTGCAGCACGGCGTGCTCGGCGCCGCCGACGTACAGGTCGACGCCGCCGGTGGGCTGGCCCTCGCGCGGGCCCATCCAGTACTGCTCGATCGACGGGTCGACCAGCTGCCGGTCGTTGGTCGGGTCCAGGTAGCGCAGCTCGTACCAGCAGGAACCGGCCCAGTTGGGCATCGTGTTGGTCTCGCGGCGGTACTTGCGCGGTCCGGCGCCGTCGCCCAGGTCCAGCGTGACGTTGACCCAGTCGGCGTTGCGCGACAGCGGGGTCTCGGGCTGGGCGGACGCGTCCTCCGGGTCGAAGGTGCGCGGCGAGTAGTCCTCGACCTCGGGCAGCTCCAGCGGCAGCATCGACTCGGGCAGCGGGTGGGCGATGCCGTCCTCGTCGTACACGATCGGGAAGGGCTCGCCCCAGTAGCGCTGGCGGCTGAACAGCCAGTCGCGCAGCCGGAAGTTGACGGTGCCCTCGCCGACGCCGCGTTCCTTCAGCCAGTCGGTGATCCTCGCCTTGGCCTCGACGACGCCCAGGCCGTCCAGCGAGATCTCGTCGTTGGCGGAGTTGACCAGCTTCGCTTCGTACGAGGCGAAGGCGTCGTCCCAGGTGGAGGGGTCGGTGCCGCGGTCGTCCGAGGGCTGGACGACACAGCGCATCGGCAGCTCGAAGGCGCGCGCGAAGGCGAAGTCGCGCGCGTCGTGCGCCGGTACGGCCATGATCGCGCCGGTGCCGTAGCCCATCAGGACGTAGTCCGCGATGAAGACGGGGATCTTCTCGCCGCTGGCGGGGTTGGTCGCGTACGCGCCGGTGAAGACACCGGTCTTGTCCTTGGCTTCGGCCTGCCGCTCGACGTCGGACTTGGCGGCGGCCTGCTTGCGGTACGCGGTGACGGCCTCGGCCGGGCTCGCGTGGCCGCCGGTCCACACCGGGTGGGTGCCCTCGGGCCAGGCGGCCGGAATGATCCGCTCGACCAGCTCGTGCTCGGGCGCCAGGACCATGTAGGTGGCGCCGAACAGGGTGTCCTGGCGGGTGGTGAAGACGGTGATGCCCCCGGCGGTGTCGACCGGGAACTCGACGCGGGCGCCCTCGGAGCGGCCGATCCAGTTGCGCTGCTGCAGCTTGATGGCCTCGGGCCAGTCCAGCCCGTCCAGGTCGTTCAGCAGCCGGTCGGCGTAGGCGGTGATGCGCATGTTCCACTGGCGCAGCTTGGCCTTGAAGACGGGGAAGTTGCCGCGCTCGGAGCGGCCGTCGGCGGTGACCTCCTCGTTGGCCAGGACGGTGCCCAGCCCCGGCGACCAGTTGACGGGGGCGTCGGAGGCGTACGCCAGGCGGTACTCGCCCAGCAGGTCGGCGCGTTCGGCGGCGCTCAGCGCGCTCCACTCACGGCCGTCGGGGGTCGCCCGCGTGCCGTTCTCGAACTGCTCGACCAGTTCGGCGATCGGGCGGGCCCGGTCGGCCTCGGTGTCGTACCAGGAGTTGAAGATCTGCAGGAAGATCCACTGCGTCCACTTGTAGTAGTCGGAGTCGATCGTCGCGAAGGAGCGGCGCTTGTCGTGGCCCAGACCCAGCCGGCGCAGCTGGACCTTCATGTTCTCCATGTTGGCCTCGGTGGAGACCCGGGGGTGGGTGCCCGTCTGGACCGCGTACTGCTCGGCGGGCAGGCCGAACGCGTCGAAGCCCAGGGTGTGCAGCACGTTGTGGCCGGTCATCCGCTGGTGGCGGGCGTAGACATCGGTGGCGATGTAGCCCAGCGGGTGTCCGACGTGCAGCCCCGCACCCGAGGGGTACGGGAACATGTCCATGATGAACTTCTTGGGCCTGGCGGCCAGCTCCGGGTCGCCCGCCAGGTCGCCGGTGGGGTTCGGCGCCTCGTACGTCCCCTCGGCGTCCCAGAAGTCCTGCCAGCGTGCCTCGATGTCGGCGGCCATCGCCGCCGTGTAGCGGTGCGGCGCGGCCGTCTCGGCAGCGGAATTCGTCTCGCTCATGATCCTCAAAGCTCCATCGATCGTCATCTGCCGGGAAACGAAAAATCCCCTCGCACAGGAGGGGACGCCGCGCTGACTCCGACCAGGCGTTCTCACCGGTCGGAACTGTTCAGCGCGGCTCGCTAAGCAGAAGGCGTACGGCACGCATGGCGTCAGGGTACCGCACGAGCCCGGACGGGAGCGGGGAGTAACCGGAGAGCGGACGCGGGGCGGATCTCATGCGCGCGGGGCGGAAACCCTCTCGCCCACTCGTCACCCTCAGTAGCTGACGCGTGACCTTCCTGTGGGTGCACGGTGTGCATTCGGCGGGCTTCCGGTGATCGTCCGATGGGTTTTCGGCGGAGTCCTGGGGCACCTCCCGGGGCGGCGGGAACTCCGGGGAAGCGGCGGTTACTCCGCGTACCGACTTCTATCGGGGCAACCGAGCAAAGCCCGTACTGGCTGGTATGGGGCGTCCTAGCATGCGGCAACGGGACCGCTTTGCCGAACTATTCGGAGTCGCCCCCATGAACCCTCATCGCAAGATCCGCGTATCCCCCACCATGAGCCCCGGAATGAGTCGGCCTGTACAGGGCGGCCTGACTGTCACCGCCCTGGTTTTCGTCCCCCTGCTCGCCGTCGCGGGGAGCGACGGCTTCCGCGCCACCCTCGATTTCACCACCGGCGTCCTGTCGCTGGTGTCGCTCACCGCGGCCGTCGCCTGGGGTCTGCTGGCCACCGACCGGCTGTTCCTCTCCACCCGTCAGCGGATCATCTGCCAGGGCATCCACCGGGCCACCGCCGTGGCGGCGCTCGGCTTCCTGCTGCTGCACGGGACCGTGAAGGTCGCCCTCGGGCATGTGAGCCTGCTCGGCGCCCTCATACCCTTCGGTCTAGGCGTCACGGGCACGGCGGGGCTGATCGGTTTCGGTTCGCTGGCCGGACTGCTGATGGTGGTCACGGCCGCGACCGGCGCCCTGCGCAGCGCGTTCGCCCAGCCCTCCGCCACGGCCACCCGGCTCGGGCAGTCGCTGGGCTCCCCCCGGGAGGCGGGCGGGATCGCGGGCCGGTGGCGCGCCCTGCACGCCCTGGCCTATCCGGCCTGGTGCGCCGCGCTGATCCACGGCCTGTACGCGGGCCGGGCGCCCGCCACCTGGGTCGTCGTGATGTACGGGCTGTGCCTCGTCGCCGTCGCCGGTGCCCTGTGCCTGCGGCTGCTGCCCCGCCCGACGAAGCGCCGGATCACCGACCGGATCGCCGCGCTGCTGAGCCCCGACGCGGACTTCGACGTGCCGGACCCGGTCCTGCGGGCCGCCGCCCCGCCGGGCTCCGGGCGCGGGCCCGGCGCGGACCGCGAGCCGGCCCCCGGGGAGCCCGCCGGGTGGAGCGAGCCCGGCCGGGGGAGCCGGGGCACTCCGGTGCGCCCGCGCACCCTGTCGGCGCCGGTACCCCCGCCGATACCGCCGCCCGCGCCCCCGTCCGTACCGCTGTCCGGCTCGCTGCACGAAGCGCCGACGGAGCTGCTGTACGGGGTCCAGCCCCCGCCGCACGAACCGTCCCCGCTGTACGAGCCGTCCCAGTCCTACGAGCCGCCTCCTCCGTACGAGCCGTCCCCGCCGCCGTACGAACCGCCTCCGCGCAGCTCCGACCGGCTCGCGGACGGTCCGGCGGGCGGGCCGGGTATCTCGGCCGGATACCGCGCCGTCTCCCAGGCCGGCGGCCCCTCCCGCCCGCCGGGCGCCCGCTGGCCCGCCCCGTCCCCCGCTCCCCCCGCGCAGGCCCACCACCGCCCCGCCGGAGCCGAGCACACCTACGAGCACACCTACGCGCCCCCGCAGGAACCGCCGCTGTACGCGTCACCGCTCAACACGACACCCCCGTACGGCACACCGGCCCGCGGCACAGCTGACGCGACGCCTTCTTTTGGCAGCGATCCGGCCCACAGCTCCCCCACGCCTTCTTACGAAACGCCGTACGCGTCCCCGTACGAAGACCCTCACCGGGCGGCCCCGACGGCCGGGCCCCGCAACGCCGAACCTCACCCCACAGCCACCGCCGGTACCGGCACCGAACCGGCGGCCGGTCCGTTCTCCGCGCCCCCGGCCGGCGAACCCTGGCACGCACCCGCAGGAGACCGCCCGTGAACGACCCCCTCCCCGACGTTCCCGAGGTCCGCGTCGTCGGGCTGCCGCAACTGACCACCGGCTTCGACCTGGTGGAGCGGCTCGACCTCGCCATGCACCTGAAGGTGCACGGGCCCCTCGAACCGATGACCGGCGAGCGGCTGGCCGAGCTGGCCGAGGCGATCTCCCTGCGCGGGCGGGGCGGCGCAGGGTTCCCCTTCGGCAAGAAGCTGCGGGCGGTGGCCAAGGCGTCCATCCGGCGCGGAGTGCGCCCCGTGGTCGTGATCAACGGGAGCGAGGGGGAGCCCGCCTGCCGCAAGGACACCGTCCTGATCAACCGCGCCCCGCACCTGATCCTGGACGGTGCTCTGCTGGCCGCCGAGGCGCTCGGCGCGCGCACGCTGGTCGTCGCCGTCACCCGTAACTCCACCGAGGTCTCCGTACGCGCGGCCCTGGCCGAGCGCGGCCTCTCCGACCGGCGCGGCCAGCATCTGCGGGCCCGGGTGGTCCGCACCCCCGAGCGCATGGTCTCCGGCGAGGCGTCCTCGGTGATCCGGGCGGCGAACGGCGGTCCGGCCCTGCCCCCGGGCCGACGCGAGCGGGCGGCGGAGACCGGGGTGGGCGGTTCCCCGACCCTGCTGTCGAACGCGGAGACGTACGCCCAGCTCGCCGTCGCCGCCCGGATCGGCCCCCGCCGCTACGGGCACACCGGGCTGCCGAACGAACCGGGCACCGTTCTGCTCACCGTCTCCGGCGCCGTGGCCCGGCCCATGGTGGTCGAGGTGCCGACGGGCGTCCCGCTGCGGTACGTCCTCCAGCTGGCCGGGGCCCCGCCGCTGCCCCAGGGGGTGCTGACCGGCGGCTACCACGGCAACTGGATCGACGCGGTCGCCTCCCACAACGCGGTCATATCCCGGGAGTCCCTGGCCACCGTGGGCGGCGCCCTGGGCGCGGGCGCGATCCTGCCGATCGGTCCGGAGACCTGCCCGCTGGGCGAGTCCCTCCGGATCGCGAACTGGCTGGCCGCCGAGACCGCCGGGCAGTGCGGCCCGTGCAAGCTGGGGCTCCCGGCGGCGGCAGGCGGGCTCTCCGACGTACTGAACGGAGGCGGGCCCGCCGCGCTGGAGGCGCTGCGCGAGGTGGCCCAGGCCGTGAAGGGCCGGGGCGCGTGCAAGCATCCGGACGGTTCGGCGCGGTTCTTCATGTCGACGCTGTCGGCGTTCACGGACGACCTCGCCGCCCATGTCCTGGACGGCGGCTGCGGCCGGGAGACGCTCGGTGTGCTGCCGCTGCCCTTCTCCGGCCACCAGGACGTGGAGGAGTCGATTCCGAGCGGCGAGAAGCTGGCGGTGGACTGGACGCTCTGCCAGGGGCACGGCCTCTGCGCGGACATCGTGCCCGAGCTCATCAGGCTGGGCCCCGACGGCTATCCGGCACTGGCGGACGCCTCCGTACCGATGCATCTGCGCGGGCGCGCCCAGCGGGCCGTACGGCGCTGCCCCGCGCTGGCGCTCCGGATCGAGCAGCCGCCGGCCGAGGGGCGCCCCGCCCTGCCAGCGCCCAACCGGCGGGCCCTGGGCAGCGGACGGGGCTGAGCGGACCGCCGAGCCACGGGCGGACCGCCGGGCCACGGGCGAGGGATCAAAAGAAGCGGGCCACCCGATCCGGGTGGCCCGCTTCTTCATGTGGAACTTGTGGAGCTAAGGAGAATTGAACTCCTGACCTCCTGCATGCCATGCAGGCGCTCTACCAACTGAGCTATAGCCCCTTGCTGTTTGCCGCCCGGTTCCCCCTGGCGACATCGAGAACATTACACGGTCACCCCGGTGCTTCACCAAATCGTTTCCGGTTTGGATCGATATGCCCGAATCATCCTGGCTGTTGGACCTTCAGCCGCAGGTCAGAGGGTCGGGGCCACCGGGCCGCCGGACCGTCAGGCCGTCGCGAAGGAGTAGAACCGCTTGAGCGTGCAGTGCTCCTCCAGGAGGCGTCCGTAGATCGGCTCCCCCTCCAGCTCCCGGTACGTCTCGATGGGGTCGCCTTTTATGATCAGCGCCCGGGCGCATTCCTCGCACCAGTACTGGTATTCCGGGTTGATCGGGTCCATGTCCCTGACAATGGGCGTACCGCTGCCGCACCAGTCGCACTTACGCCTGTGTGCACCCATCAGTCAGCTCCAACTGTGGCCGCAGGCCGTGCACACGTAGGAGACCCCTCCGTTGTCGCCCAGGACCTGGGCCACGTGGGACGAACCGCAGGACGGACAGCCGAGACGGGATCGATCTTGGGACCTTGGATCTTCGGACCTCACGGAGCCGGGGGGCGGGGCGATGACAAGGGGCAGGTCGGGGACGTGCTCGCGGCTCGCAGGCATCGCGCTCCCTCCCGATCGGTCCGTCGCCCCCTCCGGCGCTCCGATTCTGCCATGGCCCCGCAAGAGGGTCAGCCCGCTGCACGCTCCCATGCAGAAGATCCCGCCCCCAGACCGGGGACGGGATCTTGATTGTGGAGCTAAGGAGAATTGAACTCCTGACCTCCTGCATGCCATGCAGGCGCTCTACCAACTGAGCTATAGCCCCGCTGTCCGCTGTGTTTCCCTGCGTTTCCGCCCTGCGAACAAGAAGAACTCTAGCCTGTGACCTGCCGGAAAGTGAAATCCGGCCGGGACGGCCCGATGACCGGCCCGGTGCCTGGTCCGAACGACCGGTCCTAGTCGTCGTCGCCGAGCACCGGCTCCGGCAGGGTGCCGGCGTTGTGCTCCAGCAGGCGCCAGCCGCGCGCGCCCTCGCCCAGGACGGACCAGCAGCAGTTCGACAGCCCGCCGAGCCCTTCCCAGTGGTGTGCCTCCAGGCCCAGCAGCCGCCCGATCGTCGTCCTGATCGTGCCGCCGTGGCTGACCACGACGAGCGTGCCGTCGACGGGCAGCTTCTCGGCGTGCTCCAGGACGACCGGAGCGGCCCGGTCGGCGACCTCGGTCTCCAGCTCGCCGCCGCCCCTGCGCACCGGCTCGCCGCGCTTCCACGCCGCGTACTCCTCGCCGTGGCGCTCGATGATCTCCCCGTGCGTCAGGCCCTGCCAGACGCCCGCGTACGTCTCCCGGAGCGCGGCGTCGTGGGCCACGGTGAGACCGGTCACGGCCGCCAGCTCGGCGGCCGTGGCCGCCGCGCGCCGGAGGTCGGAGGCGACCACGGCGTCGGGCTTCAGCGAGGCGAGCAGCCGGGCGGCCCTGCGGGCCTGCCCGACGCCCTCTTCGGTGAGCTCGATGTCCGTGGAGCCCTGAAAGCGGCGCTCCAGGTTCCACGCGGTCTGGCCGTGCCGCCAGAGGACGATCCTGCGGCCCCTGCCGCTGCGGGTGCTCAGCTCAGGTCACCTTCCGTGCCGCCGTTGAGCTGTGCGTGCTCCTCGGCCCTGCCACGGGTCTTGACCGCGTCCTCGGGGAGGGCGATCTCCGGGCAGTCCTTCCACAGGCGCTCCAGCGCGTAGAAGACGCGCTCCTCGCTGTGCTGGACGTGGACGACGATGTCGACGTAGTCGAGGAGAATCCAGCGGGCGTCGCGGTCGCCCTCACGGCGCACCGGCTTGGCGCCGAGCTGCTTCTGGAGCTGCTCCTCGATCTCGTCGACGATCGACTTGACCTGGCGGTCGTTGGGGGCCGAGGCCAGCAGGAAGGCGTCGGTGATCGACAGCACGTCACTGACGTCGTAGGCGATGATGTCGTGCGCGAGCCGGTCGGCGGCCGCCTGAGCGGCGGCGTTGATGAGCTCGATGGAGCGGTCCGTGGCGGTCACATGCAGGCTTTCGTCGGCGGTCGGATGCAACCTCTAGGGTCTCACGGACCGCCGACAGCCCTTCACTCCTCGGTGCGCACCGGCCGTGAGCTGCGGAAGCATCCGCTGTGAGCCGCGGAAAGGATCTCGCCGGACGGCGGTGGAGTGCCGTCCGGCGAGACCCTCGCGGAGTTACTTGATCTTGTAGTTCTGGCCGAGTACGGCGGACACGTCGGCGTTGGCGGCAGGCTCGCCCTTCTTCACGGCCCCGGCGGGCAGCCCCAGGGTCTTGGCGACCTCCGTGGCCTTCTCCTTGTCCTTGGCGCTCCGGTAGAGGACGACGGACTCGGCCTCGGTGTCGGCCTTGCCGCCGCTCACGAAGGCGTAGCCGCCGTTGACGAGGGCGATCCGGGCCGACTCCCCGGCGCGGTCGTCCCCGGTGGCGTTGCGGACGGCGACCCGGACGGGGGCGCCCGCCTCGGGGGCCTTCACCGTGCCGCCGAGGACGTCCTTGACGACGCTGCGGGTGGCCGCGTCGGTGAGAGTGCCGTCGTCCTGGACCGGCAGCATCGTCGTCTTGTAGTCACCGACCTTGGCGCGCGAGGCCAGCTTGGCGAGCGAGGCGCCGAGGTCCTTCTCCGGCAGCGAGGGGTCCAGGACCTGCGCCAGCGTCTCCACGGTGACGGTCGCGGCCTTGGGGTCCTCCGAGATCTTACGCAGCACCGCGCGCATGACCTCCCCGAACCGGTTCAGCTGCTTGGCCTCGGCCTCGCCGGGGGCCAGGTAGGTGGCGTACGCGACGGCCATCGGGCCGCTGAGCGTCTGCGCCTCCCCCTTCTTCACCAGCGGCGCGGCACCCTTCTTGGCGTCGGGCACATCGATGTCGGTGTCCATCTCGATGTTGCCGACCTGCTCGACGAGGATCTCCAGGTACGGGGTGTCCAGCCGCCAGGTTCCGCTGATCCTGGTGCCGAGGAGGGTTTCGATCGCCTCCCGGGTGCCGGTCCTGCCGTCGTCGTCCACGGACTTGCCCAGCGTGGTGCCGGCCCCGTCCTCGCCCGCGACGGCGAGCGTGTTCGGCAGCAGGACGGTGGTGCCCTGCTTGGTGGTGGCGTTGTCCACGAGGAGGGCGGTGGAGGTGCCGCCCTTCTTGGTGTTGTGCAGATGCACCACGATGACGTCACGCTGCTGCGCCCCGGCGGCGACGGCCTTCTTCTCCTCGCCGCCGGAGAGGCCGGGGAGCAGATCGGCGGACCACAGGTAGCCGACCCCGCCGACGACCACGAGCACGGCGGCGACGATGAGCGCGATCATCCGGTTGCGGCCCTTGCGCCGCGCCTCCTCGCGCCGCTCGCTGCGGCTCTCGGTGAACTTGAGCCAGTCGATGACGTCCTCGGAGTCCTCGTCGGGCTCCTCGATGAACGAGAACTGCTCGGTGCGGTAGTCCGGCGCGGGACCGCGCTGCCCGGGGACGGCGGGATCGAGCTCCGCCGCGGAGGGCTCACGCCCGGGCGCCTGCTCGCGGTCGGACGGCACCTGCTCGCGTGCGGGCGGCGCGGCCGGTGGCGGGGCCTGTTCCGGTGCGGGGGCGGCGGCCTGCTGCGGGATGTTCCACTGCTGCCCGGTGTCGACCGCGGCGGACTGCTGGGGCTGCTGCTGCCCGGTGGCGTAGCCGTAGTCGGTGTAGCCGCCGTACCCGTAACCCTGGTCCTGGGCCTGCCCCTGGCCGTACCCGTGGTCGGTGCTCCCGCCGCCCTGCTCCTGCTGGGGCTGCTGGCCCACGTAGGGGTCGTACGGCTGGGCCTGGGGCTGCTGGGAGTGGCCGTACGGGTCGTATCCGTACCCCGTGGCCTGGGCCTGGCCCTGCTGGGCGGCGTAGGGGTCGTACTGCTGCCCGCCCTGCTGTTGCCCCTGCTGCTGGTACACCGGCTGCCCGTACTCGTCGTAGCCGATGATCTGCGGCTGCTGGTAGTACGGGTCGTGGTCGTACGGGTTCTGTCGGTCGTTCACCGGTGCCCCTCTCCGTGGCTCAGTCGCCGCGGTACAGCTGGCGCTTGTCGATGTAGCGGACCACACCGTCCGGCACCAGGTACCAGACCGGCTCCCCCTGCGCGACCCTCTCACGGCAGTCCGTGGACGAGATCGCCAGCGCGGGCACCTCCACGAGGGAGACACCGCCCTCGGGGAGTCCGTCGTCCGTGAGCACGTGACCCGGCCGGGTCACACCGATGAAGTGGGAGAGCGAGAACAGCTCCTCCGCGTCGCGCCAGGTGAGGATCTGGGCGAGTGCGTCGGCGCCGGTGATGAAGAAGAGGTCCGCGTCGCCGTGGACCTCGCGCAGGTCCCGCAGCGTATCGATCGTGTACGTCGGTCCACCACGGTCGATGTCGCTGCGGCTGACCGAGAACTGCGGGTTGGACGCGGTGGCGATGACCGTCATCAGATAGCGGTCCTCGGCCGGGGAGACGTTCTTGTGGCTCTTCTGCCACGGCTGCCCGGTCGGGACGAACACGACCTCGTCGAGATGGAACTGGGCGGCCACTTCACTGGCCGCCACCAGGTGTCCATGATGAATCGGGTCAAACGTCCCGCCCATGACGCCGATGCGGCGTTTGCCGGGGCCGGTAGGCACTTCCTGCTCTCCCATGCGTGCAGAGCCTACTGGCACAGCTGTACGCCTCCGCCTCAGCGGTCGCGGTTGAAGCGGGTGGTCACCCAGAGCAGGAACATCAGCGCGAAGAAAGTCAGACCGCCGATGAGGTAGGGGTTGAGGCTTTCGTGGTTGCCACCGCCCTCGCCCCCGGAGGCGAGGGTGACCAGCTGGTGTGCGGTGCTCGTGAGGCTCATCTTCGGCAGGACCTATCGATCGTGAGGCGGAAGGAAGACGTCGGGCACATCGTATGCGGGGCCCCCGGGCACGCTCACGCCGACTCAGTCGTTGTCATCGGTGTTGCGGTAGCCGCGCAGCAGGAACCAGGCGAGCACCACCGCTCCGACGATCGAGACCAGCAGCACGATCCGGAGGGTGTCCCCCGGTCCCTGTTCCGCGGCAGCGGCAGCAAGGGTGACGGCGATGTGCGGCATTTCGGGCGCTCCTCAAAGTTATCCACAGCCCCCCGCACACCGTAGCGCCAGCGCATACGCTGGGTTTCGTCCGGGGGGCGAGCAACGTCTCGTACGAACAGGGGGCCATCCATGACCGACAGCAGTCACGAGAACGTGCCGAGCAGGGCGCGCAGGCGATTCCCCGGGATCTCGTCCCGGGCCTACGAGCACCCGGCGGACCGCTCGGCCCTGGTGGCCCTGCGCAGGCTCACCGGTTTCGACACCGTGTTCAAGGCGCTCAGCGGGCTGCTCCCCGAGCGCAGCCTGCGGCTGCTCTTCCTCTCCGACTCCGTGCGGGTGAGCGAGGCGCAGTTCGCGCACCTCCACGACATGCTGCGCGACGCGTGTTACATCCTGGACCTGGAGAAGGTCCCGCCGATGTACGTGAAGCAGGACCCGCAGCCCAACGCCATGTGCATCGGGCTCGACGAGCCGATCATCGTGGTGACCACCGGCCTGGTCGAGCTGCTCGACGAGGAGGAGATGCGGGCGGTGGTGGGCCACGAGGTGGGCCACGCGCTCTCCGGTCACTCGGTGTACCGGACGATACTGCTCTTCCTCACCAACCTGGCCGTGAAGGTCGCCTGGATTCCGCTGGGGAACGTGGCGATCATGGCGATAGTGACGGCGCTGCGCGAGTGGTTCCGCAAGTCGGAGCTCTCCGCCGACCGGGCCGGACTCCTGGTGGGCCAGGACATCCAGGCGTCGATGCGCGGTCTGATGAAGATCGCCGGTGGCAACCACCTCCACGAGATGAACGTGGACGCCTTCCTGGCCCAGGCCGACGAGTACGAGAAGGGCGGGGACCTGCGGGACTCGGTCCTCAAGATCCTCAATGTGCTGCCCCGGACGCATCCCTTCACCACGGTGCGGGCCGCCGAGCTGAAGAAGTGGTCGGAGACCCGGGACTACCAGCGGATCATGGACGGCCACTACCCCCGGCGCGACGAGGACAAGGACACCTCGGTGTCCGACTCATTCCGGGAGTCCGCCTCGCACTACGCCGACACCGTGCGCACGAGCAAGGACCCGCTGATGAAGCTGGTCGGGGACATCGCCGGGGGCGCCGGGGACCTGGGCGGCAAGCTGCGCGACAAGTTCACCGGTGGCGGTGGCGGGGGCGCGAAGGGCGGTGCGGGCGGTTCCGCTACGGACGGGGGCGGAACTCCCGGAGGGCCTGAGGGTCCTGAGGAGTCCGGGGAGGGGCCCCGGAAGGCGTAGCGCCCAGCGGTGCCAGGGTGCCGCAGAGTGCCGCCGCGGGCCGGCCCGAGGCGTACGGGTCGGTGGCCGCGGGACCCCGGTCGTCGGCCCGCTCCCCCGCCAGGAGCGGGCGCAGCGTCCCCGTGGCACCGGCCGAGCAGGACTGCGGTCCGGCCTGTACGTGGGCGGTGCGCAGCTCCAGCCGGTGCAGCCGCAGGTCCTCCCGGTCGAAGCGGAAGTGCAGCTCGCGGCGGACGGTGAAGAGGGACGCGCCGTCCTCCTTGCGGGGGCCGTCCGCCGGGCGCAGGGCGTAGGTGAAGGTGTGGTCCGAGACGACCTCCAGGGTGCCCGCGCCGTCCTCCGCGTACGAGAGGGTGCCCTGCACCCGGATCTGCGGGTCCGCGAGCTCGACCTGGGCCGGGTCGAAGCGGACCAGCCAGCCGGTGGCGGCGTGGAGCCCGTCGTCGGCGGGGCTGCTCAGGGACCGTTCGAACTGGCCCCGCTGGTCCGGGTCCAGGAGCTGTTCGACGGGGCGGCGGACCTGGCCGGTGAGGACGTCGGGGTTGAGCGAGGACTCCACCAGGTAGTCCTTGACGGTGGCGAGGGCGGTGGTGATCTGACTGTCGGAGAAGTTCTGTGTGCGCCGTACGGAGGGGAAGTTGATGCCCTCCGCACCGATCCGGAAGCCGGAGAGCGGGGCGGCCCGGTAGAGCCGCTCGGGTGATCCGGCGGGGACGGCCGCGCGGGGGGCGAGGGGCACCACGGTGGTCCGCAGCGGCTCGGCCCGCCGGGGCACGGGCTGCGGGTAGGGGTTGCGGAAGCCGATGTAGACGGCCGTGGCGAAGGCCAGGGCGATCAGGACGACCAGCACGATGGCGGCCCTGGAGCCGTGGCCCGCCGGGACCACCGGCTCCGGCAGGGTCCGTACGGCCCTGGCGTGCTCGCCCATCCGTTCCTGGGCCGAGAACTCCTGCATGCGGGCACTGCGAATGAACGATTCGTCGAAGACGAGCGAGCGGTACTCGTCCTCGCCGCCCTCGGGGTTCTCGGGCGGGCCGTTCGGGGGTTCTGAGCGGCCTGTCATGACGTCGTCTCCCGATCTCGCACCACCGGTCAGCGAGAAGCCCCCGGGAAGCGAGGGGGCACATCTTCAGAGTAGGTCGATCGGCGCGTACGTAAACGCGGAGAGCGGCGGCAAGTGGTCCGCGCGGGTCACCGCCGGACGGGTGACGCGCGAGTGCCGGGCGCGTGCCGGGCGGCCCGGGGAGGGGGTGCGTGGACGGCCGGGCCATGCGTGGACGGTCGGGGGCTGCGGGTGCGCGGGGCCGTTCAGGGGGTGCGGGGGGTGGCGGAGACCGCCGGGCGGGAGTGGTCGGCGGAGGCCGACGGGACCGCCCCGGGCTTGTCCACACCGCTGGTCACCGGCGGCGGCACCGAGTCCTGGCGGTGGGCCGAGGCGCCCCGGTAGACGGCGGTGAAGGCGAGGACGACCATCCCGACGCCCATCACCAGGGCCAGCAGCCAGGCGACCGGGCGGTGCCAGCGGGCGGCGCCCCGGTAGCGCCGGAGTCCCCCGCCCGGGCCGTAGGAGCCCTGGGCGGTCTCGTCGTCGCGGTCCGGTTCGTAGTCGAGGTCCTGGGGGTCGTGATAGCCCCGGGACCGCCCGTAGGAGCCGTACTCGCCGTCCGTGGGGCGCCTGCTGCGGCGGGCCCGGGCGGCGTCGGCCTGCGCGCGGGCCTCCGCCGCGGCGAGGAGACGCTCCACGGCGGTGGGTTCATGGACGGTGGCGGCCCGGACGAAGTCCTCGTCGAACACCACGGAGGCGAAGTCCTCGTCCGCGCCCCCGCGGTCGTCGTCGGGCTCCCAGCCGTCCGGAAACGGCTTGCCCCCCACGTCGTCCGGCACGGATTCAGCGTAGCCCCGCGGGGACCTTTTGGGCAGGTGCTCCGCCAATTCGCCCGGCGAACGGCTGGGGAACATGCGGCCGGTCCTTGCCCCGTGGGCGTAAACCCGGCCGTACGAGCCCGCAAGGCCCCGTAGGCGTAAGCCGACCTTCCCCCGTACGCACGCCGACCAGACCGCGTGCGTACGCCCAGCCCCCTGTGCGTACGCTCACCAGCCCCCGTACGTACGCACCGCCCCCGACCCGCCCGTCGGCGTTACCGGGTGTGGCCGTCGCCGGTCACGATGTACTTCGTGGAGGTCAGCTCCGGCAGGCCCATCGGGCCGCGCGCGTGCAGCTTCTGCGTGGAGATGCCGATCTCGGCGCCGAAGCCGAACTGGCCGCCATCTGTGAAGCGCGTGGAGGCGTTGACGGCGACCGTGGTCGAATCGACCAGCTGGGTGAACCGGCGGGCCGCCGCCTGCGAGGTCGTCACGATCGCCTCGGTGTGGCCGGAGGACCAGAGCCGGATGTGGGCCACCGCCGCGTCCAGCGAGTCCACGACCGCCGCCGCGATGTCGTACGAGAGGTACTCGGTCTCCCAGTCCTCCGTCGTCGCCGCGACCACGGTGGCCTTGGTCCCCCCGGCGTGCGCGAGGACGTGCTCGTCGCCGTGCACGGTGACCCCGGCCTCGGCCAGGGCGTCCAGGGCGAGCGGCAGGAAGGCGTCGGCGACGTCCTTGTGGACGAGGAGGGTCTCGGCGGCGTTGCAGACGCTGGGGCGCTGGGCCTTGGAGTTGATGAGGATGTCGACGGCCATGGACAGGTCCGTCTGCGCGTCGACGTAGACGTGGCAGTTGCCGGTGCCGGTCTCGATGACGGGGACCGTGGACTCCTCGACGACCGTGCGGATCAGCGAGGCGCCGCCGCGCGGGATGAGGACGTCGACCAGACCGCGGGCCCGCATCAGCTCCCGTACGGAGTCGCGGCTCTCGCCCGGGACGAGCTGGACCGCGTCGGCGGGGAGGCCCGAGCCGCCGACGGCGTCGCGCAGGACCCGTACGAGGGCGGTGTTGGAGGCGTACGCGGAGGAGGAGCCGCGCAGCAGGACCGCGTTGCCGGACTTCAGGCAGAGGGCGGCGGCGTCCACGGTGACGTTGGGGCGGGCCTCGTAGATGATGCCGACCACGCCGAGGGGGACGCGGACCTGGCGCAGGTCGATGCCGTTGGGCAGGGTCGAGCCGCGCACCACCTCGCCGACCGGATCGGGCAGCGCGGCCACGTCCCGTACATCGGCGGCGATGGCGCGGATGCGCTCCGGGGTGAGGGTGAGCCGGTCGATGATGCCCTCGCTCGTACCGGCCTCGCGGGCCCGCTCGACGTCCTGCGCGTTGGCCTCGACGATCTCGGCGGTCCGCACTTCGAGGGCGTCGGCGATGGCCAGCAGCGCGTCGTCCTTGGCGGCGCGCGGAAGTGGCGCGATATCTGCGGCGGCGGCACGGGCCCGGTAGGCGGCCTGCGCGACCGGGGAGAGGTTGTCGTAGGGCGAGAGCGTGGTCATGCCCGCAGAGTAATGCGCGCTCTGCGGGCATACGGCACGTATCCCGTGATGCGAGACGACCGGCCCGAGGGGCGGTCACCCCCCGGAGGTCAGTACGGATGCACGCCGACGGGGGCGGCGGGCGGCGGCCCGTACCCCTCGGCGATGCGCTGGTGGTACGTCTCGCGGTCGATGACCTCGAGGCCGACGATCTTCCACGGCGGGAGCTGGGCGGTGGAGCGGTGCTCGCCCCAGAGACGCAGCGCGACGGCGGCCGCGTCGTGCAGATCGCGGGCCTCTTCCCAGTAGCGGATCTCCGCGTGGTCGCCCGCGTAGCGGCTGGTCAGCAGGAAGGGATGGTCGTGCGCGAGCTGTTCCAGGCCGCGTCTGACCTCCCCCAGCGGGGTCTCGGCCCCGGACACGCTGAGGGTGATGTGCCACAGCTTCGACTGCGGCTGGTTCTCCTGCCGCTCCGTCACCGGCTCCTGTTCGGCGGTGCCTCCCAGGGGCGGGTTCCGGTCGAGATCAGCCCCCGCTCCGACGCTCGTCAGGGCGCGGCTGCCCGTGCCTCGGGGCGACGCCCCCGGGCGCGCTCGTCTCACCGGCGGCCTCCTGTGATGTGTTGCTGTGCGGACCCCTGATTCCCCGCTACAAAGTGGACCAGCCCGGAGCCGGGCATGGGGCGGTTTTGGTAAAGGTCACTGCCGGACAGCGGGACTTTCAGCCGTTTCAGGGGGTGAGGCGGGGCGTGAGAATGACCAGATCGTCCCTGTGTACGACCTCGCGCTCGTAGGCGGGGCCCAGTTCACGGGCCAGCTCGCGGGTGGAGCGGCCGAGCAGCTGGGGGATCTCCTTCGCGTCGAAGTTGACGAGCCCGCGGGCGACGGGGGTGCCGCGCAGATCGCGCAGCTCGACCGGGTCACCGGCGCTGAACTCGCCCTCGACGGCGGAGATCCCGGCGGGCAGCAGCGAGGTGCGGCGCTCCACCACGGCCCGTACGGCGCCGTCGTCCAGGGTGAGCGCGCCCTGCGGGGTGGAGGCGTGGGCGAGCCAGAGGAGCCGGTCGGCGGAGCGGCGGCCGGTGCGGTGGAAGAACGTACCGGTGTCGCGGCCCGCGAGGGCGTCGGCGGCCCGGCTGGCGGAGGTGAGGACGACCGGGACCCCGGCGGCGGTGGCGATGTTGGCGGCCTCGACCTTGGTGACCATGCCGCCGGTGCCCACGCCCGCCTTCCCGGCGCTGCCGATGGTGACGCCGGCCAGGTCGCCGGGGCCGGTGACCTCGGCGATGCGGGAGGCGCCGGGGGTGCCGGGCGGGCCGTCGTAGAGACCGTCCACGTCGGAGAGGAGGACGAGGAGGTCGGCGTGGACGAGGTGGGCGACGAGCGCGGCGAGCCGGTCGTTGTCGCCGAAGCGGATCTCGTCGGTGGCGACGGTGTCGTTCTCGTTGACGACGGGGACGGCGCCCATCTCCAGGAGCTGGTCCAGGGTGCTGTAGGCGTTGCGGTAGTGGGCGCGGCGGCTGGTGTCGTCGGCGGTGAGGAGCACCTGGCCGACGCGGACGCCGTAGCGCGCGAAGGAGGCGGTGTAGCGGGCCACCAGGAGGCCCTGGCCGACGCTGGCGGCGGCCTGCTGGCGGGCGAGGTCCTTGGGGCGGCGGACCAGGCCGAGCGGGGCGAGCCCGGCGGCGATGGCCCCGCTGGAGACGAGGACGACCTCGCGTTCGCCGCCGTCCCTGACCTTGGCGAGGACGTCGACGAGGGCGTCGACCCGGTCGGCGTCGAGGCCGCCTGAGGCCGTGGTGAGCGAGGAGGAGCCGACCTTGACGACGATCCTGCGGGCGCCGGTCACTTCCGGACGGTGCGTCGACGGCCCGTGCTCCGACGGCGTGTGCTCTGACACGTGCTTCCTCGCTCTGGATCGCCCCGGGCGTACCGGTGCCACGGCGACGGCGCCCCGGTCTTCCGGTGTTCCGGTCTTCGGTGAGGAGCGTTCGCACCGCCCCCGGCACAGCACAGTACGCGAGCGGCCGCCCCCGCCGCCCGCCGGTTCCGACCGGTGGACGGCTGCGGGGCGGCCGGGGTGGTTCAGTGCTGCTGCTCGTCCTTGATGGCGAGCATCCGGTCGACGACCCGGGCGGCGGCGCGCCCGTCGGAGGGCTCGCAGAAGTCGACCCGGAACTGGGCGTACTTCTCCTTGTACTCCTCGCTCACCGCGTCGATGTTCCGGATCGCGGAGACCAGGTCCTCGGAGGTCTTGATCAGCGGTCCGGGCGCGCGCGAGGTGAAGTCGAAGTAGAAGCCGCGCAGGGTGTCGCGGTAGTGCTCCAGGTCGTACGTGAAGAAGAGCATCGGCCGCCCGGAGTGGGCGAAGTCGAACAGCACCGAGGAGTAGTCCGTGATCAGCACGTCGGCGATCAGGTAGAGGTCGGCGATGTCCGGGTAGTACGTGACGTCGTAGACGAAGCCCTGTCCGGCGCCGGGGATGGAGTCGAGGACCTTGTGGTGCTTGCGGTAGAGCAGCACGTGGTCCTCGCCGAGCTCGCGCTGGGCGGCCTCGACGTCGATCCTGTTGTCCAGCTTGAACCGGCGCCCGCCGTAGCGCTGGTCGTCGCGCCAGGTGGGCGCGTACAGCACGACCTTCTTCCCGGCGGGGATGCCGAGCTTCTCCCGTACGGCCGTGGCGCGCTTGACGCGGTCGGGGGCGTGGAAGACGTCGTTGCGCGGGTAGCCCGCCTCCAGGACCTCGCACTGGAGGCGGAAGGAGTTGGTCATGATCGGGGTGGTGAAGGCGTTCGGCGTGATGAACAGGCTGTACTGGCGCGAGCGCTGCGGGAGGCTCGCGATGTAGGCCAGGTTCGCCTTCGGGGTGCCGAGCAGGTCGGCGCCGATGCGCTTGAGCGGGGTGCCGTGCCAGGTCTGGACGACGACCTGGCCCTCGCGGCGGACGAACCATTCGCGGATGCCGCCGTTGGTGACGACGTACCGGCTGCGGGCCAGCGCCTCGTACCACTCGGTGCTGCCCCACTCCACGCCGCGCACACCGGGCGGCAGGACGACCTGCTGGTCGTGGACCATCGCGATGTGCTCGACGTCGGTGCCGCGGCGCTTGAGCTCCTCGTAGACCGCGCGCGGGGAGTCGGAGAACTGCTTGCCGCCGAAGCTGTTGTAGAGCACGGCCTCGCGCAGCGGCAGCTTGCGCTGCTCGGGGGTGTAGACGTCCCGCATCAGGCGCTGGCGGTAGGCGCCGCGCAGCTCGGGGCCGAGGACCGGGCCGGACTCCACGAAGATCCGGTCGAAGTCGAGCCTCTCCACGGTGTACGTGCGGTGCTCGCCCCGGTGGGAGAGCGGCAGTACGGAGACGAGGTCGGGGCGGATCGTGACGGGGAGGTCGCGGGTGTGGTTCCACTCGGTGCGCAGGCGCAGGCGGGGCATCCAGCGGCCGGCGCGCAGCGACACGGTGCCCTCGTAGGTCTCCATGGTGTCCGGGCGCAGCCGGGCGGTGAAGCGGCCGTCCGCGAACTCGACGGGCAGCGGCCGGTCCTCGTTGCGGCCGGTGTGGCGCAGGACCATCTTCATCTGCTCGGCCGGGCCGGTGTAGGTGCCGGAGAGGACCAGCTCGCCGTCCGCGCTCCACTCGATGCTGTCGACGACCGGCTGGACGGTGCGCAGCTGCGGGGTGAAGTTCCCGGCGCCGTCGGTGACGATGGCCAGCTCACGGCCGTCGGGCAGGGGGTGGACCCCGGTGCGGAGGTTCTCGCCGTTGGTGGCGCGGCGGGTGGTGCCGTCGGCGAAGACGATGAGCGTGCGGTACTTGCGGGACTTGCCGGGGGCGATGCCGGTGACGGGGAGGTCGGCCAGCGGCAGCTTCGCGGTGTGGCGGAACCAGCCGTCGTCGCCGGTGCCGGTCTGCTCCAGGGGCAGGTCGGTGGTGAAGCCGCTCTGCTCGTGGTCGATACGGAGCGCCTTGGGGAACTTGCCCGCGGGGGCCGTGACGCGGGAGCGGAGGGTGACGGTGAGGGTGTCGCCGTCCGCTTCCTGGGCGTCGATCTCGGCGGGGACGACGTCCACGGTGAGCTTGAGGCGGTTGCGGTCGAAGCCCGCGACGAGCCGGACGCCGTCGTCCAGGACGCGGGTGAAGCTGTGTCCGGCCGCGCCCGCGTTGTTCTTGGTGATGCTGCCCACGGACATGCCGCCGGGGCGCGGGATGCCGATGCCCAGGCGCCAGGTGCCGGGCTGCCACTGGCCGCGCACGCGGAGGCGGCCCGGGTCGATGCCGATCTCGAAGCCCGACCAGTCGTAGTTGTGCAGGGCGCCCTTGGCCTCGGCGGTGGCGCGGGGCTCCTCGACCGTGCGCAGGCGCAGCGGGAGGGTGGAGCGGCTGCCCTGGCGGCGCAGCACGGCGACGCGCAGGGAGCGCTTGCCGGTGGCGGAGGGGACGTTCGGGATGTAGGCGTAGCCCTTGACGAGGAGCTTGCCGTCCTCCCAGGCGAGGTCCAGCAGCTTGCCGCGTACGGGGAGTTCGCTGCGGTTGAAGTTGCGGACCGAGGAGGGCAGCGAGGAGCTCTCGATGCCGGGCAGCTCGATCCGGGCCCGCCGCAGGCCCTTCACGGCGAAGGCTCCCGGGTTCTCCCGCTCGTAGTGGAGCAGCTCCGCCAGTTCCTCGCCGCGTCCGCTGGCCGCCAGGTGCCACTTGACCCGGGCCATCGGGGAGAACTGCCGGACGACCTTGGGGGCGGCGCGGTCCAGGAAGTCCTTGGCGGCGCTGTGGAAGGCGGGGCGCTCCTCGGCCGGAGTCTCCGGGAAGTACTTCATGAGCCGGCTGAGCTCTTCGGGAATCGCTTCGAGGGACGCCACGGGGGGAGGGCCTTTCCGGGGGGACGTGCAGATGATGAACCCCTGGAAGACGGGGCGTAAATGAGACGCCTACAACGGTCTCATGGTTGCACCCCAGTATGGCGTGAGGCCAATCACAGGATCGACCCGCCCCGGACTTCCGCCGGGACGGGGCTCCGGGCTCCTCGCCGCGTCCCGGGCCGTTCGGTCGGCCCTGGGAGGGGCCAGCGGACCCTGGGAGGGGTCGGCAGGCTCCGGGAAGGGAGCGGCGGGCCCGGGAAGGGGTCGGCGGGCTCCGGGAGCGTACGGTCGGTTCCTGGAGCGTTCAGTCAGACGCGGTGTGCGCGGGGGGCGCGCAGGGCGCTCAGCAGCGTACGGCGGGCCTTGCGGATCACACGCCGGGGGAAGGACGCCCGGGCCCCGGCCGCCGGGGCCTCGATCCGCCGGCCGCCGATCCACTCGGTGACGGTCACCTCGTAGGCCCGCTCGGGGAGTACGGAGGAACCCTCGCCGAAGTGCGGATACGCCAGGTGGAGGCGGTCGCCCCGGCGGACGGTCGCGGGCTCCTCCTTGTCACGCAGGAAGCGCACGATGTCGAGCAGCAGATCGAGCCGCCCCTCGGCCACGCAGGTCAGCCGCAGCCGCTCGTGGACCTTGAGCCGACGGCCCATCTCCGGGGTCCAGTAGGCCGCCATCAGGGGTGCGGCGAGCGCCATCTTCTTCTCACGCACGGCGTCGGACTGTTTCAGCAGTCCGGGTCCGAACTGGGGCAGCAGCGTGATGACGAACGGACGTACCATCAGCGCGTCCCGGCGCGGCCCGGGCGGCACCTGGTCGGCGATGAGCCCCATGAGGGCGCGGGCGGAGTCGAAGCGCCTGCGGTAGTTGCCCTTCTTGGTCATCTGGTTGCGGTCCTCGCGGCCCACCAGGTAGTAGCAGGTGTAGTCGGCGACGACGGAGACACCATTGCCCCGGAGGTACGCCTCCATGGTGAACAGCGCGTCCTCGCCCGTCTTCAGGGTCTCGTCGAAGGACATGCCGAGCCGTACAAGAAGGTCGCGGCGGAACAGCTTCTGTGCGCTCAGCGTGAACTTGATGTTGGAGGAGTACAGGTCAGCGCGCTCGACGGTCTCCTTCCACATCGACTTCGCCGCACCGCGGTTGACGCCGACGATCTTTCCGAGCACCACGTCCGTGCCCGCCCGGTCGCCCATGGCGACCATGCGCTCCAGGGCCTCGTCACCGAAGTAGTCGTCGGCGTCGAGGAAGAAGACGTACCGGCCGCGGGCGAGGCCCAGGCCGACGTTGCGGGGGCCGCTGGGGCCTCCGGAGTTGGCCTGCCGGACGACGCGCATCGGGACGGGCGTCCGGGCGGCGAACTCCTCCAGGTACTCCCCCGTGCCGTCCGTGGAACCGTCGTCGACCGCGACGATCTCCAGCCGTCCGGCGCCGATCGTCTGCGCCTCGACGGACTCCAGGCATCGGACCAGGTAGGGCATCGCGTCGTATGCCCCGATGATCACACTGACATCGGGCTCGTGGTTCTTCCTGGGCATGTCGGCCATGTGCACCTGTCGATTTGATCACGAAAGAAGGCAGATTGCCCGACTCTGCACTCTTTATGCATCAACATGCCGAACGACCCGTACATCCCTCCCTCAGGAGAGATGCACGGGTCGTCATTGGGGTTGCGTCGTTTTCGGACAGTTCGATCATCTGATCAGATGTGCGCTTTTCGGCCGCGCACGCTCGGTGCGTACGCCCCCAGGGCCACGCGCCCTTCAGCCGTACGCCCCCAGGCCGTACGCCCTTCGGGCCCTACGGCTTTCAGCGCACCGCCGAGGTCCCCTCGGAGACAGCGGCGTCCTCCTCCACCGTGTCCGGGTCGGCCGCGGCACCGACGTCGGCCGACGCCTCCGGCTCGCCCGTACCGACACCGACACCGGCGGCGTCGGCCTCCGGGTCCGGTACGGCCACGGCCTGGTCGCCGATCCGCTGGGCGACACCCGCGTTGCGGGCCTCGGCCTTGGCGGTGAGCGCCCGTACGGCGGCGTTGAACTGCTCCATGGAGGTCGGCTCGTCCGGGCCGAGGAGGTAGGTCTTCAGCTCCCGGCGGGCACCGGCCAGCACGTCCGCCGCCGGGTCGGCGACCGCGGCCAGCAGCTCGTCGAGCTCCTCGGCGCCGTTGGACAGGATGACCGCGGCCCGTACGGCGGTGTTCTGCCGCTTGAACTCCTCGGCACCCAGCGCGGCGGAGTCGGTGACGGCGTACGGCTTGCCGCTCGCGATGAAGTCGGAGACCACGCTGGAGATGTCCGAGACCATGGCGTCGGACTCGTTGAAGCAGTCGTACAGCTTGGGCTGCGCGCCCGTCACCGTACGGTGTTCCCACCAGCCGAAGGAGCGCCAGTAGGCGTCGTTCCACTCGGCCCGCAGCCGGGCCACCTCCGCCTCGCGGGCCGGGTCGGCGAGCGAGACCCGCGACTCCTCCGCGTCGTCCCCGCCGGAGTGGCCGAGGGCCGCGAGCTCCGCGAGGCGGGCGTCGATCCGTACCAGCTCGGCCTTGGCGGCGCTCCGGGCGGCGGCCGTCCGCTCGGCCTCCTTCGCCCAGCGGGGCTCGGCGGCGCGCTCGGTGGCGGCCTTCCCCAGCATCCCGCGGATACGGGCGTCGACCGCCTTGGCCCGGGCGCTGCGGATGCCGGTGAAGGGGTGCGGCTTGTAGATGATCCGGACCGGCTCGGCGGCGGTGATGAGGCGGCGCACGATGTTCTCGCCCGCGAGCAGCAGGGAGGTGTTGCCGGGGTTGTCGTCCCAGCCCTCCCAGGTGGGCGCGTACAGCACGGTCGGGATGGGGTTCTTGACCGTGCCCGTCCAGCTCTTGATGGGCTCCAGCTGCGGGCGGCCGACCTCGACGATGTCCTCGTCGCGGACGCCCACGTCGGCCAGCGCGTAGCGGTCGCGACCGGCCCGGCCCGCCGTCCAGACCTCGTCGTAGACCTTGGAGAACGGGTTGACGCTGGCGAGCTTGTCGCTGTCGCCGTGGCCGATGAAGACGTGCTTCATGGTCGGCACGCGCAGGATGTGGATGTTCTTGCCGACGTTGGCCGGATACAGGCAGACCCGGACGGTGGAGAGGTCCAGGTTCATCAGGTGCGTGCCCGCCGGGACGCAGATCACCGGGACGGAGGTCTCGGCCAGCTGCGGGACCAGACCGCGCTCCCGCATGATGATCAGCGGCCGGCCCTCGATCCGGGCCATGGTCTCCAGCCACATGTTGCCCTGGTAGGCGGACTCGTTGGAGCCGGAGAAGTACAGCACCACCGTCGGCTGGTACTCGCGCAGCCAGCTGTCGACGGCCTTGAGCACGGCGGGGGCCGAGGGCACCAGCCGGCTGCGGCGCGCGTACGGGGCGAGCGCGGCGATGTAGCCCAGGGCGAGCAGGAGGGTGAGCGCGGCGCCCGCGTAGCCGACGATGTCCTCACCGGTGCCCGCGGCGATCAGGATGCCGAGTATGGCCGGGATGTCGAGGTGCAGCATCTTCTCGGCGGAGCGGCGCAGCAGCACGGCCGGCGGGGCGTCGGGGATGCGGACGGCGTGCAGGTCCACGTTGCGGGTGACGACCGGCATGGTCCGCCGCAGCCGGACCAGGGTGGTCAGGGCGCCGTGCGGGGCCTGGAGCGCGTAGAAGAGGAGGAAGCAGGCGACCGCTGTGTAGAACAGCGGCTCCTCCGCGAGGTCCAGCCGGGCCAGCAGCAGGATGACCATCAGCTGGCGCAGCAGGAAGCGGATGGACAGCCCGGCCCGCACCTTGCCGAGCCGGTTGATCAGATAGCTCCCCCGCTGGTGCAGATACCAGTCCGCGGCATACGTGACCGTCATGGCCGCCACGAAGAACCAGGTGTGCGGGATGAGCGCGGCAAGCATGACGCAGGGATAGCCCAGCCCCATCAACAACGCTGCCGCCAGTTCTGACCTGCTGCCCACACGGGCCAGGCGAATGGCTGTCGAGATCACGAAGAACCTGCTCCAGGGGGTGCCGGTTTGATTCACGTATTGAGGGAAATGTGAAGCGGCGGCTTCACGCATTCGGGCCCCTGCGATCGCACAAAGCGACAACAGAGGCCCGGATAAGCACAATTGTCAAGAATTATTACACATCTTCTTGACGGTCCAGCACGGAGGCGAGCGCCTGCTCGAACCCGGACTCGGCGGCTCCGGCCGTCGGGTCCTGCTGCCGTACGTCGATGACGTGACCGGTCAGCGCGGAGAGCAGCACGTCCAGCGAGGTGCGCGCCACGGCCTCCGAGGAGAGCAGCGAGCCCTCCGGCTCCTGGCCGAACGCCTTGGTCCGCATCGGTGTCGCGGTGCGCTCCGGGTTGACGCAGTTGACCCGGATGCCCTCACCGGCCCACTCGTCGGCGAGCGCCTGGGTGAGGTTGACCATGGCGGCCTTGGTGGAGGAGTAGAGGCTGTACTCGGCGCGGCCCCGGGTGTAGCTGCTGGAGGTGTAGAGCAGCAGCTGGCCCTGGGTCTCGGCGAGGTACTTGTAGGAGGCGCGGGCGATCTGGACGGGGGCGAGGTAGTTGACGCTCAGTGCTTCCTCGATCGTCGCGTTGTCCGTCTCGGCCAGCTTGCCGATGCGCAGGACGCCCGCCGTGTTGATGACGTAGTCGATGCGGCCGGTCTCGCCGTACGCCTTCGAGAGCGCCTCCTCGACGTGGACCGGGTTCTCCACGTGAGTGCCGGTGGTGGAGCGGCCCAGGGCGTAGACGCTCGCGCCGTAGCTCTCGGCCAGGGTCGCGATGTCGGCGCCGATGCCGTACGAGCCGCCGAAGACGACGAGGGTCTTGCCGGAGAGCAGCTCGCGGTAGGCGGCCTCGTCGGCCTGGCGCGGGGCGGCGGTGGAGGCGAGCTGGAAGAGCTTGTCGGTGATGAAGACGTCGACCGGCTGGGTGACCTTCATGTTGTACTCGTCGCCCGCGACCACGTAGATCGGCACGTCGGGGAGGTACTTGAGGACCACCGAACAGTCGTCGGTCGCCTGGAAGTTGGGGTCTCCGGCCGCGATCCCGTACGCCTTGCGGATCGTGGAGAGCTTGAACGCCTGCGGGGTCTGGCCGCGGCGCAGCCGGGAGCGGTCGGGGACCTCGGTGATGAACTCCCCGTCCTCGCCGTGGGTGCGGGTCACGATGATCGTGTCGGCGGACGGGATCGCGACGTCGACGGCCTGGTAGCGGTCGAGGGCGTCGACACAGTCCTTGATCACACGCTGTGACAGCAGGGGGCGCACCGCGTCGTGGAAGAGGACGTTGCGGTCCTCACCCTCGGCCAGGCCCTCGCCGAGGGCCGCGATGGCGCGCTCGGTGGTCTCGTTGCGGGTGGAGCCGCCCTCGATGATCCGGGTGACCTTGGTCAGTCCGGCCTTGGCGACGATCTTCTCGACATCGGGCACGAACCCGGGCGCCATCAGCACGATGACGTCGTCGATGTCCTCGGCGTTCTCGAAGATGGTCAGCGTGTGCTCGATGACGGCCTTGCCGGCGATCTTCAGGAGCTGCTTGGGGATCGACAGTCCCACGCGCTGTCCGGTACCACCGGCGAGTACGACCGCTGTGGTCCGGGGCTTGGCTTCGTGCGGCACAGACACAGACGACCTACCTTGCTATGACGGAGGAACAGTGTGATGGTCGCACTCTCCGTGACCGTCTCGCAAGGTGGACTTCGTCCGTCGATCGCCCTTCGGAAACCCGCAGTTCACCGTCTGGCCAGGGAGGTTGGGCGGTGCGGCGCCGGTACGCGGGGTGACCGAATCCACAGAGACGTTGCGTAATCGGCACATCCGCAGCACGTGCACCCGGTGTGACCGGCCGGAACGGCCGCTGCCCGGCCCGAGGCTACCGGACGGCCGGCTCCATGTGGAGCCGGGCGGTCCGGTCCGGGCGCCCTCGGGCCCCTCCCTAGAAGGGGTCGAACTCGTCGTACGCCTTCTCCGCGTCGTCGCGCTGGGCGTCGCGTTCCCGGCGGCGCTGGGCGGCGGGGCGCGGCTCCTCCAGGCGGTGGTCCTCGCCGCGCCGGCCGAGCATCTCGGCACCGGCGCTGACGGTCGGCTCCCAGTCGAAGACGACCGCGTTGTCCTCGGGCCCGATGGCGACCCCGTCACCGGCCCGCGCACCGGCCTTGACCAGCTCGTCCTCGACGCCGAGGCGGTTGAGCCGGTCCGCGAGGTAGCCGACGGCCTCGTCGTTGTTGAAGTCGGTCTGGCGCACCCAGCGCTCGGGCTTCTCGCCCCGTACGCGGTAGAGGCCCTCGCCCTCCGCGGTGACCGTGAAGCCCGCGTCGTCCACGGCCTTGGGGCGGATGACGATCCGGGTCGCCTCCTCCTTCGGCTTGGTGGCGCGCGCCTCCGCGATGATCCCGGCGAGCGCGAAGCTCAGCTCCTTGAGGCCCTTGTGCGCGATGGCGGAGACCTCGAAGACCTGGTAGCCGCGGGCCTCCAGGTCGGGGCGGATCATGTCGGCGAGGTCCTGGCCGTCGGGGATGTCGACCTTGTTCAGGGCGACGATGCGGGGCCGGTCGTCCAGGCCGCCGTACTGGCGCAGCTCCTCCTCGATGATGTCGAGGTCGGAGACGGGGTCGCGGTCGGACTCCAGCGTCGCGGTGTCCAGGACGTGTACGAGCACCGAGCAGCGCTCGACGTGGCGCAGGAACTCCAGGCCGAGGCCCTTGCCCTGGCTGGCGCCGGGGATGAGGCCCGGGACGTCGGCGATGGTGTAGACGGTCGAGCCCGCGGTGACGACGCCGAGGTTCGGGACGAGCGTGGTGAAGGGGTAGTCCGCGATCTTCGGCTTGGCGGCGGAGAGGACCGAGATCAGCGAGGACTTGCCCGCGCTCGGGTATCCCACGAGGGCCACGTCGGCGACGGTCTTGAGCTCCAGGACGATGTCCCGGCTCTCCCCCGGCTCACCGAGCAGCGCGAACCCGGGGGCCTTGCGGCGGGCGGAGGCCAGCGCCGCGTTGCCGAGGCCGCCGCGACCGCCCTGACCGGCGACGAAGGTGGTGCCCTGGCCGACGAGGTCGGCGAGCACGTTCCCGGCCTTGTCGAGGACGACGGTGCCGTCGGGGACGGGCAGGACCAGGTCCTGGCCGTCCTTGCCGGAACGGTTGTCACCGGCGCCGGGCTGGCCGTTGGTGGCCTTGCGGTGGGGGCTGTGGTGGTAGTCCAGCAGCGTGGTCACGGACTGCTCGACGACGAGGATCACATCGCCGCCCCGTCCGCCGTTGCCCCCGTCGGGGCCGCCCAGCGGCTTGAACTTCTCACGGTGTACGGAGGCGCAGCCGTGGCCTCCGTTACCCGCGGCGGCATGCAGCTCGACGCGGTCCACGAAGGTGGTCATGGTGGGTGCCTCCAGATAACAGGTGCAGGTACAGCGGAAAAAGCGGAATTGTCTCTGTCGTAACACGCCGAGGGCGGACCCGCTTCCCCGTTCGCCGGGAAAGCTGAGATCCGCCCTCGGAAGGTGCTGTGTGCCGTTCTGCGCGCGCTGAGGAAGAACTCAGACGGCGAGCGGAACGATGTTCACGACCTTGCGGCCGCGGTGCGTACCGAACTCCACCGCACCGGCGGTCAGCGCGAACAGCGTGTCGTCGCCGCCACGGCCGACGCCCGTGCCCGGGTGGAAGTGGGTGCCGCGCTGGCGGACCAGGATCTCACCGGCGTTGACGGCCTGACCGCCGAAGCGCTTCACGCCGAGCCGCTGAGCATTGGAATCGCGCCCGTTCCGAGTGGACGATGCGCCCTTCTTGTGTGCCATGTGTTCTCAGTCCCTTACTTCGCAGCCGCGGGGATACCGGTGACCTTGATCGCCGTGTACTGCTGGCGGTGACCCTGGCGACGGCGGTAGCCGGTCTTGTTCTTGTAGCGAAGGATGTCGATCTTCGCGCCCTTGTGGTGGTCCACGACCTCGGCCGTGACCTTGATGCCGTCCAGCACCCACGGGTCGCTGGTGACCGAGTCACCGTCGACAACGAGCAGGGTCGAGAGCTCGACCGTGTCGCCAACCTTGGCAGTGGAAATCTTGTCAACCTCAACGATGTCGCCGACAGCAACCTTGTGCTGGCGACCACCGCTGCGCACGATGGCGTACACGCGGATCTCTCTCTCGCTCGGAACGGGTCCCCTGATGCCAGCCGCTCGCACGGGCCGGAGCCCGGGACGATCCGGAAGGATGAGCGGCCTCTCCTGGCGGACGGCGCGAACACCGACCGTGACCGGGAGGGATGTGCTCAGGGGCAGGTGTGCATGGAAAACACACCGAGGGTCAAGGTTACGGGGCGGGGGTGTGGGGGTCAAACCGGGGTGGAGTGCCGCCGCGACCGGGCCCTTCAGCTACCCGAAGGGGCCGCCGCGGAGGCGGCCGGGACTCCTCGGCCCGCCGACAACTACCCGGGAATCCAGTAATTGGCCATGAGGGTCTCACTGGGATTCTCATTCACGCCGTTCATGTAAAGCTCACCCCAGCCGTAATTATTTCCGACCTTGCCCGATGAGCTTTTCCCGTAGCAGGCGGTGAGCGCACCCGCCGAAAGGTTGCTGTCGTGGCAGTAGGCGAACGTGTTCGGGTTCCAGCCCGCATGCACACGCCCGTATATTTCAATGTCCACGCTGGCGTTGTTCCTCACCAGCATGACCGGCTGCATGTTCTTTCCGCTTCCACGGATGATGCAGGTCTGAAAGATGACGTTCTTCGACTTCCAGTGATTCGTCGTGGGGCCGCATGTGTAATCTGACGTGGGCACCCACTTCTGCCAGAAGGGCCATGCGGCGGCCGGAGTCACCGTCAACAGCGAGGCTGCTGCGACAACACCGGCTACAGTCGCGGCTCGGACCATTCGACGCGGAACCATTGATATCCCCCTGTGAAGTTCGCGGTCACTCGACCTGCCGGGATACTACACAGAAATCTCGAGGGCTCACCTGAATCAATCCCGCAAATGCCGCATAATCTACTTTTCTTGCGAGATAATCGACGTCGCTCTCCAGCCGATCGAAAAAACGGCAGGCCCGGTGGATGCTCTCCACAGCAGCGTCCGAGCACTGCGGAGGACAAAATAAGGCGCATACCGGGATCTGCACGGACCACGCCGCCGGCAGAAGTCCGGCCGTCTTGCGGAGTCGACCGGGGAACTGGCCCTTCACGTGGATGCCCTAGGATTTCCCAACGATCCGTTCCCCATGGAAGGCGCAGAGCGTGAACTACAGGGTCCAGCCCACCGCCCAGGTCGACGAGACCGCCGAGATCGGCGCGGGCAGCAGCGTCTGGGAGCTGGCGCAGATCCGTGAGGGGGCGAGGCTCGGCGAGGGCTGCGTCGTGGGCCGGGGCGCGTACGTCGGTACCGGGGTCCGCATCGGCAACAACGTCAAGCTGCAGAATTACGCCCTCGTCTACGAGCCCGCCGAGCTCGGCGACGGCGTCTTCGTCGGCCCCGCGGTCGTCCTCACCAACGACCACAACCCGCGCTCGGTGGACCCCGAGGGCAAGCAGAAGCGCGGCGGCGACTGGGAGGCCGTGGGCGTCCAGGTCGCCGAGGGCGCGTCGCTCGGCGCCCGGTCCGTCTGTGTGGCCCCGGTGCGGATCGGCCGGTGGGCGATGGTCGCGGCGGGCGCGGTGGTGACCAAGGATGTCCCCGACTTCGCCCTGGTCGTCGGCGTACCGGCCCGGCAGATCGGCTGGGTGGGCCACAGCGGCGTACGCCTGGTGGCCCGCGAGGGGGAGCCAGGCGGGTGGGAGTGCCCGCAGAGCGGTGCCGTGTACGAGGAGAAGGACGGCGCCCTCACCGAGCGGGCGGGCTGACGCCATGACCGTACGACGGGACTCCACCGCCACGCTCGTGACGCCGCTCCCCCCGAAGCTTCTGAGCCGACAGCTCATACGCCGGCTCAGAGAAGCCAGAGAAGGATGAGGACGACGCCGATGGCGAAGGGCCCCCTGCCGGAGGCCGGGCACTCGCGGCTGGACTCCCTTACCGGACTGCGTTTCTGGGCGGCGCTGGCCGTCGTGTTCTACCACCTGTCGCGGCAGGGCGGTGAGCTCCCCTGGATCAGCGATATCACCTGGTACGGGCGGAGCGGGGTGACCTTCTTCTTCATCCTCTCCGGGTTCGTGCTGGCGTGGACGTACGACGGCAAGTCCGTGCCGGTCGTCGTCTTCCTCTGGCGCCGGTTCGCCCGGATCTGGCCGCTGCTCGCCGTCTCGACGGTGGCCTCCATCGCCGTGTGGCGGGCCCTCGGCACCGACATATCGCTGCGGGGCACCGCCGCCACCCTGGCCCTGGTGAACGCCTGGGTGCCCGAACGCCCGTATCTCGTGGGCGGGAACCCCGCCGCCTGGTCCCTCAGCGACGAGGCATGGTTCTACCTGCTCTTCCCTCTTCTCATGGCGCTGCCGCTGATGCGGAGCTCCCGGGGCCGCGTGGGCATCGCCGTCTTCGTGTGCGTCGCCTCCGTGGGCGTCTGGCTGAGCAGCTCCCTGATCAGCGATTCGCTGGTGCGGCTGTGGGCCATGGACTACTTCCCGCCGACCCGGACGCTCCAGTTCGTCCTGGGCGTCGCCGCCGGGCTGGCCGTCAAGCGGGGCTGGCGACCGCCGGTCGGGCTGCGCGCCGCCGTCGTACTGGTCGTGGCCTGGCACCTGGTGCTGATCCCGTGGTCGGACGCCGTACCCGACACCCTCTGGTACAGCCCCTACACCGCTTCCCAGCTGCTCGCCGCACCGTTCTTCGCGCTCCTGGTCGCGGCGGCGGCGGCCGCCGATGTCGAACGGCGCCGGACCGGCCTCTCCGGGCCCGGCATGGTCAGGCTCGGCCAGTGGTCGTTCGCCTGGTACCTGTTCCACGAGATCGTGCTCAGGGCCCTGCTGGGCACCTTCGGCAAACCGGTGGGGCTGCTCGACACCGCCACCCTCTGGGGCGCCACGCTGGTGCTGAGTCTGGCGCTGGCCGCGATTGCTTACCATGGCGTGGAACATCCGCTCGAACGGCTGCTCCGTCGCCGTGGCCCTGGTGGGACCACTCCCGGCGCTCCTGCGGAACAGACCGGGGCGCAGGAGCCCGCGGTCCCGCAGCCGAGCATGCGAAGCCCCTACCCATCTCATCGTCGGACGACCCAGAAGAAGAGCGTGCAATGAAAGTCATCAGCATCGTCGGTGCCCGTCCCCAGCTGGTGAAGCTGGCCGCCGTGGCGGCGGCATTCGCCCAGACCGAGCACCAGCACGTGATCGTCCACACCGGGCAGCACTACGATGCGGACCTCTCGGACGTCTTCTTCTCCGGTCTCGGCATCCCCGACCCGGACGTGCACCTCGGTGTCGGTTCCGGGAGCCACGGGGTGCAGACCGGGTCGGTGCTCTCCGCGCTCGACCCCGTGCTCGACGCGGAGCAGCCCGACTGGGTCCTGGTCTACGGCGACACCAACTCCACGATCGCCGGGGCGCTCTCGGCCGTGAAGCAGCACCTTCCGGTCGCGCACCTCGAAGCGGGGCTGCGGTCGTTCAACCGGCGGATGCCCGAGGAGCACAACCGGGTGCTGACCGACCACTGCGCCGATCTGCTGCTGGCGCCGACCGAGGAGGCCATGCGCCACCTCGCCAACGAGGGGCTCGCCGAGCGGTCCGAGCTGGCCGGCGATGTGATGGTGGACATCTGCCTGCGGATCAGGGACGCCGTGCTGGCCGGGGAGCACCCCGCTCCGGCGCTGCCCGAGGGCATCGACCCCACCCAGCCGTTCCTGCTGGCGACCCTGCACCGCCCGGACAACACGGACGACCCGGAGCGGCTGTCCGCCATTATCGGGGCGCTGGCCGCGCTGCCGGTGCCGGTGGCGCTGCTGGCGCACCCCCGGCTCATCGCCCGGGCCCAGCAGCACGGCATCGAGCTGGCACAGGGCTCCGTCCACGTGGGCCGACCGCTGCCGTACGCCGGGCTCGTCGCCGCCGTCCTGGCCTCGTCCGGGGTGGTGACGGACTCCGGCGGGCTCCAGAAGGAGGCGTACCTGCTGGACCGGGTCTGCACGACGGTCCGGCCGGAGACCGAGTGGGTCGAGACCCTCGAGGACGGCTGGAACCACCTCGTCCCGGACCCGCACACGATGGCTCCCGCCGACTGGTCGGCGCTGGCCACCCGCCCCGCCCCCGAGGCCCCGCACGGGGCTCCGTACGGCGACGGCACGGCCGCCCAGCGCGTCGTGAAGCTCATGGAGCAGGCCATGCGCCGCGCCTGACGCCGTGAAACCGCCGAAGGGCTCATCCGCCGTCGCGGGTGAGCCCTTCGGTGTTCGGGGAAGTCCCCGGGCCGGCCGGGGAGACCGGCCGGCGCGGTGATCAGCCGAGGTGCTTCAGGAGTCGCTCGTACAGGGCGACGTACTTCTCCGCCTGCGCCTCCCAGCTCCACTCGTCGAGCATGCCGGGCTGGTCGTAGGCGGCGGTGTAGCGGTCCCGGTCGTTGAGGACCATCCCGACGGCCCGCGCCAGGTCCTTGCTGTCCTCGGAGCGGAAGACCTCGCCGTTGCCGACCCGGGTGACCTCGTCCGACATCGCCTTGACGTCGCTGACGACCACGGGGAGCCGCGCCTGCATGAACTCGAAGAACTTCGTGCTCAGCGCGACCTCGTGGTTGACCGGGCCCTTGCGCAGCGGGTGGATACCGACGTCCGCGGTGGACAGGAACCGCACCAGCACGTCGTACGGGACGTACGGCATGAGGTGAATCCGGTCCGTGACCCCGAGCTCTCCGGCGAGCGCCCGCAGGGAGTTGACGTAGTCGCCGTCCAGGTTGTTGATCATGAACGCGGCGTGCACGTCGGGCGTGTGCTGGAGCGACTCCACGATGGTGTGGAGGCACCGCTGGGGTGCCGCCCCGCCGCAGTAGACCACCAGGGGAACGTCCGGCGCCAGGCCGCACGCCTCACGGACGTCCCGCGCCCCCTCGGCCGTGGTCCAGTCCGCCCGCTCGCCCTCCTCGCCGGGCACCAGCTTGGGCGGCGCGTTGAGCGTCACCTCCGGCCGCTCGGCCAGGCCGTGCTCGGTCTCCAGCATCTCCGCGAGGGCGGGGGAGACCGTCACGATCGCGTCCACGAACCCGATGTGCTCACGCTCGTAGGCGACCTGCGAGGCCAGCCACTTCCGCGACCGCTTGGCCTGGGCCAGACCGGGCACGAACTCGTGCGCGTCGTAGATCACCTTGACGTCGCGGCCGGCCTGCCGGGCCCGGACCGCCGCACGCGCCGCGACACCGATCATCCGGAAGTCGTGGGCGTGGATCAGGTCGGGCTTGAGCTTCTCGATCTTCTCCCGGTAGCTGAGCTCGTAGCGGAGCGGCAGCGGGTCCAGGCGCCGCCAGGCGCGATCGCCCATGGCGGTGCTCCAGAAGCGGCGCTCCACCTCCTCCCAGGCCCCGTCCTGGTCGCCCCAGCTGCCCGTGCGCGCCGTCGTCTGGCGGGCGCGGACCTTGATCGTGGTGCGGCGGAGCTTCCCGGCGGCTCGCTGCGCGAGCATGGGCAGCTGCTTGGTCTGCGGCTCCTTGGAAATACCGGTGCGGGCACCGGAGGCGACCTTGTTCATCTCCAGCTCAGCCCAGATCACCTTGATGCTCTGGGTCTTGAGTATGGCCCGGTCCTGCGTCGGGTAGGACAGCGGGTAACGGAGCCGGGACAGGCGCCGCCGCAGGGTCTTGCGCGGGGGCAGCCGCCGCAGCGTCAGCCGGTGGATCTGCGCGTCGCCGATCTTGTACTTGTCGGGACCGGACGAGGGCGCCTTCCCGATGAGGTGGACCTCCCAGCCCGCCTCGGCCATGGCCCGGGCGCTCTTCTGAACGCGCGAATCACCGTCGATGGTGTTGTCGACGAGCATCACGACTCGTCCGGGTCGTCTCTCTTGCATGGTTTCCTTTTTCTCTGTAAGTGAGCGTTCAGCCACCGATGACCACGCGGCGTACGCCCGCCCACTTCGCCGGGTCCGTGGTGCGGCGGCCGTCGACCAGGACACGGACGTCCGGCAGGTCGGCGGCGGAGAGCTCGCGGTACTCGGCGTGGTCGGCCTGGAGGATCGCCGCGGTGACGGCCTGGCCCTCGTGCGGGACGAGGCCGTGGGCGGTCAGCTCCTCGGCGGTGTACATCGGGTCCGAGACGAACGGCACCGCGCCGCGCGCCTTGAGCGCCTCGACGGTCCCGAAGACACCGGAGAACGCGGTCTCCTTCACACCGCCCCGGTAGGCGGCGCCCAGCACCAGGACCCCGACGCCGTCCAGGTCGCCGTAGGCGGCGGCCAGCAGGTCGACGGCGTACGCGGGCATCGCGGCGTTGGCCTCGCGGGCCGAGCGCACGACGGTCGCCTCGGGGTCGTTCCACAGGTACATCCGCGGGTAGATCGGGATGCAGTGGCCGCCGACGGCGATGCCGGGCTGGTGGATGTGGCTGTAGGGCTGGCTGTTGCAGGCTTCGATGACCTTCTTGACGTCGATGCCGTTCTTGTCGGCGAACCGGGCGAACTGGTTGGCCAGCCCGATGTTGACGTCCCGGTAGGTGGTCTCGGCGAGCTTCGCCAGCTCGGACGCCTCCGCCGTGCCGAGGTCCCAGACCCCATTGGGGCGGGGCAGGTCGGCGCGCTCGTCGAAGTCGAGCACGGCCTCGTAGAAGGCGACACCGCGCGCGGAGGACGCCTCGTCGATGCCGCCGACGAGCTTGGGGTAGCGGCGCAGGTCGGCAAAGACCCGACCGGTGAGCACGCGCTCCGGGGAGAAGACCAGGTGGAAGTCCTCGCCCGGGGTGAGGCCGGAGCCCTCGGCCAGCATCGGCGCCCAGCGGTCACGGGTGGTGCCGACGGGCAGCGTGGTCTCGTAGCTGACCAGGGTGCCGGGCTTCAGGCCCGCCGCGATGGCCCGGGTCGCGGCGTCCATCCAGCCGAAGTCCGGGGTGCCCTCGGCGTCCACGAAGAGCGGGACGACGACCACGACGGCGTCGGACGCGGCGACCGCCGCAGTGGTGTCCGTCGTGGCGGAGAGCAGACCGGCGGCGACCGTCTCCTTGAGCTTGACATCGAGGTCGTGCTCGCCGGGGAACGGCTCCGTGGCCGCGTTGACGAGCTCGACGACCTTCTCGTTGACGTCCGCGCCGATGACCTTGTGGCCCTTGGCGGCGAACTGCACGGCGAGCGGAAGTCCGATCTTGCCGAGCGCGACTACACAGATGTTCATCGGGGTTACTTACTTCCTCTTCGACCTGGAAAGCGTTCGGCGCAGCCGTGCGCCCACGCCGGGCTTGGGTTCCCACAGGGGGGCCGTCGTGATCACGAGCCGCCCCTTGGTGTTCGGGGTCGCGGCGACCCGGTGGGGCGTGGTCCTCCCCCACCGGCGGGCCAGCGGCATCGGCAGACCTTCGGTGCGGACCGGGATCTCGTACGTGGAGCCGGCGACGTCGACGTACACGCGGACGCCGCGCTTGGCCCGGACGGCCTCGACCGGGACGCGGGCGTCCAGCAGGGTGCCGGTGCCGTCCCCGGCGGGTACGGCGGTGAACGTACCGAGCGCCTCCGGGCGCCGGGCGCCCTTGGACAGCTTGCGGGCGCCGGGCTTGTCGGCGGACTCCGGCATGGCGCCCTGGGCGAGGGCGACGTAGGCCGACGAGGTGTCACCGGCGATACCGAGGCGCAGCTTCAGGGCGAGCGTGAGCTCCTCCCCGTCCTGCTCCCACTCCGCCGACTCCAGCTTCGTACCGGCCGCGAGCCTGCCCGCGACCGTCTCGTGGGCCTCGTACCACCGCTCGTCGAGGCCGACCCCGGCGTCCCGGAAGCCCGGGTACAGCGCGAAGGCACGGTCCCCCTCCAGCAGGAAGGGCGGCGCCCCGTGCTCGGTCTCGTCCGCGATGGCGCGGGTGAGCTCCTCGACTGCGCCGCGCAGGGCGAGGCCGAAGCGCACCCGGCGCTTGACGCCCGTACCGTCGCGCAGCGCGTCCGTGAAGTACGCCTCCACCAGCGCGCCGATGCCCTCGCACACCTGGCGCCGGGTGTCGGGGTCGAGGGCGGTGAAGTCCTTCTTCAGAAGCTTGGAGAGCTCCCAGTCGAAGTGCCGCTTGAGCACGGCGTCGCGCTCGGGCCCGGCCGGGACGAGCCCCGCAGTGTGCTCCATGATGCGCGCGGTGCACCGGAGGCGGGCCAGGTGGTCCGCCCGGTAGGTGATGTTGCTCTCGTCGCCGCGCTTGACCGCGTAGTAGTACGTGTAGTCGGAGAGCACGGAGATCTTCCGGGCCCGGACGCACGCCTCGATGGTGAACGGCTGGTCGCTGCCGACGGGCAGGTCCTCGGGGAACCGCAGCCCGTGCTTCTCCACCAGTTCGCGGCGGAAGAGCTTGGTGTTGGCGAGCGTGTAGGGCAGCTCGGAGTCGTAGAGGCTGATGTCGGTCCGGTCGCCGCTGTACAGCTTCTGGTGGACGTAGCGCCCGTTGGTGCCGACCATCTTGCCGATGACCACGTCCGACTCGTTGGCGTCGGCGCAGGCGACCATCCGCTCCAGGGCCTCTTCGCCCAGGTAGTCGTCCGAGCCGATGAAGTAGACGAAACGGCCGGTCGCCAGATCGAGGGCCCGGTTGCTGGGCGCGGCGGGGCCACCGGAGTTCTCCTGGTGGATCACCGTGACCGTGCCGGGGTAGCGCTCGGCGAACCGGTCCAGCTCCCGGCCGCTGTCGTCGGTGGACCCGTCGTCCACGGCGATGACCTGGAGCCGTTCCGTACCGATGCTCTGTCCCACGAGTGAATTCAGGCACTCGGTGAGATACGGCATGGTGTTGTAAACGGCTACGACGACGGTGACATCGGGTTCGGTCAATTGGCCACCCCCTGGAGAGATTCGTCCGCGGTCCTGAGCGACACCGAGAGGCCGGTCGTCGCCGACTCGATGACGGCGGCTGCCACCTCCACCGTACGAAGGCCCTGGCGCAGGGTGCAGATATCGGCAGGCTTGCCCTGTACAGCGTCGCGGAAGAGCTCGTGCTCGACAAGCAGCGGCTCGCGCTTCGGGATCGCGTAACGGACCATGTCGCCCTCGGATACCCCGCGGAAGGCGCGCAACGCCTCCCATTCGGTGGTGACCGCGGCGTTGGAGTGGAAAGTGAGGTCGGCGGTGAGGGTGTCGGCGATGAAGCAGCCGCGCTCGCCGGTGACCGAGGTGAATCGTTCCTTGAGCGGGCTCAGCCAGTTGACCAGGTGGTTGACCATCGTGCCGTCGGAGAGCTGGCCGACGGCGGAGACCATGTCCTCGTGCGGGCGGCCGGACTTGGAGACGGTGTGCGCGGCGATCGAGGTGTACGTCTGGCCGGTGACCCAGCCCGTCAGGTCGATGTCGTGCGTGGCGAGGTCCTTGACCACGCCGACGTCCGCGATCCGGTGCGGGAAGGGCCCCTGGCGGCGGGTGACGACCTGGTAGACGTCGCCCAGCTCGCCGGCCTCCAGGCGGCTGCGCAGCGAGAGCAGGGCGGGGTTGCAGCGCTCGATGTGGCCGACGCCCGCGACCAGGTCGCGGGACTCGAACGCCTCGACGAGGCGGCGGGCGCCCTCGACGGTGTCCGCGAGCGGCTTCTCGATCAGGGCGCAGACACCGGCGTCGGCGAGCTGGAGGCCGACCTCCTCGTGCAGGCCGGTGGGGCAGGCCACTACGGCGTAGTCGATGCCGCGGGCGATGAGCTCCTCGACGGTGGAGAGGACCGGGGCGCCCTGCGCCCAGCCGTTCTTGTCGCCCATCGGGTCGACGACGCCGACCAGCTCGACGCCCTCCAGGCCCGCGAGGATACGGGCGTGGTGGCGGCCCATGGAGCCGAGGCCGATGAGCCCGGCCTTGAGTACGGCGCTCACAGGTTCTCCCCCAGCGCGTTCACGGCGGCGACGATGCGCTCCAGGTCGTTCCGGGTGAGCGAGGGGTGCACGGGCAGCGAGACGACCTCGGCCGCGGCCTTCTCGGTCTCGGGCAGCTCCCAGGTGCGGCCCGCCTTCTGGTCCGGCTCCCAGTAGGGCCTCAGCCGGTGGATCGGCGTCGGGTAGTAGACCGCGTTGCCGATGCCCGCCTCGGTGAGCTGGGCCATCGCGGCGTCCCGGTCGCCCCGGATGCGCACGGTGTACTGGTGGTAGATGTGCCGCGCGCCCTCGGCGACCGGCGGCGTGGTGACGGCCGGTGCGGTGATGTGGGCGTCGAAGTAGGCCGCGTTGGCCCGGCGCTGCTCGGTCCAGCCCTCCAGCTTGGCGAGCTGTACGCGGCCGACGGCGGCGGAGACGTCGGTCATCCGCATGTTGGCGCCGACGATCTCGTTGGCGTACCGCTGCTCCATGCCCTGGTTGCGCAGGAGGCGGAGCGTACGGGCCAGTTCGGCGTCGCCCGTGGAGACCATGCCGCCCTCGAGGGAGTGCATGTTCTTGGTCGGGTAGAAGCTGAAGGTGCCGCCCGCGCCGAACGCGCCGACCGGGGTGCCGTTCAGCGCCGCCGCGTGGGCCTGGCAGGCGTCCTCGACGATGGCCAGCCCGTGCTTCTCGGCGATCGGCACGATCCTGTCCATCGCCGCCGGGTGGCCGTAGAGGTGGACCGGCATGATCGCGGCGGTGCGCGGGGTGATCGCGGCCTCGACGGCCGCCGGGTCCAGGCCGAAGCTGCCCGGCTCGATGTCGGCGAAGACCGCGTCGGCGCCGACCAGGCGGACCGCGTTGGCGGAGGCGGCGAAGGAGAACGAGGGGACGATCACCTCGTCGCCGGGGCCGATCCCCAGCGCGAGGAGCAGCAGGTGGAGGGCCGAGGTGCCCGAGTTCACGGCGACGCAGTGCCGGCCGTCGACCAGCTGCGAGAAGCCCTCCTCGAAGGCCGCGACCTCGGGCCCCTGCACGACCCGGCCGCTGCGCAGTACGCGTACGGCGGCCTCGATCTCGTCTTCCCCGATGACCGGACGGGCAGCAGGAATCGGCTGCTCGTTGATGCTCGTCATGGACGTCCTCCTTGAACACCGCAAGAGCTCGTTACAGGGCAGAGCTCTGGGGTGCGGGACGTCTTACGAGGCCGCGCGTAACCCCACCGGCGCGATGCCGACGCCCTGCCGAGGAAACTGGTCCGGCTTCTTTGACTCACCGGGCCGGTCACCGGTTGTAGTTTCTGCGAAGAATCCTCACAGTCCAGCGACCGCCGTCACATTATCAGGGATTTCTCGTCCCATTTCGGGCCCGTTAACCGGTGCTTGCATCAGTTCAGAAACAAAGGGCGTGGCCCGCCCCGAAAGTATCGGAGCGGGCCACGGAAAATGAACGACCGATTACGGATTCGTCAGTTGCCCGACGAGTCCCCGTCGGTGGACTGCGTCGAAGCGGTTACGGAAGGCGACGACTGCTCGGCGGCGACGGTCTTCTTCGTCGCCTTCTTGGCGGCCGTCTTCGCCGTCGTCTTCTTCGCGGCGGTCTTCTTGGCGGCCGTCTTCTTGGCCACCGCCTTCTTCGCCGGAGCCTTCTTGGCGGCGGCCTTGCGGGCCGTCTTCTTCGCCGGGACCGCTTCGTCGGACGCACCAGCCTCCGGAGCCGTCGCCTGCGGGGCGTCGGCCTGCGGGGCGTCGGCCTGCGGGGCGTCGGCCTGCGGGGCGTCGGCCTCAGGTGCCTTCGCCTCGACCACGACGACCGCCGTGTCCTCCGCACCGGTGGGCGAACCCGCCGGAGCGGTGACCTTACGGGTCACCCGGCGCCGGGCACGCGGCGGAGCGGCCTCCTTGGGGGCCTCCGCCTCAGGCGCCTCGGGCGCCTCGGGCGTTTCAGGCACCTCAGGTGTCGCGGGCGTCTCCTGTACGGGAGCGGCCTCGACGACCGGGTCCTCGACGGCGACCGGCTCCGTGGCGGGCTCGGCGGGCTGCACCGGCACCGCGGGCTCGGCCTGCTTCGGCGAACCCGCCGGGGCGGACGCCTTCCGGGTGGCGCGACGGCGCGTACGGCCCTGGGGCGCGGCCTCGGGGACCTCGGCGGCCTCCTGGGCCACCGGAGCCTCAGCAGCAACCGGAACCTCCGGAGCCTGCGGCTCGGGCGTGTCGGCAACCGGCTCCGGCTCCGCCTCAACGACCGGAGCGGACGCCTCCGCCACCGGAGCCTCGGCCTTCGGCGCACCGGCCGGGGCCGACGCCTTGCGGGACGCCCTGCGGCGGCCACGGCGCGAGGCAGCCGCCTCGGCCTCGGCCGGGCTGCTGTAGAACTCCTCGTCGGCGGTGACCTCGGGCTCCACCGCCACCGGGGCGGCGACCTCGGCGGCCAGTTCGGCCTCCGTCTCCGCAGGCTCGACGGCCGTGTGGTCCTCGTGCTCGTGGTCCTGGCCCGCACCGCCCCGGCGCTTCTTGGACTTCTTGCCGCCACCGCCGCCACCGGCGGACGTCGGCTGCTCCATGTGGACGATCACACCGCGCCCGTTGCAGTGGACGCAGGTCTCGGAGAAGGACTCCAGCAGCCCCTGGCCCACCCGCTTGCGGGTCATCTGGACCAGGCCCAGCGAGGTGACCTCGGCCACCTGGTGCTTGGTGCGGTCGCGGCCCAGGCACTCCAGGAGGCGGCGCAGGACGAGGTCCCGGTTGGACTCCAGCACCATGTCGATGAAGTCGACCACGACGATGCCGCCGAGGTCGCGCAGCCGCAGCTGGCGCACGATCTCCTCGGCCGCCTCCAGGTTGTTCCTGGTGACGGTCTCCTCCAGGTTGCCGCCCTGGCCGGTGAACTTGCCGGTGTTGACGTCGACCACGACCATCGCCTCGGTCTTGTCGATCACCAGCGAACCGCCGCTGGGCAGGTAGACCTTGCGGTCCAGCGCCTTCATCAGCTGCTCGTCGATGCGGTACGTCGCGAAGACGTCGACCTCGGAGGTCCAGCGGGAGAGCCGCTCGGTGAGGTCGGGCGCGACGTGCGAGACGTAACCGTGGATGGTCTCCCAGGCGTCGTCACCGCTGACGATGACCTTGGAGAAGTCCTCGTTGAAGATGTCGCGGACGACCCGGACGGTCATGTCCGGCTCGCCGTAGAGCAGCGTCGGCGCGTTGGAGCCGCTGGTGCCCTTCGCCTTCTTCTGGATGTCCTCCCACTGCTGCTGGAGCCGCTCGACGTCACGGCGCAGCTCGTCCTCGCTGGCGCCCTCGGCGGCGGTGCGCACGATGACGCCCGCGTCCTCGGGGACGATCTTCTTGAGGATCGTCTTGAGGCGGGAGCGCTCGGTGTCGGGGAGCTTGCGGCTGATCCCGGTCATCGAGCCCTCGGGCACGTACACCAGGTAGCGGCCGGGCAGGGAGACCTGGCTCGTCAGACGGGCGCCCTTGTGGCCGATCGGGTCCTTGGTCACCTGGACCAGGACGGACTGGCCGGACTTGAGCGCGGTCTCGATGCGGCGCGGCCCGTGGGCCATGCCGAGCGCCTCGAAGTTGACCTCACCGGCGTACAGGACGGCGTTGCGGCCCTTGCCGATGTCGACGAAGGCGGCCTCCATGGAGGGCAGGACGTTCTGCACCTTGCCCAGGTAGACGTTGCCGACGTAGCTGGTGGCCTGCTCCTTGTTGACGTAGTGCTCGACGAGCACGTTGTCCTCGAGGACGCCGATCTGGGTGCGCTCGCCGCTCTGGCGGACGACCATCACGCGCTCGACGGCCTCGCGGCGGGCGAGGAACTCGGCCTCGGTGATGATCGGGACGCGGCGGCGGCCCTGCTCGCGGCCCTCGCGGCGGCGCTGCTTCTTGGCCTCCATACGGGTCGAGCCCTTGATGGACTGGACCTCGTCGAAGCCGGTGCCCGGCTCGCGCTCCTCCTTCTTGCGGGGCTCGCGGACCTTGACGACCGTACGCTCCGGGTCGTCCGTGCCGTTGTCGGTCTCGGCCGCACCCTCGCCGCTGCGGCGACGGCGACGGCGGCGACGACGGCTGCTGCTCGAACCGGAGGCGGCGGAGTCGTTGTCGCCGTCGTCCTCCTCGTCGGCCTCCTGGGCCGGAGCCTCGGCCTCGGCGCGGGACGGCACGGGCGCCTCGTCGGCGTGCTGCTGCTCGGCCTCGTCCGTGTCACTGGCCTCGCCACGGCGGCGACGGCGGCCACCGCGACGGCGGCGGCGCGAGGGGCGGTCGCCGTACTCGTCGGTGTCCTCGCCCTCGTGCTCGTCCGCCTCGGCCTCGGGGGCCTCATCGGCGGGCTCCTCCACCGGGGCGGCGGGCGCGGCGGTCTGCTCGGGCTCGGCGGCCTCACCACGGCGGCGGCGACGGCGGCGCGAGCCGCCCTGCGGCGCGGCCTCGGCGGGTGCGGTGCTCTGGGCGGCCTCGGCGGGCTGCTGCTCCTCGGCCTCCTCGACCTCGTCGTACGGGGAGGAGGAACCGGCCGCGGCAGCGGCGGCGGCCGCCGTCTCGGGGGTCTGGAACATCGGCTCGGCGAAGACCGGGGCCTGGAACACGGCGACGGCGGGGCGCGCGGCGCGGCGGCCCTTGCGGCTCGGCTCCTCGGCCCGGGCGGTGAACTCGGGGGTCCCGGCGGCAGCGGTGGCCCGGCGGCGCTGGCGTCCGCGCGGGGCGGCCTCCTCGACCTCCTCCACCTCGGCCGCGAGCTCCTCGGCGACGGCGGCGGGCAGGCTCTCACCGGCCCCGGCGGGCTCCTCCACGGCGGCCGGCTCGGTGACCTGCGGGGCACCGGCCGGGGCGCTGGCCTTACGGGAGGCACGGCGACGGCCGCGCGGGGCCGGGGCCTCCTCGGCGGGCTCGGAAGAAGGCTCCACCGCGGGCTCGTTCACAGCTTCCGTAGCAGCGGCCTGCGGGGCACCGGCCGGGGCGGAGGCACGACGGCGGGTACGGCCGCGCGGGGCTTCGGCGGCGGGCGCGGCGGCCTCGGGGATCTCGACCTTGACGACCGTCTCCTCGGGGTCGGCGGACGCGACCGGCTCGACGATCACAGCGGCCTCGGCGGCCTGCGGCGCACCGGCGGGCGCGGTGGCCTTACGGGAGACGCGGCGGCGGCGCGGGGCCGGGGGCTCGGGGGCGGCCTCGGGCTCGACGGCCTCGGCCACCGGCTCCTCGTCCTCCTCCGCCTCGGCGAGGGGCTCGGCCGGGGTCTCGACAACCGCCACGGCCTCGGCGGCCTGCGGGGCACCGGCCGGAGCCGTCGCCTTGCGGACCGCGCGGCGGCGGGTGCGGGGCGCCGGAGCCTCCTCGGCCGGGGCTTCCTCAGCGGCGGCCTCGGTCGCGGCGGCCACCGGAGCGGCGGCCTCGGCGACCACCTCGGCGCTCTCCGGAGCGCCTGCGGGCGCGGTCGCCTTGCGCACGGCGCGGCGGCGTGTACGGGCGGGCGGCGCGGTCTCCGCGACAGGCTCGGGCGCGGCGGCCGGGGTCTCCACGGCGGCGGTCCCGCCGGCCGGTGCGGCGGTGTCCTCGGCGGCGGGGGTCACAGCGCCCCCGGGCGGGCCCGCCGGGCGGGAGGCGGCGCGGCGCCTGCGGCGCGGCGGCAGCTTGTCCCCGGGGGTGTTCTCTTCGTTGTTCCCGTGCGGAACGGGCTCGTTCGACTGAGGCATGCGGGCGGTTCTCCCGTCGTGCTCCCGGGCGCCGCGTCTGTGTCCGGTCCGGCACGGTCCGCAGGGGTGCGGGACCGCTCGTCCGGGGCGCGGGCGCCGCACGGGAGCTGATGTCTGGCTCGCCGGTTCCGTACGCGGTGTTGCGGACGGCCTGGCGAAAGTCTTATTTGGGTCAGTGCGCGGCCCGACCCAGGTGGCTCCCGAGTCGGAGGGCTGCGCTACAACGACCGCCCTACGCGGAACCTGCACCTTCCGGCGCCGTCGCGACGGCTGCTGCGACCGCGGGATGTGCGGTCGGGGCGGCCTCGCGGTCGGGCGCGAGCGGGTCGGTCACCGTGCCGGACTCCTCGTCGAAGAGCCCCTGCGCCAGCCTCGTCACCGCGGCGGGGACGGGCGGCGCCAGGTCGGCCACAGCGCGGAGACCGGACAGGACGTCGTCGGGTCGCACGGCAGGTGTCACGTGCCGAACAACCAGCCGCAGTATCGCACAGGGCCTGTCCCCCGGCCTATCAGCCGGTGGATCAAGGGCCTCCAGACCGGCGACGGCGGCACGGGCGTCGAAGGTCCGGATGCCGTTCTTCGCCTTGCGCTGGACCTCGACGGCCTCGGCGGCGTTGAACGCGGCCACGGCCGTGCGGGCCTCGTCGGGGTCGACGCCGTCCAGGCGCAGCTCCCAGACGGAGGCGGTCAGCCGCTCGGCGAGGCCGGAGGTGCGGGCCTCCACCGCGTCGGTGATGTCGAGACCGTCCGGCAGCGAGTTGTCGAGCAGCTCGCGCAGGAGGTCGGGGTCGCGCGCCTCGGTGAGGGCGATCTCCAGGAACTCGGCCTCGCTGCCCGTGCCGGTGGGGGCGGCATTGGCGTAGGAGACCTTGGGGTGCGGGGTGAAGCCCGCCGAGTACGCCATCGGCACCTCGGAGCGGCGCAGTGCCCGCTCGAAGGCCCGCTGGAAGTCGCGGTGACTGGTGAACCGGAGGCGGCCGCGCTTGGTGTAGCGCAAACGGATGCGCTGCACTGCCGGTGCGGGCGGCGGGCCTTCGGGCTGTCGCTTGCCCAGTGGTTCTTCTCCTCGGTGCGGGGCGGGCGCCGGGGAGCGCCGCCCACGAAATACGGGGTGGTCCCCGGGGTGCCGCTCCGGCTCACGCCCGCTTGACGAGTTTCTCGCCAGGCAGGGAGGTCTCGGACGCCTGCGCCGCGCTGGGGACAGTCGTTGTACTACCCAGAGTACGCGCAGGCACCCCCCGCGGTTCCCCGGACCGCGCCCTGCCCGTCCCTCCGGTCAGGGCGTGCCAGGCGTCGCGGCGGGCCTGCCGCACGGTTTCCCGGGCGGTGGCGAGGGCTGAGCGGGCGGCCCGGCCCGCCTCGGCGGCGGCGCGTCGGGCCGGGGCCCACAGGGCGTCCCGGACGACGTGGCCGACCGGGACGCACACCGTGCGGTAGGCCCAGGCCGCCGGTACGCCGATCAGGTGCCGGAAGAGCCAGGCGATGCCCCGGCCCACCGCCCGCGAGAGGTATCCGGCGATCCGCCAGGCGACCTCGGCGGCCTCCGCGATCTCCCGGCCGACCGGGGCGAGGACGGCCCCGTACAGCCACACCAGCGGCACGACCACGCCGTACCGCACCGCCGGGACGAGGACGTACCGCCACAGGCCCACGACCGGGCGGACGAGCAGCATGGTGAAGAGCCAGGCCGGCCCGGCCACCAGAGCGAGGGCCGCCGGGACCAGGACGGCCGTGCCGAGCAGGCGCAGCGCGTGGCCCAGCGGGGTGAGGGCGGCCCCGTACAGCCACACCGCCGGGGCCGCGATGCCGTAGCGCGCCACCGGGACCAGCACGTACCGCCACAGGGCGGTGGCGAGCCAGAGGGCGGCACGGCCCAGCGGGGTGAGGACCGAGGTGTACAGCCACCTCAGGGGGATCAGCACCAGGGTGGCGATGAGCCACCCCACCGCCCGGCCGGTACCGCCGAACAGCCACTCCAGGCCCCGCCCCAGCGCACCGGCCGCCGCCGCCAGCGCCCGCCGGACCGGGGGCAGCACGGACCGGTCGAGGGCGTGCCATCCGGCGGCGAGCAGGTCCCAGACCATGCGGACCGGCAGGACCACGACCAGCACCACGACGCGCACCGGAATCCTGATCGCCCGGGTGAGGGCGGTCTCGGACGCGTACCGGTCCCGTGGCTGGTTCTCGCTGTCGTCCATGCCACGGAAGACGCGGCGGGCCCGGTCCGTGGTTGCCGGACCGGGCCCGCCGAAACGTCAGGAAGGGAACGTGACTACTTGTTCACCACGCTCAGCGGCAGCAGCTTCTTGCCGGTCGGGCCGATCTGGATGTCCAGGTCGAGCTGCGGGCAGACACCGCAGTCGAAGCAGGGGGTCCAGCGGCAGTCCTCGACCTCGGTCTCGTCCAGCGCGTCCTGCCAGTCCTCCCAGAGCCATTCCTTGTCCAGGCCGGAGTCCAGGTGGTCCCAGGGCAGGACCTCCTCGTAGGTGCGCTCGCGGGTGGTGTACCAGTCGACGTCGACGCCGTACTCGGGGAGCGTCTTGTCCGCGCAGGTCATCCAGAGGTCGTAACTGAAGTGCTCGCGCCAGCCGTCGAACCGGCCGCCCGACTCGTAGACCGCGCGGATGACGGAGCCGACGCGCCGGTCGCCGCGCGAGAGCAGGCCCTCGACCACACCGGGCTTGCCGTCGTGGTAGCGGAAGCCGATGGAGCGGCCGTACTTCTTGTCGCCGCGGATCTTGTCCCGGAGCTTCTTCAGCCGGGCGTCGGTCTCCTCGGCGCTCAGCTGCGGGGCCCACTGGAAGGGGGTGTGCGGCTTGGGCACGAAGCCGCCGATGGAGACCGTGCAGCGGATGTCGTTCTGGCCGGAGACCTCGCGGCCCTTGGCGATGACGTTGACCGCCATGTCACCGATCTGGAGGACGTCCTCGTCGGTCTCGGTGGGCAGGCCGCACATGAAGTACAGCTTCACCTGGCGCCAGCCGTTGCCGTACGCGGTGGCCACCGTCCGGATCAGGTCCTCCTCCGAGACCATCTTGTTGATGACCTTGCGCATCCGCTCGGAACCGCCTTCGGGGGCGAAGGTGAGGCCGGAGCGGCGGCCGTTGCGGGTGAGCTCGTTGGCCAGGTCCACGTTGAACGCGTCGACGCGGGTGGAGGGCAGCGAGAGGCCGACCTTGTCCTCGGTGTAGCGGTCCGCGAGCCCCTTGGCGATGTCACCGATCTCGCTGTGGTCGGCGGAGGAGAGCGAGAGCAGGCCGACCTCCTCGAAGCCGGTCGCCTTGAGCCCCTTGTCGACCATCTCGCCGATGCCGGTGATGCTTCGCTCCCGCACGGGGCGCGTGATCATGCCGGCCTGGCAGAAACGGCAGCCGCGGGTGCAGCCGCGGAAGATCTCCACGGACATCCGCTCGTGCACGGTCTCCGCGAGCGGGACGAGGGGCTGCTTGGGGTAGGGCCACTCGTCGAGGTCCATGACGGTGTGCTTGGAGACGCGCCACGGCACACCGGACCGGTTGGGCACGACACGCCCGATGCGGCCGTCGGGGAGGTACTCCACGTCGTAGAAGCGCGGGACATAGACGCCACCGGTCTTGGAGAGCCGGAACAGCACCTCGTCACGGCCGCCGGGGCGGCCCTCGGCCTTCCACGCGCGGATGATCTCGGTGATCTCCAGGACGGCCTGCTCGCCGTCGCCGATGACCGCGCAGTCGATGAAGTCCGCGATCGGCTCGGGGTTGAAGGCCGCGTGGCCGCCCGCGAGGACGATCGGGTGGTCCACCGTGCGGTCCTTGGACTCCAGCGGGATGCCCGCCAGGTCCAGGGCGGTGAGCATGTTGGTGTAGCCGAGCTCGGTGGAGAAGCTGAGCCCGAAGACGTCGAACGCGCCGACGGGGCGGTGGCTGTCCACGGTGAACTGCGGCACGTTGTGCTCGCGCATCAGCTCTTCGAGGTCCGGCCAGACGCTGTACGTGCGCTCCGCGAGGACGCCCTCGCGCTCGTTGAGTACCTCGTAGAGGATCATGACGCCCTGGTTGGGCAGCCCGACCTCGTAGGCGTCGGGGTACATCAGGGTCCAGCGGACGTCACAGCTGTCCCAGTCCTTGACGGTGGAGTTCAGCTCACCGCCGACGTACTGGATGGGCTTCTGCACATGCGGGAGCAGAGCTTCGAGCTGTGGGAAGACCGATGCGGCAGACATCTCGCGAACCTTCGTGAGCCGGCAGGGGTGACCATCCAGCGTACCCCGCGTCTCAGTGCTTCAGATCCGCCCGCAGTACGGGATCGGAGGCGCGCTCCCAGACCTCGGGCAGCTCGCGCTCCCGCCGGTCGGCCGTCGCCTCCTCGTGTCCGTACAGGAGTCCCCAGGTGAACGCGGTCTCCCCGGCCGCGTGGGACTGGACGGCGAGGGTGCGCAGGGCCTCGCGGGCGACCACGCTGTCCTGGTGGTCGCCCAGGAGGGACTGCACGGCCTTCACCCGCTTGGCGAACCGCTTGGCGGGCTTTCCGAGGGCGGGGCGGGCGGCCTCGCCCGCGTACCGGGTGCGCTTGGCGGCCTTGCGGGCCTCGTGCATCGCCTCGTCCCGCCCGGGTCCGGGCGGCTGCTCCAGGGCGTGGTCCATGCGGCGCGCGAGCTTCCTGTAGTCCTTGAGCACCGCGCGGGGCAGGGCCTTTCCGGGGGCGCGGGAGGCGGCGGAGCGCAGCGGCGGGTCGGCGCTCAGCGCGTCCAGGGTGTCCAGCAGATCGAGGTAGCGCTTCCCGTCCAGTACGTCGATGATCCGGCGGCGCGATCCGGTGCGGCGGGCGGCCGACCAGACCTGGAGCCGACCGCGTACGGGCCCGAGGACCAGGGTGCCGGGGAGCCCCTCGATCCGGGTGGACAGCCGCTCGTCCAGGACCTCCTGGTCACGGTCGACGCCCAGCTCACCGGCGAGCCACTTCAGCTCGCTGCCGACGGGGTCGGTGGCCCCGCGGTCCAGGATCGCGCGGTACGTCTTGAAGGCGCTGCGCAGCCGCCGGGTCGCCACGCGCATCTTGTGCACGGAGTCGGGCAGGTCGCGGCGGACGGCGGGGTCGAGGTCGACGATGGTGCGGATCTGCTTGCGTACGTAGGCGAGGACGTGGTCCCCGGCGGTCTGCGGGGCCTCCTTCCTCCGCCCCTTCTCCTCGCGTACGGGGGTGGTCTCCGCCAGCGCCCTGGCCAGCTTCGACCCGGACTCCGAGGGGCGCACCCCGGCCTTGCGCAGCCGTTTCCCGACCGCGTCCAGGAAGGCGGGGTCGCCGTCGTCGGCGAGCTCGACCTCGATCTCGGTCCAGGTGGCGGTGGTGCCGGTCCCCTCCCCCGCCAGCCGTTCGGCGCAGACCGTGTCGACGCTGACCTCGGCGAGGAGGGCGCCGTCGGGGTCCGTGAGGTGCTGGAGGGCACGGGAGGAGAGCAGCCGGACCACGGGGGCGGGCTCGTCGTGGCGGAGGCGGGAGCGGAGCAGGGCGGCGAAGGAGCGCGGGAGGGTGTCGCTCAGGGGTTCGTGGAGCTCGTCCCGGATGCCGGTGGCGACGGGGAACTTCAGGTGCCAGCCCTCGTCGTCCCCGCCGGTCCTGCGGCGGAGGGTGAGGGAGTCGGCGGCGAGGCGGAGGCCGGCGGTGTCGTAGTAGACGGCGTCCAGCTCCACCACGCCCCGGTCCTCGACCCGGCCGACCCCGGCCACCCGGCTCAGGTCGGGCAGCCGGGCGGCGTCGGTGGCCTCGTACTTCCGCTCGATCTCGCGCTTGGTGTCCGCCATGTACGGACACCTACCCGCGCGGGCCCGGTTCAGTACCCGCGCGGGTACGGCTCAGGCGGACATCGGGCGCTGCACCCTGATCGACTGGAGCAGTCCGATCGCCACCCAGACGGCGAACATCGATGACCCTCCGTAGGAGACGAAGGGCAGCGGCAGACCGGCCACCGGCATGATGCCGAGCGTCATGCCGATGTTCTCGAAGGACTGGAAGGCGAACCAGGCGATGATGCCCGCGGCGACGATCGTGCCGTAGAGCTCGGTCGTCTCGCGGGCGATGCGGCAGGCGCGCCAGAGGACGACCCCGAGCAGGACGATGATCAGTCCGGCGCCGAGGAAGCCCAGCTCCTCACCGGCGACGGTGAAGACGAAGTCGGTCTGCTGCTCGGGAACGAACTGGCCGGTGGTCTGGGTGCCCTGGAAGAGCCCGGTGCCGGTGAGTCCGCCGGAGCCGATCGCGATGCGGGCCTGGTTGGTGTTGTAGCCGACGCCCGCCGGGTCGAGCGCCGGGTTGGCGAAGGCGGCGAAGCGGGCGATCTGGTAGTCGTCGAGCAGGCCGAGCTGCCAGACGGCCACCGCCCCGGCGGCGCCCGTGCCGAGGAGGCCGAAGACCCAGCGGTTGGAGGCGCCGGAGGCCAGCAGGACGCCGAGCACGATCACGGCCATCACCATCACCGAGCCGAGGTCCGGCATCAGCATGACGACGCCCATGGGGATCGCGGCGAGGGCCAGCGCCTTGGCGACGGACCGGTGGTCGGGGTGGGCCTGGTCTCCCGCGTCGACCCGGGAGGCGAGGATCATCGCCATCCCGAGGATGATCGTGATCTTCGTGAACTCGGAGGGCTGGATCGAGAAGCCCGCCGGGAGCTTGATCCACGCGTGGGCACCATTGACGGTGGTGCCGAGCGGGGTGAGGACGGCGAGGACCAGCAGCACCGAGATGCCGTAGAGGACCGGGACGGCCCCGCGCAGGGTGCGGTGGCCGAGCCAGATCGTACCGATCATCAGGGCGATGCCGATGCCGGTGTTCAGGACGTGCCGGAAGAGGAAGAAGTACGGGTCGCCCTGGGTGAGGTGGTCGCGGTTGCGGGTCGCGGACCAGACGAGCAGCGAGCCGAGCAGGGAGAGCGCGAGCGCGGCTCCGAGCAGCGGCCAGTCCAGCCGCCGTACGAGGGAGTCGCGGGCGGTCAGCTTGGCCCAGGAGCCCTGCTCGGGGGCGTAACGGGAGACCGAGAAGCCACCTGCCATCAGGGCCGCCTCCCGGTGGTGGCCGGAGAGCCGGTGAGTCCGGGCTGGCCCGCGGGCTGCGGCACCAGGAACTCGGGGTCGGCCTGCTCGCCCTCCGGCTGGACCGGCCGGGGGTCGTACGGCTTGATCTTCGGGGCGTGGATCGAGCCGTCGGGCTGGATCTTCGGCAGCTTCGTCTGCGGCTTGGGCAGCAGGGCCCTCTTCAGGTCCTGGTTGCCCTGCTCGTCGAGGCCGTAGAGCGCGTCGTAGATCTTGCGGACGGCGGGCCCGGAGGCGCCGGAGCCGGTGCCGCCCTGGGAGATCGTCATGACGATCGTGTAGTCGTCGGTGTAGGTGGCGAACCACGAGGTGGTCTGCTTGCCGTAGACCTGGGCCGTACCGGTCTTGGCGCGCATCGGGATCTTGTCCTGCGGCCAGCCGCCGAACCGCCAGGCCGCCGTGCCGCCGGGCTCGACCACGGCACGCAGGCCCTTGTCGAGGTCCTTGACGGTCTTGGCGTCGACGGGCAGCTTGCCCTGGGCCTTGGGCTTGATCTCCTGGACCGTCCTGCCGTCGGGGCTCACCACGGCCTTGCCGATCGTGGGCGCGTGGAGGGTGCCGCCGTTGCTGATCGCGGCATAGGCGGTGGCCATCTGGATGGGGGTGACGAGGACGTCACCCTGGCCGATGGAGTAGTTGATGCTGTCGTACGCCTTGAGCTGGTTGCCCTCCAGGCAGTTCTCGTAGGCGATCTGCTGCACGTACGTACCGCCCTTCTTGCCCTCCTTGCACCAGGCGTCCTTGTTCGCGTTCCAGAAGTTCTGCTTCCAGTCCCGGTCCGGGATGCGGCCCTTGACCTCGTTCGGCAGGTCGATGCCGGTCTCGGAGCCGAGGCCGAAGTCCCGGGCGGTCGTGTAGAACCAGTTCTTGGCGTCCTTCCTCGGCTTTATGCCGCCGTCCCGCGACCACTCCTGGTGGCCGAGCCGGTAGAAGACGGTGTTGCAGGAGTACTTGAGCGCGTCGCCGAGGGTGATGGGGCCGTGCCCCTTGGACTCGAAGTTCGCGAAGGTCTGGCTGCCGAGGCTGTAGGAGCTGCTGCAGTCGTAGCGGCCGTCGAAGGGGTAACCGGCCCGCACGGCGGCGCTCGCCGAGACGATCTTGAAGACGGAGCCGGCCGGTGCCTGGCCCTGGATGCCCCGGTTGAGCAGCGGGTAGTTCGACTTCTTGCTGGTGAGCTTGGCGTACTGCTTGCCGGAGATCCCGCCGACCCAGTCGTTGGGGTCGTAGTCGGGCTGGGAGGCCATCGAGACGATGCGGCCCGTACGGGACTCCATGACGACGACGGCCCCGGAGTCGGCCTCGTACTTACGGCCGGTGATCTTGTCGGTCTCCTGGCGGACGGTCTTCATCGCCTGGGCGAGCTCGTACTCCGCGACCGCCTGGACCCGGGCGTCGAGGCTGGTGATCAGGTTGGAGCCGGGCACCGCGGGGTCGTTCTCCGCCTCGCCCATGACCCGGCCGAGGTTGTCGACCTCGTACCGGGTGACGCCCGCCTTGCCGCGCAGCTCCTTGTCGTACGTGCGCTCCAGGCCCGAGCGGCCGACCTGGTCGGAGCGCAGATAGGGCGAGGGGCCGTCCAGCGCCTTCTGGATCTCCTCGTCGGTGACGGGCGAGAGGTAGCCGAGGACCTGCGCGGTCTTCGCCTTGCCGGGTGCGGCGTAGCGGCGTACGGCGGTGGGTTCGGCGGTGATGCCGGGGAAGTCCTCGGCGCGCTCGCGGATCTGGAGGGCCTGCTGGGTGGTGGCCTCGTCGGTGACCGGGATCGGCTGGTAGGGCGAGCCGTTCCAGCAGGGCTGGGGGGTCTTGGAGTCGCAGAGGCGGACCTTGTCCCGGACGTCCTCGGGCTTCATGTCCAGGACCTCGGCGAGCCGGGTGAGGACGCCGACGCCGTCGTCCTTCATCTTCAGCAGCTCGGTACGGCTCGCGGAGACGACGAGCCGGGTCTCGTTGTCGGCGAGCGGAACGCCCCGCGCGTCGAGGATCGAGCCGCGCACGGCGGGCTGGACGACCTGCTGGACGCCGTTGCCCGCCGCCTTGGTGGTGTACTCCTCGCCGTTGCGGATCTGGAGGTACCAGAGGCGGCCGCCGAGGGTGAGGAGCAGGGAGAAGACGAGGACCTGGATGACGATGAGCCGGATCTGGACCCGCTGGGTCCGCCCGGTCTCGGGGATATTGCTCACGGGGCGCCCCCGGTGGTGGCCTTCGTCGCGTACGGCTTCACAGGCGCTTGACCCCCTTGATGCGGCCCGCGCGGGCGGCGCGGTTGCGGGCGGCCTTCATACGCAGGCCGCCGCGCTGGTTGCCGATCCGCAGGCCGGTGCCGGAGGCGAGCCAGCCCGCGGCGACGTCGTTGCCGCCACCGGCGGCCTCGGAGACCGGGTCGTTCTCGGTGCGTCTGGCCAGCGCCATGATCAGCGGCACGGTGAAGGGGGCCAGCAGCAGGTCGTAGATCGCGGCGGTGAACAGCAGGCTGCCCAGGCCCACATGGCGGGCGGCCGTGTCGTCGACGAGGGCGCCGACGCCCGCGTACAGCAGGGTCGAGCCGATCGCGGCGGCGACCACCACGGCCATCGGGGCGAAGGCCGACTTGAGCTGCCCGTTCTCCGGCCGGGCCAGGCCCGCGAGGTAGCCGATGAGGCAGAGGACCAGGGCGTAGCGCCCGGCGGCGTGGTCGGCGGGGGGCGCGAGGTCCGCGAGGAGGCCCGCGCCGAAGCCGATGAGCGAGCCGCTGAGGGGCCCGTACACGAAGGCGAGTCCGAGGACCGTGAGGAGCAGCAGGTCGGGGACGGCGCCGGGGAGCTGGAGGCGGGCGAGGACGGAGACCTGGACGACGAGGGCGACGACGACCAGGGCGGTGGAGAGCAGAGTCCGGTTGAGGCGCATGGGGATCAGCTCTACTCCTGGTCGTTTGCCGCGTTGTCGGGCTGCTGGTTGCCGGGCTGCTGGGCGTTGCCCTGCTGGTCGCCTGCCGCCGTGCCGTCGCCCTGGTTCTCGTTGATGTTGCCGACGACCTTGCCCGAGCCGTCGACCAGATCGCCGTTGGGCTGGACGGTGACGGTGACCGTGGGGGTCGGCTTCGGCTTCGTCCTGGCGGGCTGCTTCGGCAGGACCGCGTCGCGGGGGTCCGAGCGCGGGGCCTGGACGACGACGCCGACGATGTCGAGCTTGGTGAACCCGACGTACGGCTTCACATGGACCGTCCGGGTCAGCGCGCCGCCCGCGGGGTCGACACGGACGACCTCGCCGACCGGGACGCCGGGCACGAAGGGCTTGTCCTTGCTGGAGCCGAAGGTGACGAGCCGGTCGCCCGTCTTCACCTTGGCCTTGCCGTTGAGGAACTGGACCGAGAGCGGGCGCGAGCCCTGGCCGGTGGCGAAGCCGAGCTCGTCGGTCTTCTCCATCCGGGTGCCGACGGTGAAGCCCGGGTCGCTGGCGAGCAGGACCGTCGAGGTGCTCGGGCCGACGGTGGTGACCCGGCCGACCAGACCCTCCCCGTTGAGGACGGTCATGTCGCGGCGGATGCCGTCGTCGGAGCCCGCGTCGATGGTGATCGTCCAGGAGAAGCCCTGGGCCGCTCCTATGGCGATGACCTGGGCGCCCTTGATGGAGTACTGCCCGGCACCCGCGTTCTTCAGCATGGCGTCGAGCTGGCGGACGCGGCTGTTGTTGCGGTCGTCGCTGCCGAGCTTCGCCTTCAGCGCGGCGTTCTCCTGCTCCAGGGCGGAGATCCGGTCGTGCCGTCGGCCGGAGTCCCGGACCGCCCCTATGGCGTTGCCCACCGGGTCGACCACGGCCGCGACGCCGTTCTCCACCGGTCCGAAGACCGTGGCCGCGGCCTGCCGTGCGCCGTCGACCGGTGAGCCTTCGCCGCCTCGGATATCCACCGTGATCAGGGCGAATGCGATGGCGATCAGCAGCACCAGGAGCAGCCGGCTCTCTCGTGTGTCCCTCACGTGCGGCGGCCGTGCCTTCCTCGTCGGAATGTTCGTGCCTGTGTGTCCGTGTCCGTACGGCCGGGCCGGTGCGACCGCACCCGTACGACACGATCTATATCAACGATCCGACGGGCGGACCCGCAGGTTCCGCCCGTCGGATCGTCGCGTTCCTACCGTCGGGGCTGTGCGTCCAGCACCTGCTGGAGCGCCTCGAACTCCTCGACGCACTTGCCGGAGCCGAGCGCCACGGAGTCGAGCGGGTCCTCGGCGATATGGATCGGCATGCCCGTCTCGCGGCGCAGCCGCTCGTCCAGACCGCGCAGCATGGCGCCGCCGCCGGTGAGGACGATGCCCCGGTCCATGATGTCGCCGGAGAGCTCGGGCGGGCACTTGTCGAGCGTCGTCTTCACGGCGTCGACGATGGCGTTGACCGGCTCCTCGATGGCCTTGCGGACCTCGGCGGCCGAGATGACGACCGTCTTGGGCAGCCCGGAGACCAGGTCGCGGCCGCGGATCTCGGTGTGCTCGTCCTTGTCCATGTCGTACGCGGAACCGATCGTGATCTTGATCTGTTCGGCGGTCCGCTCACCGAGGAGGAGCGAGTACTCCTTCTTGATGTGCTGGATGATCGCGTTGTCCAGCTCGTCACCGGCGGTCCGGATCGACTGGGCGGTGACGATGCCGCCGAGCGAGATGACCGCGACCTCGGTGGTGCCGCCGCCGATGTCCACGACCATGTTGCCCGTGGCCTCGTGGACCGGCAGACCGGAGCCGATGGCCGCGGCCATGGGCTCCTCGATGATGTGCACCTGACGCGCCCCGGCCTGGGTCGATGCCTCGATGACGGCGCGGCGCTCGACCCCGGTGATACCGGAGGGCACGCAGACGACGACCCGGGGGCGGGCCAGATAGCGGCGCTTGTGGATCTTGAGGATGAAGTAGCGGAGCATCCGCTCCGTGATCTCGAAGTCGGCGATCACGCCGTCCTTCAGGGGCCGCACGGCGACGATGTTGCCCGGCGTGCGCCCGATCATCTTCTTGGCCTCGGAGCCGACCGCCAGAATGCCGCCGGTGTTGGTGTTGATGGCCACGACGGACGGCTCGTTCAGGACGATGCCGCGCCCCCTGACGTACACCAGCGTGTTGGCAGTCCCGAGGTCGATAGCCATGTCACGGCCGATGAACGACATTGAGTTCCCCTTGTTCCCCATGAGGATGCGTCGGGCCTTCCCAGGAAGCGATGATGGCTTGTTCTGGTAGGCGAGGTTGGCGCTGCGGGCGTGGAAGCTTCCATCGTAGTGCCGTATGCACGGACACAGCGCGAGGGTCCTTCGCCATTGTGAGCGGAACGGGTGCCCGTTCCACCCATGGTGACGTTACGTCGGAGGGATGCGTTCCCGCGAGAGGGAACCCTATGCCGAGGGGCGACCGAATTACTTCGGTCGCCCCCGCCAGGCAGCGCTGTTTGGCCGATCGGGTCAGGAAAGTCCCGGAAAGAAAAGCTTCAGTTCTCGCTCTGCGGACTCCTGCGAGTCCGAGGCGTGGATGAGGTTCTCCCGGGTGATCGTGCCGAAGTCACCGCGGATCGACCCGGGCGCGGCGGCGATCGGGTCGGTGGGGCCGGCCAGGGCGCGGACGCCCTCGATGACCCGCTCACCTTCGGCCACCAGAGCGACGACCGGGCCGGAGGCCATGAACTCCATGAGCGGCTCGTAGAACGGCCGGCCCTTGTGCTCGCCGTAGTGCTGCTCCAGCGTGTCGTGGTCCAGGGTGCGCAGCTCCAGCGCGGTGATCCGCCAGTCCGCCTTGCGCTCGATACGGCCGACGATCTCGCCGATCAGTCCGCGGCGGACCGCGTCGGGCTTGAGCAGGACGAGGGTGCGCTGAGTCATGTGCGGCTCCTTGCAGGCATACGGGTGCGGTGAGGCGAGATTACAGGGGTACGGAGACGGGTCTGCGCCCGGGTTCACTCAGGGTCACCTTCGCGCCCCGGGCACCTGCCGTCACGTCAGGCCGTGGCCTCGCCGGTCTCCTGCCGGGCCTGCTGCTCCTGCTGTTCCGCCCAGCGGGCCTTGGCCTCGTCGATCTTGCCGCCGTAGTGCACGGAGGCCCACCACAGTCCGCCGAAGACCAGGCCGAGGATGAACATCGTCGGCACCACGAAGCCGCTGAGGACCAGTGCGACCTGGAGCGCCCAGCCGAGCTGGATGCCGCCGGGCCGGGTGATCATCCCGCAGAGCAGCAGGGAGAGCGCCATGCCGACCCCGCAGACGGTCCAGACCGTGGCCATCGAGAGGTCGTCCAGCTTCATCGCGACCAGCCCGGCGAAGCCGATGACGAAGAACTCACCGAGCAGTGTCGAGGCGCAGAGCGTACGCATCCGGCTTCTCAGCCCCTTCCCAGAAGCAGCCGGGCCTCGCCGACCGTGATCACTGATCCGGTCACCAGGACCCCGGCGCCCGCGTACTCGTCGTCCTCCTCGGCCAGCGTGATCGCCGCCTCCAGCGCGTCGTCGAGACGCGGTTCGACCTGGACCCGGTCGTCGCCGAAGACCTCGACGGCGAGGGCGGCCAGCTCGTCCGCGTCCATCGCGCGGTCGGTGGAGTTCTGCGTGACGACGATCTCGGCGAAGATCGGCTCGAAGGCTTCGAGGAGCCCGCGCACGTCCTTGTCGCCGCTGGTGCCGACCACGCCGATCAGCCGGGAGAAGCTGAACGCCTCGGAGATCCCGTCCGCCGCCGCCCTGGCTCCCGCCGGGTTGTGCGCGGCGTCCAGGACGACGGTCGGGCTGGAGCGCACGACCTCCAGACGGCCGGGCGAGACCACCGAGGCGAACGCCTTGCGGATCGCCTCGATGTCGAGGGAGCGGGCCTGCTCGGCGCCGATCCCGAAGAACGCCTCCACGGCGGCGAGCGCGACGGCCGCGTTGTGCGCCTGGTGGGCCCCGTACAGCGGGAGGAAGATCTCTTCGTACTCGCCGCCGAGCCCGCGCAGGGTGAGCAGCTGGCCGCCGACCGCGACCTCGCGGGAGGTGACGCCGAACTCCATGCCCTCGCGGGCCACCGTGGCATCGACCTCGACGGCCTTCTTCAGCATCACCTGCGCCGCGTCCACCGGCTGCTGCGCCAGGATCACGGTCGCGCCCTGCTTGATGATCCCGGACTTCTCCCCCGCGATCTCGGCGGGCGTGCTGCCGAGCCGGTCGGTGTGGTCCAGCGAGATCGGGGTGACGACGGCGACCGTGGAGTCGATGACGTTGGTCGCGTCCCAGGTGCCGCCCATGCCGACCTCGACGACCGCCACATCGACGGGCGCGTCGGCGAAGGCCGCGTACGCCATGCCGGTGAGCACCTCGAAGAAGGAGAGCCGGTAGGGCTGCTGGGCGTCGACCATCTCGACGTACGGCTTGACGTCCCCGTACGTCTCGATGAAGCGCTCGGGTGCGATCGGGGAGCCGTCGAGGCTGATCCGCTCGATGATCGACTGGACGTGCGGCGAGGTGTACCGGCCGGTGCGCAGCTCGAAGGCGTTGAGCAGGGCCTCGATCATGCGGGCCGTGGAGGTCTTGCCGTTCGTGCCGGTGATGTGGATCGAGGGGTAGGCGCGCTGCGGCTCGCCGAGCACGTCCATCAGGGCGGCGATGCGGGTGACGGAGGGCTCGAGCTTGGTCTCGCCCCAGCGTCCGGCGAGCTCCTGCTCCACCGCGCGCAGCGCCCGGTCGGTCTCGGGATCGGCGGGCCGGGCGGGGACCGCGTCGGCCTGGGGGGCGCCCCCGTAGGTGCGCAGGGTGCGGCTCCCGGCCTCGATCACCGCCAGGTCGGGGTCGCGCTGGGTCTCTTCGCCGACGATCTCCGCGAAGGTGTCGTCGGGCTCGGACGCGTCGTGCCGGTCTGAAGGGCGGGGCTCACTCACGGGGCCCAGTCTACGGATGGGCCCCGGCATCGCGCGCAGCGCCCGCCACCGTACGGAGCGGTCGTACGGGGAAGCCCCCGCATCCCCGGTCGGCCGGGGGTGCGGGGGCTTCGCCGGTCAGCTGATCAGCTCTGCGGGAGGGCCGCCAGCTGGGCGGAGATCCGCTCGATGTCGGCCTCGGCCTTGGCGAGCCTGCCGCGGATCTTGTCGACCACGTTGTCCGGGGCCTTGGCGAGGAACGCCTCGTTGCCGAGCTTGCCCTCGGCCTGGGCCTTCTCCTTGCGCGCGGCCTCCAGGTCCTTGGTGAGGCGCTTGCGCTCGGCCGGGACGTCGATCGTGCCGGACAGGTCCAGGGCGACGGTGGCCCCGGCGACCGGGAGCGAGGCAGTGGCGGCGAAGCCGTCCCCGGCCGCCTCCAGGCGCAGCAGCTGGCGGATGGCCGGCTCGTGGGGCGCCAGGGCGGTGCCGGTCAGGGTCAGCTCGGCCGGGACCCGCTGGCCGGGCTTGAGCCCCTGGTCGCCCTTGAAGCGGCGGACCTCGGTGACGACCTGCTGGACCAGCTCGATCTCCTTCTCGGCCGCCTCGTCGCGGAAGCCGGAGTCCTTCGGCCACTCCGCGATGACGACGGACTCGCCGCCGGTCAGCGTGGTCCAGAGCGTCTCCGTGACGAACGGGACGATCGGGTGGAGCAGCCGCAGGGTGACGTCGAGGACCTCGCCCAGGACCCGGCCGGAGACCTTGGCCTGCTCGCCGCCCGCGAAGAACGTCGTCTTCGACAGCTCGACGTACCAGTCGAAGACCTCGTCCCACGCGAAGTGGTAGAGCGCGTCGGAGATCTTGGCGAACTGGAAGTCGTCGTAGTACCGGTCGACGTCGGCGACGGTCTCGTTGAGGCGGGAGAGAATCCACCGGTCGGTGGCGGTCATCGCCGACGGGTCCGGGAGGGGGCCCTCGACCGTCGCACCGTTCATCAGGGCGAAGCGGGTGGCGTTCCAGATCTTGTTGGCGAAGTTGCGGGACGCCTTGACCCAGTCCTCGCCGATCGGCACGTCGGCGCCGGGGTTGGCGCCGTTGGCCAGGGTGAAGCGGACGGCGTCGGAGCCGTACGCGTCCATCCAGTCGATCGGGTCGACGGCGTTCGGGTTGGACTTCGACATCTTCTTGCCGAACTCGTCGCGGACCAGACCGGTGAGGGCGACCGTCCTGAACGGGACCTCGCCGTCCATCGCGTACAGACCGAACATCATCATCCTCACGACCCAGAAGAAGATGATGTCGTGGCCGGTGACCAGGACGTCCGTGGAGTAGAACTTCTCCAGGTCCGGGGTCTGTTCGGGCCAGCCGAGCGTGGAGAACGGCCACAGGCCCGAGGAGAACCAGGTGTCGAGGACGTCCTCGTCCTGGACCCAGCCCTCGCCGGTCGGCGGCTCGTCGTCGGGGCCGAGGCAGACGACCTCGCCGTCCGGGCCGTACCAGACGGGGATGCGGTGGCCCCACCACAGCTGGCGCGAGATGCACCAGTCGTTGAGGTTGTCGACCCAGTCGAAGTACCGCTTCTCCATCTCCTTGGGGTGCAGGACGACCCGCTCGTCGCGGACCGCGTCACCGGCGGCCCGGGCGAGCGTCTCGACCTTGACCCACCACTGGAGCGAGAGCCGCGGCTCGATGGTGGTCCTGCAGCGGGAGCAGTGGCCGACGGAGTGGACGTACGGACGCTTCTCGGCGACGACCCGGCCCTGCTCGCGCAGCGCGGCGACGATGGCGGAGCGGGCCTCGAAGCGGTCCAGGCCCTGGAAGGGGCCGGGCACGGTGATGACCCCGCGCTCGTCCATGACCGTGAGGGACTCCAGATCGTGGCGCCGGCCGATCGCGAAGTCGTTCGGGTCGTGCGCCGGGGTCACCTTGACGGCGCCGGTGCCGAACTCCGGGTCGACGTGGGTGTCGGGGACCACCGGGATGGTGCGGTCGGTGAGCGGGAGCTTGATCCGCTTGCCGATGAGGTGGGCGTACCGCTCGTCGTCGGGGTGGACCGCGACGGCGGTGTCACCGAGCATCGTCTCGACCCGGGTGGTGGCGACGACCAGGGTCTCGTCGCCCTCGCCGTACTTCAGGGAGACGAGCTCGCCGTCGTCCTCCTGGTAGTCCACCTCGATGTCCGAGATGGCGGTGAGGCAGCGCGGGCACCAGTTGATGATCCGCTCGGCGCGGTAGATCAGGCCGTCGTCGTACAGGTCCTTGAAGATCTTCTGGACGGCACGGGAGAGGCCCTCGTCCATGGTGAACCGCTCGCGCGACCAGTCCAGGCCCGCGCCCAGGCGGCGCAGCTGGCCGAGGATGCGGCCGCCGTACTCTTCCTTCCACTGCCAGACGCGCTCGGTGAACGCCTCCCGGCCGATGTCGTGGCGGGACGTGCCCTCCTCGCCGAGCTGCTGCTCCACCTTGTTCTGGGTGGCGATACCGGCGTGGTCCATGCCGGGCAGCCACAGCGTCTCGAAGCCCTGCATCCGCTTGCGGCGGGTGAGGGCGTCCATCAGCGTCACCTGGAAGGCGTGGCCCAGGTGGAGGGCGCCGGTGACGTTGGGCGGCGGGATGACGATGGAGAACGGGGGCTTGTCGCTCTTGGCGTCGGCTTGGAAGTAACCGCGTTCTACCCAGCGCTCGTACAGCTTCCCCTCTACGTCGGCCGGCGCGTACTGGGTCGGCAGTTCGGGGGTGCTGGCTGGCTGCTGCTGAGTGTTCTCGGTCACGGGAGACAGTTTAGGGCCGTCACAGTCCCGTACTGAAACGGGATAGTTCGGTAACGGTGTACGGGCCGGTCCCCCACGTCAGGACGGCTTCCGTCAGGATGTTCGCGACGCACCAGGTTTTCGGGAGGGGACACCGCGATGAGCAACAACCAGCCGGGCCCGTACGGCGGACAGCCGCCGCAGGGCCAGCCGGGACCGTACGGACAGCAGCCGGGTCCGTACGGCGCTCCGCCGCAGGGCCCGCCCGGCTACGGCTACCCCCAGCAGCCCGGCCCGTACGGTGCCCAGCCCGGTCCGTACGGTGCCCCGCCGCAGGGCCCGCCCGGCTACGGCTATCCGCAGGCCCAGCAGCCGGGACCGTACGGGCAGCAGCCGCCCGCTCCCCCGTACGGGCAGCCGGGGTACGGGATGCCGCCGCAGCCGCCCAAGAAGAAAACGGGCCTGATCGTGGGCGCCGCCGTGGTGGCGCTGGCGGTCGTCGCGACCGGGGTGTACTTCCTGACCTCGGGCAGCGACGAGGCGAGCAACAAGAACGTCTCGGCGTCCACCAAGGGCTACCGGCTGACTCCCCCGGCGGCGGTGGACGAGTACAAGCGGTACGCGAACGCGAAGGGTGCCGCCGGTCCCCTGGTCGGGACCCAGAAGGCCGAGGCCGAGGCGCTGGGCATCAAGAACCCCAGCAAGACGGGCGCCAGTTACGCGATCGGCACGCCGGGCACCGCGAACAAGGTCCTGGACCTGGAGGGTTACTGGGGCGAGATCGCCGACCCGGCCGCGGTGCTCAACGGCTCCTTCGAGAACACCGCGCAGGAGATGCAGTCGGAGGACGACTCGGTGGAGGCCAAGTTCATCGGTCCCGCCGAGGTCGTCGAACCGGCCGGGCTGGAGGGCGCGGTGATGAAGTGCCGGGACCTCCAGGTGATCAACAAGAAGGCGGACGGCTCGCCCGAGAAGGGGCCCAGGGAACTGGTGGTCCCGATCTGCGTCTGGGCCGACCACAGCACGGTCGGCGTCGTGACCCACGGGGACCGGGCCCTGCTGCTGGCGGGGAAGAGCCCGTCCAAGGACGAGGTCGCCGCCCTCGCCACCAAGCTCTACAACAGCTCCCGCACCAAGCTCTGACGCGGGTCCGCCCGGAGCAACGCCGAAGGGGCGCCCACCGGTTGACCGGTCGGGCGCCCCTTCGGCGCGGGTGGTGCGACTGCCGCTACGCGGACTTCTCGTGGCGGCCGCCGTCGTTCTTGCCGATCGTGCGCGGCTCGCGCGGGACCAGCGTCGGGTTGACGTGGTCGCGGACGACGTCCGGGGTGATGACGACGCGGGCGACGTCCTTGCGGGACGGGACCTCGTACATCACGGACTGGAGGACTTCCTCCATGATGGCGCGCAGGCCGCGCGCGCCGGTCTGGCGCAGGATCGCCTGGTCAGCGATGGCCTCCAGCGCCTCGCGCTCGAACTCCAGCTCCACACCGTCGAGTTCGAAGAGGCGCTGGTACTGCTTGACCAGGGCGTTGCGCGGCTCGATGAGGATCTGGAGCAGCGCCTCGCGGTCCAGGTTGTGGACCGAGGTCAGCACGGGGAGACGGCCGATGAACTCGGGGATCATCCCGAACTTCACCAGGTCCTCCGGCATGACCTCCTGGAACTGGTCGCTCGCCTGGATCTCCAGCTTGGAGCGGATCGTGGCGCCGAACCCGATGCCCTTGGCACCGGCCCGGGACTCGATGATCTTCTCCAGTCCGGAGAAGGCGCCGCCCACGATGAACAGCACGTTCGTCGTGTCGATCTGGATGAACTCCTGGTGCGGATGTTTCCGTCCGCCCTGCGGCGGCACGGAGGCGGTGGTGCCCTCCAGGATCTTCAGCAGGGCCTGCTGGACGCCCTCGCCGGAGACATCGCGGGTGATCGACGGGTTCTCGCTCTTGCGGGCGACCTTGTCGATCTCGTCGATGTAGATGATCCCGGTCTCGGCCTTCTTGACGTCGTAGTCGGCCGCCTGGATCAGCTTGAGCAGGATGTTCTCGACGTCCTCGCCGACATAGCCGGCCTCCGTCAGCGCGGTGGCGTCCGCGATGGCGAACGGGACGTTGAGCATGCGGGCCAGCGTCTGCGCGAGCAGCGTCTTGCCGGAGCCCGTGGGGCCCAGCAGCAGGATGTTCGACTTGGCGAGCTCGATCGCGTCCTCACGACCGGCACCACCGCCGTTCTCCCCGGCCTGGACCCGCTTGTAGTGGTTGTACACCGCGACCGAGAGGGCCTTCTTCGCGGGCTCCTGCCCGACGACGTACCCCTCGAGGAACTCGTAGATCTCACGGGGCTTGGGAAGCTCTTCCCAACGGACCTCGCTCGTCTCCGCGAGCTCCTCCTCGATGATCTCGTTGCAGAGATCGATGCACTCGTCGCAGATGTACACACCGGGTCCCGCGATGAGCTTCTTCACCTGCTTCTGGCTCTTGCCGCAGAACGAGCACTTGAGCAGGTCGCCGCCATCACCGATGCGTGCCACGAGGTGCTTCCCCTTCGCCTGGGAGACCGCCTGGTTCAGCGGCTCCTGGTGCCTCTATCCGACGGTACCTTGCCTGGGCCCCCGTTCGGGCCCCCCTTGGCACGGTTCACACGGCCGGGACCGTGCGGACGGAATGTGCCAAGGGGAAAGACCGACGTCAGAGCGATGCGCCCGCGGTGGTCTTGCGGGTGGACACGATCTGGTCGACGAGCCCGTACGCCAGGGCGTCCTCGGCCGTGAGGATCTTGTCGCGCTCGATGTCCTCGCGGATCTTCTCCAGCGGGGTGGTCGAGTGCCGGGCCAGCATCTCCTCCAGCTGCGTGCGCATACGGAGGATCTCGTTGGCCGCGATCTCCAGGTCGGAGAGCTGCTCGCGGCCCGTCTGCGAGGACGGCTGGTGGATGAGGACGCGGGCGTGCGGGAGCGCCATGCGCTTGCCCGGGGTGCCTGCGGCCAGCAGGATGGCGGCGGCGGAGGCGGCCTGGCCCATGCAGACCGTCTGGATGTCCGGCTTCACGAACTGCATCGTGTCGTAGATCGCGGTGAGCGCGGTGAACGAGCCGCCGGGGCTGTTGATGTAGATCGAGATGTCGCGGTCCGGGTCCATCGACTCCAGGCAGAGCAGCTGCGCCATGACGTCGTTGGCCGAGGCGTCGTCGATCTGGACGCCGAGGAAGATCACGCGCTCCTCGAAGAGCTTCGCGTACGGGTCGTACTCGCGCACACCCTGCGAGGTGCGCTCCACGAAGCGCGGGACGACGTAGCGGTTGTCCACCTGCGGGCCGGTGTAGAGGCCGCTCGCGGAGGCGCCGGAGAAGTTGTTCATGTGGGTGTTCACCATCCTGGTGGCGTTCTGGGGCTGGAGGTCTCGGCGTACGAGAAGGGGGTGCGGGAGGAATGCCGACGGTCCGGTGGGGACCGGATCAGGCACCGGTGCCGCCGCCGCCCGGAATGCCCGACGCGACCGTGATGATCTCGTCGATGAGGCCGTAGTCCTTGGCCTCCTCCGCCGTGTACCAGCGGTCGCGGTCGCCGTCGCGGATGATCGTCTCGACGGTCTGGCCGGAGTGGTGGGCGGTGATCTCGGCCATGCGCGTCTTCGTACGGAGCAGGTACTGGGCCTGGATCTTGATGTCCGAGGCCGTTCCGCCGATACCGGCCGAACCCTGGTGCATGAGGATGTCGGTGTTGGGAAGCGCGAAGCGCTTGCCCGCGGCGCCGCCGGTCAGCAGGAACTGGCCCATCGAGGCCGCCATGCCCATGCCGATGGTGACCACGTCGTTCGGGATGTACTGCATGGTGTCGTAGACCGCCATGCCGGCCGTCACCGAACCGCCGGGGCTGTTGATGTAGAGGTAGATGTCCTTGTCCGGGTCGGCGGCAAGGAGCAGGAGCTGTGCGGTGATCTTGTTGGCGATGTCATCGTCGACCTGCTGGCCGAGGAAGATGATGCGCTCGCCGAGCAGCCGGCTGTAGACCTGGTCACCGAGTCCGCCACCGAGGGACGGCTCACCGGCGGCGTAGGGCATCAGATTCGTCACGTATCCACCTGCTCGTCTCTGACGGCTCCGGCCGTCTCAGCTTCTTCGTACCGGGCGGGAGAGTCACTCCCCCACCCTTCCTCTTCATGGACCCTAACGCGCAGGTGGGACAACGCCATCCCGGTTCCGCAACTGTTCGCTGGGAGCGCAAGGTCCGCCGGGGGCACAGGGGTTCCGGGGCCGTACGGCGATACGGCGGCACGCGGGGATACGGCGACGGGCCCCGGACGCGTGGTGCGTCCGGGGCCCGTCGCTGCCGGCCGGGGTGCGACCGGCGGGGATCGGCGCGGGGCTCAGCCCTCGTTCTTCTCCACGGCCTTGGCGTCGTCCGCCGTGGCCTCGGTGGCGGCCTCGGCCGTCTCGGCGGCCTCGTCCTCGTCGTCCTCCAGGTTGACGATCTCACCGTTGGTGTCGACGACCTTGGCGGCCTCGACGACGACGGCGAGCGCCTTGCCGCGGGCGACCTCGCCGACGAGCATCGGCACCTGGCCGCCCTCGACGACGGCCTGGGCGAACTGGTCGGGGCTCATGCCGGAGGAGGCGGCGCGGCGCATGAGGTGCTCGGTGAGCTCCTCCTGGTTGACGTTCAGCTTCTCCTTGTTGACGAGCTCGTCAAGGATGAACTGGGTCTTGATGCCCTTGATGGCCTGCTCGGAGGTCTCGTTCTCGAACTCCTCCAGGGTCTTGCCCTGGATCTGGAGGTACTTCTCCAGGTCGAGGCCCATCTGACCGAGCTGGTGGTGCTCCAGGTTGTGCTTGCGGGTCTGGACCTCGTCCGCGAGCAGCTTCTCCGGGATCGGGACCTCGGCGAGCTTCAGCAGCTCCTCGAGGACGCGCTCCTGGGCCTGGGTGGCCTGGTCGTACTGCTTGGTGGTCTCCAGGCGCTTGCGGCTGTCCGCCTTCAGCTCCTCCAGCGTGTCGAACTCGCTGGCCATCTGGGCGAAGTCGTCGTCCAGCTCGGGGAGCTCGCGGGCGGCGACGGCGGTGACCTTGACGGTGACCTCGGCGTCCTTGCCCTCGGCGGAGCCGCCCTTCAGCTGCGAGGTGAAGGTGGCCTCGCCACCGGCCTCCAGGCCGGTCACGGCCTCGTCGATGCCGTCGAGGAGCTCGCCGGAACCGATGGTGTACGAGACACCCGCGGCCACGCCGTCCTCCAGGACCTCGCCGTCGACCTTGGCCTCCAGGTCGATCGTGACGACGTCGCCGTCGGCGGCGGCGCGCTCGACCGGGTTGGTGGAGGCGAAGCGCTCGCGCAGCTGCTCCACGGCCTTCTCGACCTCTTCGTCGGTGACCTCGAGGGCGTCGACGGTGACCTCGATGCCGGAGTAGTCCGGGATCTCGATCTCGGGGCGTACGTCGACCTCGGCGGTGAAGGCCAGCAGCTCGCCGTCCTTCAGCTCGGTGATGTCGACCTCGGGCTGGCCGAGGACGTTCAGCTCACCCTCGTTGACCGCCTCGGTGTAGAACTTCGGAAGGGCGTCGTTGACGGCCTCCTCCAGCACAGCACCGCGGCCGAACCGCTGGTCGATGACCCGGGCGGGGATCTTGCCCTTGCGGAAGCCCTTCACCGTGACCTGCTGGTTGATCTTCTTGTACGCCGCGTCGAGGCTGTCCTTGAGCTCCTCGAAGGGCACCTCGATGCTGAGCCGAACCCGGGTCGGGTTCAGGGTCTCCACGGCGCTCTTCACGGTTCGGTCTCCTTGGTGGCTGACTTCTTGGGGTTCTGCTCGACCGCCGATCGGCGGCTTCGCGGACCGAGCCCGGTACATCAGACACACGGGCACGCAATTTGCATAGTAACGGCAAGGGGGAGGACTCCCACAATGCGATCTTGCCGGTGGTCGGGGTGGCCGGATTCGAACCGACGACCTTCCGCTCCCAAAGCGGACGCGCTACCAAGCTGCGCCACACCCCGTCGGTGCGACACGTAGGGTACATGGGCCGGAGCCGTGCGTCGGCCGCTTTGCGGGGGAGCCGGGCCGCGCCGGTCCGGGGCCGACGTCAACGGGTGTGCGGGCACCGCCGCCGACCCGCTACGATGCTGTTCGTGCCGCGGTCCTTCCGGACGTGCGGTGCTTGCGGGCGTAGCTCAATGGTAGAGCCCTAGTCTTCCAAACTAGCTACGCGGGTTCGATTCCCGTCGCCCGCTCCATGCCTGGGCCCGGTCCGACTCCTCCGTCGGACCGGGCCTCTTGCGTACGCGGACGGTGCGGACGGCCGCGGGGCCGGCGAAGGCCCCGGCGGCGGCCCGGCAGTCCGTCAGAAGCTGATCTTGTTGATCGTGTCCGCTATCGAGTTCATGAACCTGTTGATCGACGGCGCCATGCCGGTCGAGGCCAGGAAGAAGCCGAAGAGCACGGCGACGAGCGCCGGGCCGGGCTTGATGGAGCCCCCGCGGATCAGCACCACCAGGATGACCGCGAACAGCAGCACCATAGACAGTGAAATAGCCACGTCTGATCACACCCTCGGTCGGTCCGCCTTGCCGGCCCGGAAGCGTGCACCACCGCGCGCCCCGTCGCGTCCATCGTGCCACCAACTGCCCGGTGCCTGCTGCCGGGTGACGGATCGCACTGCCGGATTCCGCCATCATGCCCAGCCCGGCGGGGCTCCACGCCGACCGGACCGCGGCTCGGCCGCGAAATCAGCGCGTCGGCATATTCGCGTAACCCCGGCGCGGTGATCGTTTCCATATCCCCACAGGTCGTTCACAGGTAATTGGGGCGTTCGACTGCGACGTAATTCACTCTCTCCGCATCCCGTCGGCATCTCTCAACACCCAACCGATATGCCCCATTTAAGGGGGATCAAGGGTGTCATAGCGGGCGGTGTTCGACGGTTTCACATTCGAATAGAGGGGAACACGCGATATCTCGACGCGGTTTTACGCAAAGCAATCGACGGGTCTAAGGTGCCTTAGATGTTCCAAGCTCCGAGCGTATTCACCAGGGCCCCACTCCCCCCGGCGACCCGGGAGCCGGAGCCCAGACGCGAGCAGCCGCCCACCGCCCCGGCCGTCGCCCCGGCGGCCACCCCTGGCCCGCCCCCGGCCGCGGCGAAGAAGCGCGACCCCTACTTCGACAATGTGAAATATCTGGCCATCGTCCTGGTCGCGGTGGCGCACGCCTGGGAACCGGTGATGGACGGCAGCCGGGCCACCCGGGCGCTCTACATGGTCGTGTACGCGTTCCACATGCCGGCCTTCATCCTCATCTCCGGTTATTTCTCCCGCTCGTTCGACATGTCGGCACCGAAGGTGAAGCGGCTGATCACCGGAGTCGCCGTGCCCTACGTGCTGTTCGAGACGGCTTATTCGCTCTTCAAGCGGTACGTGGGCGATTCGCCCGGTGAGCCGATCAGCCTGGTCGACCCGCTGTTTCTGACCTGGTTCCTGATCGCCCTCTTCGTCTGGCGGGTCACCACACCGATCTGGCGGACGCTGCGCCATCCGCTGCCGGTGGCGCTCGCGATCGCCATGCTGGCCTCGGTCTCGCCCGACATCGGCGACGACCTCGATCTCCAGCGGGTCTTCCAGTTCCTGCCGTTCTTCGTCCTCGGCCTGCTGATGAGGCCCGAGCACTTCCAGCTGATCCGGCGCCGCGAGGTGCGGCTGCTCGCCCTGCCGCTGGCCGCGGGCGCCCTGCTGTTCGCGTACTGGATCGCCCCGCGCATGCAGCTCGGCTGGCTCTACCGCGCCAACAGCGCCCAGGAGATGGGCGCCCCGTGGTGGTCCGGCGCGGTGATGTCGCTCGCCCTGTTCGGCTGCGGACTGGCGCTGACCATCGCCTTCCTGGCCTGGGTGCCCCGCAGGACGACCTGGTTCACGGCGCTGGGCGCCGGGACGATCTGCGGCTATCTGCTCCACGGCTTCCTGATCAAGGGCGCCGTGTACACGGGCCTGTTCGACCGGTACACCTGGCTCTCCGACCCGGCCGGTCTGATCGTCGTCTCGGTCGTGGCCGCGCTCGCGGTGACGCTCATGTGCTCCCCGCCGGTGGGCCGGGCGCTGAAGTTCGCCACCGAGCCGGACATGAAGTGGGCGTTCCGGAAGGACCCCGCGAAGCGCTGAGACCCCTTCCTCCGCCGCCTCCCGGCCCGCTTCTCGCCCTCCCCTGATCCACCCGTGGGAACGACCACGGGTGGATCAGCGCGTCTCAGGGTTGGCCGAAACCTTTCGGTTCAGGGGGCCTCGCCGCCGGTCAGCCCCAACAGCCCCCGCACCTGGGCATACTTCGCCGTCAGCCGGGTACGGGTCGGCTCGTCCAGGGCCGCGAGGCGGGCCGGATTCGCGTTGTGGGCGAGATCCGCCTCCTTGATCAGCAGGGCGCCCGGAGTGGCCAGAATCCGCGCGGTGTACGCGGACAGCTCCTCCCCCGGCCGCTTGGTGACGGCCAGGACGAGGTCCTTGACCTCCTGGGGCAGGGCGGCCTCGGCCAGCCACCGCGCGGAGAGCGCGTCGTCCTCGATCGCGTCGTGCAGCCAGGCCGCCGCGATCTGCCGTTCGCTGCCGCCGCGCACCCGTACACCTTCGGCCACCGCCGCCAGATGTTCCGCGTACGGCCGTCCCGCCTTGTCGGTCTGGGTGGCGTGGGCCGCGCGGGCGATCGCCTCGACGTCGGCCAGGTTCAGGGGGTCGCCGGACATGGGCCGACTCTACGGCGGGCCCGCCCCGCACGGTCGGCGGGAACCGCCCCCGTGACCCGCAGGCACCCCCGCACCCTCCCCACTTCCGTACCAAGCGGACAAAAGCTCACAATTTCACGGTTTCATAGTTGCAGAGTCAATCGTTCGATAAACTAATTACTGATGGTTTGTTGACATCCTCTTGACGCCCTCTTGACCTATCCCGAAGGAACAGGCTCATCGGACACGCAGACACCCTCCTCGCCATGGGCGGCGCCTTCCTGGCCGCTGCCGTCCTCGCCCGCCTCGGCGGCCGTATCGGGCTGCCGACGATCCCCCTGTTCATCCTGGCCGGTATCCTGCTCGGCCCCCACACCCCCGGTTACACCCTTCTCTCCAACCCGCACGATCTGGAGATGCTCTCCGCGCTGGGACTCGTCCTCCTGCTCTTCTACCTGGGGCTCGAGTTCCACATGGACGATCTCAGGACGGGCGGCCGGAAGATGGCCATCGCGGGCGGGACCTATCTGGTCCTGAACGTGGGCGCCGGACTGGGCTTCGGTTTCGCGCTCGGCTGGGGTACGTCGGAGGCGCTGGTCCTCGCCGGTGTGCTCGGCATATCCTCGTCCGCCATCGTCACCAAGATCCTGGTGGACCTGGGGCGCATCGGTAACCCGGAGACGCGGCCGATCCTCGGCATCATCGTCGTCGAGGACGTCTTCCTCGCCCTCTACCTGGCCGCTCTCCAGCCGATCCTGTCCGGCGCGGACAGCCTCTCGGCGATGCTCGTCGACGGCGGCAAGGCGTTCGCCTTCCTGCTGCTGCTCGCCCTGGCCGCCCGGTTCGGGACGAAGATCGTCGGCAAGCTGATGAACACCAAGGACGACGAGCTCCTCGTCATCTCCTTCCTCGGCGCCGCGGTCTTCGTCGCCGGGGTCTCCGAGATGTTCGGCGTGGCCGACGCGATCGGTGCCTTCATGGTCGGTCTGATGCTCGGCTCGACCACGTCCGGCGAGCGCATCCTCAAGCTGGTCCACCCGCTGCGGGACGCGTTCGGCGCGATCTTCTTCTTCGCCTTCGGTCTCTCCATCGACCCGGGCGACCTGCCGAGCGTCTTCTGGCCGGTGCTGGCGGCCGTCGTCCTGACGCTCGCGATGAACGTGGCGGCGGGGCTCGCGGCGTCCAGGGTGTACGACTTCGGCTCGCAGGCCACGGCCAACATCGCCACCACCCTGGTGGCGCGGGGCGAGTTCGCGCTCATCCTGGCCACGATGGCGGCGGCGGCCGGGCTGGACAAGCGGCTCTCGCCGTTCATCGCCGGATATGTGCTGCTGCTCGCCGTCCTCGCCCCCCTGGCCGCCGGGCGCTCGCACTGGCTGGCCCGCGTCCTCCCCGGAGGGAAGGGCAAGGACAGCGGCGGCGACAAGGACGGCGACAAGGACCAGGAACAGATCCCCGTGTCGGTCTGAACGGAGATCCGAACGGAGAGCGGAGAGGCGCCCCCGTGCGGCACCCGGGAGTGATGATCACCACAGGGTGGCGGGCGCCTCTCCGTCGGCGTACGGGGTGCCGATCGCGTACGGCCCCGCCCCCGTCGGCCGGAGCTCTCAGGGCCTGCGCGAGAGCAGCAGCAGGGCCCGGTCGTCGTTGACGTCCTTGGCGCATGCCTCGATCAGGTGCCAGGCCGCGCCCTCGAAGCCGGTGGAGACATAGTGGTCGGCCTCGCCCGTCAGCCGGTCGATGCCCTCGCTGATGTCCCGGTCGGACGCCTCCACCAGGCCGTCCGTGAACAGCATCAGGACGTCCCCCGGCGCCAGTGAGCCCTTCACCGCGTCGAACTCGGCCCCGTCGTAGACGCCGAGCAGCGGGCCCTCGCCCGACTTCTCCTCCCACTGCCCGCTGCCCGAGTGCAGTTGCAGGGCGGGCGGATGACCGGCCGAGAAGATCTCGTAGTCGCCGGAGTCCAGGTCCAGCACCAGATGGATCGAGGTGGCGAACCCCTCGTCCCAGTCCTGCCGCAGCAGATACCCGTTGGCCGCGGGGAGGAAGCCGTGCGGCGGCAGCGAGCCGAGCAGCCCGCCGAAGGCGCCGGAGAGCAGCAGGGCCCGGGAGCCCGCGTCCATGCCCTTGCCGGAGACGTCGGTGAGGACGGCCTCCAGGGTCCGGCCGCCGTGGGTGCGGGCCGCGACGACGAAGTCCCCGGAGAAGGACTGGCCGCCGGCCGGGCGCAGGGCCATCTCGCGGTGCCAGCCCTGGGGCAGCCGGGGCAGGGAGCTCTGGACCCGGATGCGTTCGCGCAGGTCGAAGAGCATGGTGCCGCCGCGCCGCCAGGGCACGCCGACCCGGGCCCGGAACTGGGCGAGAAGCAGTCCGAAGAACCCGCAGGCGGCGACCACGAGGACGGTGCCCGGGGTGACCCGGGCCGGGCCGTCCGCGTACGGGCCCAGGGTGAGCGCCTCCACGATCAGGGCGGCGGCGGCCGCGGCGTACAGACCGAGCAGGCTGGCGGGGCGCAGCACGAGGCCGCCCGCGACGATGGGCAGGGCGAGCGCCGCCGGGTCGAACCAGACCGGGCTGACGACGGTGGCGAACGTGATGGCCGGAATCGTCAGCAGCAGTCCGGCCAGGGCGATCCAGTCGGAGCCGTCGCCCCGGAAGTAGTCCACCCCGGATTTGCGCAGCCCTGTGCGGGCCCGGTGCATCGATCTGCGCCACCGGGCCCCGTAGTCGTCCACTCCTCCGCGACGGGCCATTGCCGGGACCCTATCCACCCGGACGCCTCCGGTGCAGGGGGACCCCGGTGACGATCTGTGCGAAATGAAGTCGTCCGCTTCCGCGCGCCCTGGTAGGGATGGCCTATGACTTCAGAACTCCGTGTGCTGCGACCTGCTGATTGGGACCCCTGGTTCGCCTGTCTGGAGCGTGCGTTCGGGGGCGTGCGGAGTGCTCCGGAGTCGCGCGAGCTCTGGCGGGAGCTGACGGCGTACGAGCGGTCCGTCGGGCTCTGGGACGGGGAGGTGTGCGTCGGTACGGCGGGGGCGTATCCCTTCCGGCTGACCGTGCCCGGCGGGGCGGCGGTGCCCACGGCGGGGGTGACGGCGGTGAGCGTGGCCGGTACGCACCGGCGGCGCGGGCTGCTGCGGACAATGATGCGGCGCCAGCTGGACGACGTACGGTCCTGGGGTGAGCCGCTCGCCGTGCTGACGGCGTCGGAACCGGCCATCTACGGGCGCTTCGGCTACGGGACCGCGACCCGCGCCCTGAGCGTGAACGTCGACACCTCGCGCGTACGGCTCGATCTGCCGCCGGGCACGGAGGACGTACGGGTGCGGTACACGGACCCGGTGGCGGCCCTGCCTGCCTGCGAGGAGGTGTACGGGCGGCTCGCCGCGGAGCGTCCGGGTACGCCGGTGCGGCAGCCGGGGTGGGAGCGGGCGGCGGTGATCGACACGGAGAAGGACCGGGCGGGCGCCTCGCCGTTGCAGTGCGTGCTGGCCGAGCGGGACGGGGAGGTGCTGGGGTACGCCACGTTCCGGACGCGGCCCGACTGGGACCGGGTGGGGCCGAAGGGGACGGTGGTGCTGCGGGATCTGGGGGCGCTGGACGCGGCGTCGTACGCGGCGTTGTGGCGGTTCCTGTTCGGGATCGACCTGATGTCGGTGGTGGAGGCCGGGGCGCGGCCGGTGGACGAGCCGCTGGTGCATCTGGTCTCGGACGTGCGGCGGTGCGAACTGCGGGTGCAGGACGCGCTCCACCTGCGGCTGGTGGAGGTGGGGGCGGCTCTGGAGGCGCGTGCGTACCGGGCGCCGGTGGATGTGGTGCTGGAGGTGGCGGACGCCTTCTGCCCGTGGAACGCGGGGCGGTGGCATCTGGTGGCGGATGCGAAGGGGGGCGCCTCGTGCCGGCGTGCGCCGGATCGCGCGCCGGATCTGGAGCTGTCGGTGGCGGAGCTGGGCGCCGCGTATCTGGGCGGGGTCTCTTTCACCTCGCTCGCGGCGGCGGGGCGGGTGCGGGAGGTGCGGCCGGGTGCGGTGACGGAGGTCTCGTCGGCGTTCTCGTGGCACGTGGAGCCGTGGCTGCCGCACGGGTTCTGAGGAGACGGCGCGGGGGGCCGTCAGGGGTCAGCCGTCGGAGAGGCCCGGGGCCTGGCAGCGGGGGCACCAGAAGAGGTTGCGGGCGGCGAGGTCGGCCGTCCGGATCTCGGTGGAGCAGATGTGGCAGGGCAGGTTGGCCCGGCGGTAGACGTAGACCTCGCCGCCGTGGTCGTCCTTGCGGGGCGGGCGGCCCATCGCCTCGGGGAGGTGCTCGGGGCGGACGGTGTCGATCCGGTTGTTCCGTACGCCCTCGCGCATCAGCTCCACCAGGTCCGCCCAGATCGCGTCCCACTCGGCGCGGGTGAGGTCCTTGCCGGTGCGGTACGGGTCGATGCCGTGGCGGAAGAGGACCTCGGCCCGGTAGACGTTGCCGACGCCCGCGATGACCTTCTGGTCCATCAGGAGGGCGGCGACGGTGGTCCGGCTGCGGGAGATCCGCTGCCAGGCGCGCTCCCCGTCCTCGTCGCCGCGGAGCGGGTCGGGGCCGAGCCCCTCGTGTATCGCGCGCTTCTCGGGCCCGGTGATCAGGGCGCAGGTGGTGGGGCCGCGCAGATCGGCGTAGTGGTCCGCGTTGACCAGGCGGAGGCGGACCGTGTCGGTGGGCGGGGGCACCGGGGCCGTGCCGAAGCCGAGCTTGCCGAAGAGGCCGAGGTGGATGTGGACCCAGCCGGTTTCGCCGAAGCCGAGGAAGAGGTGCTTGCCGTGGGCGTCGGTGGTGGTGAGGGTGCGCCCGTCGAGCAGGGCCGCGCTGTCGGAGAACTTCCCCTGCGGGCTGCTCACCCGGACCGGGGCGCCCGCGAACCGCTCGGCGTGGTCCTGGGCGAGGCGGTGGATCGTGTGTCCCTCGGGCACGGCGGGCTGCTCCCTGTGGTTCCGGTGTGTTCCGGTGCTGCTGCTGTCCTGCGGAAGGGCGGGCGGTACGGGGTGACATGACCGTGCCGCCGGGTGCGGGCCCGGCGGCACAGGTGGTGCGGGGGTCAGCCCTGCTGGGGGTGGTGGGCCGGGATCGGGGGGAGCTCGCCGGTGGTCTCGTACGCCGAGAGCATCTCGATGCGGCGCGTGTGGCGCTCCTCGTTCGAGTACGGCGTGGCGAGGAAGATCTCGACGAACTTGGTCGACTCCTCCAGCGTGTGCATCCGCCCGCCGATCGCGACGACGTTGGCGTTGTTGTGCTCGCGGCCGAGGGCGGCGGTCTGCTCGCTCCAGGCCAGTGCGGCGCGGACGCCCTTGACCTTGTTGGCGGCGATCTGCTCGCCGTTGCCGGAGCCGCCGATCACGATGCCGAGGCTGTCCGGGTCGGCGGCCGTCTTCTCCGCGGCACGCAGGCAGAACGGCGGGTAGTCGTCCTGGGCGTCGTAGATGTGAGGACCGCAGTCGACGGCCTCGTGGCCGTGGGCCCCGAGCCACTCGACGAGGTGGTTCTTGAGTTCGTAACCGGCATGGTCAGATCCGAGGTACACGCGCATGGTGCGAAGTGTGGCACGAACTTCGCGGGGCAGCGGTCAGCGGGGTCGGAGCCCGTCGGCCACCGACCGTGTGGCGAACGCCACGTGGGTAATGATCAGGCAAATGATCCGGAGGAGAGGGTTCCGTTTCTGCCTTCTTCCGGGCTTGAATGCGTGGCCTTGCCCCCCGCGGCTTCCGCACCACCCCACGTGGAGCGCGGAGCGGGGCACACCCTCATGCACGGAAACGTTAGGACTTCCCCCCATGACGTCGCAGACGACGCTGGCGAGGCCGGGCCACGAGCCCGGTGAGCCGGACCGGCCGGACTCGTCGGGCGGGCTTCAGGCAGGACTGAAGAACCGCCACCTCTCGATGATCGCGATCGGCGGTGTGATCGGTGCCGGGCTCTTCGTGGGCTCCAGTGCGGGCATCGCGGCGGCCGGTCCGGCGATCCTCATCTCGTACGCGATGGTCGGCCTGCTGGTCGTCCTCGTGATGCGGATGCTCGGCGAGATGGCCGCCGCCCGCCCGAGTTCGGGCTCCTTCTCCGCCTACGCCGACCAGGCGCTGGGCCGTTGGGCCGGGTTCTCCATCGGCTGGCTCTACTGGTTCTTCTGGGTCGTGGTGCTCGCCGTGGAGGCCACGGCAGGCGCCAAAATCCTGGAGAGCTGGATTCCGGGCGTCCCGCAGTGGGCCTGGGCGCTGATCGTGATGGTCGTGCTGACCGCCACCAACCTGGTCTCGGTGGGCAGTTACGGTGAGTTCGAGTTCTGGTTCGCCGGGATCAAGGTCGTGGCGATCGCCGCGTTCGTGGTCGTCGGCCTGCTCGCCGTCTTCGGGCTGCTGCCCGGTTCGGACAACCCCGGTTCGGGTCTCGCGCATCTGACGGACTCCGGCGGGTTCTTCCCCGAGGGGCCGGGGGCCATCCTGACCGGGGTGCTGATGGTGGTCTTCTCGTTCATGGGCAGCGAGATCGTGACCCTGGCGGCCGGTGAGTCGGCGGACCCTCAGCGGGCCGTGTCGAAGGCGACCAACAGCGTGATCTGGCGGATCGCCGTCTTCTACCTCGGCTCGATCTTCGTCGTGCTGACGCTGCTGCCGTGGAACGACCCGTCGATCCTGGAGAAGGGCAGCTATGTGGCCGCCCTGGACTCGATCGGCATCCCGCACGCCGGTCAGGTGATGGACTTCATCGTGCTGACGGCCGTGCTGTCCTGTCTCAACTCCGGCCTGTACACGGCCTCCCGGATGGCGTTCTCCCTCGGTGAGCGGGGCGACGCGCCGAAGTCCTTCGCCAGGGTCAACCAGCGGGGCGTGCCGCAGGCGGCGATCCTGTCCTCGGTCGTCTTCGGCTTCGTGGCGGTGTTCTTCAACTACCAGTGGCCCGACACGGTGTTCCAGTTCCTGCTGAACTCCTCGGGCGCGGTGGCCCTGTTCGTCTGGCTGGTCATCTGCTTCACCCAGCTGCGGATGCGCGGGATCATCCTGCGCGAGACCCCCGGCAAGCTGGTCGTACGGATGTGGCTCTTCCCGTATCTGACCTGGGCGACGATCGCGATGATCTCCTTCGTCCTGGTCTACATGCTGACCGACGACACCGCCCGCGAACAGGTCGTGCTGTCGCTGCTGGTCGCGGCGCTGGTGGTGGGCGTCTCGCTGTTCCGCGAGGTGCGCGGGCGCAGGGCCGCCGCCGGGTGATCCGTACGTGGTGGGCGAGTGGTCCGTACGTGTTCCCCGTCCGGTGATCCACAAGCGCCACCGCCTGACGACTGCCCGATCGACGGAGCCCCGTCGCCGCCATGAGCGTCATGGCGGGGACGGGGCTCCGTCGTGGTCCCCGGCGGGTGCGGGAGGGATGAGCCTGCCGGACAGGGCGGGCGGGCCTTCCCAGCGGCCCGTACGGGGCCGGGGGATCGTCAGTCGCGGCGGCCGAGGAGCTTCCAGGCGGCGGGCAGGGCGCCCATCGCCAGGGCCGCCTTGAGCGCGTCGCCGATCAGGAACGGGACGAGCCCGGCCGCCACGGCGGCGCTGAGGGACATGCCGGTGGCGAGCGCCAGGTAGGGGACGCCGACGGCGTAGATGATCGCGGAGCCGATCACCATCGTGCCCGCCGTGCGCAGCACCGAGCGGTCGCCGCCGCGCCGGGCGAGGGCGCCGACGACGGTGGCGGCGAGCAGCATCCCGAGGATGTAGCCGAGGGACGGCATCGCGTAGCCCGAGGTGCCCTCCGCGAACCACGGCATCCCGGCCATGCCGACGACCGCGTACACCGCGAGGGAGAGGAAGCCGCGGCGGGCGCCGAGCGAGGTGCCGATGAGCAGGGCGGCGAAGGTCTGGCCGGTGACGGGGACCGGGGAGCCGGGGACCGGGACGGCGATCTGGGCCGCGATGCCGGTGAGGGCGGCGCCGCCCAGCACGAGGGCCGCGTCGACGGCGTAGCGGTGCCGGACTGCGGGCAGCAGGTCGGCGAGGACCGCTCCGGGGCGGACGGGGGCGGCAGCAGTGCTCATCGGGGACTCCGCGGGTGAGGGCAGGCAGTGGGGTGGGACAGGTGAGGTGGGACTGCTGCCGACGTTAGCTCAGAGGTCAACGCTCGTTCACCATCAGCCGCCCACAAAGCGGTGGTTGACGGGTTGGTGGGGTTCACACAAAGGCCGCCGCGCAATCGCCGTCAGGCGTGATGCTCGTCACGGAGGTGAGGCGGTGGGTGACCCGTTTTGCCGGGAAGGGTGTCACGGCCCCAGACTGTAGGTTCCCCATAAATGATCCGAGAGTGACCCGCACCCCATGCACGACGCTCCCCTCTCCCCCGCCGGGGCCCCCACGCCCCCCGCGGAGCCCCTCGAACACGGCCTGAAACAGCGCCACCTCACGATGCTCGGGCTCGGCGGGGTGATCGGGGCCGGGCTGTTCGTGGGGTCGGGTGCCGGGATCGCGGTGGCCGGGCCCGCCATCGTCGTCTCGTATCTGATCGCGGGCGCGCTCGCGATGCTGGTGATGCGGATGCTCGGCGAGATGTCCGCCGCGATGCCCGCCTCCGGCTCCTTCTCGGTGCACGCGGAACGGGCGCTGGGGCGGTGGGCCGGGTTCAGTGTCGGCTGGCTGTACTGGTTCCTGCTGGTGGTGGTCCTCGCCGTGGAGGCGACGGCCGCCGCGCAGATCGCCCACGGGTGGGTGCCGGCGGTCGAACCGTGGGCGTGGGTGCTGCTGTTCATGGTGGTGTTCACCGCGGCGAACCTGACGGCGGTGAAGAACTTCGGCGAGTTCGAGTTCTGGTTCGCCTCCCTGAAGGTCGTCGCGATCGTGGTCTTCCTGGGGCTGGGTGTGCTGGCCGTCCTGGGGTGGCTCCCGGACACCGATCCGGTGGGGATGGCCAACCTGACCGGGCAGGGAGGCTTCCTGCCGAACGGCTGGGGCGGGGTGGTCGCCGGGGTGCTGACCGTGGTCTTCGCCTTCGGCGGCCTGGAGGTCGTCACCATCGCCGCCGCCGAGACGGCCGACCCGGCCCGCGCGGTGGGGCGCGCGGTGCGCAGTGCGGTGGTGCGCATCCTCTTCTTCTACGTCGGTTCGATGCTGGTCATCGTGACCGTGCTGCCGTGGACCGCCCAGCAGGCCGGGCTGAGCCCGTATGTGAAGGTGCTGGACACGATCGGGGTGCCGTCGGCCGGGCAGATCATGAACATCGTGGTGTTCGTGGCGCTGCTCTCCGCGCTCAACGCCAATCTGTACGGCTCCTCGCGGATGGTGTTCTCGCTGGCCGAGCGCGGGGAGGCGCCGCGCGGGCTGCTGAAGGTGTCCCGTAAGCCCGGAACGGAGGGCGGGGTGCCCCGGCGGGCGGTGCTGGCGTCGGTGGCCTTCGGCTTCGTCTCCGTACTGCTCAATCTGCTCTGGCCGGACACCGTGTTCCTCTACATGCTCAACTCGGTCGGCGCGGTGCTCCTGTTCGTCTGGGCGCTGATCGCCGCCTCCCAGCTGCGGCTGCGCGCCCGGCTGGAGCAGGAGGCCCCGGGGGCGCTGGTACTGCGGATGTGGTGCTTCCCGTATCTGACCTGGCTGACGCTGGCCGGGCTGCTGGGGGTGCTGGTACTCATGCTGACCGACGCCGACGCGCGGCCGCAGGTGCTGTGGTCGGCGGGGGCGACGGCGCTGGTGCTGCTGGTGGCGGTGGGGCGTCAGTGGCGGGAGGGCAAAAGGTCGGCGCTCACCGACCGGTAGGCGCGTGTGCACCTTGTGTGAGGCTCGTGCCCGTATAGCGGACACCCGTTCCGTGTGAGCGGTACGGATGCTCAGACTGTGGGTTCTTCCCCTGTCTCAGCTACCGAACAGAGCTCGTCCATGTCTCGGACCTCCGTGTCTCCCCCCACCGCTGACTCCGCAGCCGCCGCCGGAGCCTCGACGGACTCCGCGCTCACCCACGGTCTCAAACAGCGGCACCTGTCGATGATCGCCCTCGGCGGGGTGATCGGCGCCGGACTCTTCGTCGGCTCCGGGGCCGGGATCGCCGCCGCCGGGCCCTCGATCGTCGTGGCGTACGCCCTCTCCGGGCTGCTCGTCATGATGGTGATGCGCATGCTCGGCGAGATGTCGGCCGCCAACCCGGCCTCCGGCTCCTTCTCCGTGCACGCCGAACGGGCGATCGGCCCCTGGGCCGGGTTCACCGCGGGCTGGTCCTTCTGGTTCCTGCTCTGCGTCGCCGTCGGCCTGGAGGGCATCGGCGCCGCCCAGATCGTCAGCGGCTGGCTGCCCGGGACGCCGGAGTGGGCGTGGGTCGCCCTGTTCATGGTGATCTTCCTGGGGACGAACCTGGCCGCCGTGAAGAACTTCGGCGAGTTCGAGTTCTGGTTCGCCGCGCTGAAGGTCATCGCGATCACCCTGTTCCTGGTGCTCGGCCTGCTGGCGATCCTCGGCGTGCTCCCGGACACGGACGCGCCCGGCCTGGCCAACCTCACCGGCGACGGCGGCTTCCTGCCCAAGGGCATGGACGGCTTCATCATCGGACTCCTCGCCTCCGTCTTCGCGTACGGCGGTCTGGAGACGGTCACCATCGCCGCCGCCGAGTCCGAGAACCCGGTGCAGGGCGTCGCGAAGGCGGTCCGTACGGCGATGTGGCGCATCGCGGTCTTCTACATCGGCTCGATGGCGGTCATCGTCACCCTGGTCCCCTGGGACAACCCGAAGGTCGCCGAGGTCGGCCCCTTCTACGCGATGCTCGACCACCTCGGCGTCGGCAGCGCCGCGCAGATCATGAACGTGGTCATCCTCATCGCCCTGCTCTCCGCGATGAACGCCAACATCTACGGCGCTTCGCGCATGGCCCGCTCCCTCGTCGCCCGGGGCCAGGGACCGGCCGTGCTCGGCCGGATCTCCTCCGGGGTACCGCGCAACGCGGTGCTGTTCTCCTCGGTGTTCGGCTTCCTGTGCGTGCTGCTCAGCTACTGGCGGCCGGACGACGTCTTCCCCTGGCTGCTGAACATGATCGGCGCCGTGATCCTGGTGGTGTGGATCTTCATCGCCGTCTCGCAGCTGATCCTGCGCCGCCGCACCGAGCGCGAGGCGCCGGAGAAGCTGGTCGTACGGATGTGGCTCTTCCCGGTCCTGACGATCGTGGCGCTCGCGGGCATGGCGGGCATCTTCCTGCTGATGCTGCGCCAGCCGGACACCCGTGACCAGCTGCTGGCCACGGGTGCGCTGACGGCGGTGCTGATCGGGATCGGTGCCGTACGCCAGCGGCGTCGCGGGAACGCCGGGCCCACGGAGGCGGAGATCCCCGCGCAGCGGAAGTAGGCGGTCCGAGCGGGCCCGGGGCGCGGCCGGTCACAGCAGAAGCCCGGGGCCCGGTGGTCACAGCAGGGACCCCGGGCCCGGGCGGTCACAGCAGGAGCAGCACCGCCGCGCCCCAGAGCACCGACAGGGCCACCAGCGGCGGCCCGACCGGCATGCCCTGCCGTGCCGTCGGAGCCTCCTCCAGCGGCCGCAGCTCCGGGCGGAGCAGGAGCGCCCCCAACTCCTCGGCGGCGCGCACGGCATGCGGTTCGCGGCCCAGGCGGCGCTCCAGCCACACCCAGCCGGTGGGCGAGACCTCGACGGTGGAGTCCTTGCCGAGGCGGAGGTGGATGCCGTTGTCGGAGTGGCGTACGGCCGTGATCTCGTCCCACCGGACCTGCCGCACCCGCCACGCCCCGGTCACCCACAGCCCGTCCCGGTCGGCGGTGATCCGCCAGGTGAGCGCCGTCGACACGGCCGTCACCAGCCACGGCACACCCACGATCAGCCACAGCCAGGTCCACGACAGCCCGTCGTCGAGCGCGGCCCAGATGCCGCCGCCCTGCACCACCAGCAGGCCGAGGCCGATCGCGCGCGAGAAGCCGTGCGCCTTCCACACCCGGGGGGCCGCCGTGGGCGTCAGCCCGGCGGCGATCTCGTCGACGGACCTCCGCGCGTTCTTCGCGCTCTTCGTGCCCCTCGCGCTCTCCAGCCGACGGGACCACGCACCGAGCTTCGGGCCCCCCTCCACGGCCGACTTCACGGCGGTGGTGCTGCACTGCACCGACACCTCGTCCGGGGCGTCCGGGTCGTCCGGGTCGTCGCGCGCGACGAAGGCGAGTTCGGCGCCGGTGCAGGGAGCGCCGTACAGGACGGCCTCCCGCAGCGGCGGGGGCGGGTCCTCGCCCCGGAAAATGTCCGCAACCCTGCTGAGGTCGACTTCGGAGGCGTCATCGATGTCTTCCTCCTCATCCTCCTCTTCGAAGGCGTACATCGAGTGGAAGTGCAGGATCGGCCGGAGGCCCTCTCTGTCGTCGGCCGCGAACACCCAGGTGCGGCTGTCGTCATGGTCCTCGCGCACCAGCACGCGCAGCACCGGCAGCGGCTCGCGCCGCAGCCGCCGGGCACGGGTCCGCCCGTCCACTCCGTTCGCGAAGAACGCCAGCCCCGCGACGGAGGCGAGCATCACCAGCATTTCCCAGCCGAAGGCGTCGAACGGCTCCGCGACCAGGGCCGCCCAGTCGCCGTCCACCACGACATCGACCCGGCTGTCCTCGGGGAAGTCCTCGGGAAAGTCCGTCTCGAAGCGATGGGTGCGCCCGTCGGCCTCCACCGTGAGGACGGCGATGTCGTCGCCGTCCTGCTGCACGGCCGTGACCACCCCGGACACCTGGGTGGCGCGTGCGGCCCGCTCCTCGTACGCGTCGGCGACCCGCTGGGTCTGCCATACGCCGAACACCGTGGCGGCCAGCATCAGCGCGGCCAGGAGGAAGGAGAACCGCCCCCGGCGGAACGTCCGCGCGGCGGCGGGCAACGGGTGGGTGACCGCCCCGGCCGCCTCCAGGGCCAGCTCCCGCTGCCGCCCCGCGAGGGCCAGCCGGTGGACGAGACCGACGGCGGTGAAGGCGGCGGCCAGGAGGAACACGAGCGCGGAGACCTCTTCGAACACCGCCGTGGAGCGGCCTTCCGTGAAGAACACCGCCAGCACGGCCCCGAGCGCCACGAGCGCGAGCCGGGGCTGCCGCACCACCCAGTACAGGGTCAGCAGCAGAAGGGCCATCAGCCCGATCCCCGGCCAGTCGGTGCCGCACGGGGCGGCGGTCGTACAGGCGTCGACGGGGGACGCCGCGATGTCCCAGACCAGCGAAGCGGCCAGCACCGGCACCGCCACCACGGGGCGCGCCCACCGGGCGGGCGCGGCGTCGAGCCAGCGCCGGGCGTCGGGGGTCCGCCAGGCGGCGGTGCCGGGCGGTATGTGGTCGGCGGGGAGGGGGACGGGGGGTCTCTTCACCAGCGCATTATGGCCGGGTGCGGTGTCCGGTCTGTCCGGGGCCCCCGGCGTTCGCCGCTGGGTCCGGTCTGTCCGGGCCCTCGGCGTTCGCCGCCCGGGTGCGCGTTCCCGGCCCGGCGGGAGAAGCCGGGAGGGGGCGGGTGGACCGGCCGGGGAACACGGCTACCCGTGGACTGCCGGTCATGGCAGGGACGTACGCCGTACGCCCGGCCGTCATCCGCCCTCGCTTCCGTGGAGGCTCCGCCACCCGAGGAGCTGTCATGTCCCCTGCACGCCCTGCCGACCGGGCACCGAGACGCCGTTCGGTCCTCCTGGCCACCGCCGCCGCCACGGTCGCGGCCACCACCCCCGCCGTCGCCTCCGCCCCCGCGGGCCGCCGTCCCCCGGGCCCGCTGGTCATCGGCCATCGCGGGGCGGCGGGGTGGCGCCCCGAGCACACCGCCGACGCGTACACCTACGCCGTACGGGCCGGGGCCGACTGGATCGAGCCGGACCTCGTGCCGACGAAGGACCACGTCCTGGTCGTCCGGCACGAGAACGAGATCGGCGGGACCACCGATGTCGCGGACCGGCCGGAGTTCGCGGACCGCCGCACCACGAAGACGGTGGACGGCAGGGCGGTGACCGGCTGGTTCACCGAGGACTTCACGCTGCGCGAGCTGAGGACGCTGCGTACGGTCGAGCGGCTGCCGCTGGTCCGCAACCGGAACACGGTCTTCGACGGGCGGGGGCGGGTGATGACCTTCCAGGAGGTGATCGACCTGGCCCGGCGGCTGTCGAGGGAGTCGGGCCGCCGGATCGCGGTCTTCCCGGAGACCAAGCACCCGACGTACTTCCGGTCGGTCGGACTGCCGCTGGAGGAGGAGCTGATCCGGGTGATCCGCCGCAACCGGCTGACCGCCCGGGAGTGTGTCGTCCAGTCCTTCGAACCGTCGAGCCTGCGCCGCATCGCCGCCGCCCGCCTCGGCCTCCCCCTCTGGCAGGCGCTGGGCACGAGCGGTGGCCCCTATGGTCACGCGGTCACCTACAAGGACATGATGACCCCGGCCGGGCTGCGGGAGATCGCCTCGTACGCGCAGTGGATCGGCCCGGACAAGTCCTCCCTCGTCCCGCCGCACACGCTCCTCGCGGACGCGCACGCGGCGGGGCTGAAGGTGGGGGCGTACACCTTCCGCGCGGAGAACCAGTACCTCCCGGCCGCCCACCGCCGGGGCACCGCGCCGAACGACTTCGGCGACGCGTTCGCCGAGTACGCCTTCCACTACGGGCAGGGCGTGGACGCGGTGGTGACGGACTTCCCGGACCTGGCGGTGCGGGCGCGGGAGGAGCTGCGCGGTTAGGGCCTTCTCAGCGGGTGGTGCGCTTGTTCGCCGTCGCCTTCTTGGCGGTCTTCCTGGCCGCCGTCTTCTTGGCGGGCGTCCTGGCGGGGGCGGGCAGGGCCGTCTTCTTGGCCGGGGTGCGCCGGGGGGACGCGGCGGCGGCCGCCTCCTTCTCGGTGTCGGCACCGGCGGTGGACAAGGTGCCGGAGCTGCTCTCCAGGTGGGCGCGGACGAACCACTGGAACTGCTCCAGTCCGCGCAGGTGCTCGATGAGCAGGTCCTCGGTGACGGGGTCGATCCCGCCGGCCTTCTCGACCGCCGCGCGGTGGTCCTCGATGATCCCCGTGTAGACCAGGTCCAGGGCGCCGAGGTGGGCGATGGCGTCGGCGCGGCCGACGCTGTAGTCGTCCCAGGTGCGCTCCTTGACCAGGACGCCCGGGGTGCCCTGCGGTTCGCCGCCGAGGGCGGAGATCCGCTCGGCCGCCGCGTCGGCCATGTCCCGTACGGCGGCGGTCTGCGGGTCGAGCATCTCGTGGACGGCGATGAAGTGCGGCCCGACCACGTTCCAGTGGATGTGCTTGAGGGTGAGCGCGAGGTCGTTCAGCGCGTGCAGACGCAGCGTCAGGAGGTCGATGACCTTCCGGCCCTCGTCGACGCCGAGGCCGGGGACGGTGTAGCGGGGGGTGCGTGCGGGGGACATGGGGCTCCTGTTCGTAGAGGGGTCGAGGGTGGTGGGGTGTGTGAGGGGGACTAACCGGCGTCGCCGGTGCCGCCCTCGGTCGGGGTGGCGCCGGGGCGTTCGCCGCCGGGCCGGACGGGTCCGGCGGCGGCGCGGATGCTCGCCAGGGCGGCGTCGGCCACCGCGCGGGGCGTGATGCCGAACTCCTCGTACAGCCGCTCGTAGTCGGCCGAGGCGCCGAAGTGCTCCAGGCTGACCATGCGGCCCGCGTCGCCCACGATGTCCCGCCAGCCCTGGGCCACGGCGGCCTCGACGCTGACCCTGGCCCGTACGGCGGGCGGCAGTACCTCGTCCTGGTACGCGTACGGCTGGTCGGCGAACCACTCGCGGCAGGGCAGGGAGACCACCCGGGCGTCGTGCCCCTCGGCGGCCAGCAACTCCCGTGCTTCCAGGGCGATATGGACCTCCGATCCGGTACCGACGAGGATGACGTCGGGGGTGGCGCCACGGCTGTCGGCGAGTACGTATCCGCCGCGCGCGGCTCCTTCGGCGGAGGCGTACCCGCTCTCCCCCCGCTCCAGGACGGGCAGCGGCTGCCGGGTCAGGGCGAGACCGGCGGGCCGGTCGTGGTGCTCCAAGACCGTGCGCCAGCAGACGGAGGTCTCGTTGGCGTCGGCGGGCCGTACGACGTCGAGGCCGGGGATCGCGCGGAGTGCGGCCAGTTGCTCGACGGGCTGGTGGGTGGGGCCGTCCTCGCCGAGGCCGATGGAGTCGTGGGTCCAGACGTAGGTGACCGGGAGCTTCATCAGGGCGGCGAGGCGGACGGCCGGGCGCATGTAGTCGCTGAAGATCAGGAACGTACCGCCGTAGGGCCGGGTGAGGCTCTGGAGCGCGATGCCGTTGAGGACCGCGCCCATGGCGTGCTCGCGGATGCCGAAGTGGAGCGTACGGCCGTAGGGGTCGCCGGGGAACTCACCGGTCTGCTTCCCCTCGGGCACGAAGGACGGCTCGCCCTCCATGGTGGTGTTGTTGCTGCCCGCGAGGTCGGCCGAGCCGCCCCACAGTTCGGGCAGCACGGGGGCCAGCGCGGTCAGTACATCGCCGGACGCCTTGCGGGTGGCGATGCCCTTGGGGTCGGCGTCGAAGACGGGGAGGCCGGCGGCCCAGCCGTCGGGGAGGCGCCGCTCGCGCAACCGGTCGAGGAGCGCGGCGCGTTGGGGGTGGGCAGCGCGCCACTCCTCGTAACGGGGCTGCCAGGAGCGGTGGGCCTCGGCGCCCCGCTCCCGTACCGCACGGGCGTGCTTCAGTACGTCGTCCTCGACGGTGAAGTCCGCGTCCGGGTCGAAGCCGAGCAGCTTCTTGGTGGCGGCCACTTCGTCGTCGCCGAGCGCGGAGCCGTGGGCCTTGCCGGTGTTCTGCTTGGTGGGCGCGGGCCAGCCGATGATCGTGCGGAGCAGGATCAGGGAGGGCCGGCCGCTCTCGTTCTTCGCGGCCTCGACGGCGGCGAGGAGGGCGTCGACGTCCTCCACGTAGTCGCCGGTGCGGGTGAAGTCGACCGTCTGGACGTGCCAGCCGTACGAGGAGTAGCGGGCGGTCACGTCCTCGCTGAACGCGATGTCGGTGTCGTCCTCGATGGAGATGTGGTTGGAGTCGTAGAAGACGACGAGGTTGCCGAGCTCCTGGTGTCCGGCGAGCGAACTGGCCTCGGACGTGACGCCTTCCATCAGGTCGCCGTCGGAGGCGACGACGTACACATGGTGGTCGAAGGGGCTGGTGCCGGGCGCCGCGTCGGGGTCGAGCAGGCCGCGCTCCCGGCGGGCCGCCATGGCCATGCCGACGGCGGAGGCGAGCCCCTGGCCGAGCGGTCCGGTGGTGATCTCGACGCCCCGGGTGTGGCGGTACTCCGGGTGGCCGGGGGTGCTGGAACCCCAGGTGCGCAGCGCCTTCAGGTCGTCCAGCTCCATCCCGTACCCGCTCAGGTACAGCTGGATGTAGAGGGTGAGGCTGGAGTGGCCGCAGGAGAGGACGAAGCGGTCGCGCCCGAGCCACTGGTCGTCGGCCGGATCATGGCGCATGACCTGCTGGAAGAGCAGGTACGCCAGCGGGGCCAGGCTCATCGCGGTGCCGGGGTGGCCGTGGCCCGCCTTCTGCACGGCGTCGGCGGCCAGCAGCCGGACGGTGTCGACGGCCCGGACGTCGAGCGGACCCCAGCCCGCCGCGTCCGCGACCGGCGGGGCGAGCTTCGGATCACGGCCGGGGCCGGGGCCGTCCGGCGCTTCGGGGGCGTCGGTGGGTGCCATCAAGTCCTCCTGGTCGGTGGGGCGGGCGGCGGCGAGCGGCACACCTGCGGTCCCCCGAACCCGAGCCGCCCGGCTGTCTGGCCGGGTCCCCCGGAACGGCGGGTCCAAACGTGCGGTGGCGTACACGGAACGACAGAAGGAGCAAATCACCTTTGCAGGACAAAAGGGAGGAGGGGCGGCGCCGCGGGAAGAACAGCACCGCAGGTCCTAGGCCGAAGGGCTGATCACTTCGGAACACTCCTGCTGTTAGCCTGCTCCTGCATATAGGTTGCAATAACAACTGGACGGCATTCCCAGCAGTCGGAGGGCTCGCATCATGGCCACGTACACGCTCCCGGAACTCCCGTACGACTACGCGGCGCTCGAACCGGTCATCAACCCGCAGATCATCGAGCTGCACCACGACAAGCACCACGCCGCGTACGTCAAGGGTGCGAACGACACCCTGGAGCAGCTGGAAGAGGCCCGCGACAAGGAAGCCTGGGGAGCGATCAACGGCCTCCAGAAGAACCTCGCGTTCCACCTCTCCGGCCACATCCTGCACTCGATCTACTGGCACAACATGACCGGTGACGGCGGCGGCGAGCCCCTCGCGGCGGACGGCGTGGGCGACCTCGCGGACGCGATCACCGAGTCCTTCGGCTCCTTCGCGGGCTTCAAGGCCCAGCTGACGAAGGCTTCGGCCACCACCCAGGGCTCCGGCTGGGGCGTGCTCGCGTACGAGCCCCTCAGCGGCAAGCTGATCGTCGAGCAGGTCTACGACCACCAGGGCAACGTGGGCCAGGGCTCGGTCCCGATCCTGGTGTTCGACGCCTGGGAGCACGCCTTCTACCTTCAGTACAAGAACCAGAAGGTGGACTTCATCGAGGCGATGTGGCAGGTCGTCAACTGGCAGGACGTGGCGAAGCGTTACGCCGCCGCCAAGGAGCGCGCGGACGTGCTGCTGCTCGCCCCCTGACTCCGCTCCGGCGGTTGATGCGTCCTGCCTCGTGATCGTCTTCTCAACCTTCACTTCGGCAGGCGGATGGACGGAGAGCCCCCGCGAGGACGTGACTCGCGGGGGCTTTCCCCTGCCCGGCACTCTTTTTGGCTGTTAGCTATTTAGCTCATGTGCTAAACATGCAGCTATGGAATCCCCCTCAGCTCCCGACGACGAGGCGAGCGCCTTCCGCGCCCTGGCCGACCCCACCAGGCGTCAGATCCTGGAGGATCTGCGCGGGGGCGAGCTGGCCGCCGGGGAGATCGCCAGCCGGTTCTCGATCAGCGCCCCGTCCATCTCGCGCCACCTCGGCGTCCTCAAGGGGGCCGGGCTCGTCACCGAGCGCCGCGACGCCAACCGCATCCTCTACTCGCTCGCCGAGGAGCGCCTCGCCATGTGCGTGGGGCGCTTCCTGAGCGCCGTATGCCCCGAACAGATCGTGCTCCGCCACACCAAGTGGCGCCCCGCCCCGGAAGGCGATGCCCAGTGATCCGGTCCCGGCTCTCCAGCGTCATAGAGCGGCGCCTCCTGGTGAACTACCGGGTGGACCCGTACATCGCGGCGGCCCTGCTGCCCGCGCCGCTCCGCCCCCAACTGGTGCGCGGCCAGGCGGTGGCGGGCATCTGCCTGCTCCGGATCGGCGGCGTCCGTCCCGGCTGGGCCCCGGCCGCAACCGGCCTGAGCAGCGAGAACGCGGCGCACCGGATCTCCGTCGAGTGGGACGGCCCGGACGGTGTGGAGTGCGGCGTCTACATCCCGCGCCGCGACACCGCCTCCCGCCTCAACGCCTTCGCGGGCGGCCGGATCTACCCGGGCGAGCACGGCCGCGCGGACTTCACGGTGCGGGAGGAGGCCGACGCGGTGCGGGTGGCCTTCACGACCCGGGACGGGCAGGTGGAGGTCGACGCGACGGTGGAGCAGGCCGAGGAGCTGCGCGGGAGCGAGCTGTTCACGGACCTGGCGGAGGCGTCGGAGTTCTTCCGCCTGGGCCACCGGGGCCTCTCCCCCAACGCCGGGGGCACCCACCTGGACGTCCTGGAGCTGTCCACGGACGCCTGGAAGGTGACGGCGGGCCGACCCCGCACCGTACGCTCCTCGTTCTTCGAGGACCTGGACCGCTTCCCGCCCGGCAGCGCGGTGCTGGACAGTGCGCTGGTGATGCGGGGCGTACCGGCGGACTGGTCGCAGGGGGAGCCGTTCCGGGTGGGGTGCGGGGCGGCTGCGGGCTAGGCGTCTATTCCCGGACGCATCGGACGGGGAACAGGACGGCGGGCGCGGCGAGTTCGTCCGGGTGCGCGCCGGGGATGCGCAGGCAGGCGTCGGGGCTGCCGTCCTCGGGCGGGTAGTGGAGCACGACCTGTTCGAGCGCGGTGATGCGGCCGCCCCGGTGGAGCTCTGCCACCCGCGTACCGTCACCGTCCGGGAAGCGGCCCGAGAGACTCCCGAGGGCCACGGCCCCGCCCCCCTCGGCCGCGACCTCCCGGACGTCGAACCGCCAGTGCGCGGCGGCCTCGGCGAGGAGCCGCTTCCCCTCGTGCCCCGCTGCGGCGAGCAGGTCGGCGCCGCGCCTGAGGTGGTCCGCAAGCGCGCAGCAGATCGGGACGGCTTCGGCGTACGGGGTCGCCACCCGGGTGCGCCGCCCGTCGTGGGTGGCGAAGGCGAGGGCGTCGTCGAGCAGCCCGAGGGCGGTGGCCCCGGCCTGCGGGCGCCCGTGCCGGGCGATGGCGAGGAGGATGGGGGCGGCGACCACGGCGGCGGGGAAGACCGCCCCGCTGTGGTCGTGCAGGAGCCCGCCGCCCGCGAGGAGCGCGCCCGCGTCGGCGGCCTGGACGAGGCCCGTGGCCGTGGCGAGGGCACGCAGGCCGGTGGCGGCGTGGTCGGGCCGGTACAGATCGGCGGGCGCGGGCAGTCCGCTCCAGTCCACGGCTTCGATGTCCGCGGCTTCGATGTCCACGGTTTCGATGTCCGTGGCCTCGATGTCCGTGGCCTCGATCGCGTTCAGCACCACCGCATCGTCGCACCCCGGCCGCCGCACGGAAAATGCCCGCCGCTCGTCGGGCGGGGCTGCCACGATGGCTTTCGCGCCTTTCGCTGTCCGCTCCTTCGCCGTCTGCCGCCCGCCCTTCGCCGTCCGCGCGCTGCCCTTCATTCTCCGCCCCTTCTCCCGCAAGCCCCGGAAGCTGATCCATGAACCTCGGCCCCACTCCCACCCCCACCCCGGCCGACCCCACCGTCCTGCACCCGATGCCCGGCCAGCCACGGGTGGTGCAGCTGAAGCCGCTGGTCACCTCGGAGCTGATCGAGGCCGGGGAGTACTCGTACTACGACGACCCCGAGCACGCCACGGAGTTCGAGACCCGGAACGTGCTCTACCACTACGGCCCGGAGCGCCTGGTGATCGGCAAGTTCTGCGCGCTGGGGACGGGGGTGCGGTTCATCATGAACGGCGCCAATCACCGTATGGACGGCCCGTCCACGTTCCCGTTCCCGACGCTCGGCGGCTCCTGGTCCGACCACTTCGACCTGCTGACGGGCCTGCCCAACCGGGGCGACACGGTGATCGGCAACGACGTCTGGATCGGCTACGAGGCGGTGATCATGCCGGGCGTCCGCATCGGCCACGGCGCGATCGTCAGCTCGCGGTCCGTGGTCGTCTCGGACGTCCCGGACTACGGCATCGTGGGCGGCAACCCCGCCCGCCTGATCCGCACCCGGTACGAGGAGGCGGACATCGCGCGGCTGCTGGCGGTGGCCTGGTGGGACTGGCCTGCGGACCACCTGACTCGCCATATCCGTACGGTGATGTCGGGCACGGTCGCGGAGCTGGAGGCGGCGGCTCCGGGGGCGGAGTGATGCCGGGAGGGAGGGTCAGACGAAGTATGTCTCCGCGTCGTCCATGTCGCTGCTCATGAGGCTGAGCAACGCCTCGTACTTCTCGCGTCCAAGGTAGTAGGCCCCGGTGTGGTGCGAGAGGAAGAACCGACCGGATGCGTCGATGAGGAGAGTGGCCCCGTCGTAGGTGTCGTATCCGATCGGGAAGAGCTTCACGCCGAGGTCTCCGGCCAGTTCGGCGATCTCCTCGGCGTCGCCCCTGAACACGAGGTGCGGTGTGAAGACCGCGAAGTTCTCCGGGGCGGTATCGATGACCGCGCGGAGGGAGACGTGCTCACGGATGAAGGCCAGCGCCGCCGAAGAGGGCGTGATGTCGACCTCGTAGGCGCGATACCGCTCGGTCACGGCCACGACCGCTCGCGCCGCTTCCGCCTCGGCATCGCGCCCCGGGTGCCATCCGGCTTCTGCCAGCCACGCATCCACTTCTTCGGCTGTGCGAAGTGTTGGCATCGTTGCCCTCCTTCTCGGTGTGCGCCGTGACGCCGATCAGCGGAATCTGTCACAGCCGCAAAACGCCCCCACGTCCACCGCCGACAGCAATGAAACACCTGGTCGGAAACTGGCTCCCTGGGTAGGATCACCGCCTATGACCACAGTTGATCAAGAGCGCCCGGAGCCTCCGCTCGCCGGTGACGAGACCGCTGCCCTGCTGGGTTCCCTGGAGCGCCAACGCGCGACTTTCGCATGGAAGTGCGGCGGCCTGGACGCTGCCGGTATGAAGGCGACGGTCGGCGTCTCCACGATGACCCTGGGCGGCCTGCTCAAGCACATGGCCCATGTCGAGGACGCCCATTTCTCCCGCCTCCTGCTCGCCCAGGGCCCGGGCGCCCCCTGGGACACGGTGGACTGGGACGCCGAACCCGACTGGGACTGGAGGTCGGCCGCCGACGACACCCCGGACCAGCTGATGGAGCTGTGGCAGGCCGCCGTGGCACGCTCCCTCGCCGTGGTCGACGAGGCACTCACGCACGGCGGCCCGGAACAGCTGGGCCGGTTCACCACCGCCGACGGCACGTCGCCCAATCTGCGGCGCATCCTGATCGACATGATCGAGGAGTACGCGCGCCACATCGGGCACGCCGACCTGATCCGGGAATCGGTGGACGGGCTCGTCGGGGAATAGCACACCGCCGGGCGGCCACCGGAATCCCTGAACCGCCCGACTCACCCCGACCCGGTCAGCCCTCGAAGACGCCGGCCTTCACGCCGTCGATGAACGCGGCCCAGTGACCGGGGCCGTAGAACTGGAGCCCGGCACCCGGGTCCTTGCTGTCGCGCACGGCCCGGCCGCCGTCGGCGGTGTGGGCAACCTCGACGCACTCCTGCTGGCCGCCCTGCGAGGCGCTGGACTTCTTGAACTCCGTGACGATCTTCTTGCTGTTCATGTTGGCTCTTTCTCGGACTCGGGAAGGCTGGCGAGGCACTCACGCAGGAACGTGAGAGTCTGTGTGGGCGTCAGGGCAGACGATCGTAGAGCTTCGAAAATCTGGGCGTGCGTGGCCATTTCCTCCAGATCCTCGATGATGACCGTGCTCGTCGTACCGTCGAAGGCGACCGCGCCGGGCGCCGGTTCGGGCGCAAAGTGATACATCACGAAGTGAGAGGTCATGTGGGCCGCCTGCCACTCCGAAGCCGGCAGAACCTGCACGCTGACGTTCTGGCGCTGCGCCACGTTGAGGATGTGCAGTAGCTGATCGCGGTGCGCCTTCGGGGAGGGCATCGGGGCCGTGAGTGCCGGTTCCCATATGACAGCGGCGAACCGGGCTCCGTCCTCCTCGATCTTCTTCCGACGCACTCGGCGAATCGCCACCATCTCGTCGACGGCGTCAGGCGTGTGCACTGTCAGGCTCGCAGCGAGCAGGGACCTCAGATAGTCGTCGGTCTGCAACAGCCCCGGCAGGAACAGCGGCTGCCAGGTACGGATGTACGTGGCGTCGGATTCGAGCGTGATGACGTCCGCGTACTCCGGCTTTGCAGCCCACTTGTAATCGAGCCACCAGCCACGCCGGTTGGAATCCCGCGCAAGCTGCTCCAGGCGCTCGTAGACGGTCTTGTCTTCCACCCCGTAGAGCTCCAACAGAAGCCGCACGTCCCCGGGGCGCGCAGACACCTGCCCGGCCTCGACCCTGCTGATCTTGGCCTTGGAGCCCGCAATGTGGTCGGCGGCATGTATCTGATCGAGCTTGGCTGCCTCGCGGTAACGCCTGAGTTCGGCTCCTAAACGCCTACTGCGCACAGTAGGTCGTCCACCTGCGGGCATGTCCCCTCCTCTTACTTTCCGTGATCAGTCTGCACGTCAGTTGCTACCCCTAGCAAGGCGGTCGCGACGCCCAGCATCATGCAACTTCTCGATTGCGTTCGATTGCATGACTTGGACTTCCCGCTCTACTGTCGATTGCGTCACACCGAGTGCCGATCCCGGCACGTCTGGTGATCATGGTTCCGCCTGCCCACGACCTTGGGGGACGTATGTCCGGGCGCACAGACAGCAAGAGGTTCCGGGTCCGCAGGGACTCCATCCCCGCCGCTCGGCGGCACGTCAGAACGGTCCTGGTCGGGTGGAAACTCGGCGGCCTGGCCGACGACGCTTCGCTGATCGCCAGCGAGTTGGCCACCAACGTCGTCACCCACGCCCACGGCACCGGCGACTACTTCGAGTTGGGGTTACGGCGCCGGAACGGCGTGCTCATCCTGGAGGTGGCCGACTCCTACCAGTGGCTGATGCCTGAACTCCGCAAGCCCACCGACGACGAGACGTGCGGCCGGGGGCTGCTCATCGTGGACGCGCTCGCCGAGCGGTGGGGCGTACGCCCGCGCAACCCCGGAAAGACCGTCTGGGTTCAACTCGCCACCGGAGCACGGTCCCTGTGAGGCCCTTCCCCCACCGCCCGCACGCGCCCTTCGCCGAGCTGGTGCGTATCGAGAGCGACCCCGCGTACCGGGACCGGCACTTCCCCGGGCTGAGCGCGGCGATCACTCAGCGGGGCCACTGGCGCTCGGCCGAGGTGGATGCGCTGGTCCGGCGGTTGAGGTCGCCGCCGTAAAGGGCGGATCTCAGCAACGCAACCATCCAACGGAAGAGACCCCACCCCCCGTGCTGCAATGCACCGCCGTGACCGTCGTCCCCTACTTCGAGGCGCTCCTCGCGCTCGCCACCATGGAAGGCGGCCCCGACCACCCGCCCGATGTCATCGCGACCGGCGACTTCCTCCTCTGCGAACTGGGCGAACACGACGAGTCGGTCGAGCACGCCGCCCACCTCTGGACCGCCGACACCCCCGACGACCGCGACCTCTGGCTCCTGTGGACCGGCACCGGCACCCACCGCCTCTACCGGCTCGACGTCCTCCCCACCTGCCCCGCCATCCTCCGCAACTTCCTCACCCGCACGGTCACTTCCTGCGCGTACGCCGACCACCACCACGGCCCGCACTCCTTCTCCGTGACCGACCCGCTCGGCGAACTCATCAGCGGACACAGCGGGACAGGCACCGATGAGCCCTGACAACGGCTCCACCCGGGAGGGCGGGGGCGGGCGGCCGTGAGCTCAACGGGTGAGTGTCCTCGCATAGGTTGGCCGTCCTATCCCACGCCCCCCAACGAGGATCAGCCCATGAGCAGCCGCACCGCGATCCGCCTGATCGAGCCCGCCGACGCCGCCCCGATCGCCGCACACCGGGTACGGGACTTCGAGGCTTTCCGGCCGTGGGAACCGGCCCAGCCGGCCGACTTCTTCACCCCGGAGGGCCAGGCCGAGCGGATCGACGGCCTGCTGGCCGGATACCGGTCCGGCACGGTCTGGCCGGGCGTGGTGCTCGCCGAGGATCAGGTGATCGGACAGGTCACCGTCGGAGGCATCCTGCCGCAGCCGCACCTGCGTCGTGGCTCCGTCGGGTACTGGATCGCCAGCACCGCCCAGAACCAGGGGCACGCCGGGAACGCCGTCGGGCTCGTGCTCCGGGTGATGGCGGACGAACTCGGTCTGCACCGCGCCGAGGCGTCCACCAACCTGGAGAACCTGCCGTCCCAACGAGTGCTGCGCCGCAACGGATTCAGCCCGTACGGTGTCGCGCACTCCGCGATCTTCCTCGACGGGAGCTGGCGGGACGGGCTGCTGTGGGAGCGGATTCTCGGCGACTGAGACCGGCCGGAACCGGCCGGGCCCGGAGCGGTGCGCGCCGAGGGGAAGGCGGGGCGGTCAGCCGCCGGACACACCCCCGCGCGGAAGCGCCGCCAGGAGCAGGTGCAGTTCCGTCTCCACCGTGTCGGCGTCGACCTCCCCCGGGCGGGTGAGGAAGACCGAGCGGGCCACCGTGGCGCCCACCAGGACCAGGGTCAGGACGTCGAGGCGGGACGCGTCGAGCGGGTTTTGCAGTTCGCCGCGGGTGACCGCCTGGGTGATGAGTGTCTCCAGCTGGTCGCGGACCACCGCGTACACGTCGTCGTGGAGGATGCGGCGCAGTTCCTCGTCGTGCGGGGCCTGGCCCATCAGGGAGAGGAGGGCGGGGCCGGTGGTGTTCTCCAGGATGCGGCGTTTGCTGGAGAGCAGCTCGCGGAGGTCGCCCTCCAGGGAGCCGGTGTCGATGCCGCCCAGTTCGTCCAGGGCGATGTGCCGGGCGACGGCGCCCGCGAGGGCCTGCTTGGAGGGCCAGCGGCGGTAGAGGGACGCGGTGGAGGCTCCGGCGCGGCGGGCTACGGCCGTGGTGGTGAACGCGGCCCAGCCCGATTCGTTCAGGACCTCGATCGCCGCGTCGAGCAGCGCCGCGTCCACGCGCGGGTCCTTCGGCCGGCCCTTCGGCGGTTCGGTGCCGCCCTGTGCTGTCATACCCGGATTCTCTCGCGCTGGTGTGTCACTCCCGTCTCCGCTACCGTAAACGAAAAGCATCCGTTTCGGATTTAGGTACGGTGGTTCCATGTCCACGACGACCTCGCCCGAGCTCTCCCCCGCCCGTACGGCCGTGTCCGGGGCGCGCCGGCTCTTCGACTCCGGTGCGACCCGCCCTCTGGCCGCCCGCGTCGGCCGGCTGCGGGCGCTGCGCGCGATGCTCACCGAGAACGAGCCCGCCTTCGAGGCCGCCCTCTGGAGCGACCTGCACAAGAGCGGCGGCGAAGCGCAGCTGACCGAGATCGGCGTGACCCTCGCGGAGATCAACCACACCCTGCGCCACCTGCGGCGCTGGGCGCGGCCCCGGCGCGGTCCGGTGCCCGCGTCGCTGCGGCCGGCCCGGGCGCGGCTGGTGTCCGAGCCGCTCGGGGTGGTGCTGGTCATCGCCCCGTGGAACTATCCGGTGCAGCTCCTGCTCGACCCGCTGGCCGGGGTGCTGGCGGCGGGCAACACGGCCGTCCTCAAGCCGAGCGAGCTCGCGCCCGCCACCTCGGCGCTGGTCGCCCGGCTCGTGCCCCGGTACTTCCCCGACGGTGCCGTACGGGTCGTGGAGGGCGGGGTTCCGGAGACGACGGAGCTGCTGGCCCAGCGGTTCGACCACATCGTCTTCACCGGCAGCGGAACGGTCGGCCGGGTCGTGATGCGGGCGGCGGCCGAGCATCTGACGCCGGTCACGCTGGAGCTGGGCGGCAAGTCGCCCGTCTGGTTCGACGACGACGCCCGGCTGCGGCAGGCGGCGCGGCGCATCGCATGGGCCAAGTTCACCAACGCCGGTCAGACGTGCGTGGCCCCGGACTATGTGATGACCACCCCCGACCGGGTCCCTGCGCTGGTGGACGCCTTGAAGGACGCCGTCGCTGATCTGTGGGGCGCCGATCCCCGTACCGGGCGCGACTACGGCCGGATCGTCAACGAGCGGCAGTTCGACCGGCTCGTCGGGCTGCTGGAGGGGACGGATGTTGTCGTCGGCGGTGATCACGACCGGGCCGAGCGGTACATCGCCCCCACGGTGGTGCTCGTCCCGTCCGGTGGCGAGCGTCCGGCCGTGGGGCCCGACGCGGCCCACCCCGTGCTGCGGGAGGAGATCTTCGGGCCCGTCCTGCCCGTCGTCGCGGTCGAGTCGGCCGAGGAGGCCGTACGGGTGGTCAACGGCTGGGACAAGCCTCTCGCCCTGTACGTGTTCTCCTCCTCCGCCCGCACCCGCCGCCTGTTCGAGCAGCACACCTCCTCCGGTGCGGTGGCCCACGGCGCGGGCCTGGTCCATGTCGCCGCGACCGGGCTGCCGTTCGGCGGGGTCGGTGCCAGCGGTATGGGCGCGTACCACGGCGTCCACTCCTGGCGCGCCTTCTCCCACCTCAAGCCCGTCCTGCGCAAGCCGCTCGCGCCGGACACGCTGCGCCTGGTGCAGCCGCCGTTCACCGGTCTCGGGCTGCGGCTGGTCAAGCGCCTGATGCGGTACGGGTGAGGCGCCTGCCCGTCCTTCTGTCCACGCCCCTCCACGTGACCGAGCCCCCCGAAGGGTGAGATGCATGCTGAACGACAACCCCATGGATGACGCGGCAGCCTATAAGGAGTCCCCTGCGGCGGTGATCGTCGTGGGGGCCGGGCTGTCGGGGCTGACGGCCGCCCGCGACCTGCACCGCCGCGGCATCGAGGTGATCGTCCTGGAGGCCGCCGACCGGATCGGCGGACGTGCCCTGGCCGAGACGACGGCGCTGGGGTCCCGGCTCGACCTCGGCGGGCAGTGGATCGGGCACGGCCACCACCGAATCACCGCCCTGGCGGGCGAGCTGGGGGCCACCAGGTATCCGATGCACACCGGGACGCTGCCCCAGGTGATCGACCGGGGCCGCAGGCTGCCGGTCGCCTCGCCGTCCGTGCTGCCCGCCGGGGCCGCCCTCGCCGGTCTCGGGGTGCTGTCGCTCACCGGGACCCCGGACCGGTGGAACGACTCCACGCTCGACGCATGGCTGCGCAGGCTGCCCGGCCGCACCTCGCGCAGGCTCCTGGAAGTCATCGCGTCGATCTCCTGGACCGCTGACCTCGACCGGTTCTCCGTCCACGCGGCGGCCCGCATGGTCCGGCGGCAGGGCGGGCTGCGGACCATGCTGTCCACCAGGGGCGGGGCGCAGGACTCCCTGCTCGTCGAGGGGGCGGGGACGCTCACCGACCGGCTCGCCGCCGAGCTCGGTCCGCGCGTGCGCACGGGGCAGCCGGTCACCTCCATCGCCCGCGACGAGCACGGAGTCACCGTGCGCACCGGGTCCGGCACCTTGTCCGGCACCTTCCGGGCGGCGAAGACCATCGTCACCGTACCGCCGCCGGTCGCGGCCCGGATCGAGCACCACCCGCCGCTGCCCGCGGGCCGGGCCGCGCTGGAGCGGAACACGTACATGGGGTCCGTGTACAAGGCCATCGCGGTCTACGAGCGGCCGTTCTGGCGGGAGCGGGAACGGGAGCAGGGGCGGGCCGAGTTCCTCGTCCTGGACTCCCCCGGCCGGGCCGTGTTCGACACCACCGCGCCCGACGGCCCGGGGCACCTGTGCACGCTCGTGGCCGGTCCCGAGGCGCGTGCCCTGGACCGCCTGGACCCCGAGGGCCGTCGGCACGCCCTGCTCGCCCCCCTGGTCCCGCACCTCGGGCCCGGTGTCCTGGAGCCGGCGGGCTGGCACGAGAAGGCGTGGCACCTCGACGAGCACGTGGGCGGCGGCTATGTCGTCCTGCCGGAGCCGGGAACCACCGAGGGGATCACGCCCCTGCCCCATGCCCCTCTCGGCAACGTCCACTGGGCGGGGTCGGAGACGGCCGACGAGCACCCGGGCTATCTGGAGGGGGCCATCGCGTCGGGCCTGCGCGCGGCCCGCGAGGTCGCCGATGCGCTGCCCCGCTCCGGCCCCGGCTCCCGCTCCCGACCCCGTACGCCTTCGGCTTCCTGACAGCTGCGGCTCCCTGACAACGGACGCGCGTACGTCTCCGGGGCGGCCGACGCTCGTACGTATCCGGGACAGCACACTCGTGTACGCGCGGGGAAGGGGCTCCCCCGCCCTTTCCTCCCGGCCCTCTCCCGGTAACCCACGCGCCGTCCGGTCGCTCCGCGTGGTACTTGTCGCCCCATGGCAGATTTCGCGGGAGATTTCGTGGGAGACCTGGTGGGAGACCTGGTGACAGCACGGCTCGTGCTGCATCCGATGACCGTCGGCGAAGCCGAGCGGATGGTGGCGGGTGAGTCTCCCGGCGAAGGCCGGTGGGCCCCCGGCTACCCCACCGACGGGGACGTGTCCGCCGCCGAGCGCTTCCTCGGCAACTGCGCGGCGGCCGGTGATCCCCGGCCGTGGGGTCTCTACGAGATCCGCCGCCGCGAGAACGGCCGGGCGATAGGCGGCGTGGGCTTCCACGGGCCCCCGGACGAGCGCGGCGCCCTGACGATCGGCTACGGCATCGTCCCGTCGGCCCAGGGCCGGGGGTACGCGTCCGAAGCCCTGCGCGGTCTGCTCCTGTTCGCGCGGGAGCACGGCGTCGCCCGGGTGAAAGGGGACGCCGACCACGACAACATCGCGTCCCAGCACGTCATGGCGGCGGCCGGTATGCGGCCGGCCGGAGAGGACGACCGTGTCAGGTACTTCGAGACCGACTGGAACGGCACGGCACCCGTCAGCACCTGACACGCGCTCCTTGCTGACGCCCCCTCAGTGCGCGCCCTCGTCGGCAAGGCAGAACTCGTTGCCCTGGGGGTCCTGGAGGACCGTCCAGAACAGGCCGTGCATGGAGTGCTCGCCGATCACCGTCGCCCCCAGCCCCACCAGTCGCTCCACGTCCGCCGGGCGGTCGGGGGACGCGAAGTCGACATGGACCCGGTTCTTGACGGTCTTGGGCTCGGGCACCCGCTGGAAGCCGAGGACCAGCGGGGTGGCGGGAACGACGACGAACTCGCCGTAGTCCTGCGTTCCTTCCACGCCCAGCGCCTTCGCCCACCAGGCCGCCAGCGTCTGGGGGTCGGGACAGTCGATCGTGATCATCTCCGGTGAGATTCGCATGCTCCTCACCGTACGGCCCGCCACTGACAACGGGCCGGGAGCACGCGCTCGCTCCCGGCCCGCGGCCCTCCGAAGGCGGAGGTCAGTCGAAGACCGGGCCCTGCGTGCGGGTCCGCTTGATCTCGTAGAAGCCGGGGATGGAGGCGACCAGCAGCGTGCCGTCCCAGAGCTTCGCCGCCTCCTCGCCCTTGGGGGCGGGGGTGACGACGGGGCCGAAGAAGGCGACCTGCTCGCCGTCCGGGCCGGGCACCGCGACGACCGGGGTGCCGACCTCCTGGCCGACCTTGTCGATGCCCTCCTGGTGGGAGGCGCGCAGTTCGGTGTCGTACGTGTCCTTGTCGGCGTACTCCACCAGCTCGGCCGGGAGGCCGACGTCCTTGAGGGCGCCCGCGACGGCCTCGCGGGTGGGGCCCTCGCCGTTGTTGTGGAAGCGGGTGCCGAGGGCCGTGTAGAGCGGGCCGACGACCTCGTCGCCGTGGAGCTGCTGGGCGGCGATGACGACCCGGACCGGGCCCCACGCCTGGTTCTCCAGCATGTCCCGGTACTCCTCGGGCACCTCGTCCAGCTTGTCCTCGTTCAGGACGGCGAGGCTCATGACGTGCCAGCGGACCTCGATGTCGCGGACCTTCTCGACCTCCAGAATCCAGCGGGAGGTCATCCACGCCCACGGGCAGAGCGGGTCGAACCAGAAGTCGGCCGGGGTCTTGCCGTTCGCCGCGGTGTTCCGGGACATGTCTCTCCTCAGGAAAGGGCCTGTTGCTGCTGCGGTCGTGAACGCCTCCGAGGGGGTCTCCCATTCCCGGACCGAGGGGGTCTCCCGTTCCCGGACGGGGCTCTCCGGCCCCGGCCGCATAACCGGATACCGGCTCCCCGGGACGCGTGCAAGGATCAATAGGTTCGAACACGACACATGACGCGCGTCACGAAGGAGTGCCCGTGCCCGGTGAAAACCTGTCCCGCGACGAGGCCCAGAAGAGGGCCGAGCTGCTGACCGTCGACGGTTACGAGGTCGAGCTCGACCTGCGCTCCGCCGTCGGCGGGCCCGAGGGGGCCGACGGGGACGAGAACGGGGGCGGCGGGGACACCGGTCCGCGGACGTTCCGGTCGCTGACCACGATCCGGTTCCGCTCCGCCCGCGCGGGCGCCTCGACCTTCGCCGACCTGGTGGCGCCCGCCGTGGACGCCGTGACGCTGAACGGGAAGGCCCTCGACCCCGCCACCGTGTTCGACGGGGCGCGGGTGGCCCTGGACGGGCTCCTGGAGGGCGAGAACGTCCTCGTGGTCGACGCCCGGTGCGCGTACAGCAGGACCGGCGAGGGCATGCACCGCTTCGTCGACCCGGAGGACGGCGAGGTCTACCTCTACACGCAGTACGAGCCGGCCGACGCCCGCCGGGTCTTCGCCAACTTCGAACAGCCGGACCTGAAGGCGCCCTACCGCTTCCAGGTGACCGCTCCGGACGGCTGGCGGGTCTGGTCCAACGGGGCCGAGGAGTCGCACGAGGGCGGGGTGTGGCGGTTCGCGGAGACGAAGCCGATCTCCACGTACATCACGGCCGTCGTCGCCGGTCCGTACCACTACGTGACCGACCACTACAGCCGTACGTTCGACGACGGCACCACCCTGGAGATCCCGCTCGGCGCGATGTGCCGCAAGGGGCTCGCCAAGCACTTCGACGCGGACGACGTCTTCCTGGTCACCAAGCAGGGCCTGGACTTCTTCCACGACCACTTCGACTACCCGTACCCCTTCGGGAAGTACGACCAGGCGTTCGTGCCGGAGTACAACCTCGGGGCGATGGAGAACCCGGGCATGGTCACCTTCCGCGAGGAGTACATCTTCCGCGGCAAGGTCACCTCGGCGGCCTACGAGCGGCGCGCCAACGTCATCCTGCACGAGATGGCCCACATGTGGTTCGGCGACCTCGTCACCATGGAGTGGTGGGACGACCTGTGGCTGAAGGAGTCCTTCGCGGACTTCATGGGCTCCTTCTCGATGGTCGAGGCGACCCGCTTCACCAACGGCTGGATCACCTTCGCCAACAACCGCAAGGCATGGGCCTACCGCGCCGACCAGCTGCCCTCCACCCACCCCATCACGGCCGACATCCACGACCTGGAGGACGCCAAGCTGAACTTCGACGGGATCACGTACGCCAAGGGCGCCTCCGTACTGAAGCAGCTCGTGGCGTACGTGGGACGCGACGCCTTCCTTGAGGGCGCGCGGCGCTACTTCAAGCAGCACGCGTACGGCAACACGCGTCTGGGCGACCTTCTTTCGGTGCTCGCCGAGACCTCCGGCCGTGACATGACGGCCTGGTCCCGGTCCTGGCTCCAGACGGCCGGGGTGAACGTGCTCACGCCCGTCGCGGCCTACGACGCGACCGGGACGCTGACCGAGCTGGTGGTGGTCCAGGAGGCCGCCGCCTCCCACCCGGAGCTGCGCCCGCACCGGGTCGCGGTCGGCCTCTACCGGCGTACGCCGGAGGGCGAGCTGACCCGGTACGCCCGCGCCGAGGTGGACGTGGCCGGGGAGCGCACGGTGGTGAAGGAGCTGGCCGGGGCGGAGCGGCCCGATCTGATCCTGGTCAACGACGACGACCTCACGTACTGCAAGATCCGCTTCGACGAGGGGTCGCTCGCCACCCTCCGCGACCACCTGGGCTCCGTCACCGACCCGCTGGCCCGCGCCCTGTGCTGGTCGGCCCTGTGGAACCTGACCCGGGACGCGCTGCTGCCCGCCCGCGACTTCGTCGCGCTGGTGCTGGCGCACGCCGGGCGCGAGAGCGACATCGGCGTCCTCCAGATGCTGCACGCCTGGGCGCAGTCGGCGCTGGTGAACTACGCCGCCCCCGCCTGGCGCGAGGAGGGCGGCCGGGCGCTGGCCGAGGGCGCGCTGCGCGAGCTGCGGGAGGCCGAGCCGGGCAGCCAGCACCAGCTGACCTGGGCCCGCTTCTTCGCGGCCGTCGCGGGCTCCGGGGCGGACTTCCAGCTGCTGGGTTCGCTGCTGGACGGCACGGCCCGGATCGACGGCCTGGAGGTCGACCAGGAGCTGCGCTGGGCCTTCCTGTCGCCACTCGCCTCGCACGGGGTGGCGGACGAGGCGGCCATCGACGCCGAACTGGCCCGCGACGACACGGCGTCCGGCAAGCGCCACCACGTACGGTGTCTGGCCTCGCGCCCCTCGGAGGCGGTCAAGGCGCAGGCGTGGGCGGCCGTCGTGGAGTCGGACAAGCTGTCCAACGCGCTGGTCGAGGCGACGATCGCGGGCTTCGAGCAGCCCTCGCAGCGGGAGCTGCTGGCCCCGTACGCGGACCGCTACTTCGAGGTGATCGAGCGGATCTGGGCGGAGCGGTCCATCCAGATCGGCATGCACGTGGTGAGGGGGCTGTTCCCCGGCCTCCAGGACAGCCCGGAGACCCTCGCGGCGACCGACGCCTGGCTGACCGGCCACGCGGACGCCGCTCCGGCGCTGCGTCGGCTCGTGCTCGAGTCCCGGGACGACCTGGCACGGGCACTGCGCGGCCAGGAGTGCGACGCCTCGGGCGTGACCACGGTCCGGGGAGTCTGAGCAGGTTCCGGGGAGCGTGAGCAGGTTCCGGGGAGCGTGACGACGGCCCCGGAAGTCCGGGGAGCGTGAGCAGGCTTCCGAGGGGGCGCGCGGGTTCGGTGTGTGCGCGGCGCGAAAGCGGCGTTCGTACATCCGCCCGACGCGCCCCCTTCCCATTTCCCGCACGACGGCCCATTTCGGTCCTCGAACGCCCGTACTTTAGGGCGGTGTTGTCCGGAATTGTCGACGGACGTGTAACAGGGGTTAGGGCAGCCTGGGTTGGCGGGAAATCATCGGGCATGACCCAGAACACCCCGCTCTCCCCCCTGTTCCCCCGCCCCCTGCACCACCTCCAGGACGTGACGCACCGCGTCCTGTCCGCCGCCCAGCTCCGGGCGCGGGGCGTCTCCGCCGCGCAGACGTCCGCGCAGTGCCTGCCCGGCGGGCCCTGGCAGCACCTGCTGCCGGGGGTCTACCTGCTGCACGCGGGCGCGCCCAGCGGCCAGGAGCGGCTGTACGGCGCGCTGTTGTACGCGGGGCGCCCGCCCGCCTCCTCCCGGCGGGCGGTCCCGGAGCAGGCGGACGCGGGGTTCGGCGAGGCGATGGTGACCGGTCTGGCGGCGCTCGCGCTGTACGGCTTCGCCTCGGCGCCGGACCTGGCCGCGCTGCACCGCGTCGATGTCCTGGTGCCGCGCACCCGGCGGCTGCGGTCCACCCGGTTCGTGGAGGTGGTGCGGGCGGCCGCGCTGCCCGTTCCGGTGCGGCTGGCCGGGGTGCCCGTCGCCCCGGTGGAGCGGGCGCTGGCCGACGCGGTGGCGGGGCTGGGCGAGGCGGAGGACGTGACGCGGCTGCTGACCGAGGCCGTACGGGCCGGGCACAGCGAACCGGCCGCCGTGGTGCGGGAGCTGAGCGTGGCGAAGCTGCTGGGGCGGCCCGCGGTGGTGGGTGCGGTGGACGCGCTGCTGGCGGAGGGGCGGGCGGATGCGGAGGCGCGGCTGTACACGATGGTGCGCGAGCACGGGCTGCCCGAGCCGCTGTGGAACGTCGGCCTGCGGCTGCCGGGCGGACCGGAGCTGGGCGGGGTCGACGCGTACTGGCCGGATCTCGCCGTCGCCGTCGAGCTGGACACCCGGGCACCCCGGTTCGGTGTGCCGGAAGAGGGGCGGCGGGGCGGGAACCAAAGCCCGGGGCGCACGGAGGACCCGCAGTGGTCCGCGTACGCCGCCAAGCGGGAGCGGCTGGAACGGCTCGGGGTCACGGTCGTCCACCTCACCCCGCGCAAGCTCCGCGAGGCGATGGACCAGCAGGCCACAGTGGTGCGTACGGCCCTGATGGCGGCGGACGACCGGGAGCCCCCGGCGTACCTCGTGGTGCTGCCGCGCTGACCGGGACGCGCACCGGCGGGCGGGCGCCACTGGTCCGGACCACTCGGCCCGCGATGCCGGAATCTCTGGTTCCAGCAGTCGCTTTGGCCTCATTCATCCCGCGTGACGCATCGTCCCCAGTGGCGGATCTGTGCCATGTACCTGACTCGTCTCCGTCAACTCTCCACAAACCTCTGTCATTTACGACAGGCTGAGCGGTCATCCGGTACCGAATTCCGGACTCTCTCTTTCGATTACAGGGATGCTGATGACCAAGGAATCCCCCAGCTCCATATCCGGGACGAGACGCGCCGTGCGCATCGCGGCCGCCGCCGGCCTGGCTGCCGCCCTCGCGGCCTCCAGCGCCGCGCCGGTGTTCGCCGTCGAAGACCCGGCACCGGCACCCGTCAAACCGGCCGCCACAAGCGACCGGGGCGACAAGCTCGGCAAGGCCGACGCCGAGGTTCTGGCCAAGGCCGAGGCCAAGGGCGAGAAGAACATCACGATGATGATCGCCACCACCCCGGGGGCGACCGAGCAGGTCACCGAGCAGCTGGACGCCGTCAAGGGCTCCGTGCTCGGCCAGACCTACGACAAGCTCGGCTACGTCCGGGCGACGGTGCCGACCGGCACCGCCGAGGCCACCATCGAGGCCGCCTCCAAGCTCAAGTCCGTCCTCGGCATCGATCTCAAGCAGGAGATCAAGCTGGACGACCCGACGCCCTCGGGCGACCGGGCCGCGGGGGCGAAGCAGCTGAAGGCCACGGGCAGTTACCCCGCCCCCGGCAAGAAGACCCCGGCCGCCAACCCGTACAACCCGTCCTTCGAGACGGGCGCGGTCGACTTCGTCAAGAAGAACCCGAAGGCCGACGGCCGCGGGATCACCATCGGTGTCCTGGACTCCGGTGTCGACCTCGGCCACCCCGCGCTGAAGAAGACCACCACCGGCGAGCGCAAGATCGTCGACTGGGTCACCGCGACCGACCCGGTCAACGACGGCGACGGCACCTGGCTGCGGATGTCGCAGACGGTCACCGGCCCGACCTTCACGGTCGGCGGCAAGACGTACTCGGCCCCGGCGGGCAGCTACAGGTTCGTCACCTTCGCCGAGGCGGCCACCACCGGCGGCGACATGGCGGGCGACCTCAACCGCGACGGTGACACCACCGACGTCTGGGGCGTGCTGTACGACCCGGTCAAGGGCACCGTCCGGGTCGACCTGAACGAGAACGCCGACTTCTCCGACGACAAGGCCCTCAAGCCGTACAAGGACAAGTTCCAGGTCGCGTACTTCGGTGAGGACGACCCGCGCACCAAGGTCGTCGAGCGCATCCCGTTCGTCGTCGAGACCCGTAAGAACGTGGTCTACAACGCGGCGGGCGCCAAGGCCGACTACGTCAACATCGGCGTGATCGAGGGCTCGCACGGCACGCACGTGGCGGGCATCACCGCGGCCAACGGCCTGTTCGGCGGCGAGATGAATGGTGCCGCCCCCGGCGCCAAGGTCGTCTCCTCGCGCGCCTGCACCTGGTCCGGCGGCTGCACCAACATCGCGCTGACCGAGGGCATGATCGACCTCGTCGTCAACCGCGGGGTCGACATCGTCAACATGTCGATCGGCGGCCTGCCGCCGCTGAACGACGGCAACAACGCCCGCGCCGAGCTGTACAAGCGCCTGATCGACATCTACGGCGTCCAGCTCGTCATCTCCGCGGGCAACAGCGGTCCGGGCCTCAACACCATCGGTGACCCGGCCCTGGCCGACCACGTCATCTCGGTGGGCGCGTCGATCTCCAAGGAGACCTGGGCCGCGAACTACGGCTCCAACGTCACCAAGAAGTACGACATGCTCCCCTTCTCCTCGCGCGGTCCGCGTGAGGACGGCGGCTTCACGCCGACCATCGCGGCCCCGGGCGCGGCGATCAACACCACCCAGACCTGGGCCGAGGGCGGTCCGGTCAGGGAGGCGGGCTACGCCCTGCCGCCCGGCTACTCGATGCTCCAGGGCACCTCGATGGCCTCGCCGCAGGCCGCCGGCGCCGCGGCCCTGCTGCTCTCCGCCGCGAAGCAGAAGGGCCTGGAGCTGCCCCCGGCCGACCTCCGTGTCGCACTGACCAGCTCCGCGTCGCACATCAAGGACGTGCCCGCGCACGTCCAGGGTTCCGGTCTGATCGACATCGTCGGTGCCTGGAAGCTCATCACCAAGAAGGGCAACCCGGCGCACGAGTACAAGGTGAAGGCCCCGGTCGACACCGCGATCGACTTCGCGCTCAAGGACCCGGGCTTCGGCACCGGCCTCTACGACCGTGAGGGCGGCCTCAAGGTCGGCGAGACAAAGGTCTACGAGATCACCGTCACCCGCACCACGGGCCCGGACCGCAACGTCCAGCACAAGCTGTCGTGGAAGAACAACAACGGCACCTTCAAGCTGAGCAGCCCCGAGTACGTCTCGCTGCCGCTCGACGTCCCGGTGAAGCTGAAGGTCACGGCGAAGGCCAAGAAGGCCGGCGTGCACAGCGCCATCCTGGAGCTGGACGACAGCAAGACCATCGGGATCGACCACCAGGTCCTCTCCACGGTCGTCGTCGCGCACGAGCTGAACCACCCCACCTACGCGTTCAAGAACTCGAGCTCGGTGCAGCGCAACGGCACCACCTCGTACTTCTTCAACGTGCCGGAGGGCGCCAAGACCCTTGAGGTCGCCCTCAGCGCGCTGCGCTCGGGCAGCCAGACCCGGTTCATCGCCCTGCACCCGTACGGGACGCCGGTCGACCCGACCTCCACGGTCAACTGCTACCCGAACTACGAGAACCCGGCGAACGTCTGCCGTCCGGACGTGCGGTCCTACAAGGACCCGTACCCCGGCGTGTGGGAGATCGAGGTCGAGTCGCGCCGTACGTCGCCGCTGCTGGACAACCCGTTCAAGCTGGACGTCTCGATCCTCGGTGCCGCCTTCGACCCGGCGGTGCAGACCATCGCCGAGGCGAAGATCGGCGCTCCGGCCGCGGTGAACTGGAAGGTCACCAACGGCGCGGCGGCTCTTGAGGGCAAGCTCAAGGGCGGCTCGCTCGGCTCGGCCAAGGTCGACAAGCCGTCGATCTCCACGGGCCAGACCCGGCAGACCACGGTCACCATCGGTGCGGGCGTCGAGAAGCTCGACTTCGCCATCGGCGGTACGTCGGACGCCAACGCCGACCTCGACCTGTACGTCTTCCGGGGCGCCACCCAGGTCGGCAGCGGCACCACCGCCGGTTCCGAGGAGCGGGTCAGCCTGACCAACCCGGCCGCCGGTACGTACACGGTCATCGTCGAGGGCTACTCGGTCCCGTCGGGGTCGACCACGTACGACTACCGGGACGTGTACTACACGGCCTCGCTCGGCACCCTGAAGGTCGACACGTCGAAGACCTACAACCTCGCGAACGGCGCCTCGGCGCAGGTCGGCGCCGAGGTCGTGGTCGCCGGTGCGGCTCCCGAGGGACGGCAGTTCTTCGGTGAGGTCCAGCTGGTCAACGCGCGCGGCACGGCCGCGGGCACCGGCAGCGTCGTGATCGAGAAGGTCACGCCGTAACGGACCGGATCACCTCCCGGCGGACCACCTCCGACGGGGTCTGATCCATCGTGATCAACAGCGGGGCGGGTGCTCATGACGAGCACCCGCCCCGCCGTACGTCCCGGTCAGCCCCGCCCCGGGCACTCCAGCCCCCGCGCGGCCGGGAGCGCGGCCGAGAGCCGGGCCCAGGCGTCCGCGCGGTCGCCGTCCTCCGTGTACGCCATGACCGGCTCGTCCGGGAAGCGGGAGACCACGACGGTCACCGGGGCCCCCGGCCGGTAGAGGTCCGCTTCCTCGCCCGGCACCAGGAAGGCGGCCCGCGCGGGGGCCCGCTCCGGTTTCAGGGAGCGCTCGACGTCCAGCACCACCCGCACCCCGGGCGCGACGCGCTCCGTACGGACGACCGTGCCGTCCACCACGAGGCGCGCGCACGCCACGATGCCCTCCTCGGTGAGCTTGGCCGCATAGCCCTCCTCCTCGGCGGCGGAGGTCGCGATCGCCCGGAGGAGACCGGCCCCGGCGAGCCCGACGGCCAGCACGGCGCAGGCGGCGAGCGCGAGGGTCCGCCCCCGGGGCCTCCCCCGGCGCGGGCGGGGGGCCGTGGAGGCTGTGGGGGCCATAGGGGCCGTGGGGGCGATCCCGTACGTTCCCGGCTCCGACGCTCCCAGCCGGTCCCCGATCAGCCGGAGCTGCGCGCCGAGCACCTCCATGTCCCGCCGGGCCGCCTCGTGACGGCGTACGGCCGGACCGTCGCCCTCCGGGGCGGGCTCCCCGAGCAGTACGGCCATGAGCGCGTCGGTCTCGTGGCCGTCGTCCGCGTTCCCGGCCGCTCGCTTGTCGCTGCCGCCCGTGGTCCCGGCCGCGTACGTGCCGCCGTCGCCCGCGTTCCCGTCCGTGTTCCCGTCCGTGTTCATCGTCACACCACCCCGTCCGCGTGCAGCGGCGCCAGCCGCTCCCGCATCGTGCGCGCCGCCGCGTAGAGCCTGCTCTTGACCGTGCCCTGCGGAATCCCCAGCTCGGAGGCGATCTGCGGGACCGAGAGGTCCGCGTAGAACCGCAGCACCAGGGCCTGGCGCTGCGGTTCGGGCAGCGCGTCGAGCCCGGCCGCGACCGTGAGGGCCAGCAGCCGTGCCTCCTGGCCGCCCGCCGTGGCCCCGCCGGGCGGGTCCAGGGCGGCGAGACGGGCCGCCACCCGCTCCTGGCGGCCCCGCCCCCGGTGCCAGTCGGCCGCCAGGTTCGAGGCGACCACGGCCGCCCAGGCCCCGAGGTCCCCCGGCGGCTCCTGGCCCCGCGCGGTGCGCTCCAGGAGGCGCAGCCGGATCTGCTGCACCCCGTCCTGGAGGTCCGCGTACGGCACCCCGCCCAGCGACAGGACGGCCCGCACGCGGTCCACCTGCGCGGGGCCGAGCGGATCGCCCGGACCCCGTTCTCTCCTCACCGGCACCCCGTACCTCCCCCGAAGATGTTTCCCCTACGACGCGGCAGGACGACGAAACGTTCGGCCCGGTCCATGGAAGTCCGCAGGTCGGACAATGGATTGGACAAGGCGGGCCCGGACATACGCATCATGGAGCGGCAAACGGGCCGCGCACACGAACAGAGGAGTCCCAGTGAAGGTCGGAATCGTCGGCGCCACCGGTCAGGTCGGCACAGTCATGCTCAAGATCCTGGCCGAGCGGGACTTCCCGGTCGACGAGCTGCGGCTGTTCGCCTCCGCCCGGTCCGCGGGCTCCACGATCGCCTTCAAGGACGCGCCCGTCACCGTCGAGGACGCCTCCACGGCCGACTACACCGGGCTGGACATCGTGCTGTTCTCCGCCGGTGGCGCGACCTCGAAGGCGCTGGCCGAGAAGGTCGCCTCCCAGGGCGCCGTGGTGATCGACAACTCCTCCGCCTGGCGCAAGGACCCCGAGGTCCCCCTCGTCGTCTCCGAGGTCAACCCGCACGCGGCCCGGGTCCGGCCCAAGGGGATCATCGCCAACCCGAACTGCACCACGATGGCCGCCATGCCCGTGCTGCGCCCGCTGCACGACGAGGCCGGTCTCGAAGCGCTGACCGTCGCGACCTACCAGGCCGTCTCCGGCTCCGGTCTCGCCGGGGTCTCCGAGCTGCACGGCCAGGCGTCCAAGGTCGTCGCCGACGCCGAGAAGCTGGTCCACGACGGCGAGGCCGTGGACTTCCCCGAGCCGGGCGTCTACAAGCGTCCGATCGCCTTCAACGTGCTGCCGCTGGCGGGCTCGATCGTGGACGACGGCTCCTTCGAGACGGACGAGGAGCAGAAGCTCCGCAACGAGTCCCGCAAGATCCTGGAGATCCCGGAGCTGAAGGTCTCCGGCACCTGCGTCCGGGTCCCGGTCTTCTCCGGCCACTCGCTCCAGATCAACGCCCGCTTCGCCCGCCCGATCGGTGTCGAGCGCGCTTACGAGCTGCTGAAGGACGCGGACGGTGTCGAGCTCTCGGAGATCCCGACCCCGCTCCAGGCGGCGGGCAAGGACGCCTCCTACGTGGGCCGCATCCGGGTCGACGAGACCGTGGACAACGGCCTCGCGCTCTTCGTCTCCAACGACAACCTCCGCAAGGGCGCGGCGCTGAACGCCGTACAGATCGCGGAGCTGGTGGCGGCCGAGCTGAAGGGCTGACGCACGGCCTTCCCGGCCGACGCGCGACCTTCTTATGCGAACGCGCTCGCGCTCGCGCTCGCGTCTACACGTATCCGTACGCCTGCGGAGAAAGGGGCGGCCACCGGGCAACACCGGTGGCCGCCCCTTCGTGCGCGCGCCTCACACCCGCCGCACCTCGAAGTGGAGGCACCCGTACTCCACCGCCCGCACATGCACCAGCTCCACCTCCGGGTCCGCGAACGCCTCGTCGAACGCCGCGTCGAACCCCTTCTCCTCCTCGGCCGGGATCTCCAGCAGCCGGCCGCCCACGATGTGCCCGCGCGCGTCGTAGCGGCGCAGCGTGCGCAGGGCGCCGGGGCGCGTGAACGGGTAGCCCGGGCGCTCCGGGTCCGGGCCCGCGCACTCCTCGGCGTGGATGAAGACGGGGCCCTGTTCGTCGTACGCCCCCGGGCTCGCCCCGGTCCCGGCCGCCCAGCGGCGCAGCGGGGCGTAGGAGACCAGCGCGATGCGCTCCCCCGGTTCGCTGCCGCGCAGGCAGCAGCGGAGCGGGGCGCCGCCTTCCGTATCGGTGTACGGGGCGCAGGGGCGGCCCGCGTCGTCGGTGGCGCGGAGTTCGGCGAGGGCGGCGGGGGCGATGGGGCGGGCTTCGTAGGTGGTCATGGTGGACAGCCTGCTCCGGTCCGGGGCCCGGGTCCGGCGGAAATCGGACATCGCGCTGGGGTGCGCGGCCGGGATGGTCCACAGGGAGCCCTCTATGCGCGTCACCCATGGAAGGATGGGCAAAACCGCCGCATACAAGTAGCACACCAAGGAGATGACCGCGTGCCTGGCACGAATCTGACCCGCGAAGAGGCACAGGAGCGGGCGCGCCTGCTGACCGTGGACGCGTACGAGATCGATCTCGACCTCTCCGGAGCGCAGGAGGGCGGCACCTACCGGTCCGTGACCACCGTGCGCTTCGACTCCGCGGAGGCCGGTGCGGAGACCTTCATCGACCTGGTCGCCCCGGCCGTCCACGAGGTCGTGCTCAACGGCGAGGCGCTGGACGTCGCCGCCGTGTTCCGCGACTCGCGGATCGCGCTGCCGCAGCTGAACGAGGGCGCCAACGAGCTGAAGGTCGTCGCCGACTGCGCGTACACCAACACCGGTGAGGGCCTGCACCGGTTCGTCGACCCGGTCGACGAACAGGCTTACCTGTACACCCAGTTCGAGGTGCCGGACGCGCGCCGCGTCTTCGCCTCCTTCGAGCAGCCGGACCTGAAGGCGACCTTCCGGTTCACCGTGAAGGCCCCCGCCGGCTGGACGGTCATCTCGAACTCGCCGACGCCCGAGCCGAAGGACGACGTCTGGACGTTCGAGCCGACGCCGCGCATCTCCACGTACATCACGGCGCTCATCGTCGGCCCGTACCACTCGGTGCACAGCAGCTACGAGAAGGACGGCCAGTCCGTCCCGCTCGGCATCTACTGCCGCCCCTCGCTCGCGGAGTACCTGGACGCGGAGGACATCTTCGCCGTCACCCGGCAGGGCTTCGAGTGGTTCCAGGAGAAGTTCGACTACGCCTACCCGTTCGCCAAGTACGACCAGCTCTTCGTCCCGGAGTTCAACGCGGGCGCCATGGAGAACGCGGGCGCGGTCACCATCCGCGACCAGTACGTCTTCCGCTCCAAGGTGACGGACGCGGCGTACGAGGTGCGGGCCGAGACGATCCTGCACGAGCTGGCCCACATGTGGTTCGGCGACCTCGTGACGATGGAGTGGTGGAACGACCTCTGGCTCAACGAGTCGTTCGCCACCTACACCTCGATCGCCTGCCAGGCCGACGCGGCGGGCTCGAAGTGGCCGCACTCCTGGACCACGTTCGCCAACTCCATGAAGACCTGGGCGTACCGGCAGGACCAGCTGCCCTCCACGCACCCGATCATGGCGGACATCAGCGACCTGGACGACGTCCTCGTCAACTTCGACGGGATCACGTACGCCAAGGGCGCCTCGGTGCTCAAGCAGCTCGTGGCGTACGTCGGCAAGGACGCGTTCTTCCAGGGCGTGCAGGCGTACTTCAAGGCGCACGCCTTCGGCAACACCCGCCTCTCCGACCTGCTGGGCGCGCTGGAGAAGACCTCCGGCCGCGATCTGAAGACCTGGTCGAAGGCGTGGCTGGAGACAGCCGGGATCAACATCCTGCGCCCGGAGATCGAGACCGGCGCGGACGGCCGGATCACCTCCTTCACCGTGCTCCAGGAGGCCCCCGCGCTGCCCGCCGGGGCCAAGGGCGAGCCGACGCTGCGCCCGCACCGGATCGCGATCGGCGCGTACGATCTGGACGGGAGCGGCAAGCTCGTCCGTACGGACCGGATCGAGCTGGACGTCGACGGCGAGCGCACCGACGTGCCCGCCCTGGTGGGCAAGGCCCGTCCGGCGGTCGTCCTGCTCAACGACGACGACCTCTCGTACGCCAAGGTCCGCCTGGACGCCGAGTCGCTGCGGGTCGTCACCGAGCACCTGGGCGACTTCACCGAGTCGCTGCCGCGCGCCCTGTGCTGGGCCTCGGCCTGGGACATGACCCGCGACGGCGAGCTGGCCACCCGGGACTACCTGGCGCTGGTGCTCTCCGGCATCGGCAAGGAGACCGACATCGGCGTCGTCCAGTCGCTGCACCGCCAGGTGAAGCTGGCCCTGGACCTGTACGCGGCGCCGGAGACCCGTGAGGGCGCGCTCAACCAGTGGACCGACGCGACGCTGGCGCACCTGCGCGCCTCGGAGCCGGGCAGCGACCACCAGCTGGCGTGGGCCCGTGCCTTCGCGGCGACGGCCCGCAACCCGCAGCAGCTGGACCTGCTCCAGTCGTTGCTGGACGGTACGGAGTCCATCGAGGGCCTCACCGTCGACACCGAGCTGCGCTGGTCGTTCGTGCAGCGGCTGGCGGCCGTCGGCCTGCTCGACGAGGAGGAGATCGCCGCCGAGTACGAGCGCGACAAGACGGCGGCGGGCGAGCGCCACGCGGCCACCGCGCGGGCCTCGCAGCCCACGGAGGAGGCCAAGGCCCAGGCGTGGGCCTCGGTCGTGGAGTCGGGCGAGCTGCCCAACTCGCTCCAGGAAGCGGTCATCAGCGGCTTCGTCCAGTCGGACCAGCGCGAGCTGCTGGCCCCGTACACGGAGAAGTACTTCGCCTCGGTGAAGGAGGTCTCGGACTCGCGCAGCCACGAGATGGCCCAGCAGATCATCGTGGGCCTCTACCCGGCGCTCCAGGTCTCCCAGGAGACGCTGGACGCCACGGACGCCTGGCTGTCCTCGGCCGAGCCGAGCGCGGCCCTGCGCCGGATGATGTCGGAGTCCCGGTCGGGCGTGGAGCGCGCGCTGAAGGCCCAGGCGGCGGACGCGGCGGCGGCCACGGCGTAGCGGCCCGTCTGTGTGGGGGCGCTCTCACCGCTGCGGCGGAGGGGGCGCCCCTTCGGCGTACGCCCGCGCGTCCGGCGTGCGCGCCCGCCTCTTTGCCGTACGCCAGCGCGCTCGGCGTACGTCCGCCCCTTTGCCGTACGCCCGCGCGTTTGCCATACGTCCTCACGTCGCCGTACGCCGCGCGTTTGCCGTACGTCCGCGCGCGGGGTGGTCTCCCGTGGCCTAGGGTCTTTCGTATGGATCAGGCCGGATCAGGGAGCGGGGTCCGGTGCGTGCAGCTGCAAGGCGGAGGATTGAGGCAACGCGGAGCGTTGGTGATTGACGACAACGCCGCAGATGCGCGTGCCGGACCCCGCGAGCCCGGCATGATCCATACGAGAGGCCCTAGCGTCCGAAGGGTCGTCGCAGCTCCGGACGCAGGCCACGGGAGGGTCGATGCCGGGCTTCTCCGCCGTCCCGGTCGCGCTGGCCCTGTGCGCGGGCCTGCTGGCGGGCCCGTCCGCCGCTCCGGAGCCCCCCGCCGACTGCCGGGCGGGTCCGGCGGACTGCTACGGCCTCTACACGTACGGGTACAGCCTCGGCCTGCACCCGTTCACCGGGGCGCACGCGGTCCGGGCGCAGCTGACCGACCACTTCTGGCTCTTCCCGGTGAGCGGCGGCTGTGCGGGCCGGGTCCGGGCCGGTGACCGCTGTGAGCTGCTGGGCGGCAATCCCGTGGAGGTCGAGCACATCGGGGACGACGTCCTCCAGATCGCCTCGCTGCCGGGGCACCAGCTGGGCAGCGGCATGCACATCCGCTTCTCGTTCTCGCGGACCCTGGGCTTCCACACCCTGACCGTCCGCGCCTGGCAGGACCGGCCCACCGACTGCACGGGCGCGGCGTTCTGCAACACCGCCAACAGCGCGTTCGCCTGGGGCACCTGGTGGGTGCTGGCCCGGACGCTGCGGCTCTCCGCGTACGCCGCCTGAGCCGCGCGCCCCGCTGGAGACCGCCCGGCGGGCGGGCGCGGGAGCGCAGCCGTCCGCCGGGCGGGAACTGAGGGCGCCGAACGAGGAGTTACGGGGTCACGGCGCCCGACTCCTCGTAGCGGCGGGTGAGCGCGGCCGTGCCGGACTCCGTGAAGCTGCCGTGCAGCCGCATCCGGGCCACCCCGCCGTCGGGGAAGGCGTCGAGGCGGACGTGGGTGACGACGGCCTGGGCGCGGAGCACGAAGCGGTGGAGGGTGTCGGGCTGGAGGCGGGTGCGCGGGATGATCTCGAACCACTCGCCGGTGTCGCCGTTGCGGCCCTGGAGGGCGATCCAGCCGGCGGAGTTGCCCTTGAGGTAGGCGGTGTCGATCTCGACCGCGCGGACCGCGCCCTGGGCGGGGAGGCGGAAGCGGACCCAGTCGTTGGTGTCGCGGACCCGGCGGCGGCGGTTCTCCCAGCCGTCGTCCATCTTGCGGGAGGTGCCCGGCAGGATGATCTGGGTGGGCGAGGAGTAGAAGCGGTCGGAGGCGTCCTCGTACGTACCGCCGTTGAGCACCGAGATCAGGTCGACGGTGCCGAGCGCGGCGATCCAGGCCGGGTCGGGGACGACCTCGCCGTGGACCCGGAGGCGGGCTATGCCGCCGTCGGGGTGCTGGCACAGGCGCAGGTGGGTGTAGCGGCGGCCGTCGGTGATCTCGAAGGCGTTGGCCGCGTGGCCGCGTACGGGGGTGGGCGGAAGGATCTCCTCCCACTTCACGTCGTCGGCGAGCAGCTCCTCGGGGCCCGGGGCGCCCTCGACGGCGGTGGCCTGCACCGATACGCGCTGGGGGTAGTTGCCGCGGAAGTGCGCGGTGTCCACGACCAGGCCGCGCACGATGCCGGGGGCGCCGAGGCGGACGATCGCCCAGTCGTGGTCCTCGGGGGCCGGGAAGGGGTGACCGGCGTCGGCGCCACGGCGGCGGCGGGTCTCCCAGCCGTCCATGATCTTGCCCTTGTGGCCGAAGTGCTCGGGGTCGAAGACGGCACGCTCGCGGATCAGGAGGTTCTCGCGCTCGGCGAAGAACTCGTCGTTGGCGGCGATCACGCCCGCGCCGAGGCGGCGGTCGGCGAGGTCGACCAGCTCGGTGAAGGGGAGGTCGCCCGCCTCTCGGTAGTCGGCGTACGGGTCGCCGCCGCCGTAGGGCGCGGCGTCATTGGCGTGGGGGTCGGTGTCGGGGTTCTGGGTGGCGGAGTTCTGCCATGCGGTCTCGTTCGCGTCGAAGGTCATGTCCCTACCTTCGCCCCGACCGACCCATCAGGTCCATCGAAAGTTTTCGTACATACCGTTCAGCTCAGCTGAACGATTCCGCGACCCGGGTGAGTGCTCCGAGCACCCGCGCCACCGCCGGGCCGCTCTCCGCCCCGTGCCGGACCGCCGCCACCACATGGCGGCGCGGCTGGTCGGCGGCCAGGACCCGCATCACCACGCCCTCGCGGTGCTGCTCCCGGGAGGCCATCCGGGGCACGAGCGCAATGCCCATGCCCGCCTCCACCAGGGCGAGGATCGCGGTCCAGCCCGCGGCGCTGTGGGCCTGCTCGGGGACGAAGCCCGCCGCCTCGCAGGCGGCCGTGGTGATCTCGGACCAGGGGCCCGAGCCGCCGAAGATCCAGCGGTCGGCGGCCAGGTCCGCCAGGCGCAGCGCGGGCGCCCCGGCCAGCGGGTGACCGGCCGGGAGCGCCACGTCCAGCGGGTCGGCGAGCAGCGGGAAGAGGGAGAAGCGCGGGTCGCGGGCGGTCGGGGCGTGGGCGGCCAGCGAGAGGGCCAGGTCCACCTCGCCCGCGGTGAGCAGCTCGTACGCCTGGGCCGCCTCGGCCTCCCGTACGCGTACGTCGGGTCCCGGGCGGTCCTCGGCGCGCAGAAGCCGCACGGCGGGGACGACGAGGGCGGGCACGGCGGTGGAGAAGGCGCCCACCCTGACCTCGCCCGCCTCGCCGCGCAGATAGCCGGTGAGTTCGGCGTCGGCCCGCTCCAGCTGGGCGAAGACCGCCTCGGCGTGGCGCAGGACGAGGTGGGCGGCGTCGGTGAGGCGGACCCGGCGGCCCTGGGGCTCCAGGAGCTGGACGCCGAGCTGTCCGGCCAGGTTGGTGAGCTGCTGGGAGACGGCGGAGGGGGTCATCAGGAGCGCCTCGGCGGTCGCCGTCACCGTGCCGTGGTCCCGCAGGGTGCGCAGGATGCGGAGCTTCTTGACGTCCCACTCGGTCATGGCCGCAACCTACCCGGAGGGCACGCCCCGCCCCGTGCGGCGCCGGACGTGCGGATGCGCCGCGCGGTAGCTGCTACCGGCGGCGCACCCTTCGTACGTGTGCGGGTCAGACCTGCTTCTTGGACTTGTCCAGGACCATGACCAGGGCCGTGATCGCCAGGAAGATGGCGATGGGCGCGACGACGTAGAGGCCGATGGTCTCCATCGCGCTCAGGCCCGGACCCGGGTCGTCACCGTCGTCCCGGACGAGCGCGAGTGCGGGGGCCGACATGAGCATCATCATCAGCGTCGTCCCGGCCGCAACGACGCCGGCGCGCTTAGCGTTCTTCTTGTCCACGGTGCCAACGTAGCGAACGCCTAGGTGCGGCGCGCGCCCGGGGGTGCCGTACGGGCTCTTCCGGGGCGCAGGACCTCCATCAGCGCGTGCAGCCGGGGCGAGGCGGCGATCTCCTCCAGGGTGACGGGGTGGCCCTCGGGGTCGGCGATGGGGAGGCGCCAGTTGGGGTACTGGTCCCAGGTGCCGGGGAGGTTCTGCGGGCGGCGGTCGCCCACCGTGTCGGGGAGCCAGACGCCGACCATCCGGGCGGGGGTGGCGAGCAGGAAGCGGTGGACCGCGCGGACGGCCGCCTCCTCGTTGCCGTCGCCCTCGGGGAGCATCCGCAGCCGGGCCAGGAGGGCGAGCCACTCGGCGGTGGCGGTGACGTCCTCGGTGAGCTCCGCCTCCAGGGGGCGGGTGAGCAGGCCGAGGCGGTGGCGGAGCGTCACATGGTCGCCCGTCAGCCGGGCGGCGGTGGAGGGCAGGTCATGGGTGGTGGCGGTGGCCAGGCAGTCCTGGCGCCATGCGCCGGGGGCGAGCGGGCGGCCGTCGCCGTCCCAGTCGCGTTCGAACCAGAGCACGGAGGTGCCGAGCACCCCGCGCCGGGCGAGCGCCTCGCGGACGCCGGGCTCGACGGTGCCGAGGTCCTCGCCGACGACGACCGCGCCCGCGCGGTGGGCCTCCAGGACGAGGACGGCGAGCATCGCCTCGGCGTCGTACGCGACGTACGTGCCATCGGTGGGCGGTCTGCCCTCGGGCACCCACCAGAGCCGGAAGAGGCCCATGACGTGGTCGATGCGGAGGGCGCCCGCATGGCCCAGCAGTCCGCGCAGCAGCCCCCGGAAGGCGGCGTAACCGGTGGCGGCGAGGGTGTCGGGGCGCCAGGGCGGCAGCCCCCAGTCCTGGCCGCGCGCGTTGAAGGCGTCCGGGGGCGCGCCGACCGAGATGCCGTGGGCGAAGGCGTCCTGCTGGGCCCAGGTGTCGGCGCCCGCCGGGTGCACGCCGACGGCCAGGTCGTGGACGATCCCGATCTCCATCCCGGCGTCCTCGGCGGCCCGCTGGGCGGCGGCGAGCTGGGTGGCGGTCAGCCAGGCGAGGCGGCAGTGGAGGTCGACCCGGTCCAGCAGTCCGGAGCGGGCGCGGGCGGTGGCCGGGGAGCGGGGGTCGCGCAGGGGCTCGGGCCAGGAGTGCCAGTCGGGCCCGTGCACCTCGGCGAGCGCGCACCACAGGGCGTGGTCCTCCAGGGCCTGGCCCTGTTCGGCGAGGAAGTCGCAGTAGGCGGCGCGGCGGCCCGGGGTGAGCGGCACCTCCGCGATCAGCTCCAGGGCCTGCCGCTTCAGCTCCCAGACGGCGTCCCGGTCGATCAGGGCGCCCTTGTTGAGCACGGCCTCGCTGAGCGCGGCGGCGTCCTGGCGGAGGTCGTCCAGGATGGCCCGGTCGTGGAGCTGCCCGTACTCCGGGATGGACTCGACGTGGAGGTGGACGGGGTCGGGGAAGCGGCGCGAGGAGGGGCGGTACGGGGAGGGGTCGGTGGGGCGGCCCGGGACGGCCGCGTGCAGGGGGTTGACCTGGACGAACCCGGAGCCGAGCGTGCGCCCGGCCCAGGAGGCGAGGTCGGCCAGGTCCCCGAGGTCGCCCATGCCCCAGGAGCGGGCGGAGAGCAGGGAGTAGAGCTGGACCAGGAAGCCGTGGGTGCGCTCGGGCGGCTGCGGGACCCGGGCCGGGGCGACGACCAGGGTGGCGGTGGCTTCGTGACGGTCGGGCGTACGGACGTGGAGGCGGTGGACCCCGTACGGGGGTTCGGTCCACCCGGCGGGGACGGCGGCGGGCGGGGGCCCGGGCGGATCTGCGGCGTTCCCCGAGGAGGCCGCTTCCGGGCTCCCGGACGCGGTGACTCCCAGGCTCCCGGACGGGGCGGCTTCCGGGCTCCCGGACGCGGTGACTCCCAGGCTCCCGGGCGAGGCGGCTTCCGGGCTCCCCGGCGCGGCGGCTTCCGGGGCCTTGCCCGAAGAGGCCGCTTCCGGGGCCTTCCAGGACGAGGCGCCCTCCGGCACCCGCCAGGAGGTGGCGGGTGCCGGGGGCCCGTCGGGCGTCGGCTCCGGCTCGACCGTGACGGTCGAGCCGGGCGGCAGCCCGGTCAGCACGGGCGGCAGTGGCTCACCGGCCCAGACCACCACGGTCGGCGGCAGCAGGCGCGAGCGGGACTCCGCGGCGACGAGTGACCTCCGTACGTCCTCCGGCGTGCCGGCGTCCACGCCCAGCGCGGCGAGCACGGCGATGACCGTGTCGTCGGGGACGGACACCGTGACATCCGGGGACGGGGAGTAGGAGGTGGCGACACCGTGCAGTGCGGCGAGCCGGGACAAGCCCATTCAGACTCCTGGGAACTCCATGCCCCCTGCGGTGCCGGGTGCGGTCGGCTCGCTGGTCAGAGGGGCGACGGCGGCGAGCGGTGGCTCGCTCGTGAGCGGGGTGGCATCGGCGAGCGGGGGCTCGCTGGTCAGCGGTGCGGCGTCGGCGAAGGAGGATTCACCGAGCAGGAGGGAGATATCGGCGAGCGGCGGCCCGCTGATCAGGTGGGCGACATCGGCAAGGGGAAGTCCGCTGGTCAGAGGTGCGGGATCGGCTTGGGCGGGTACCTGTTTGGAGAGGGCGGAGAGCAGGAGCTGCGCGGCTGCGGGCATGGTGGCCTCCTGGCCGTGGAGAACAGGACCCTGAGGACCTACCCAGACCTGGCATGCGCAGACCTGGACGTGACCCACCCGTCACACATGGCGTCATGACGGGCGTACGCCTTCGGAATGACGGCGTACACCTTCGGACAACGAGCCCAACGTGCTGTGGGTCACATTCCGTTCCCCCGTGCGGCGGGTATGGACCGTTTTCGGCCACTCCCACCGGCCACACCAGCCCCACCGAGCGCGAAGGCGTCACGATTCCCGGCAAATCCGACAGAACAGCCACGCGCATTGACACCCTCGCGCCCGGGTGGTGGGCTCGGACCCCACCAGGTCCTTTCGAGGGAGCGCGACGTGCGGTTCGGGCGCAGAAAGCAGGCCACGGCCGTGGCCGTAGCCGTGATCGGCGGGCTGCTGGGCCCCCTCGCCCCGGCCGCGACCGCCGCCCCGGCCGACCCCGGGAAACCCCCCGCCACCTCGCCCGACCGGGCCGTCGGCGCCCAGGTGCCGTCCGTGTGGCCCCGGCCCCAGAGCATCAAGAGCACCGGGCCCGCGCTGCCCCTCGGTACCGAAGCCACCGTCGTCGCATCGGCCGACGCCGATCCGTACGCCGTGGAACAGCTCCGCTCCCTGCTGCGCGCGGCCGGTGTCACGACCGTGCACGAGAGCCTGCCGGGGCGCGGCCCCCTGATCCGCGTCGGCGGCCCGGGCGCCGGGGAGGCGCTGCGGGCGCTGCGCGCGCCCGACCGCGCCGACCTGCCGTCGGGCGGCTACCGGATCGCGTCGGGCGAGGTCGCCGGGCGCGCCACCGTCGCCCTGGACGGGCTCGGCGAAGACGGCCTGTTCCATGCGGTCCAGACCCTGCGTCAGCTGGTGAGCGGCGGGGCCGTGGCCGGGGTCGTGGTGCGGGACTGGCCGGGTACGGCCGTACGCGGCATGGCCGAGGGCTTCTACGGACAGCCCTGGACCCAGGAGGAGCGGCTCGCGCAGATCGCCTTCATGGGCCGCACCAAGCAGAACCGGTACCTCTACGCGGCGGGCGACGACCCCTACCGGCTGGCCCGCTGGCGCGAGCCGTATCCGGCCGAACGGCGTGCCGACTTCCGGGCGCTGGCGGAGAGGGCACGCGCCGAGCATGTGACGCTCGGCTGGGCCGTCTCCCCGGGCCAGGCCATGTGCATGGCCTCCGACCGGGACGTCCGGGCGCTGACGAAGAAGATCGACGGGATGTGGGCGCTGGGGGTGCGGGTCTTCCAGCTCCAGTTCCAGGACGTCAGCTACAGCGAGTGGCACTGCGACCTGGACGCCGAGACGTTCGGCAACGGCCCCGGGGCGGCGGCCCGCGCGCAGGCCCGGGTGGCCGGTGCGGTCGCCCGGCACCTGGAGGAGCGCCATCCGGGCGCGGCGCCGCTGTCGGTGCTGCCGACGGAGTTCTACCAGGACGGGGCGACCGACTACCGCACGGCGCTCGCCGCCGAGCTGGACGACCGGGTGCAGGTGGCCTGGACCGGCGTCGGGGTCGTACCGAAGACCATCACCGGGGGCGAGCTGGCCGGGGCGCGGGCCGCGTTCGGCCATCCGCTGGTGACGATGGACAACTACCCGGTCAACGACTACGCCCAGGACCGGATCTTCCTGGGTCCGTACACCGGCCGGGACCCGGCGGTGGCGAGCGGTTCGGCGGCGCTGCTGGCCAATGCGATGGAGCAGGCGTCCGCCTCGCGCATCCCGCTGTTCACCGCCGCCGACTTCGCCTGGAACCCGAAGGGGTACCGCCCCCAGGAGTCCTGGCAGGCGGCGATCGACGACCTCGCGGGCGGCGACGCGCAGGCCCGGGACGCGCTGCGGGCGCTCGCGGGCAACAGCGCGGACTCGGTGCTCGGCGCGGAGGAGTCCGCCTATCTCCAGCCCCTGTTCGCCGCCTTCTGGCAGTCCCGGGCGGCCGCCGCCCCGGTCCGCGACCGGGCGGCGCGCGAGCTGCGGGCGGCCTTCACCGTGATGCGGCAGGCGCCCGAACGGCTCGCCACCCCCGCCGAGGGGCGGCTCGCCGACGAGGTGCGCCCGTGGACCGAGCAGCTGGCCCGCTACGGCCGCGCCGGTGAGCTGGCCGTGGACCTGCTCCAGGCGCAGGCGGGCGGCGACGGGGCGGGTGCCTGGCGGGCGCAGCTGGCGCTGGAGCCGCTGCGCCGGGAGATCGCGGCCGGGCGGGCGACGGTCGGCAAGGGTGTGCTCGATCCCTTCCTGGACCGGGCCCAGAAGGCGGCCGACGGCTGGAACGGCGTCGACCGCGCCGCGGGCCGGGTCACCAAGGACAGCACCAGCTATACGGTCCGTCTCGACCGGGCCCGCCCGGTGGACGCCGTGACGGCGCTCGCCGAGCCCGGTCCCGCCCTCGCGGGCGCGGTCGTCGAGGCCCATGTGCCGGGCGAGGGCTGGCGGCCGCTGGGGCAGCTGTCGCCGACCGGCTGGACCCAGACCGCCGCGAAGGGGCTGCGCGCGGACGCCGTGCGGGTCACCGTCCCCGAAGGCGCCCGCACCACCCGCCCGTCCTACCTGAGCCCCAGCCTGCCGCCGCCCCCCTCGGTGCTGACGGCCGCCCCCCGGCTGCGCGCCCTGGTGCCGTGGTTCGGCGACGAGCCCGCCGCGACGCTGGACCTGGCACGCGGCGAGACGGACGCGGAGATCGGCGGGGAGCCGCAGCGGGCCGTGGCGCGGCTGGCCGGACGGCGGCCGGCCGAGGTGAAGGGCTCGCTGACCGCGAAGGCCCCCAAGGGCATCGAGGTGCGGGTCCCGAAGCGGACGACCGTGCCGCGCGGATCGCTGACGTCGGTGCCGGTGGACATCACCGTTCCGGCGGACACCCCGGCGGGTGAGTACGAGGTCCCGCTGGCCTTCGGCGGCCAGGAGTCCACCCTGACCGTGCGGGCCTTCCCGCGTACAGGGGGCCCGGATCTGGCCCGTACGGCCACGGTCTCCTCGTCCGCCGACGAGACCCCGGACTTCCCCGCGTCGGCGGCCTCCGACGGCGATCCGGCCACCCGGTGGTCCTCACCGGCCGAGGACGGCGCGTGGTGGCAGGCCGAGCTCGCGGAGCCGGTGCGGCTGGGGCAGGTGGTGCTGTCCTGGCAGGACGCGTACGCCGCCCGCTACCGCATACAGGTCTCCGCCGACGGCCGCACCTGGCGCACCGCCGCGACCGTCCCGGAGGGCCGGGGCGGGCGGGAGTCGGTGCGGATGGACGCGAAGGACACCCGGTTCATCCGGGTGCAGGGCGAGCGCCGGGCCACCCAGTACGGCTACTCGCTCTGGTCGGTGGAGGCGTACGCGGTGGCCGAGGCCCCGCCCGAGGACTGAGCCGCACGGGGGACCGTACGCGCCGGGGACCGAACGCGCCGGGGACCGGTCCGTACGACGGCGGGCCTCGTACGACGGACCCACGACGGGCCCCGCCGCCCCGGCGGACGGCGTCCCGGCGGACGACGAAGGCCCGGTCTCAGGCGGAAACGCCGTCGATCCGGGCCATCACGTCGTCCGCGCCGAACGGTTGCAAATACGGCAGCCAGCGCGGGTCACGGTGTCCGGTCCCGATGATCCGCCAGGCCAGACCGGTCGGCGGGGCGGGCTGGTGGCGCAGCCGCCACCCGAGCTCGGGCAGATGGCGGTCGGCCTTGACGTGGTTGCAGCGGCGGCAGGCGGCCACCACGTTGTCCCACACGTGCTGTCCGCCCCGGCTGCGGGGGATGACGTGGTCGACGCTGGTCGCGGCGGCCCCGCAGTACATGCAGCGGCCCCCGTCCCGGGCGAACAGGGCCCGGCGCGTCAGGGGGACGGGCCCCCGGTAGGGGACCCGTACGAACCGCTTGAGCCGGACCACACTGGGTGCGGGCACGGCACGGGTGGCACTGTGCAGGAAGGCGCCGGTCTCCTCCAGGCAGATCGCCTTGTTCTCGAGAACGAGAACGAGTGCGCGGCGGAGCGGTACGACGCCGAGCGGCTCGTACGACGCGTTGAGAACCAGGACGTGCGGCACGCGGATGCCTCCTTGTACGCCGGCGGCGCGTGGCTCGCGCCGGGACGATCCGATCTCAGTCTCTCCTCATGCCTGGTCGAAGCGCCACCACGTACGGGTAACGGGCCGGGAGGATTTTTCTCACCCTCCGGCCCGGCGGACGCCCGCGCGGCCCCGGAGAGGTGCCCCACCTGGGCGGCCGCGCGCACTGTGTGATCGGCCACAGCACACCTGTCCCCGGTGAGACCCGTCTCTCTCCCGATGACGGCAACGATCCACTCCCCCGGCTTCGTTACTCTTGTCGGTCAGCCGTCGTCCCTCTGGAGGTCCTCGCCGTGTCCCTGTCCGTCCTGTTGGCCGCAACCCCGTCATCCGAGCCGGTCGGCTCGCTGGAGGAAGCCGCCGAACAGGCCGGGAACGCCGCGGGGTGGATCGAGGAGAACTGGTCCACCTGGCTGAGCACCGGTCTGCGGATCATGCTGATCGTGGCCGTCGCGATCACCCTGCGCTATCTGATCCGGCGCGCCCTGACCAACCTCATCGACCGGATGAACCGCAGCGCCCAGGCGGTGGAGGGCACGGCGCTGGGCGGCCTGCTGGTGAACGCGGAGCGCAGACGGCAGCGCTCGGAGGCGATCGGCTCGGTGCTGCGGTCGGTGGCCTCGTTCATGATCATGGGCACGGCCGCGCTGATGGTGCTGGGCGCCTTCAAGATCAACCTGGCGCCGCTGCTCGCCTCGGCCGGTGTCGCGGGTGTGGCGCTCGGTTTCGGCGCCCGGAACCTGGTCACGGACTTCCTCTCCGGCGTCTTCATGATCCTGGAGGACCAGTACGGGGTCGGGGACACGATCGACGCGGGCGTGGCCTCCGGTGAGGTCATCGAGGTGGGCCTGCGGGTCACCAAGCTGCGCGGGGACAACGGCGAGATCTGGTACGTCCGCAACGGCGAGGTGAAGCGGATAGGCAACCTCAGCCAGGGCTGGTCCACCGCCGGGGTCGATGTCACCGTGCGCCCGACGGAGAACCTGGAACACGTCCGCACGGCGATCACCACCTGCGCCGAGGCGATGGCGAAGGAGGAGCCCTGGTCGGAGCGGCTCTGGGGCCCGGTGGAGGTGCTCGGCCTGGACGCGGTGCTGCTGGACTCCATGACGGTCCGGGTCTCCGCGAAGACGATGCCGGGCAAGTCGACGGGCGTGGAGCGCGAGCTGCGCTGGCGCATCAAGCAGGCGCTGGACGACGCGGGCATCCGGATGATCGGCACGGAGCAGCCCGCGGAGGACGGGGCCGCGGCGGACCCGACGGCCGGGATGGCCGCCCCCTCGGCGTACGCCTCGGCGACCTCCCCGCAGTCCCTGGCGGCGACCCCGATACCGCCGCCGGCCACCCGGCTGAACAAGTAGGGCCCTGCCACGGACGCCCCCGCCGCCCCCGGACCTCCGGGAGGCGGCGGGGGCGTCCGTGTGCGAGGTAACGCTTCGGCCGCCGGACGGGCGGTGCCCATTGACGGTCCGGTGGCCCACGCCCTACCGTCCTCCTACGGGATAGGAAACTTTCCTAACAGAGTCCTGGCGGAGTTGTTCTGTCAGAGTTCCTGGCAGAGTTCTGACAGAGGGCGGGTGCATCCACGATGACGGGAACCACTCCGGGCACACCCCGGGTGCTGCGGGCCATGAACGACCGGGCCGCCCTCGATCTGCTGCTGGAGCACGGGCCGCTCTCCCGGACCCGGATCGGGAAGCTCACCGGGCTCTCCAAGCCCACCGCGTCCCAGCTCCTGGCCCGGCTGGAGGCGGCCGGGCTGGTCGTCGCGACCGGGACCAGCGAGGGGCGGCCCGGGCCCAACGCGCAGCTCTACACGGTCAACGCGCGCGCCGCGTATGTGGCGGGGCTCGATGTGAACAGCCGGCGGATCGTGGCCGCCGTCGCGGACGTGACCGGGGCGAGCGTCGGGCAGTTCGAGCTCGCGACACCGGGGCGGCGCGCGGACGGTGTGGTGCGCCAGGTCGCCGAGGCGCTGGACGGGGCGGTGAAGGAGGCCGGGCTCACCCGCGCCGACATCCACCGGGTCGTCATCGGCACCCCGGGCGCCTTCGACCCGGGCACCGGGCGGCTGCGGTACGCCTCGCACCTGCCCGGCTGGCACTCCCCCACCCTCCTGGAGGAGCTGGCCGCGTTCCTGCCGATGCCGGTGGAGTACGAGAACGACGTCAACCTGGTCGCCGTGGCGGAGCAGCGCCTCGGTGCGGCCCGGGGCCACGAGGACTTCGTACTCCTCTGGAACGAGGAGGGCCTCGGCGCGGCCCTCGTCATCAACGGGCGCCTGCACCGCGGCTTCACCGGCGGCGCGGGCGAGGTCGGCTTCCTGCCCGTACCCGGCACCCCCCTCGTACGCCAGGTCGTCAAGGCCAACAGCGGCGGCTTCCAGGAGCTGGCGGGCGCCCAGGCGGTGCCCCGGCTCGCGAAGACGCTCGGCATCGACGCCCCGCAGCAGCCCCACGCCAGGGCCGCCGCCGCCCTGCTGGAGCGGGCGGCGGAGGCGTACGGGCGGGACGAGGCGCTGACCGAGCTGCTGCGTCAGTACGCCCAGCGGCTCGCCACCGGCCTCGCCTCCGTCACCGCCGTCCTGGACCCCGGGCTGATCGTGCTCTCCGGCGGGGCGGTCGTGGCGGGCGGCGAGGCCCTGCGCTCCCTCATCCAGTCCGAGCTGGCCGAACTCGCCGCCTCCCGGCCCCGGCTGGTCCTCGGCGAGATCGACCGCACCCCCGTCCTGCGCGGCGCCCTGGAACGGGCGCTGGCCGACACCCGCGACGAAGTGTTCGACACCTCACGCTGAGCCCACCGCTTTCCCTCTCCTGCCGTCTGCCTCTTGTCCCCCGCCCCTGGGAGCTTTGTCATGCGCACAAACCGTCTCACCACCACCGCTGTCGCCGTCGCCGCGCTCTCGGTGCTCACCACCGCGTGTACCGGCCAGAGCGGGACCGGGGCCACCGACGACCCGAAGGCGGAGACCACGATCAACTTCTGGCACGGCTGGAGTTCGCCCGCCGAGGTGAAGGCGGTCAAGGACAACATCGCCCGGTTCGAGAAGGCCCACCCGAACATCAAGGTCAACATCTCCGGCAACATCAACGACGACAAGCTCAACCAGGCGCTGCGCGCGGGCGGTTCGAACGGGCCCGACGTGGTCTCCTCCTTCACCACCGCCAACGTCGGCAAGTTCTGCTCGTCGGGCGCCTTCGCCGATCTGAAGCCGTTCGTCGAGAAGTCGCGGCTGGACCTGGAGAAGACGTTCCCGAAGATCCTGCTCGACTACACCCAGTTCGAGGGCAAGCGGTGCGCCCTGCCGCTGCTCACGGACGCCTACGGCCTCTACTACAACAAGGACGCCTTCAAGAAGGCCGGGATCACCGCGCCGCCGAAGACGATGTCCGAACTGGCGAGCGTGGCGAAGAAACTGACGGTCGAGAAGGGCGACAGCTACGAGCAGCTCGGCTTCATGCCGAACTTCCACGGTTACGAGACCGTCGTCAGCCACTACATGTCCTCGTGGGACCACGCGTACTTCGACAAGGACGGCAAGTCCAACATCGCCAAGGACCCGGCGTTCGCGGAGATGTTCACGTACCAGAAGAAGCTGGTGGACAGCCTCGGCGGCTACACCAGGCTGGAGAAGTACCGCGGCACCTTCGGTGACGAGTGGAGCGCCGAGCACCCCTTCCACACCGGGCAGGTCGCCATGCAGCTGGACGGCGAGTGGCGGCTCGGGATGGCCGAGGACGCCGGGGCGGACTTCGAGATCGGGGTCGCGCCGATGCCCGTCGCCGACGACGAGGCGGACAGCTACGGCAAGGGCTACCTCTCCGGCACCGTCGTGGGCATCGCCCCGGCCAGCAAGAAGCAGAACGCCGCCTGGGAGCTGGTGAAGTACATGACCACCGACACGGAGGCGGTCGTCAACTTCTCCAACGGCATCCGCAACGTGCCCTCCACCCTGGCGGCGCTGAAGTCGCCCGACCTGAAGTTCGACCCGCGCTTCCAGACCTTCCTGGACATCGCCCAGCACCCCAAGTCCAGCACCTCCGACGGGGCCGTCAACGGAGCCGCGTACCAGCTGACCCTCCAGGACTTCGGCTACCAGTACGAGAAGGGCGCGGTGAAGGACCTCCAGGCGGGTCTGGAGAAGACCGCCAGGCAGATCGACACCGACATCGCCAAGGCCAAGTAGCCCGCCGATGACGACGCACACACTCCGCTCCAAGCGCCGCAGGTCGGCGTTGCGGAACGCGGCCTTCATGTCGCCGTGGCTGATCGGGTTCTCGGTCTTCTTCGCCTACCCGATGGTCTCGACGGTCTACTTCTCGTTCACGTCGTACGACGGTTTCGGCGCGCCGGTCTTCAACGGGCTGACGAACTGGACGTACGTCTTCCGGGACTACCCGATGTTCTGGCCGTCCCTGGGGAACACGCTCTGGCTGGTGGTCGTCATGGTCACCTGCCGGGTCGTCTTCGGGCTCGGCATCGGGCTGCTGATCACGAAGATCAAGACGGGGACGGGTGTCTTCCGGACGCTGTTCTACCTCCCCTACCTGGCGCCGCCGGTCGCCGCGACGCTCGCCTTCGTCTTCCTGCTCAACCCTGGCACCGGCCCGGTCAACGCGATCCTCGGGGACTTCGGGCTGCCGACGCCCGGCTGGTTCAACGACGCCGCCTGGTCCAAGCCGGCGCTCACCATGCTCGCGGTCTGGGGCATCGGGGACCTGATGGTCATCTTCATGGCCTCGTTGCTGGACGTGCCGACCGAGCAGTACGAGGCGGCCGAGCTCGACGGCGCCTCCGCCTGGCAGAAGTTCCGCTTCGTGACGCTGCCGAACATCTCGCCGATCGTGCTGTTCGCGGTGGTGACGGGCGTCATCCAGGCGATGCAGTACTACACCCAGCCGCTCGTCGCCGGAAAGGTCGCCTCCGGGGTCATCGGCGGCTCCGGCCAGTCCTTCGAACCCGGCTATCCCGACAAGTCGACACTGACGCTCCCCCAGCTCGTCTACAACCTCGGTTTCCAGCGCTTCGACTACGGCGCCGCCTGTGTCGTCGCCCTCATCCTGTTCGCCCTGGCCATGGCCTTCACCGCGCTGCTCATGCGGGGCCGCAACAACCTCCTCCAGGCCGGTGACTGAGCCATGCCCCAGCTCCTCGACAAGCCCGCCCCCGCCTCCCCGGCGAAGGCCCCGTACACGCCCGCCGCGCGCACCGCGCGCCGCAAGGCGCTGCTGCACTGGATCGCCGTCCACTCGCTCGGGGTCGCCGCCGCGCTCTTCTTCGTGCTGCCGTTCGTCTTCGTGGTCCTCACCTCGCTGATGAACGACCAGCAGGCGCTGACCCGCGACCTCACGCCCAACACCTGGGAATGGGGCAACTACCGACAGGTCTTCGAGACACCGGGCTTCCTCATATGGTGGCGCAACACCCTCCTTTACGCCGGGCTCGGCACCGTCCTCACCGTGGTGTCGTCCATCCCCGTGGCGTACGCCCTGGCGAAGTTCCGCTTCCGGGGCCGCAAACTGTCGCTGATGCTCGTCATCTCCATGATGATGCTGCCGCCGCAGGTCGTGATCATCCCCATGTACCTGTTCTGGGCGAAGCAGATGGACCTCTCCGGCTCCCTGTGGCCGCTGATCATCCCGATGGCGTTCGGCGACGCGTTCTCCATCTTCCTGCTGCGGCAGTTTCTTCTGACCATCCCGAACGAGTACCTGGACGCGGCCAAGGTGGACGGCTGCGGTGAGTTCCGTACGCTGATCAGGGTCGTCCTGCCGATGGCGAAGCCCGGCATCGCGGCCATCGCCCTCTTCCAGTTCTTCGCCGCCTGGAACGACTACTTCGGACCGCAGATCTACGCCTCCGAGAACCCGGCCGCCTGGACGCTCAGTTACGGACTGGAGTCCTTCAAAGGCGCGCACCACACCAACTGGAACCTGACCATGGCCGCGACCGTTCTGGTCATGGCCCCCGTGATCGCCGTCTTCTTCTTCGCTCAGAAGGCATTCGTCGAGGGCGTCACACTGACTGGAGTAAAGGGCTGACCATGAAGCTCGCAGTAGTGGGTGGCGGGTCCACCTACACCCCTGAACTGATCGACGGCTTCGCCCGGCTGCGGGACACGCTGCCGGTCGAGGAGCTCGTCCTCGTCGACCCGGCGGCCGACCGGCTGGAGCTGGTCGGGGGCCTCGCCCGGCGGATCTTCGCCAAGCAGGACCACGCCGGGAAGATCACCACGACCACCAACCTGGACGCGGGCGTGGCCGGCGCCGACGCGGTCCTCCTCCAGCTGCGCGTCGGCGGACAGGCCGCGCGCGACCAGGACGAGACCTGGCCGCTGGAGTGCGGCTGCGTCGGCCAGGAGACCACCGGCGCGGGCGGCCTCGCCAAGGCGCTGCGGACCGTTCCGGTCGTCCTGGACATCGCCGAGCGGGTGCGCCGCACCAACCCGGACGCCTGGATCATCGACTTCACCAACCCGGTCGGCATCGTCACCCGCGCCCTGCTCCGGGCCGGGCACAAGGCGGTCGGCCTGTGCAACGTGGCGATCGGCTTCCAGCGCAAGTTCGCCCGGCTGCTGGAGGTGAACCCCTCCGAGGTCCATCTCGACCACGTGGGGCTCAACCACCTCACCTGGGAGCTGGGCGTGCGCCTGGGCGGCCCGGACGGCGAGAACGTGCTGCCGAAGCTGCTGGCCGAGCACGGCGACGCCATCGCGGACGACCTCCACATGCCGAGGAGGCTCATGGACCGGCTCGGTGTCGTCCCCTCGTACTACCTGCGCTACTTCTACGCCCACGACGAGGTCGTACGGGAGCTCGGCACCAAGCCGTCCCGGGCCGCCGAGGTCGCGGCGATGGAGAAGGAACTGCTGGAGATGTACGGCGACCCCGCGCTCGACGAGAAGCCCGGGCTGCTCGCCAAGCGGGGCGGCGCGTTCTACTCGGAGGCGGCGGTGGACCTCGCGGCCTCCCTGCTGGGCGGCGGCGGTTCTCCGGTCCAGGTGGTGAACACGTACAACAACGGGACGCTGCCGTTCCTCCCGGACGACGCGGTCATCGAGGTGCAGGCCCGGGTCGGCCACGAGGGTGCGGCTCCGCTGGCCGTGCCCGCGCTGGACCCGCTGTACGCCGGTCTGATCGCCAACGTGACGGCGTACGAGGACCTCGCCCTGGAAGCCGCGCTGCGCGGGGGCCGGGAGCGGGTCTTCAGGGCGCTGCTCGCCCATCCGCTGATCGGCCAGTACGACTACGCCGAGCAGCTCACCGACCGGCTGATCGCGCACAACCGGGAGCACCTCGCGTGGGCGTGAACGTCTCGGTCGTCGCCGTCGACGCGGGCAACAGCAAGACCGATGTGGCGCTGATCGGCACGGACGGCACGGTCCTGGCCACCGCCCGGGGCGGGGGGTTCCAGCCGCCCGCTGTGGGGATGGAGGCGGCGGTCGACGTGGTGGCCGCCGCACTGGAGCGGGCGGTCGCGGAGCTGCCTGCCCCGGAACGGGCGGTCGCGGAGCTGCCTGTCCCGCCCGGCTCGCTCGGCCATGTCTCCGCCTGCCTCGCCAACGCCGATCTGCCGGTCGAGGAGGCCGAGTTGGCGGAGGCCCTGGCGGCCCGGGGCTGGGGGACCTCGGTCGAGGTGCGCAACGACACCTTCGCGATTCTGCGCGCCGGGGTGGACGAGCCCCGGGGCGTCGCGGTGGTGTGCGGGGCCGGGATCAACTGCGTGGGCATGGTGCCGGACGGACGGACCGCCCGCTTCCCCGCGATCGGGCGGATCTCCGGTGACTGGGGCGGCGGCGGGGGGCTGGCGGAGGAGGCGCTGTGGTTCGCCGCCCGCGCCGAGGACGGACGCGGCGAGCCGACCGAGCTGGCCCGTACGCTGCCGGGCCACTTCGGGCTCGACTCGATGTACGCGCTGATCGAGGCGCTGCACCGGGGCGCGATCCCGCCGGTCCGGCGCCATGAGCTGACGCCGGTGCTGTTCGCCACGGGCGCGGCCGGGGACGCGGTGGCGGCGGCGCTGGTGGAGCGGCAGGCGGAGGAGGTGGTCGCGATGGCGTCGGTGGCGCTGACCCGGCTGGGGCTGCTGGAGGAGGAGGTTCCGGTGCTGCTGGGCGGCAGCGTGCTGGCCGCGCGCCATCCCCGGCTGAACGACCGGATCGCCGAACTGCTGGCGGCCCGCGCCCCGAAGGCCGTGGTGCGGGTGGTGTCCGAGCCGCCGGTGCTGGGGGCCGCGCTGCTGGGCCTGGACCGTACGGGGGCGGCGCCGGAGGTCCACCGGCGGCTGCGGGAGCAGTACGCCTGAGCACCTCCGGGCCAGGGGTGCCCCGTCGCGTGCGCGCGGCGGGGCACCCCTCGTTCTTCTGGGGTGAGGGCGTCGTCCGGCTTTGGGGAGTGGGATCGTCGTTCGGCTTTGGGGAGTGGGGGGCGTCGTTCGGCCGGAGGCCCTCGTTCGGGGGAACGCGCGGGGGGCGGGGAACCGATCGGAGGCCCCGCTCGTGTACCTGGTGGGGAGTCCGCGACGCGTGGGGACGGCTGGAGTACGGGGGAGGCCCGGAGCGGACCCGGAGCGGCGCGAAGAGCCCGGCAAGGGTGCCGGTTCGCTTATGGGGATGTTTCGGGGCACGTTGCGCCGATCGCCTTGATCGCCCGCGTCGGCCCTGATCGAATGCGTTGATCGAATACGTTGACCGACTGCACGATCCAGGCGTTCTTGATGTGAACGTCCGTGCCTGCGGCCATACTTCTGGCCGGGCACCGGCCCCCGTTCGGCCGGGGTCCGGACACCGTCAGTGACCGAGGGGGAGGTCGAGTGACACAGCTGCCGCAGGGCGGCCCGCAGACGCAGCGCGCGCCGGAGCGGGCGCCCGCTCCCACCGGCCCGCCCGCGCCGTCCCTGCCCGAACAGCGCCTGCCCGCACAGCACCGGTCCGCCTGGGCCGAGCAGAGCCGACGGCTGCGCGCCGCGGCGACGACCGAGCCCGGCCGCCTCCAGATCATCGGGGCCGTCCTGGCGCTGCTGGTCGTGGCGTTCGGGGCGGTGACCGCGCTGGAGATCTCGCACCGGGCCTCGGCGGCCGACGACGTGGTGGGGCGCAGCCAGCCGCTCAGCGCGGACGCGGCGAACATCTACCGCTCGCTCGCCGACGCGGACACGATGGCGGCCAGCGGCTTCCTCGCGGGGGCACAGGAGCCGAAGGCCGTGCAGGAGCAGTATCGGAAGGACATACAGGAGGCGGCCCGGCTGCTGGTGAAGGCGTCGGCGAACACCGACTCCTCGACCAGCTCCGGTCAGGAGATCACCACGCTCAACGAGCTGCTGCCCGTCTACACCGGTCTGATCGAGCGGGCCCGCGCCAACAACCGGCAGGGGCTGCCGCTGGGCGGCGCCTATCTCCGGTACGCCAACCAGAAGATGAGCAACGAGCTGCTGCCCGCCGCCGAGCGGCTGTACGCGGCGGAGACGGGCCGGCTCGACCGGGACGCCGCCGACGCCCGGCGGTGGCCCTACCTCTCGCTCGGCGCCGGGCTCGTGGTGCTGGGCGCGCTGGTGTGGATGCAGCGCCGCAACTACCGCCGTACCAACCGGGTGTTCAACCACGGGCTGCTGGTGGCGACGGCCGCCGCCTCGGTGGTGCTGCTCTGGCTGGCGGTGGGGCACACGGTGGCCCGCGCCGAGCTGCGGTCGGCGATGGTGCACGGGCAGGAGTCGCTCGACGTGCTCAACAACGCGCGGATCAACTCCCTGAAGGCGCGCGCCAACGAGAACCTCACCCTGGTGGCGCGCGGTGCCGTGCTGACCGCCGACGGCTCGGCCGATCAGTACGAGACGGACTACACCACGGGCATGAAGGCCCTCGGGGCGCAGCTGAAGAAGGCCGAGCGGCTCGCGGACAACGACAGCGGGCGCGCTCCGGTGGCGGAGGCGGCCAGGAGCGTCACCGAGTGGCAGGACCGCCACCGCAAGGCCCGCGCCACGGATGACCAGGGCGACTACGACGGTGCGTTGAAGCAGATCATCGGGGCCGAGGACTCCACGGGGCAGTCCTTCCAGCAGGTGGACACCGCGCTGCGGAAGGCGCTCGCCCATGAGCAGGGCGAGTTCACCGCGGCGGCCGAGGACGGGCGCGGGGCCCTGCGCGGCCTGCCTGCGGGGGCCGCCGCGCTGGCGGTGCTGGGAGCGGTCGCCGCGATCCTCGGGGTCAACCGCAGGCTCTCGGAGTACCGGTGAGGGGGGCGGGGATGGCCGATACGAAGGCACAGACACGGGCACGGACACACGCATGGGCGCGGGCATGGACATGGGCGCGGCGCCGCTCCGCGCCGGAGGGCGGGCTGCCCGTCCGGAACGGCCGGCTGCGCGGCTGGGGCGGGGTGGCGGGGATGGCGGTGGCATGCCTGATCACCGCCTCGCTCACCCTTCTGCCGCTCTCCCGGCACGACGGCACGCCCGCCGGGACGGACCCGGCGGGCGGCACGACGGCGGCCGTCCCGGTGCGGGCCGAGGAGTGCACCGATCCGGAGGCGAGCCTGCCGCCCTCGACGGCGGACGGGCCGGGCATCGCGAAGATCAAGGAGCGCGGCAAGCTGATCGCGGGCGTCGACCAGAACAGCTACCGCTGGGGCTACCGCAACCCGTACAGCGGTGAGCTCGAAGGGTTCGACATCGACCTGGTGCGGGCGCTGGCCGAGGACATCCTCGGCGACCCGAACGCCGTGATCTTCCGGGCGATCCCCACCAACCAGCGCATCGCCGCCCTGGAGCGGGAACGGGTCGACGTCGTCGTGCGGACCATGACCATCAACTGCAAGCGGCTGGAGCAGGTCTCCTTCTCCACCGCCTACTTCGAGACCGGGCAGCAGATCCTGGCCCCCAAGGACTCCCCCATCACGGGGTACGACGACTCCCTGAAGGGCAAGCGGGTCTGCTCCGGCGAGGGCACCACCGCGTACGAGGCGCTGGAGCGGAAGTCGTACGGGGCGATATTCAAGGACGAGTTCGACGGGACCGAGCGGGACGCGGACCGGCTGACCGTGCCCAACCAGCTGGACTGCCTGGTCCGGCTCCAGCTCGGCGAGGTGGACGCCGTCCTCACGGACAACGCCCTGGGCGCGGGCCAGGCGGCACAGGACCCGGCGGTGGCCCTCAAGGGCGCGGGGCCGTTCACCACCGAGTACTACGGCGTCGCGGCGAAGAAGGGCGCCGACGATCTGGTGGCCCGGGTCAACAAGGTCCTGGTCGACTACCGCGCGGGCGGGAAGGACAGCGCCTGGATGGTGTCGTACCGCAAGTGGCTGGCGGCCGGACTCCCCGGCATCACGGCGCCACCGACCCCCAAGTACCGCGGCGGCTGAGCCCGGAGGAGCCGGGCGGGACGGCCGGGCCCGGAACGGACGGGCACGGCGGCCGGGCCCGGACCGAGGAGCACGGTGGATGAACCCCGGAAAGGCCGGGCACGGCGGATGACCCCGGAAACACCGGGCTCGGCGGCCGAGCCAGAAGGAACCGGGTACGGCAGCTGGACCCGGGCCCGACGGGCTCGGCGGCCGGGCCCGGCACACCGGACCGGCGAGCGGACCGGAGCGCCGGGCCGCGAACGGACCGGAGCAACCAGGTCACGACAGGTCGTGAACGGACCGGAGCAACTGACCCCGTCCGGGCCCACCGGCCCGTACGGCGAGAGCGGAGAGGTGATCGATGGGCGTCGCGGGTTCCTTCCCGAGCTTCGCGGGGAAACCTCCCGGCCCGGTCATGGACCGGGACGAGGCGGACCGTGCGCTGGCCCGGCTCGGCGCGGAGCACGAGGCGATCGAGACCTCGCTCCTCGCCCTCCAGGACCACGCGGGCCGCCGCCTCCTGGAGGGGGCCGAGCTGACCGGGGTCACCCGGGAGCGCTGGGCCACGACCGAGCAGTCGATCACGCTGCTGTGGGGGTATTTCGACGCCTACGCAGGCGCGCTGGAGGAGGCCCGGGAGATACGGGCCCGCCGCCGCCACCCGAACCGGGAGGATCTGGCGGCCCTCACCGAACTGCTGCGCGGCGAGGCGGTCACAGTCGCCAACCCCGGTGCGGTGCCGCCTCCTTCGGCCACCGGACCGGCTCTGCTCTCGGAGCGATTCTCGCTCCAGGAGCTGGTGGCCCGGATGAACCAGCTGTACGCCAGGTCGCTGGACATGGTCGTCGCCTCCGACTCCGTCTGGTCGGCGCTGCCCGCCCGGATCGACCTGCTCGCCGCCGAGCTGCACCGGACCCGTTCGCTGGCCCATTCGGTCGGGGTGCGGCCCGGTGAGCACCCGGCCGGGGACGATCTGGCGGAGATCACCGAGGAGCTGACCACGCTGCGGGTGCAGGTGATCTCCGACCCGCTGGCGTTCTGGCTGCCGGGCCCCGGCAGTGCCGCGCCCGGCGGCGGACGCCCGGACACCTCGCGCTACGACCGGGCGGCCCGCGCCCTGGAGGACGTACGGCGGGAGATCGAGGCGGTGCTCGCGGTGCGGCAGGACGCCGAGGCGCGGCTGATGCGGCTGCGGGACGTGCTCTCGCGTGCCGACCGCACGCTGACCGAGGCGCGGGCGGCGCGCGGCGAGGTGCTGGCCAAGATCGCCGCTTCCGAGGTGCCCGTCGTCAGCGGACCGCCGACGGCCCTCCAGGAGCGGCTGGCCACCGCGTCGGAGTACCGCAGGCGCGCCCAGTGGCACCGGCTCTCCCCGCTCCTGGAGTCGCTGGAGCAGGAGGCCGAGGACGAGCTGCTGCGCGCCCGCGAGTCACTGACCTCGGTGACGGCCCCGCTGGCGGTCCGCGCCGAGCTGCGCGGCCGCTTGGACGCGTACAAGGCGAAGGTGGCCCGGCACGGGCTGGCGGAGGACCCGCTGCTGATCGAGCGGTACGACGCGGCGCGCCGGATGCTGTGGAGCGCGCCGTGCGATCTGCGGGTGGCCGAGCAGACCGTCCTGCGCTACCAGCAGGCGGTGGCCGAGCTGCTGACCCCGCCCCGGCCCGACGGGCCCGAGGACCGGCGGGGCGACGGCGGTCCGGGCAGTCCGGGCGATCAGGGCGGTCCGGGTGATCAGGGAGGGACACGATGAGTACGCAGTGCCAGCGCCCGGCGTGCGAGGGCGCCTACGAGGACATGGGCGGCGGTGAGCTGTACTGCGACACCTGCGGTCTGGCCCCGGTCGTCTCGCCCACGGGCATGGTCTCCTCGCCCCCCACCGGGATCGCGGGCGGCGGCCGGGCGGGGGGCCGCGACAGCTCGTCGCAGCGCTCGTCCTCCCGGGCCTCCGCGCGCTCCTCGTCGCGTTCGTCGACCTCGCGGCGCTCGGTGTCGGGGCGGCTGTCGCGCTCGCTCTCCGGCTCCGCCACCTCCCGTTCGGTCTCGGTGCGCTCCTCGGGCTCGTCGGCCGCCTCCTCCACCCGGGGCCGGCTCGGTGTGGGCCTGGTGCAGGTCCCGGACGTGCCCCGGCCCGATCCGCGTACGGCGGTGATGGAGAACCCGGAGGTGCCCGAGCGCAAGCGGTTCTGCTCCCGCTCGGACTGCGGGGCCCCGGTGGGGCGTTCGCGCGGGGAGCGGCCGGGGCGCACCGAGGGGTTCTGCACCAAGTGCGGCCACCCGTACTCCTTCGTGCCGAAGCTGACCGGCGGCGACATCGTGCACGGCCAGTACGAGGTGGTGGGCTGCCTGGCGCACGGCGGGCTCGGCTGGGTCTACCTCGCGGTGGACCGGGCCGTCTCGGACCGCTGGGTGGTCCTCAAGGGGCTGCTGGACACCGGCGACCAGGACGCGATGGCGGCGGCGATCTCCGAGCGCCGCTTCCTCGCCGAGATCGAGCACGCCAACATCGTGCGGATCTACAACTTCGTGGAGCACCTGGACCAGCGGACCGGTTCGCTCGACGGGTACATCGTGATGGAGTACGTCGGCGGCAAGGCGCTCAAGGAGATCGCCAACCAGCGCCGCACCCCGGCCGGACGGCGCGATCCGCTCCCGGTCGAGCAGGCGTGCGCGTACGGGATCGAGGCGCTGGAGGCGCTCGGCCATCTGCACAGCCGCAACCTGCTCTACTGCGACTTCAAGGTCGACAACGCGATCCAGACCGAGGACCAGCTCAAGCTGATCGACATGGGCGCGGTGCGCCGGATGGACGACGACGAGTCCGCCATCTACGGCACCGTGGGCTACCAGGCCCCCGAGGTCGCCGAGGCCGGCCCGTCGGTCGCCTCCGACCTGTACACGGTGGCGCGGACGCTGGCGGTCCTCACCTTCGACTTCCAGGGGTACACGAACGTCTTCGTGGACTCGCTGCCGGACCCGGACACCATCGAGGTGTTCCGCACCTACGAGTCGTTCTACCGGCTGCTGGTCCGGGCCACCGACCCGGACCCGGCCCAGCGGTTCGCCTCCGCATCGGAGATGGCCGAGCAGCTGACGGGGGTGCTGCGCGAGGTCGTGGCGCTCCAGACGGAGCGGCCGAGACCGGCGCTGTCGACACTGTTCGGTGCGGAACTGCGGGTGACGGACACGGAGTTGTTCGCCGAGCAGGTGGACGACGTGTCCCGGCTGGGCGCCCGCGCGGCGGCCTCGGGGCGCGGCGGCCGGTCCGGACGGCGCAGGGGCGGTGCGGGTGCGGGGCCGCTGCCGGGGATTCCGGCCCAGAGCGGTGGCGGGCCCGGCGGTGCGGCGCCGGTGGCTCCCGGAGCCGTCACGTCGGCGGTGGCGGGTGCGCTGCCGGTGGGGTCGCAGCCGGTCGGCCCGGCGGCCGGGGCGGCTCCGCTGACGGCGGCGGCGACCCATGTGCGGGGCGGTCCGCAGGAGGGCGCGAGCCCGGGCCCGTACGCCGGTCCCGCGCAGCCCGGTCCGTACACCGGCCCGCAGACCGGCGACCCGGCGGCGGCGTACGTACCACCCCCCGCGCATGCCCCCGCGCCCCCGCACGCCCATGTCCCCGGCCCCCGGGAGGCCGCGCCCGCACCCGCCCCGGAGGCCGACTTGTACGGGGCGTACGGGGCGTACGGGGCGGCCTCCGGGGCCGTACGGCTGGCCCTGTTCGACGCGCGGGCCACCGCCCTGGCGCTGCCGGTCCCCCGGGTCGACGCGAGCGACCCGAACGCCGGTTTCCTCGCCGGGCTGATGGCCGCCGCGCCCGGCGAGCTGATCACGGCTCTGCAAGCGGTGCCCGTGGCCTCCCTGGAGACCCGGCTGCGGGAGCTGCGGGCCCGGCTGGAGATGCGGGAGCTCGACTCCGCCGCCCGGGCGCTGGCCGCCCTGGAGGACCGGCACCCGGACGACTGGCGGGTCGTCTGGTACCGGGGCGTCACCTCGCTGGTGACCGGTGACCACGAGGTCGCGGCGCTCTCCTTCGACGCGGTGTACGACGCGTTCCCCGGGGAGCCCGCGCCCAAGCTGGCGCTGGGAATCTGCGCGGAGGTGCTGGGCCAGCTGGACAACGCCGCCGAGTACTACCGCCTGGTGTGGGCGACCGATCCGAGCTTCGTGAGCGCCGCGTTCGGGCTGGCCCGGGTGCAGATCGCCGCCGGGGACCGGGCGGGGTCGGCGCGGACCCTGGAGTCGGTGCCGGAGGCGTCGATCCACTACACCGCCGCCCGGGTCGCCGCCGTCCGCGCCCGGCTGCGCGAGCGTGATCCGGGCGAGCCCCTGTTGACCGATCTGACGGCCGCCGCGGCGCAGGTGGCGGCGCTGGCCGGGTTCGGTCTGGACCCGGTGCGGCGCGAGCAGTTGACGACCGAGGTACTGGGCAAGGCCCTGGACTGGGTACTCTCCGGTAGTCCCGGTGCCCCGCCGCCGGGCGGATCGGCCGAAGGCTCTCCGGGCCCCCGGAGACTGCTCGACGCCGAACTGGACGAGCGGGGACTGCGGTTGGGCCTGGAGCGCTCGTACCGCATGCTCGCCCGGCTCGCGCAGCGGGGCGAGGAGAGGATCGAACTGGTGGAGCGGGCCAACCGTTTCCGCCCCCGGACGTGGGTGTGAAGATGTCAGAGAGCCACCAGCAGCCCGCCCTGGCGAGGTGCCCCGGCTGCGAGGAGCCGCCCGCGTCGGGCGATCGGTTCTGCGGGGCGTGCGGCTACGACCTCTCGGCCGTGCCGACCCGTCCCGACGACCGGCCGACGATGGCCATCACGGTGCCCCCGGCGGCCCCGGCCACGCCCGGCCACGTACCTGACGGGCCCTCGGCGGCTCCGGCGGCCCCCGCCCCGGCCGCACCACCGGCACCCCCGTCGGCGGCCCCGCCCGCGCACGCCGTACCACCGACACCACCCGCACCACCGACGCCCGTCCCCGCCGGGCCCGGCGCGCCCGTGTCGCCCCCGGCCGCCGTGGAGTGGCCCGCCGCCTCCGAGGTGGACAGCTCCGATGTGCCCGCGCCCGTGCACCGGGCGTCGGACCTGCCCGGCACGGACTCGGGCGGCACGCCGCTGCCGACGACGCCCCCGGCGGGCCAGGACCAGCAGGCGGCGACACCCCCGGCGCACCCCGCCGGGCAGGCGGCGTCCTCCCCGGTGCGCCACGACGACCGGGCGGCGACGGCGGCCCCCGCGGAGCCCTCCCCCGCGAGTGCCGAAGCCCCTGGCGGATCGGGTGACTTCACGCTGGCCGCCCCCGATCCCCGTACGGCGGAGCCCACTCCGACGCCCGCCGCCGGGACGAAGGTCTGTGTGGCCTGCCGGTCGGGCCGGGTCGACCCCGACGGGTACTGCGAGAACTGCGGGCACGCACAGCCCCGCGAGCGCGACCACATGGAGCAGGAGCTCGGCTCGGTGGCCGCCGTCAGCGACCGGGGCCTGCGCCACCACCGTAACGAGGACTCCTTCGCGGTCTCCTCGACCGCGCTGCCGGACGGTTCGCCCGCCGTCGTCGCGATCGTCTGCGACGGCGTCTCCTCGGCGAGCCGTCCCGACGAGGCATCGGCCGCCGCCGCGAGCGCCGCCAACGAGGCGCTGCTGGAGTCCCTGCCGCGCGGCACGCACCCGCAGCAGGCGATGCACGAGGCGATCGTCGCCGCCTCCGAGGCCGTCAACGCGCTGGCCCAGGACCACCCGGGGGCGGACGGGCCCGAGGCGCACCGCCAGCAGAACGCCCCGGCCTGCACCCTGGTCGGCGCGATCATGGCGAGCGGCCTGCTGGTCGTCGGCTGGGTCGGCGACAGCCGGGTCTACTGGGTGCCGGACGACCGTTCGGGCCCGCCCGCCCGGCTCACCGAGGACGACTCCTGGGCCGCGCAGATGGTGGCGGCGGGCCTGATGAACGAGGCCGAGGCGTACGCGGACGAGCGCGCCCACGCCATCACCGGCTGGCTCGGCGCCGACTCCTACGAACTGGAGCCGCACACCGCCTCGTTCAAGCCGGACCGCCCCGGTCTGGTGGTGGTCTGCACGGACGGCCTGTGGAACTACGCGGAATCCGCCGAGGAGATGGCCGCCGCCGTGCCGCCGGAGGCCCACCGGCGCCCGCTGCACGGCGCCCAGGTGCTGGTCGGCCACGCGCTCGACGGCGGGGGCCACGACAACGTAACAGTGGCGCTGCTGCCGTTCGCCGTGGAGCCGCAAGGGGCAGGATCGGCCTGCACCACCGTGTGAACCTCAAGGAGCAGACCAGATGGCCAACTTCTCGAAGTCGAACGTGCCGCAGTTCTCCGTCGAGGTGTACCAGAACGCGTTCCTGCCCGAGGGCGGCCGCGAGGTCAACGCGATCGTGACCGTCACCTCGACCGGCGGCGGAACGACCGGCGGTGTCCCACTGGCCGGTACGGCGGCCGCCCCCGCGTACGGGCCGGGGCAGGCGCCGGGCGCGGCGGTGGTGCTGATGGTCGACTGTTCCGGTTCGATGGACTATCCGCCCACGAAGATGCGCAACGCGCGCGACGCGACGGCTGCGGCGATCGACACCCTGCGCGAGGGCACCCGGTTCGCGGTGGTCGCGGGGACCCATGTGGCGAAGGACGTCTACCCGGGCGACGGACGGCTCGCGGTCGCCGACGCCCGGACGAAGGCCCAGGCCAAGGAGGCGCTGCGGAGGCTGAGCGCGGGCGGCGGGACCGCGATCGGCACCTGGCTGCGGCTGGCCGACCGGCTGCTGGCCGCCGCCGACGCCGACATCCGCCACGGCATCCTGCTGACCGACGGCCGCAACGAGCACGAGGCCCCCGAGGATCTGCGGGCCGCGCTGGACTCCTGTGCGGGGCGGTTCACGTGTGACGCCCGGGGTGTCGGCACCGACTGGGAGGTGAAGGAGGTCACCTCGATAGCCTCCGCCCTGCTCGGCACCGCCGACATCGTCGCCGACCCCTCGCACCTGGCCGCCGACTTCACGCGGATGATGGAGAACGCGATGGGCAAGGAGGTCGCGGACGTGGCGCTGCGGCTCTGGACGCCCGTCGGGGTGGAGATCCGGTTCGTGAAGCAGGTGGCGCCCACGGTCGAGGACCTGACCGGCCGCCGCACCGAGGCGGGCCCGCGCGCCGGGGACTATCCGACCGGCTCCTGGGGCGACGAGTCCCGCGACTACCACGTGTGCGTCCGGGTCCCCGAGGCCGGGATCGGCCAGGAGATGCTGGCGGCCCGGGTCTCGCTGCTCCTGCCCGACCCCTCGGGCGCCGCGGCCCCGCAGGTGCTCTCCCAGGGGCTCGTACGGGCGGTGTGGACGGACGACATGGCGGCGTCGACCTCGATCAACCCGCAGGTCGCGCACTACACGGGCCAGGCGGAGCTGGCACAGGTCATCCAGCAGGGGCTGGACGCCCGCAAGTCGGGCGACTTCGACGGGGCCACGGCGAAACTGGGCCGCGCGGTGCAGTTGGCCTCGGCGTCCGGGAACCAGGAGACTGCGAAACTCCTTTCGAAGGTGGTCGACGTCGTCGACGCGGCGACAGGTACTGTGCGACTGAAAGCGAAGGTCGCGGAAGCGGACGAGATGACCCTCGAAACGCGCTCCACCAAGACCGTTCGCGTCAAGAAGTAGCACCACTGGGTGGCCGAACGGTCACAATCGATCAGCAGCATGACGGCCCCCGGGCCGGACGAGGAGAGGGGGAAGCGCCGACATGCCGACCTGCCCGAACGGACACCAGTCGGGTTCCGAGGACTGGTGCGAGGTCTGCGGACACCGCATGACCGGAACGGGCGCCCCCACGGGCGCCGTGCCCCCGCCGCCTCCTCCGCCCCCCGCGCCCGGCTACGGCTACCCGCCGCCCGCCGGGGGCGACGGCGGGCCGCCGACGATGCAGGCGGAGCTCTGCCCGCAGTGCCGCACGCCCCGCGAGGCGATGGCGCCGTACTGCGAGGAGTGCCGCTGGAACTTCCTCACCAGCACGGCGACCTCGTACACCCCGCTGGCCCCGCAGCACAGCACGCCGAGCGGACCCGGCGGTTCCGGTGGCCCCGGGGGTCCCGGCGGCCCCCCGCCCGGTCTCAACCTGCCGCCCGGCTTCCTGTCGCAGCAGGGCCCAGGAGGGCAGGGCGGTCAGAGCGGTCCCGGTGGTCCCGGCGGTGCGCCCCAGCAGCACGACCCGTTCGAGTTCCAGGGCTCGCGCCCCTCGCAGGTGAACCGTTCCGCCGAGCCGCTCGCCCCCGAGCAGAGCGAGCGCGGCGGCCAGAGCGGTCCTGGGGGCCCCGGCGGCCCGCCGCCCGCGTTCCAGCAGGGTCGGCAAGCTCAGCAGAGCCATCAGGGACAGCAGGGCCATCAGGGACAGCAGCCGCAGCAGGGCCAGCACGGTCGGCAGGACGGCCCGCCGCCCCCGCCCGCCTTCCAGCAGCAGGGGCCTCCCCCGCACCAGCAGCACCAGCAGTCGGCGCCCTCGCCGTTCGAGCCGCAGCAGTCCTCGCCCTTCGCGCCGTCCCAGCAGCAGTCGGCACCGCCGCAGCAGTCCCCGCACGGCGGTGGCGGTGGCAGTGACGACTGGATGCTGTCGCCGCCCTCCCAGGCGCAGGCACCGCAGCCGCCGCAGGGGTTCCAGCAGCAGGACCCGTACCAGGGCGGGCAGCAGGGCGGGCACCCCGACCAGAACCGTCAGACCCCCCAGAACCACCAGCAGAACCAACACCAGAACCAACACCAGAACCCGCAGCACCAGGGATACGGCCAGGACCAGGGCTTCGGCCAGGGCCAGTCGCAGCCCCAGCAGGCGGTGTCCTGGACCGCCGTCATCGCGCCGGACCGTGAGTACTTCCTCGCGATGATGCAGCGCAGCGGCCCCGAGGCGACCGGGCTGAACCTGCCCGCGTACTCCCCCGAGCAGCGCATGCCGCTCACCGGGAGCCAGGTCACCATCGGCCGCCGTCGGCACAGCACGGGCGAGTCCCCCGACATCGACCTGTCGGTGCCGCCGGAGGACCCGGGCGTCTCCCACCAGCACGCGGTGCTGGTCCAGCAGCCCGACGGCGGCTGGGCGGTGGTCGACCAGAAGTCCACCAACGGCACCACGCTCAACGGCGCCGAGGACCCGATCCAGCCATATGTCCCCGTCCCCCTCCAGGACGGCGACCAGGTGCACGTCGGGGCGTGGACGACGATCACGATCCGCCGGGACTGAGCAACGGGGCTAAACACCCAGGGGCCAGGTGTAGGGCCCCTCCGGGTCGTCCAGCCAGGCCCACTGGCGGCCGTCCGCGACCGTGACGCCGTACCTCTCCCGCTGCGGGCGCTCCTCGCGCTCCCAGAGGGAGAGGGCCTCGCGCGGGTCGAGGCTGCCCGCCGTCAGGGTCAGCAGGAACCGGAAGAGTTCGTCCCCTATCGCGCGCCTCGGCACTCCGCCGGGGCGCGCGACCGGTTCGGGCAGCGGTGGGGCGCCGCGCAGGGGCACGAAGTACGCCGGGGTGTGCAGAAAGTGCCCCTCGGCGCGCGGGCCGTGCGCCGTCGCGTGGACGTCCAGCGAGACGAGCCCGGTCGCGAGGGGGGCCAGGATGCGCGCCCCCGGAGAGCACTGTTCCGGCCAGGCGGGCGGTACGGAGGGCAGCGTGCAGGTCGCGATGATCCGGTCGTACGGGGCTCGCCGCGGGCAGCCCCGGGCCCCGTCCCCGGTGACGACCGTCGGGCGGTACCCGGCGGCGGCGAGGTGGGCGCGGGCCGACTCCGTGATCTCCGGGTCCAGATCGACGCTGGTCACCGCCGTGTCGCCGAGCCGGTGGGAGAGCAGCGCCGCGTTGTAGCCGGGGCCGGTGCCGATCTCCAGGACGGTGTGCCCCTCCCGTACCTCCAGCGCCTCCAGCATCAGGGCCATCAGCGAGGGCTGGCTGGAGGACGAGATGAGCTCGCCGTCCCGCATCCGGGTGGCCAGCGCCTCGTCCCCGTATACTCCGCGCAGCCAGCGCCGGTGCCGTACGGGATCGGGGTCCTCGCCCCAGAGGCGCTCGTAGCCCCGGACACCGTGCACGTAGTAGTACGGCACGAACAGATGGCGCCCCACCTCTTCGAACGCCTCACGCCAGGCGGGGTCGGTGAGCCCGCCCCGCGCGACGATGTTCCGTACGAGGATGTGGCGTGCCTCGTCGGCCTCGGGGTCGTCGGGGAGTTCCGGGTGCGCACCCATGTCTCCACTGTCCTGCGGCGGGACGGCGGGGGCGACCGCACGCCGGGCGGGAGGCCCACCGGGAAGCGGTCCCGGTCCTTGGTCCTAGGACCCCTGACCTCAGGCGGCGCGTCTGCGACCATGGACGGGTGACAGAGATTCCGCGCGACACGCTTCAGGAGCAGACCTTTTACGAGCAGGTCGGCGGCGAGGAGACCTTCCGGCGCCTGGTCCACCGCTTCTACGAGGGGGTGGCGGGTGACGAACTGCTGCGGCCGATGTATCCGGAGGAGGACCTGGGCCCGGCCGAGGAGCGCTTCGCCCTGTTCCTGATGCAGTACTGGGGCGGCCCGCGCACCTACAGCGACCACCGGGGCCACCCGAGACTGCGGATGCGGCACGCCCCGTTCCGGGTGGACCGGGCGGCCCATGACGCCTGGCTGGCCCATATGCGGGTGGCGCTGGACGAGCTGGAGCTGGCGCCCGAGCACGAACGGCAGCTGTGGGACTACCTGACGTACGCAGCCGCCTCGATGGTCAACACCGCCGGCTGATCGCTTCGGCCGCCCCTTCCCCCCTCTCCCCTGGATTGCTTCCGATCAATTTTCCGATCGAAATTGATCGATAGCGACCGATCAAGGTCCTTAATTCTCCGGAATTCGACGTTCCCCATCCGGATAACGGTCACAATCGGATCAAGGTGTACCGGGAAACGGTTACCAGGACCCTGTCGCCTCTGAAAGCATCGCCGTTACGTCAGGGGAGGGCGTGCACATGGAGTGTCCACGGGGCTAGGGGATCAGGTGACGGGTTTCGTCCTTCTACGGGTGAGGGCGCATCGCCTTCTGCTCTCCGCGGCCGTCCTGGCCGTCCTGCTGACCACGTCCGTCCTGGCCGCGCTCACCGCGTTCTCCGGTTCCGTGGGCGACGCGGCCCTGCGCCACTCGCTCACCCACGGGTCGGCCGCGTCGGCGGCCCTCACCGTCTCCGCCTCGGTGGACCGGGAGCAGCGCGCGCAGGCCGACGAAGCCGTCCGCGAGGCCGCCCGCGACGCCTTCGACGGACTGCCCGTGACGGTGGGGAAGCTGGAGAGCTCCGGGGCGTACGCGCTGCCGCGCCGCCTCCAGGACCCGGCCGCCCGGCGCGGCGAGCCGGACCTCACCCACTTCGCCTCCCTGGACCCCCGCCGGGTCCGGATCACCGAGGGCGAGGCGCCCGCCGCCGGGGGCACCGGGCCGGTCCAGGTGGCCCTGCCCGTCGTGGCCGCCGAGGCGCTGAAGCTGAAGCCCGGCGCACGGCTCACCGTCACCGACCGGCTGCGCGACAAGAAGCAGCGCGTCCTGGTCACGGGCGTCTACGAGGCAGCCGACCGGTCCGACCCGTACTGGCAGCTCGACCCGCTCGGCGGGCGCGGGGTGCGCAAGCTCGCCTTCACGACGTACGGCCCCCTGCTCACCGACCCCGCCGTCCTGACCTCCGGCACCCTCGGCAAGGGCGAGACGTCCTGGCTGGCCACCGCCGACTTCTCCACGCTGACCACCGATTCCATGGCGGACCTGCGCCGGACCTCGTCCGCGGCGCCGAAGGCCCTGGTGGACGCCCCGGTGTTCGCGTCCGGGGTCACCGCGCGGATGTCGCTGCCCACCGTGCTCGACCAGCTCGACCGGGCGCTGCTGGTCTCCCGCTCCACGCTGATGATCGTCGCGGTGCAGCTGGTGCTGCTCGCCGCCTACGCCCTGCTCCTGGTCTCCCGGCTGCTGAACAGCGAGCGCGAGGGGGAACGCGAACTGCTGCGGGCCCGGGGCGGATCGCGGGGCCGGATCACCGCGCTGGCGGCGATCGAGGCGTTGCTGCTCGCCGGGCCCGCCGCCGTGATCGCCCCCCTGCTCGCGGGACCGCTGACCGGGCTGCTGGCCGGGTACAGCGCCCTGTCCCGGATCGGGCTGAAGGTCGACGGGGCCGTGACCGGCACCGTGTGGCTGGTCTCCGCCGCCGTGGCGCTGGCCTGTGCCCTGGCCGTGGTGGCGCCGTCGCTGGCGGCTGGTGCGGGCGGGCGCAGGACCCGGGCGGCGTCCCTGCCGGGGCCGGTGCGGGCGGGCGCCGACCTCGGGCTGCTGCTGATCGCGGCGGTGGCGTACTGGCAGCTCGACCGGCAGACCACGAAGTCCGGCAGCGGGGCGCTCAGCGGCGACCAGGACGGCAACCTCGGGATCGACCCGCTGCTGGTCGCCGCCCCGGCGCTGGCCCTGCTCGCCGGAACCGTCCTGACGCTCCGTCTGCTGCCGCCCGCCGCGAAGCTCGCCGAACGGTGGGCGGCCAGGGGCCGCGGGCTGCCCGTCGCGCTGGCGGGCTGGCAGTTCAGCAGGCGCCCGCTGCGCGGCGCGGGACCGGTGCTGCTGCTGGTCCTGTCGGTCGCGATGGGCATGCTGGCGGTCGGGCAGAGCGCCTCCTGGAACCGCTCGCAGTCCGACCAGGCCGACTTCGGCTCCGGTGCCTCGGTCCGCCTCACGAACGCCCACGGGGGCACCCCGGCCACCGCCGATGCCTACAGCACGGTGGAGGGGGTGCGCGAAGCGGCCCCGGCCCACCGGGCGGAGATAGAGGTCTCCGGCGGGCGCAGGGCCGAGATCCTCGTCCTGGACACCGCGCGCGCGGACGAACGGATGCTGATCCGCCCCGACCTGACCGACGGGACCGGCCGCGAGATGTTCGCGGCGATAGCCGCGGAGCGCGGCCGCACCGGTCTCCTCCTGCCCGAGGACAGCACCCTGCTGAAGCTGGACGTGCGGATCACCACCGGGCCCCGGCCCGAACGCCCCGACATCTATGACGACCCCTGGATGATGGACCAGCCACCGGTCTTCACCCTGCTGCTGGAGGACCGCTTCGGTCTGCCCCACCGGGTCCCGGTCGGCGCCGTGCCCGTGGACGGCCGTACGGTCCCGGTGTCGGTCCCGGTGTCGGCGGCGGCGGGGATGTCCGTGACCGGTTTCGACCTGGACGGGAGACCGCCGGAGTTCGCCGCCGAGCAGCGCCGGGTCGCGGTGGGCGATGTCCGGGTGGTCACCTCGGCGGGCGACGAACGTCCGGTGGAGGCCCCCGACGGCCTGCGCTGGAAAGGCGTGGTGAAGAACGGCGGGGTCGGCGTGGAACAGACGGGGAAGGCGCCGGTGGCCGACGGAACGCCGGGCGCCCCGGTCTTCACGTACGACAGCGATGTGATCCGTGAGGGTGTCCCCGAGAACCCCGTCACCACGCTGCGGGTCAGGGCGGAGAGGCCGTCGGCCACCGCGGTGAAGGCGGTGGCGACGGACGCGTACCTGAAGAACACCGGCGCGAAGCTGGGTGACGAGGTCGACCTCACACTGGCCGGGAACAAGCTCCGGGTGACGCTGGTGAAGGCGGTGCGGCAACTGCCGACCACCGGCACCGGAGAGCTCACCGGCCCCTCCGACGCGGTGCCGGGCGGCGGCGGGCTGCTGCTCGACCTCAAGGCCGTGACCGACGTCTTCGCCCACCGGTCCGGCGCCTCCCTCGAGGCGACCGAATGGTGGCTGAGCACCGCCCCGGGCGACGCCGCGAAGACGGCCTCGGCCCTGCGCGCCCTGCCGGACATCGACCCGGCCCAGGTCCTGGTCCGCGAGGAGGCCGCCCAGCGGCTGGTCGACGACCCGCTGGGGGCGGGACCGCAGTCCGCGCTCCCGGCCGTCGCCGTGGTCGCCGCCGCGCTGGCCGCCGTCGGCTTCGCGGTCAGCGCCTCCGGGTCCCAGCGCGAACGGTCGGCGGAGCTCGGCCTCCTGCGGGCGCTCGGCGCACCGCGCCGCCGGCTGGCCCGGATGATCGCCGCCGAACAGGGCGTCCTGATCGCCCTCGGCCTGTTCATCGGGGTCGGCCTCGGCACTGTACTGACCCGGGCCGTCGTCCCGTTCCTCGTACTGACCGGACAGGCGGAGCGGCCCGTGCCCCCGGTGCTGGTGGAGCTGCCGGTGGGGCAGGTCGCGGTCCTGCTGGCCGGGGTCGCCGCGCTGCCGCTCGTGATCGTCGCGATGATCGCGCTCCGCCGCGGGGACCCGGCCGTGACACTGCGCCACCAGGGGGAGCACTGACATGAGCAACGGCAATCGGGCGGCCGACGCCCCGTGGATACGTACCCGGCTGCGCACCGCGCCCGGTACGGCGGTGTCCCTCGCGGTGCTGGTGCTGGTGACGGCGTTCCTCGCCGCCGCGTTCCCGCGCGCGGTGGACGCGTACGAGACGAAGGGGCTGCGCCACGACATCCGGACGGTGGACGCGAGCCGCAGCGTCGTGGAGGTCGCCCGCCCGCAGCCCGGCCTCAACCTGCCGCAGGAGCAGCGGGAGGCCGAGATGCGCACCCCCGCGCTGGAGCGCGTCGGCGACAGGCTGCTGAAGGCGCTGCCCGCGCCGCTGCGCGCGGACGCGCCGTCCGTCGCGTACGGGGTGCGGGCCACGAAGGCGATCGTGGCGACCGAACCCTGGCTGCCGCGGCCCGAGGCGATTCCGCCGCAGCTCACCTACGCGGCGCAGACGGGGCTGAAGAAGCACGCCACGCTGAGCTCGGGGGCCTGGCCGACGACGTCGGGCCCGGTGACGGCGGACTCCCGCGAGGTGGAGGGCGTGGTCACCGAGGAGACGGCGCACGAGCTGAAGGTGAAGGCCGGGGCGACCATCGCGGTACCCACCACGGACAACGAGCGCATCACCGTACGGATCACCGGCATCGTCGCCCCGCGCGACCCGCTGGGCAGCTACTGGTCCGCCGATCCGCTGCTGCGCACCCCCTCCCTGGTCCCGGACCCCACGAAACCCGTCCCCCAGCACTACTGGGTCGGCTCGGTGCTGCTGGCCGAGGACGCCGGTCCGGTGCTCCTGAGCACGGCCGCCGAGCCCGCCCTCTACTGGCGTATCCCGCCCGACCCGGCATCGCTGACCGGACCGGACAGCGCCCGGCTCCAGTCCGTCGTCGCCGCCCTGGTGAGCGGCCCCCGGCTCCTTGAGGTGCGGGAGATCGCCGGAGACACCGCCGTGGTCGCCACCGGACTCGGCGACGTCGTGGAGAGCAACATCCGGATGCGCGAGGCGATCAGCCCCGTGATCGCGGTCGCCGCCCTCGGGATCGGTTCCGTGGCCGCCGTCGTCCTGCTGATGACGGGTGCCCTGATCGGCGCCCGCCGCCGGAGCGAGCTGGCCCTGCTGCGCGCGCGGGGCGGCTCCCTGCGCGGCATCGGCGGGCGGCTGCTCGCGGAGACCTCGGTGACCGTGCTGCCGGCCGCCGCCCTCGGGTTCCTGCTCGCGGTGGCGGCCGTGGGTGAGGCCCGGTGGTGGCCGGGGGCGCTGGCCGCGGCGGGCGTCGCCGCCCTGGTGTGCGTCGCCCTGCCCCTGCGGACGACGCTCCAGCACATCCGGCCCACGCTGCGCGGGGCGCGCGAGGACATGGTGAGCGTCCGCCCGTCCCGTCGGCGTACCGTCGTCGAACTGACCCTGGTCGTGCTGGCGGTCGGCGCGGTGACGGCGCTGCTGCGGCGCGGCACAGCGGCCGGGGGCGGCACCGACCTGCTGGTCAGCGGCGCGCCCGTGCTGGTCGCGCTGATCGTGGCGCTCGTCCTGGTACGTCTCTACCCGCTGCCCCTGCGGCTCGCCGCGCGCCCCATGGCGCGGCTGCGCGGGGCGATCGGCTTCCTCTCGCTGGCCCGCGCCGGACGCGCCTCGGGCAGCGGGGCGCTGCCGCTGCTCGCCCTGCTGCTGGCGCTGGCCACGGCGGCGTTCGGCGGCTCGGTGGTCGCGGGAATCGGGGACGCCCGGGACGACGCGGCGCTCGCGGCCGTCGGGGCGGACGCCCGGATCAGGGGCCTGAGCGAGCGGGCGACGCTGCCCGACGAGCTGGTCCGCAGGGTGGGCGGCCTGGACGGGGTGGAGAACGCGGCGCCGGTACGGGTCGAGTTCAGCGTGAACATGCCGGAGGCGGCGTCCGGCGGGGGGAGCGGTCCGGGGGGCGGCGGCCCCGACGTCGCGGCCCTGGTGGGCGTCGACCCCGCCGCGTACGCCCGGCTGGCCCGGACGACCGGGCTGCCGGACTTCCCGGCCGACCGGCTGGCGGCCACCGGCCCCTCGGCCCCGCTGCCGAAGGGCACGGAGGGCGCCACCGGACGGGTGCTGCCCGTCATCGCCTCCCCGTCGGTCGCCGCCCGGCTGGGCACGGAGCCGCGCGCGGTCAAGACGCTGTCCGGGCACTTCAAGGTCCAGGTCGTGGGGACCGTGCCGCGCGTCGCCTCGGTGGTCACCACGAACTTCCTGATGGTCAACTCCGCCTCCCTCGAACACCAGGAACCCACCACGCTGCTCCTCACCGGCTCACCGGACCCCGGGAAACTGCGGGCGGCGGTCGGCGAGAGCGGCAAGGAGTACGTCGTACAGCTGCGTTCCGAGGAGCGCGAGCGGTACGTGAACACCCCGATGCAGGCGGGGGCCGAGCGGATCTACCTCTCGGCCGTCGCGGCGGGCGCCGGATACGCGCTGCTGGCCATGGCGCTGTCGCTGTTCCAGACCGCACCGGAGCGCAAGACGCTGCTGGCCCGGCTGCGCACGATGGGGCTCACCACCGGGCAGGGCAGGCGGCTGCTGGCCTTCGAGGCCACTCCGCAGGCGCTGCTGGCGGCGGTGGGCGGCCTGTTCACCGGCTGGGCGACCATCGCCCTGCTCTCCCCCGGCGTCGACCTGGTCCCGCTGGCGCTCGCGGGCGTCGCCGGATCGGACACCAGCCCCGTCCCGCTGCGCACCGACCCCTGGTCACTGGGGCTTCCGGCGGTGGGGGTCGTCGTTCTCGCCGCCACGGTCGCGGGCGTCCAGGCGTGGTGGGCGAGCCGCCGCGGATCGATCACCGAACTCAGGGCAGGAGACTCCCGATGACCTCGTCCACCGAGACGGCAGACACGGCCCGCGGGCCCGAAACGACACTGGCGGAGCTGGAGCGCCGGGCCGCGGCCCGGCGGGACCGCCCCTCCTACGGGCACGACGCCCTGATCGCCTGTGACCGGGTGGTACGGATCTTCACCACGGACGGGGTGGAGGTGCAGGCCCTCCAGGGCCTCGATCTGCTGGTCACCCAGGGCGAGTTGATGGCCCTGGTGGGGGCGTCGGGCAGCGGCAAGTCGACGCTGATGAACATCCTGGCGGGCCTGGACGTGCCGACGGCCGGATCGGCGAAGGTCGCGGGCTGCGACCTGCTGTCGATGGGGGCGAAGGAGCGGCTGCGCTACCGCCGGGACGTGGTCGGGTTCGTCTGGCAGCAGACCGCCCGCAACCTGCTCCCGTACCTCACCGCGATGCAGAACGTCACCCTGCCCATGCAGCTGCGCGGCGGCGGCAGCAAGCGTGAACGGGCCGCCCGCGCCGAGTCGTTGCTCGCCATGCTCGACATCGCGGACCTGCGCGACCGGCGGCCCCAGCAGCTGTCCGGCGGTCAGCAGCAGCGGGTGGCCATCGCGGTGGCGCTCGCCAACTCCCCGTCCGTCCTGCTCGCCGACGAGCCGACCGGTGAGCTGGACTCGGCCACCGGGGAGCAGGTCTTCGCCGCGTTCCGGCGCGCCAACGAGGAGCTGGGCACCTCGATCGTGATCGTCACCCATGACCAGGCGGTGGCGAACGAGGTCCGCCGTACGGTCGCGATCCGCGACGGCCGTACGTCCTCCGAGGTGCTGCGCCGCACGGAGGTGGACGCGGCGACGGGCCAGGAGTCGCAGGTGGCCCGGGAGTACGCGATGCTCGACCGGGCGGGCCGGCTCCAGCTCCCGGCGGACTACACGCAGGCGCTGGGCATGGAGCACCGGGTGCTGCTGGAGCTGGAGCAGGACCACATCGGGGTCTGGCCGGACGCGCACGGGGCGGCGGAGAAGTAACGGCGGGGAGGGGTAAGGGGCTTCAGCCCCGCCCGACCGCGGGCCCGGCGCTTCAGTCATACCCGGCCCGCAGGCCCGGCGCCTCCGGCGCTTCAGCCCCGCCCGACCGACAGATTCAGCCCGCCGGGACCGCCCAGCCCCCCGGCCGGGTCGCGGCGCAGGGCGACCGAGCCGAACGGGGTCCGCAGCCGCAGCCAGGCGCCCGAGGCGAACAGCGATACGGGGAGACCGGGGTCGGCGCGCAGGAAGCCGAGGGACTGGGCCGCGTGGACCGCGCGCAGGGGCAGTTCGGTGGCGCCGACCGGGCGGGACCAGATCTCCCGGCCGATCCGGTCGCGTTCGGCACGGGTACGGAGCTCCTCGGGCAGCGCCTCGTCCCGCGTACGGAACTCGGCGACGGCCGCGTCGAGGGCGGCGCGCAGGGCGTCCGGCCGGGGCAGCCCGGCCTGCTCCCGCCAGGGCCCCCGGGGCGGCAGGACACCGGTCCAGGGCGGCCCGGTGACGGGGGCGGGCAGCACACCGCCGCGCTCCCCGGGGCCCTCCTCGGAGATGTCGAGGGACTCCAGCAGCTCCCCGGCCGACACCGTGACGTCGAGCGTCTCGGGGCGGGCCAGGCGGGCCGTACGGATCGCGAGGACCTCGAAGGAGGGCGGGCGGCCGAACACGGCCAGTGCGTCGCCGCCGCCCGCCTGCAACCGGACCGCGGCGGCCCGGTCGTAGTGGAGCAGCCGGCCGAGGAAGGCGGCGAGATCCGCCGCCTCCCTCGGGTCGGCGAACAGCAGCGACTGCACAGGCACGGTCATGCCGCGGCGGGCTCCTCTGCCAGGTACTTCTGGAGGAAGAGCTTCTCCTCGGCGGAGATCCGCCGGGGCCGCTCGGCCTTCAGGTCGTACGGGACGACGACGGTCGCGGCCCGTACGTACACCTGCTCGGGGTCCTTGATCTCATAGGCGATCGTCAGCGACGCGGCACCTATCTTCGTGACCCACGACTCGACCGTGACCGGCTCGTGCCGGTGCACGAGCGGCCGTACGTAGTCGATCTCGTGCCGGGCCACGACGGACCCGCCCGAGAACGACGGCGAGCCGTCCCCCGGCGCCAGCCGGAACATGAAGTCGATGCGCGCCTCCTCCAGGTAGCGGAGGAAGACCACGTTGTTGACGTGGCCGAAGGCGTCCATGTCCGACCAGCGCAGGGGGCAGCTGTAGATATGACGAGCCAAGACGATCAGCCTCGCGTGAGCTTCTTGTACGTGGCGCGGTGCGGGCGGGCCGCGTCCGCGCCGAGACGCTCGACCTTGTTCTTCTCGTACGACTCGAAGTTGCCCTCGAACCAGTACCACTTGGACTCACCCTCGTAGGCGAGGATGTGCGTGGCGACACGGTCCAGGAACCAGCGGTCGTGGGAGATGACCACCGCGGCGCCCGGGAACTCCAGCAGCGCGTTCTCGAGCGAGGACAGGGTCTCGACGTCGAGGTCGTTGGTGGGCTCGTCGAGGAGCAGCAGGTTGCCGCCCTCCTTGAGCGTCAGCGCCAGGTTGAGACGGTTGCGCTCACCACCGGAGAGGACACCGGCCGGCTTCTGCTGGTCCGGCCCCTTGAAGCCGAACGCGGAGACGTAGGCGCGCGAGGGCATCTCGACCTGGCCGACGTTGATGTAGTCCAGCTCGTCCGAGACGACGGCCCAGAGGGTCTTCTTCGGGTCGATGTTGGCGCGGGACTGGTCGACGTAGGAGATCTTGACCGTGTCACCGATCTTGATCGAGCCGCTGTCCGGCGTCTCCAGGCCCTGGATCATCTTGAACAGCGTGGTCTTGCCCGCGCCGTTCGGGCCGATGACGCCGACGATGCCGTTACGGGGCAGGGTGAAGGACAGGTCGTCGATGAGGACCTTGTCGCCGAAGGACTTCGAGAGGTTCTCGACCTCGACGACGATGGACCCGAGGCGCGGGCCCGGCGGGATCTGGATCTCCTCGAAGTCCAGCTTCCGCATCTTGTCGGCCTCGGCCGCCATCTCCTCGTACCGGGCGAGACGGGCCTTGGACTTGGTCTGGCGCCCCTTGGCGTTCGACCGCACCCACTCCAGCTCTTCCTTGAGGCGCTTCTGCCGCTTCTCGTCCTTGCGGCCCTCGACCTTGAGGCGGGTGGCCTTCTTGTCGAGGTACGTGGAGTAGTTGCCCTCGTAGGGGATCGCGCGGCCCCGGTCGAGCTCGAGAATCCACTCGGCGACGTTGTTGAGGAAGTACCGGTCGTGGGTGACGGCGACGACGGCACCCGTGTACTTCGAGAGGTGCTGCTCCAGCCAGTTCACCGACTCGGCGTCGAGGTGGTTGGTGGGCTCGTCGAGGAGGAGCAGGTCCGGGGCCTCGATGAGGAGCTTGCAGAGCGCCACACGGCGCTTCTCGCCACCGGAGAGGTTGGTGACCGGCCAGTCGCCGGGCGGGCAGCCCAGGGCGTCCATGGCCTGCTCCAGCTGGGCGTCCAGGTCCCACGCGTTGGCGTGGTCCAGGTCCTCCTGGAGCTTGCCCATCTCCTCCATCAGCGCGTCGGAGTAGTCGGTGGCCATCAGCTCGGCGACCTCGTTGAAGCGCTTGAGCTTGCCCATGATCTCGGCGGCCCCGTCCTGGACGTTCTCCAGGACCGTCTTCTCCTCGTCCAGCTTCGGCTCCTGCATGAGGATGCCGACGCTGAACCCGGGCGACAGGAACGCGTCACCGTTGGACGGCTGCTCCAGGCCCGCCATGATCTTCAGCACCGTGGACTTACCGGCGCCGTTGGGCCCCACGACACCGATCTTGGCACCGGGCAGGAAGTTCAAGGTGACGTCGTCAAGGATCACCTTGTCGCCGTGCGCCTTGCGCGTCTTGCGCATGGTGTAGATGTACTCAGCCAAGAGAAACCGTCCGGCAGCAATAGAGGTGTGGGCAGATACACCCCATCTTGCCTGACGTCCATCCCCGGAAGGAAACCCGTCCGGGGATCGGTCCGGGGACCGGTCATGGGGCCAGTTCCCGGGACCGGTCCGGAATCGGCCCGGGATCGGTTCGGGATCGGCCGTGGGGCCGGTTGCCGGGACCTGTCGGGGACCGGTCCCGGGAGTGGCCGGTGCGCTGCCGTGGCGGTCGCGCACCGGCCGGCCGTCATTCGGCGTTCTGCTGGGCCGCTTCCTTCCGGCGCAGGACGAACAGGGCGCCGCCGCCGATGACGAGGAAGCCGACGGCGAGGGCGGCGATCATCGGGGTGGTGCTGGAGCCGCCGGTCGCGGCGAGGTCGCCCTCCAGGCCCGAGGTGGTGGTGCCGGTCGAGGCGGGGACGGACTGGCGGGCGCTCTGCGGGCCGATCCCGGCGTCGTCGGCCCGCGGGTCCTCCTTCTCGGCGGCGACGGTGCTGCCGCTGGTGGCGCAGTCCAGCACGCCGGTGAAGTTCTTCCGGAAGCCGCCGGGGCCGGTGATGGTGAAGTCGTACGCCTGGTCCTCGGCGACCGGGATCGTCACCGTCCGGGTGGCTCCGGCGGCGACGGTGTGCTCGTAGCCGCCCAGCTCGAAGGTGAAGGGCTCGTCGCCCTGGTTGGCCGCGGTGATGTCCACACCGCCCGCCGCGCAGTTCTTCCTGGCGGTGAGCGCCGGGGCGGGACCGGTCTCGGCCCAGGTGGCGGTGGCCCGGGCGGAGACGGTGGACTCGCTGGAACCGGCCAGGATCTGGGTCTGGGTGCGGGTGGTCCCGGCGAAGGCCCGGCCGACCGGTACGGAGGTGGTCGTCTGGACGGTCAGCGAGGCGGAGCCGTCGGCGCTGCCCTCGGGCACGTCGAAGTAGAGCCGGGCGCCGTCGGCGGCGGAGGTGACGGGCTTCCCCTTCTCGTCCGTCACCGTGATGCCGCTGGCCGCCGCGTCCACCGGGGGCGACACGGAGACCTGGTCCGCGTCCGTACGGACGGTCACCGGGCCCAGCCGGTCCCCCGCCCGGCCGGAGACCGCCGCGGGCTCCAGGGTCAGGGAGGCGCGGGGCTCGGCGATGGTGCGGGCGCGCTTCTGGAGCCAGTCGGCGAGCTTCTCCGCCTGCTTGTCCGACGCGGTGACATCGGCGCCGTCCGAGTAGCGCCAGATGGCGACCTGGGTGCCCGCGGCGGCCGTCCGCTCGGTGAGCGGCCCGGTGCCCGCCGCCTTCGCGAGCGCGGCGAGATCGTCGACCTGGGGGTAGGAGTGCTGGAGAATCCACCCGATCTTCCCGGCGTTCCGGTTGGCGCCGAGCGAGGTCTCGGCCCAGGGGGTCTCCAGGTACTTCGCCTGGTCCTGGGTGGGGTTGTGGAGGTCGATGCAGTACGTCTTGAGCTTGCCGCCGCCGTCGACGGTCATCTCGAAGAGCCCGGCGGGCAGCTCCTGCGTGCGGTCGGGGGCGCCGTTCTCGCCGGGCGTGCGGAGGACGGCGGTGTCGAAGGTCTTCAGCCCGTCGAGCACGGCGGAGGCACCGCCCTGGTGCCGGCCCGGCTCGTCGGCGACCGCCGTGCCCGTCCCGGCGAGGGTGGCCGCCGCCGTGACGAGCCCGGTGAGGAGCAGCGCGGTCACCTGCCGGAGAGCGACCGGCCCGCGCCCCTTCCACCGCCCGGCCGCCCTGCCCGTCTCCCCGCCCTGTGCCACTCCGCCTGTCCCCCCGCCCCGTGCTGCTCCGCCCGTCCCTCCGGCACGCGCCGTCCTGGCCGTCTCCCCGGCTCGTGCCGCTCCGCCGGTCGTCCCCGCGTGTGCGGCGGATCTGCCGCCCGCAGCGGGCGCCGTCCTGGCGTCGGACGGCGAAGCGGACACTGAAGACGCAGAAAACACAGAATTCCCCTCCGGGCGAGGCCCTCGCGCGTGGTGCGCGTGTGGGGAATGCCCCGCCAGCAGACTCAAGTGACCCATGAGCTCTGGGAATCCTAAGGAACGGGCGAACCACAGTCCCCCGTACTGCCCTCGGCCAACCATTCCGAATCGGAATCGTTATCGCCGGGCCGCCCTTCCCACCAGCCCTTTCAGGCCACCCCCGCCTTTTCCCGTACGGCCGACGACAAGTCCGTACGGCCTCCCGGGCCAGGGTCCGCACCACCGCCCGGCACCCGGCCCGACCCCCTGTCCGGCCTTCCGCCCGATACCTCGTCAGGCCCGCCGCGCGCAGGCGCCGTCAGTGCCGGTTCGACCCTGGCCACCCGGCGGAACGCGGCGGTCCCCCGGCTCAGGTCGTGGCCGACCGCGACCGCCTCGACATCCACGAACGTCCTTCGTCCGCCGTCCCGTTCCTCCTCACGCACCTTCAACCGGCCGTGCACGACGAGGGGTTCCCCGATGGCCACCGAACCGGCCAGATTCGCGGCCAGCGCCCGCCAGGCCCAGACCGTGTAGAAACTGGTGGGCCCGTCCGTCCAGAGCTGGGTCTCGCGGTCCCGGCGGCGCGGGGTCACGGCGAAGCGGAAGCGCGCCATTCCCCCCGTCGCCGTCTCCCGGAACTCCACCGCCGTAGCGGCGTTTCCCACCAGCGTCACCATGGTCTCGTTCATTTTCCCGCCCCCGCTTTCCGTTTCCGTCCGTCCGCGTCGTCCGCACCGTTCACGGCGTTCGCGTCGTCCGTGCCGTTCACGGTGTGTCCGGCACTGACTTCATGGTGGACGGTCGAAGCGGATCGCGTCGGAGCCTGTGGACTACCGGCCGGTTGTGGAAAACTCCGTCACCGCCACGTACCGCTCACGCACCTCCCGGTAACGCGCCAGTTCCGCCGAGACCGGGTCCAGCACCCTGGCCCGGCCGCACCCGGCCGCCGCCTCGCGCAGTCGGCGTTCGGCGTCCTGCCCGTAGCGCCGGGCGGGTCCACGGATCGCCGCCGCGCAGGACCACTCCACCAGCGGCCCGCCGACGACCCCGGCCAGCATGTTCAGGGCGGGGGTGACAAGCCCCGGCTCCAGGACGCCCACGATCTGGCCGAGCAGCCACAGGCCGCCGAAGATCTGGAGCAGCGTCATCGACACCTGGGCCAGCACCGCGGCGGGCCACCACTTCGGCCGGGGCGGCTTGGCCGGCCGCCCGCCGGGCGCCACCCCGGTGCCCAGGCCCCGGCTCCCGGAGAGCCCCGAAACGCCCGCCTCCTTCGACGTACGCGAAACGGCGCCCGAAGCCGTACCCGAGGCCGCTCCCGTACCCGTACTCGTATCCGTACCCGTGCCCGTATCCGTACGCGAAGCCTTGGCTGAATCCTTGCGCGAACCCTTGCCCGAAGCCTTGGCGGGGCCCGCCGCCGCCTTCGCCGCCAGCTCGTCCAGCGCCTCCGGCAGCCCCTTCGCACCGTTGAACGCCGCCTCGCGCACCGCCTGGGCCCAGGGGGCGGGGAGCCCGTCGGCGGCGTCGTCCGCGACAATCCGGACCGCCTGCTCCACCCGCTGCCGGGCCGTCAGCTCCTCCTCCGGCGGGGCGAGCGCCTGGCCCATCCGGTCCAGGCTGCCCGGCAGCCCCCGGGACTCGTACCAGCGCCACAGCCGCAGCCACGGCGTCCCGCACGCCCGGCCCGCGTTCCGGCGCCACTCCCGCTCGGCGGCCTGCCCGGCGGCGGCCGCCCCCACCGCCTCGGCCAGCCGGTCGGTGAACTCCTCCCGGGCCCGCTCCCCCAGCCCCGGCCGCCCCTCCGCCACGTACACCGGACGCAGCCGCGCCGCCGCCGCGTCCACATCGGCGGAGAGGCGGCGGGTGGCGGCCGTGCGGTCCTGGACGAACCGGCCGAGCATCTCGCGCAGTTCGGGCACCCCGTCGCCGGTCAGCGCGGAGAGGGACATGACGGTGGCGCCGGGTTCGCCGTGCTCGCCGAGCGCCATGCCGTCCTCGTCCAGGAGCCGGCGCAGGTCGTCGAGCACGAGGTCGGCGGCCTCGCCGGGGAGCCGGTCGATCTGGTTGAGGACGACGAAGGTGACCTCGGCGTGCCCGGCCAGGGGGCGCAGGTAGCGCTCGTGCAGGGCGGCGTCGGCGTACTTCTCCGGGTCGACCACCCAGATCACCGCGTCGACCAGCGCCAGCACCCGGTCCACCTGGTCCCGGTGGGCCGTCGCGGCGGAGTCGTGGTCGGGCAGGTCGACCAGGACGAGCCCCTGGAACGCCTCGTCGAAGGCGGCGGGCCCGGGGTGCGGCCTGCGGCGGAGCCGGCCGGGGATCGCGAGGCGGTCGAGGAGCCCGGCGGCCCCGTCGGTCCAGCTGCACGCGATGGGCTGGGAGGTGGTGGGGCGGCGCAGCCCGGTGTCGGAGATCGGGGCCCCGGCCAGGGCGTTGAACAGGGTGGACTTGCCGCTTCCCGTGGCGCCCGCGATGGCGACGACCGTGTGCCGGGAGGAGAGCCGCTGCCGGGCCGCCGCCTCGTCCAGCACGCGCCCCGCCTCGGCGAGGGTGTCCCGGTCGAGCCGGGCGCGGGAGAGGCCGACGAGTTCGCGCAGGGCGTCGAGCCGGGTCGGCAGGGGGCCGCCGGAGGCCCCGTAGGCGTCGACCTGGGGCCGCAGGTCGTCCTCGTCCCCGTCCGCGCCCACCAGGTCCGCACCCGGAGAACCCGGACCCGCGTCCGTACGGGAGTCACCACCGCGCGCACCGGCCGCCGTACGGGAATCCACCGCGGCCGCCCGCCGCGCGATGAGGCCGTCGTCCCAGCGCCCGCCGTCCGTCCCCTCCTTCTCCCGCCCCCCGGCGGGCTCCGCCGTGCCGTTGCCCGGGTCCTCGTCCGTGACGGCAGTCATCGCTGCCACCTCTCCTTCTGCAGTACGGAAAGCGCGGCGATCAGTTCGGCCTGCGGTTCGGGGGCGACGTCGAGCGCGTCGAGCGGGGCGAGCCGACGGTCGCGTTCGCCGCCGAGCACCTGGTCCAGATAGGTCGTCAGCAGTTCGCCGCCCTTGTCGCGGAGGCGGAGCGCGCCCTGGGCGCCGATGCGTTCGGCGAGCTGCTCCCCCGCCGTACGGGCCCGGCGCCCGCCGAGCAGGGCCGCCGCGAGCAGGGCGGCGACGGTCTCGGGGTCGGGCGCCACGCTGCGTTCGAGCTGCCGCACCTCTTCCTCGGCGAGCTCCTCCAGGACCCGCCGCCACCGCCGTACGGCCACGGCGATCCGGCCCTCCACGTCCTCGGCGGGCCCCCACCCCCCGGCCTCCCGGACGGCGCCGTCGAACCGGAACACCCCGGCGGCGGGCTCGCGGCTCCACTGCGTACGGATCTGCTCGTCGGCGGCGGACACGGAGCACTGGAGGAGGGCGATCAGGCTCTCCACCAGCGCGTCGAGGAGCTCACCGGGCGCGCTGTAGAGGGGGAAGCCGCGCCACCGGGTGCGCGCGTCCCCGGAGAGGACCGCCCCGCTCCGGAGCCTGCGCCGAATCCGGTCGGCCTCCTTGCCGTACGCGTCCTCGACCACTCCGGTGAGCCGGACGGACGCCGCGTACTGCGCCGCGACGGCCGACGCCAGCCCGGGCATCCGTACGTTGAGCGACTCGATGAGCCCCGAGGCGGTACGCCCCACCGCCTGCTGCCGGGCGGCGGGGTCCTGGGCCCGGTGGGTGAGCCAGGCGCGCAGCGGGGCGACGGCGGTGGTGGGGAGCAGCCCGCTGCCGCCGCCCGCCGACTCGGGCAGCTCGGGGATGGTGAACCGGGGTACGTCCCCGAGTCCGGCGCGGGTCAGGAGCGCCGCGTACTGCCGGGAGACCTCGGCGATCACCTGGTGGGGCACCCGGTCGAGGACGGTGACGAGGGCGGCGTCGTACTCCTTCGCGGTACGCAGCAGATGCCAGGGCACCGCGTCGGCGTACCGGGAGGCGGTGGTGACCATGACCCAGACGTCGGCGGCGCAGATGAGTTCGGCGGCCAGGACCCGGTTGCGTACGACGAGGGAGTCGATGTCGGGGGCGTCGAGGATCGCGAGCCCCCGGGGGAGGCTGACGGCGGTCTCCACCCGCAGCACGTTCGCCTCGTCGTCCGCGCCCGCGCCGAGCTCGTCGAGCCCGTCGGGGTCCCGGGCCTGACCCGGCGGCAGCCAGATCCGGGTGAGCTGCGGCAGCACCCGTACGCCCGCGAACCAGTGGTGGTCGTCGGGGTGGCACACCAGCACGGGCGTACGCGTGGTGGGCCGCAGCACCCCGGCCTCGCTGACCCGGCACCCCACGAGCGAGTTGACCAGCGTGGACTTCCCGGCTCCGGTGGAACCGCCGATCACGGCGAGCAGCGGGGCCTCGGGGTCCTTGAGGCGGGGCAGGAGGTAGTCGTCGAGCTGCGCGAGGAGTTCGACCCTCGTCTGCCGGGCGCGTTCGGCCCCCGGCAGGGGGAGTGGGAGACGCACGGCGGCGACACGGTCGCGCAGGGCGGAAAGTGCGTCGATGAGCTGAGGCCGTACGTCCATGGTCACCACATGCGAAGAATGCCCAATTTTAGAGCCTTTTTGAAGCGTATAGGCCCTTCTGCGCGGCGGTTCCACCCTCCGGACAGACTCCGGCACGAGCTCCGGACGAAAACGGAACAGAAAGGACGAGTGGGGCGCAGGCATAACGAGTGCACAACGCCCGGGCCGCAGGGCGCGAAAAGCGGTGCACGAATCGCACCTACCTGCGATTATCGGTTCGCTTCACCGAACCTCCACATCGTGCCACGCAGGTGAAGCAACCGGGTCCAGGCGATCGGAGCCCTATCCTTGTCCCGGCACGGCCACGGAACCACCCGATCAGGGCTCCCGGCCCCCGTAGCTCAGTGGATAGAGCAGGCGCCTTCTAAGCGCTTGGCCGCAGGTTCGAGTCCTGCCGGGGGCGCACCGACCGCACCACCGTGAGGCCCTCCGCACCGGAGGGCCTTTTCGCTGGTCGGGGCAGGTTAGCGGGGAGCGGCGTAGTGACGGCGTAAAAGAAGATCCCGTCCCCGGTCCGGTGCGCCGGACCGCACCGCCTCTTCTGTACATATCCAGGCAAAAGGCCATTCCGGTTGAGGAGTGGGCACATGCCGGATCATTCTTGCGGGCATGACACCGCACTCCCCCGCCCTCCCCGCGCCCGGCCTGCGCGATTACGCCTTCGACTGGGCGCTGGTGGACGTGGAGACGTCCGGGCTCGTCGCGCGGCGGGACCGGGTGCTGTCGGTCGCGGTGGTGACCATGGGGCCGGACGGGGAGCGGACCGGGGAGTTCTCGACCCTGCTGAACCCGGGGTGCGACCCGGGGCCGGTGGACGTGCACGGCCTGACGGCCGAACGGCTGCTGGGGGCGCCGACCTTCGACCAGGTCGCGGGGCGGATCGGGGCGCTGTTGCAGGACCGGGTCCTGGTGGCCCACAACGCCCAGTTCGACTACGACTTCCTGGCGCACGAGTTCGCGCGGGCCCGCCTGTATCTGCCGGTCTCCCAGCGGCTGTGCACCCTCGCGCTCAACCGGCAGGTGGACCCGCCCGCCGAGGACATGAAGCTGGGAACGCTGGCGGCGCACTACGGCGTTCCGCAGCTGCGGGCGCACGACGCCCTGGACGACACCCGCGTGCTGGCCGGCATCCTCCGCGCGACGCTCCGGGAGGCCGCGCGGCTCGACCTGCCCCTGCCCCTGGTGGCCTGCCCGCCGCGCCAGGACACGCGGTTCGCGCCCCAGCCGCCGAAGACGCCCTGCGCGTACCGCAATCCGGGACGGGCGGAGGCGGGCGGTCCGCTCGTCCAGGGCATGAAGATCGCCATCACCGGGGAGACGGCGACCTCGCGCGCCGAGCTCGTGGCGCGGTCGGTCGCGGCGGGGCTGAACGTCATGACCTCGGTCAGCCGCCACACCAGCGCGCTGGTCACCAACGCGGCCGGATCGGGGTCCGCGAAGGCCCGGCGGGCAGCCGCCGAGGGCGTACCGGTGATCGACGAGCACACGTTCCTGCGGCTGCTCGATGACGTACGGCCCGGTACGCGGCACCTGGCGGCGGGGGCGGAGGCTGGGGTGGCGCCTGTGGCGGCAGGGGCGGGGGTGGCGCCTGTGGCAGTTGTTACGGCCGGGGAGGCCGGGGCCACCGCTGCGACCGGGGCGGCCGTGGCTGTCCCTGTTGCTCCTGCGGCCCCTTCCTCACCGGAAGCGGCCGTACCCGCTCCACGCCGACCGGCCCCGGCGGCCGTACCGGCGGCCCGCCCCCTGGCCGGGCGGCGGGTCCTCGTCCTCGGTGGCACGCACCCCGCCGCGGCCGCCGCGCGCAGCCGGGTCGTCGAACTGGGCGGTTCCGCCGCCATCAACCTCTCGCGGAGCGTCACCGACGCCGTGCTCCTGCCGGGAGGGGAGACCGACCGCCGGATACGACGAATGCCAAAGCTGGGACTTCCCGTGCACGACGAACACTGGCTGACCGCACCGGAGGGCGCTCCCGCCGGAACCGGTGCCGCCTCCGGGGCGGCCCGGCCGACGCCGGAGGCGGACCGGCCGTCGGCCCCCCTCGTCCTGCCGCGCGGCGGTGTCGCGGACCTGCCCACAGCGCAGGCCCCGCTGTGGCACATCACCGCGGCCTGGGCGCCGCGGGACAGGTGCGAGATCGATGTCGTCGCCTTCGTGCTCGACGAGGACGAACAGGTCACCTTCGACGAGGACTTCGTCTTCTACGGTGCCCCCGAGAACCCCGCGGGCACCGTGCGCCTCCTCACCGACGGCCCGGCCGAACAGACGATCGCCGTCGACCTCGCCTCGCTCCCGCCCTCCTCACGCAAGGTGGCCGTCGCGGCTGCCATCGACGGGGAGGGGACCTTCGGGGACGTCGGCGCGGTCCAGGTCACCGCGGTCCCCGGTACCGGTGCCGCACCGCTGGCCGGGGCCACCCTCGACGCCGCCACCACGGAACGCACGCTGCTCCTCGCCGAGTTCTACCGCCGGGGGCCGGTCTGGCGCTTCCGTGCCGTCGGACAGGGGTACGACCACGGGCTCGCCGACCTGGCGCGCGGCTACGGCGTCGACATCGCCGACTGAGCGTGCGGGCGTGATGCCGTAACACCCGCCCCACCCACCCCCCGCGCCTCCCTAAGCGGAATCCGCCGCGCAAGAGTGGCGGGCCGACGAAACGTTCGGTACGGCGTGACGTTCAGGGCGGCGCAAGAACGGGCAAATCGATCCTGTACGGCCCTGGGCGGAATCCCGCCGCAGGGCGCTCCCCACTTCTCCGCAAACCCGTTCGGGCGAGCGCAACTTCGTTGTGCCGTCCGGCCGTCGACCCTGCCCTTCCCCCACCGAACACCCCTGCGAAACGACGCACCACCTGGAAAGGAGCACCACGATGGCGACGCCGCTGTCCGCCGACAAGCTGCTCAAAGCCCTCCGCGACGAAGGACTCCACGTCGTCGAGCACCGGAGCTGGCGTACGAACAACCGGAATCACAAGGGGGCCTGGGGTCCGACGCACGGCGTCATGATCCATCACACCGTCACCTCGGGCACCGCGTCCTCCGTCGAGCTCTGCTACAACGGCCACTCCGCCCTCCCCGGTCCCCTCTGCCACGGCGTGATCGCCAAGGACGGGACCGTCCACCTCGTGGGGAACGGGCGCGCCAACCACGCCGGGCTCGGCGACGACGACGTTCTGCGTGCCGTGATCGCGGAGAAGGCGCTGCCCCCGGACAACGAGGCCAACACCGACGGCAACCGGTACTTCTACGGCTTCGAGTGCGTCAACCTCGGCGACGGGAAGGACCCCTGGCCGGCGGCCCAGCTGCTGGCGATCGAGCGGGCCGCCGCAGCCGTCTGCCGGGCGCACCGCTGGTCGGAGCGGTCGGTGATCGGGCACCTCGAATGGCAGCCGGGCAAGGTCGATCCGCGCGGCTTCACCATGAACTCGATGCGCACCAGGATCGGCAAGCGGCTGGGCGGCGCCCCGGACGGGCCCGCCAAACCGCCCCCGAAACCGGCGTACGAGCCGTTCCCCGGGGCGTCCTTCTTCAAGGCGGGCCGCAACAGCCCCGTCATCACGGCCATGGGCAGGCGCCTGGTGGCCGAGGGCTGCGGCCGGTACACGGTGGGCCCCGGCCCGGCCTGGTCCACCGCGGACCGGAACTCGTACGCGGCCTGGCAGCGCAAGCTGGGTTATACGGGCACCGACGCCGACGGCATTCCGGGGAAGACCAGCTGGGACCGGCTCAAGGTGCCCAACGTGTGAGGCATCTGAACCGTCCGGAGCCTCAGATGGCCAGGGCGGCGGCGCCGCCGTCCCACAGCGCGATGGCCAGCAGCAGGCACGCCCCCAGGGTGAACGCGGTGCGGACCTGGTGGAGAGTGTTCCAGCGGGACTCGAAGGCCGTACGGGCGGCGCTGTCGTCGCCGCCCTCCGCCTTCGCGAGCGCGTTGTTGAGCGGGATGTTCCCGGCGATCGTGACCAGGTGCCCGGCGACCGCGCAGACGAGCGCCCCCACGATCGCGGGCGCCTCCACGGAGTCGTACTCGCCGAGCCCGGTGAAGAGCGCGGCGGCGGGCAGGGCGACCACGCCGAGGAAGAGGACGAGGAAGGCGGGGCCGGGCACCTTCTCGTTGAAGCGGCGCATCATCGCCGTGAACTGTTCGTCCGGCAGCCCGGCGAGGCCGGGCATGATCGCGATCAGGAACGTCAGCATGATGCCCGCGTACAGGCAGTTGGCGATCAGGGAGAGCACCAGGAACAGGGAGACCATGGCGCACATCATGACCCGGGAGGGCCGCTCGCACAGCCGTATTTAGCGTGTCTGTGCGAACGGTGACCTGCGGAGGCCAGGACCGCCGTCCGTTCAGCCGATCTCCCCCTCCGCCGCGTCTCCCCCGCCGTCCGGCACCTCCACGCCCCGGAGCTCGCTCGCCTGCCCGATCGCCGTCGCCAGCTTCCGTACCGAACGGTCCTCGGTCTCCTCAGCCAGCCGGGAAGCCCGGGAGGCGAGCTCCCCGAGTGCGGGCGTGCCGGGCAGGTCGCCGCCGCGCAGGGTGTCCGCGAAGTAGGCGGCCACGGCGGCCACCTGGAGGTGGCGCGAATCGCCGCCCCACAGCTTGCCCCCGATCGCCCCGGTCCGGACCGAGCCGCTCTTCTCGTGCGGCTCACGGGTCTTGGGGTCGAGCCAGCGCACGGTCGCCCTGGCCACCTCCCCCGACGCGCCCTCGCGCAGCCGTACGGCATAGAGCGCGGTCACCGTGTGGCCGGGGCCGACCTCGCCGCCGTCGACGCTGTCGTCGCGGAAGTCCTCGTCGGCGACCTTGCGGTTCTCGTAGCCGATCAGGCGGAACTGCTTCACGGTCTTCCGGTCGAACGCCACCTGGGCCTTCGCGTCGCGCGCCCGGAGTTCGAGGTGGGCGGGGAGCTGGTCGACGAAGACCTTGCGGGCCTGCTCCTCGTCGCCGACGTACGTGGTGTGGCCGTCGCCCCGGTTGGTGAGGCGCTCCATGAACGCGTCGCCGTACTCGCTGCCGACGCCGACCCCGAAGAGCGTGATGCCGTACTCGCGGCGGGCGGAGTCGATCCGTTCCAGGATGTTGTCGGCGCTGGTGTCGCCCGTGTTGGCGAGGGCGTCGGAGAGCAGCACCACCCGGTTGGTGACGCCCTTGCGGTGGCCCTTGACGGACTCCTCGTAGCCGCGGGTGATCCCCGCCTCGACGTTGGTGGACCGGGCGGTCCGCATCTCCTCGACCGCCTCCCGGATCTTGTTCCGGTTGCCCTGGACGCGGGTCATCGGGAGCCGGGTCTCGGCCTCGTCGCTGAAGGTGACCAGGGAGACGGAGTCGTCGTCGCGCAGTTCGTCGGTGAGGAGGGCCAGGGACTTCTTGGCCAGCTCCAGACGGCCGGGCGCGGACATGGAGCCGGAGATGTCGACGACGAACGTGAGGGCGGCGGGCGGGCGTTCGCTGCTGGGCGGGGCGACCTTGGTGGCGAGGCCGACCCGGAGCAGCGACCAGCCGGAGGCCCCGGAACCCGCGCCTCCGCCGCTCCCGGAGCCGATCCGCGCCCCGTCGACCGTGACGGAGAACCCGTTGCCCGAGGGCCGTTCGTACCCCTGGCGGAAGCTGTTGACGAACTCCTCGGGGCGGATGTCCGCCGCGTTCGGCAGTCTGCCGTCGCCGAGCGTGCGGCGCGCGTAGCCGTAGCTGGCGGTGTCCACGTCCAGGGCGAAGGTGGAGAGGTAGTCCGGGGCGGCGATGCCGGGCTCGGGCGCGTCCCCGTTCTCTCCGTTCTCGCGGTTCTTCCCCTCCTCGCCGGACGGCCTTCCCTGCTCCGGCGCCACCGCGTCGGGCGCGGGCTGCCCACCGCGCGCGCCGGAGCGCTTGTCGGCGGCGGTGCCGTCCGGCGACCCGCCTCCGCCGCACGCGGTGAGCAGCATCCCGCCCGTGAGCAGCAGCGCCACCGCCGCCGCCCGGGCCCCTCCCCGTACCCCCGCTGTCCGCCTGCCGCTTCGCTGATGCATCCGTAACCCCCACGTCATCACGGTGTCGTGTCCTTTCTCCGACACCTGTGAATGTGACGTACGGGCCCGCCGAACGGAGTCGGCAAAAGCGTTGCGGAACCATCTCGATGCGGCAACAGGGGCCGGGCGGGACGCCTTCGCACCCGTTCCCGCCCGGCGAAACCCCGGAACATCAGGTTCAGGACACGATGTCCTTACGACTGAACCCGCGGAAGGCCAGAGCGAACAGGATCAGGGCGTACGTCACCGAGATCGCCGTCCCCTTGATCATGCCGCCCCACTCCAGCTGCGGCTGGAGCGCGTCGGCCCAGGCGAACTGCCAGTGCGCGGGCAGGAACTCGCGCCAGGAGCCGAGCGCCGTCACCGCGTCGAGCACATTGCCGACGATGGTCAGGCCCACCGCTCCGCCGACCGCGCCGAGCGGGGCGTCCGTCTTTGTCGAGAGCCAGAACGCCAGCCCCGCCGTGACGAGTTGGGAGACGAAGATGAACGCGACGACGAGCGCGAGGCGGGGCACGGTGTCCCCGGCCGCCAGCGCTCCCCCGGTCGGCAGTTTCAGCGGCCCCCACCCGTAGGCCGCCGTTCCCGCGGCCAGCGCGACGACCGGCAGCAGCACCATCGCGGCGAGGCTGAAGCCGAGCGCGACGACGAGCTTGGACCACAGCAGCCGCACCCGCGGCACGGGCGCGGCGAGCAGATAGCGCAGCGAGGACCAGCTCGCCTCGGAGGCCACGGTGTCCCCGCAGAACAGGGCCACCGGGATCACCAGCAGGAAGCCGGCCGAGACGAACAGCGAGGTGGCGGCGAAGTTCGCGGCGGACTCGGTCGCCACGTCCATCAGGTTGATCCGGTTGCCGCCCCGGCCCCCGCCGCCGTCTTCGCCGTCCGGCGAGCCGCCGATCGCGAAGGCGATGATCAGGATGAAGGGGAGGGCCGCGAGGATGCCGCCCATGAGCAGAGTGCGGCGCCTGCGCAGCTGCCGCATGGCCTCGACGCGGAGGGGGAGCGTGCGCCCGGCGCGGTAGCCCGCGGCCTCCGGGTGCTCGGTCGTCACCCGGTCCTCGGGGGGCTGGACGGGGGCGCTCATGCTGCTCCTCCGGAGATCAGGGTGAGGAAGGCGTCCTCCAGGCGGCGGTGCGGGCCGACGCCGGTGACCGGGACGTCGAGCCGGACGAGGTCGGCGACGAGGCGTGCGGTGGTGGCGCCGTCGAGGCGGACCAGGAGGCCGCGCCCGTCGTCGGTGCGGACGGCGGAGCCGATGCCGGGCAGGGCGGCGACCTTCTCCGCGAGCGGCTCGGACACCTCCTCCGCCGTGGTCACCAGGATCATGTCGCCGGAACCGGTGATCTCGGCGACCGGACCGGCCTGGACGAGCCTGCCCCGGTCCATGACGACCAGGTGGGTGCAGGACTGCTCGACCTCCGAGAGGAGGTGGCTGGAGACGATGACGGTCCGGCCCCCGGCCGCGTAACGGATCATCACGTCACGCATCTCGCGGATCTGCGGCGGGTCCAGCCCGTTGGTCGGCTCGTCCAGGATGAGCAGGTCCGGCATGCCGAGCATGGCCTGCGCGATGGCGAGCCGCTGCCGCATGCCCTGGGAGTACGTCCGCACCGCACGGGCGAGCGCGTCCCCGAGGCCCGCGATCTCCAGGGCCTCGTCGATGCGGGCGTCCTCGGCGGGGCGGCCGGTGGCCTGCCAGTACAGGTCCAGGTTGGCGCGCCCGGAGAGGTGCGGCAGGAAGCCCGCGCCCTCCACGAAGGCGCCCACCCGGGAGAGGACCGGGGCGCCGGGGCGGATGGCCTGCCCGAAGACGCGGATCTCGCCCTCGTCGGGGGTGATGAGCCCCATGAGCATGCGCAGGGTGGTCGTCTTGCCCGCGCCGTTGGGGCCGAGCAGCCCGAGGACCTGCCCCTTCTCGACGTGGAAGGAGAGCTCGCGCACGGCGTACCGGTCGACGGACTTCGCGTACTTCTTCGAGAGCCCGGTGATCCGGAGCGGTACGTCGGCGAGTTCGGGGTCCGGTGCGGGTGTGGCGGTCCGCCGCCGGGCGGTGATCAGGAGCGCGGCCGCGATGACGAGGGCGGCGGCCGGGAGGCCCCAGGTCCACCAGGGGAGGGTGGCCGCCGCGGTGGTGACGGCGGGTGCGGTGGGGACGGTCAGCGGTCCGTCGGCGGTCACGGTGTACGTGGCGGGCTCGGCCGGGGACGCGTAGCCGAGGTCGGTCGCGGAGAACACGAGCCGCATCCGGTGCCCGGCGTCGAACTCGTGGTCCACGGCGGGCAGCGCCAGTTCGATGGGCTTGCCCTGCTGGTCGGGGGTGATCCGGTAGGGGGCGACGAGCTGGGACGGCAGCCGCTGCTGGCGGCCGTCCGGCGAGACGTCGTACACCTTGCCGAAGAGCACCGCGTCACGGCCCTCGGTCGCCTTGACGTTGACGCGGACGGTGGGGGTGCCGGTGACGTGTACGGAGGTGGCCAGCGGGGCCGACTCGAAGCGGGCGTACTGCCCGGGGAAGTCGAGCGAGAGCCCGACGCCGAGGGAGGAGAGCTGGGAGATCCCGCCGCCGATGCCGGGGACGGCGGAGATGGCGGGCGGGGCGGCCCCGGCGGGGTTGCGGAAGGTCTCCGTGGAATCGGACGCGCCGGGGGCGGTGTTCTTGCCGGGGGCGGTGGCCTCGCCGGGGGCCGTGCCGGGCACGGTGGCGTCGCCGGGGGCGGCGCCGGTGGCGCGCAGGGGGATCTCCCGGCCGCCGCTGCGCAGCCCCGGGTAGGTGTCGCTGGTCGCGCCGCGCTTCATGGCGGCGCCGTCGGTGGAGTCGAAGCCTCCGGTACGGGTGACGCGGAAGGCGGGGCCGGTGTCGGTACCGGTCTCCTCCTTCAGGTAACGGTCGAACCAGGAGCCGACGCGCCCTTCGACGCGCGCGGTCTCGCTGTCGCCGCCGTCGTGCCCGCCCGCGATCCAGTCGACGGAGACGGGTGCGCCGTTGGCGCTGATCGCCTTCTGCATGGCGTCGGCGTGGCCGAGCGGGAAGAGGGAGTCGGACTGGCCCTGGAGGATGAGCGAGGGCACCTCGATGCGGTCGGCGACGGCGGAGGGCGAGCGCTCGGTGAGCAGGTCGATCGCGGCCGGGTCGGGCTTGCCGCTGACGGCGACGCGCTCGTACATCGCGCAGAGCCGCTGCTCGAACTTCTCGCAGCCGCCGCCGGAGGTGATGAAGATCCCGGCCCAGAGCTTCTTGAAGACCCCGTCGGGGAAGAGGGCGTCGGCGAGGTTCCAGTACGTGATCACGGGCGCGATGGCGTCGACCCGGCGGTCGTGCCCGGCGGCGAGGAGGGAGACCGCGCCGCCGTAGGAGGCGCCGGTGAGGCCGACCCGGGGGTCGCCCTTGCCGTCCAGCTCGACCTCGGGGCGCTCCGCCAGCCAGTCGATGAGCCCGGAGACGTCCTTGACCTCGCCCTGCGGGTCGTTGAGGGAGATCTTCCCGCCGGACCTGCCGAAGCCGCGCGCGGACCAGGTCAGCACCGCGTACCCGTCGGCCGCGAGCTTCTCGGCCTGGGCGCGTACGTCGTTCTTGCTGCCGCCGAAGCCGTGCCCGATGAGCACGGCGGGGCGCTTTCCGGAACCGCCGGAGGTGAAGAACGAGGTGTCGATCGGCACCCCGTCCATCCGCAGCATCCGGTCCTCGCGCTGCACGGCGGGCGAGCCGTCATCGGCGACGGCGGTCCAGGTGCCCCCGCCCACGAGCACGGCGAGCGCGGCGAGCGCCGCGGCCCACCGGCCGGGGGTACGGGGCAGCAGGCGCCGCCATCGAGCAGTAGGGGTCTCCATCCCTCGACCCTAAACGGAGGAGGGAGCCGCCCGAAGTGCCGCCAGGGGGAGGCGGACGGCCTCCCTGAGAGGTACGGTGCGCCCTCCCCGTACTCCGGACGCGGTACGGGCCCTGTTCCTCCCGGAGGCCATAGTGGACATTCGCCGCGCAACGACCGTCACGGAGCTCCTCGCCGCCGGCCGTCTCTTCGACGCCCCGCCCCGCGAGGAGTGGGCGGCCCGCTTCCTGGCGGCGGACGGCCATGTGCTGCTGATCGCGTATGTGGACGGGGCCCCGGCGGGCTTCGTCTCGGGCATCGAGATGCGGCACCCGGACAAGGGCACGGAGATGTGCCTGTACGAACTCGGCGTCGACGAACCGTTCCGCCGCCGGGGCATCGGCCGGGCCCTGACCCGGGCGCTGGTGGACCTCGCCCGGGAGCGCGGCTGCTACGGCCTGTGGGTGGGGGTGGAACCCGGCAACGAGGCGGCACTGGCGACGTACCGGGCGGCGGGGGCGGCGGCGGACGGGGAGTTCGCGATGCTGACGTGGGAGTTCACCGCGGACGGTGGGGCCGGGTAGGCGACCCGGGCTACCGCCCGGTCAGCGGTGCCCGCACCGGCCGGGGAGCGGCGAGGTCGAGCGGCGTCTCCACCGGCAGCAGGGCGGCGGCCCTCTCCCGCTCCCCCGCCCGGACGGCCGCGTGCACCTCGCGGGCGAGCGGGGTGACGTCGCGTACGGACACGGTCCACTCGTCGGCGTACCGCCGCGCGGCCTCCCCGCTCAGCCCGAGCTGGAGGGAGCGGTACGGGAGCGGGTTCAGGTCCAGGTCGCGTTCGGGGTCCCACTGGACCCGGGCGGGGGCGGCGCGCAGGCTCTGCTTCCAGGACGCCTCGTCGGGGTGCACATCGCGTACGTAGTGGGAGAGTTCGGCGTGCGCGAGGGCCCACTCCAGGCCGCTGCGGTCGATCTCGACGGCGAGGACGGTCTCCTGGCCCTCCTTCGTCCCCCATCCGCAGCGGTACATCATCCACAGGAAGCTGGGCTTGATCCATGTCATCCGGTCCCGCTTCCAGGCGGCCGGAAACCGCCCGTCGCGCGCGGCGGGGAGGCCGATGGCGGGGCGGTACGCCTGGTAGACGGTGACCGTGGTGGCGGTGTGGTGGGCGCGGATCTCGTAACGGGGCGGGAGGGGCGGGGTGTTCATGGGGCCAGGGTGCGGGACGCGGTCGCCGGTCGGCACCCGGTTTTCGTGGTGCGGCGGGCCCCGCCGCACCACGGGGGTACGACGGGGCCCGCCGGACAAAGTCGCGGTCAGTGGTTGCGCGGGAAGCCCAGGTCGACGCCGGCCGGGGCGTCCGCGGGGTCCGGCCAGCGGGTGGTGGTGACCTTGCCGCGGGTGTAGAAGTGCACGCCGTCGTTGCCGTAGATGTGGTGGTCGCCGAAGAGCGAGTCCTTCCAGCCGCCGAAGGAGTGGTAGCCCACCGGGACCGGGATCGGCACGTTGACGCCGACCATGCCCGCCTGGATCTCCAGCTGGAAGCGGCGGGCCGCGCCGCCGTCGCGGGTGAAGATCGCGGTGCCGTTGCCGAAGGGCGAGGCGTTCATGAGGGCGACGCCGTCCTCGTACGTCTCCACGCGGAGCACGCACAGGACCGGGCCGAAGATCTCGTCCTTGTACGCGTCGGAGTCGGTGGAGACCTTGTCCAGGAGGGAGAGGCCGATCCAGTGGCCGTCCTCGAAGCCCTCCACCGTGTGGCCCGTGCCGTCGAGGACGACTTCGGCGCCCTGGGCGGCGGCGCCCGTGACGTACGAGGCGACCTTGTCGCGGTGGGCGGCGGTGATCAGGGGGCCCATCTCGGAGGTGGGGTCGTTGCCGGGGCCGATCTTGATCTTCTCGGCGCGCTCGCGGATCTTGGCGACCAGCTCGTCCCCGATCGCGCCGACCGCCACGACCGCCGAGATCGCCATGCAGCGCTCACCGGCGGAGCCGTACGCCGCCGAGACCGCCGCGTCGGCGGCCGCGTCCAGGTCGGCGTCCGGGAGGACCAGCATGTGGTTCTTGGCGCCGCCGAGGGCCTGGACGCGCTTGCCGTTGGCGGAGGCGGTCGCGTGGATGTAGCGGGCGATGGGGGTGGAGCCGACGAAGGAGACGGCCGCCACGTCGCGGTGGTTCAGGAGCGCGTCCACCGCGACCTTGTCGCCGTGGACGACGTTGAGCACGCCGTCCGGAAGACCGGCCTCCGCCGCCAGCTCGGCCAGCAGGTTGGCCGCCGACGGGTCCTTCTCGCTCGGCTTCAGCACGAACGTGTTGCCGCACGCGATGGCGAGCGGGAACATCCACATCGGCACCATGGCCGGGAAGTTGAACGGGGTGATGCCCGCGACCACGCCGAGGGACTGGCGGATCGAGGAGACGTCCACCCGGTTGGAGACCTGCGTGGAGAGCTCGCCCTTGAGCTGGGTGGTGATCCCGCACGCCAGCTCGACGATCTCCAGGCCCCGGGCGACCTCGCCCAGCGCGTCCGAGTGCACCTTGCCGTGCTCGGCGGTGATCAGCGCGGCGATGTCGTCGCGGTGGGCGTCCAGCAGCGCGCGGTAGCGGAAGAGGACGGCGGTGCGCTGGGCGAGGGAGGACGTGCCCCAGGTCGCGTACGCGGCCTTCGCCGCCGCCACCGCCGCGCCGACCTCCTCCACCGAGGCCAGCGCCACCCGCGTGGTGACCGCGCCGGTGGCCGGGTCCGTGACGGGACCGTACTGGCCCGACGTGCCCTCCACTGTCCTGCCGCCGATCCAGTGGTTGACGGTCTTCGTCATGACGTACTCCTTCAGGCTTCGGGCAGGCGGGGTTTCACAGATGGTGGCGTCGGGCGGCGGCCCGCCGGTCGTACTCTTCCCGGGCCTCGACCGCCGCCGGTCGCGTCGCGGTCTCGGCCACGGGAACATCCCACCACGCCTGTGCCGGAGGGAGGCCCGACACTGTGTCGGGCGTTTCGGTCTCGACGTAGACACAAGTGGGGCCCTCCGCGCCGCGGGCCTCCGCCAGGGCTTTGCGCAGGTCGTCGATGGTGGTGGCGCGCAGGACCCGCATGCCGAGGGAGGCCGCGTTGGCGGCGAGATCGACGGGGAGCGGCGGGCCGGTGAAGCCGCCGTCGGCGTCCCGGTGGCGGTAGGCCGTGCCGAGGCGCTCACCGCCGACCGCCTCGGAGAGGCCGCCGATGGAGGCGTAGCCGTGGTTCTGGAGGATCAGCAGTTTGAGGGGGAGATTCTCCTGGACCGCGGTGACGATCTCGGTGGGGTTCATCAGGTACGTGCCGTCGCCGACGAGCGCCCAGACGGGGCGGGGCCGCTGGTGGGGTGCGGTGGCCAGCAGGACGCCGATCGCGGCCGGGATCTCGTAGCCCATGCAGGAGTAGCCGTACTCCACGTGGTACTGGTCGCGGGAGCGGGCGCGCCAGAGCTTGTGCAGGTCGCCGGGGAGCGAACCCGCGGCGTTGATGAGGATGTCGTCCTCGGTGACCAGGGCGTCGAGGAGGCCGAGGATCTGGACCTGGGTGGGGCGCGCGGTGGGGTCGGGGGTGGTGAAGGCCGCCTCGACCCGTTCCTCCCACACCTCCTTCGCGCCGGTGTACTCCGTCTCGTACGCCGGATCGACCCGGTACCCCCGTCCGGCGAGCGCGCTGGTGAGCGCCTCCAGGCCGGTGCGGGCGTCGGCGACGAGGGGGAGGGCGGCGAGCTTGTGGGCGTCGAAGCCGGTGATGTTGAGGTTGAGGAAGCGGACGGCCGGGTTCTCGAAGAGCGTGCCGGACGCGGTGGTGAAGTCCGTGTACCGGGTGCCGATGCCGATCACCAGGTCGGCGGCGCGGGCCAGTTCGTCGGCGGTGGCGGTACCGGTGTGGCCGATGCCGCCCACGTCCGCCGGGTGGTCGTGGCGCAGGGACCCCTTGCCCGCCTGGGTGGAGGCGACCGGGATGCGGGTGGCGGCGGTGAAGGCGGCGAGCGTCTCCTCGGCCCCGCTGTGGCGGACCCCGCCGCCCGCGACGATCAGGGGGCGGCGGGCGGAACGCACCGCCCGTACGGCCTGCTCCAGCTCGGCCGGGTCGGGCGCGGGCCTGCGGACCCGCCAGACCCGCTCGGCGAAGAACTCCTCCGGCCAGTCGTACGCCTCCGCCTGCACATCCTGCGGCAGCGCCAGCGTGACCGCACCGGTCTCAGCGGGGTCGGCCAGCACCCGCATCGCCTGGAGGGCCGCCGGAATCAGCGCCTCCGGCCGGGTGATCCGGTCGAAGTAGCGCGAGACGGGGCGCAGGCAGTCGTTGACCGACACATCACCGGCGTACGGGACTTCGAGCTGTTGCAGTACGGGGTCGGCGGGCCGGGTCGCGAACGTGTCACCGGGGAGGAGGAGTACGGGCAGGTGGTTGACGGTGGCGAGGGCGGCGCCGGTCACGAGGTTGGTGGCGCCCGGGCCGATGGAGGTGGTCACCGCGTGCGCGGAGAGCCGGCCGGACTGACGCGCGTACCCCACGGCCGCGTGCACCATGGCCTGTTCGTTGCGGCCCTGGAGGTACGGCATGCGGGGGGCGGGGTGGGGTGTGTCGGTGTTGGTGTTGTTGTTGGTGGTGTTGCGGATGCCGTTGCCGTTGTGGATTCCGTTGCCGTCGCCGTTGCGTGTCCCGTTGCCCACTTCGACGAGCGCCTGGCCGATGCCTGCGACGTTTCCGTGGCCGAAGATGCCCCAGGTAGCGCTGATCAGCCGGTGGTGGCGGCCGTCGCGCTCGGTGTACTGGCGGGTGAGGAAGGCGATGAGGGCCTGAGCGGTGGTCAGACGGCGGGTGCGGGTGGACCGCGTACGCGAGGTGCTTACGGGACTTAGGGGGCTCGCGGGGCCTACGGGACTCGCAGAGCTCGCGGGGTCTGCGGGGTTCGGAGAACGTGCGGAGTCTGCGGAATTCGGAGAACGTGCAGGGTCTGCGGGGTCTGCGGGGTCTGCGGGGTCTGCGGGGTTCGTCGGGCTCAAGGCGTTACCTCCGGGCCGGGCGACGGATGCGCCGTGTAGAGCGGGAGTCTGGCGTCGACCGGCTGCCCCGGCCAGGTGTCGCGAATCCATCCGTGGTCCGGGTGGTCGCGGATCAGCCAGGCCCGCTCCTCCCCCGGCCCCGCCATGACGTTCAGGTAGTACAGCGTCCGGCCGGGCGGGGCGATGGACGGGCCGTGCCAGCCGTCGGGGATGAGGACCGCGTCGCCGTCGGCGACCTCGACGAGGACGTCCGTACCACCGGTGCGCGACGGGGAGACCCGGTGGTAGCCGAGGCCGCCGCCCTCCACCTCGAAGTAGTAGATCTCCTCCAGCTCGCACTCCTCGCCCGGCACGTGCTCGTCGTGCTTGTGGGGCGGGTAGGAGGACCAGTTGCCGCCGGGGGTGAGCACTTCGACGGCGATCAGGCGGTCGCAGTCGAAGGTGTCGGCGGCGGCGAAGTTGTTGACCTGGCGGGAGCAGTTGCCGGTGCCGCGCAGCTCGACGGGTACCTCCGGCGCGGGGCCGTAGCGAGCGGGGAGTCGTCGCTCGCACTTCGCTCCTGCCAGGGCGAAGCGGCCTCCTGCGCCGGAGGCGATCTGTGCTCGGTCGTCGCGCGGCACGTAGGCGAAATCACTCACCCCGCTGAACACGCTGTCCCGGCCCAGCAGTTCAAAGGTGGCACCTGTCGTATGCACCGTACAGCCACCGGTCAACGGCAGGACGATCCACTCGCAATCCCCGGTGACGAGCGTATGAACTCCACCCGGCTCCAGCTCGAGAACGCGGAGACTGGACCGATCCCATCCAGCCATTTTCGGATCGATGTCCAGGGCGTAGGGCCCGCGCCCCGCGCTGCCGGAGGGCAGGTGGTGGCGCGCGGCGGGAGGGGTGCCCCCGGTGTGGTGCTCGTGATGCGTGTCTTCCATGCCCGCTCCCTACCCGTCTTCGGCCCGTACGTCCCCAGCTGCCCTGCTCCCCCGGCTGCGCCCGGCCGCCCCGGCTACAGCAGCGATACGGCGGTGTCGACGGCGCCCGCCACGTCCCCGTCGACCGGGTAGAGCAGCGAACGCCCCACGACCAGCCCCCGTACGGTCGGCAGCCGCAGCGCCTCGCGCCACTTCCCGTACGCCCCGTCCAGGTCGTCGCCCACCTCCCCGCCGAGCAGGACGGCGGGGAGCGTGGAGGTCTCCATGACCCGGGCCATGTCGTCCGGGTCCTCGGTGACGGGGACCTTGAGCCAGGTGTACGCGGAGGTCCCGGCCAGGCCCGAGGCGATGGCGATGGAGGTGGCGACGGCAGCGGCGCCCAGGTCGTTGCGGAGGCGGCCGTCGACGCGCCGGCAGAGGAACGGCTCGACGAAGACGGGCAGCCGGTGCGCGGCCATCGCGTCGATGGTGCGGGCGGCGGCGTGCAGGGTGTCGAGGGAGCCGGGGTCCTCGTGGTCGATGCGGAGCAGCAGCTTCCCCGCATCGAACCCGTGGCGGACCAGGTCCTCGGGGCGGTGCCCGGTGAACCGGTCGTCCAGCTCGAAGGCGGCGCCCGCGAGCCCGCCCCGGTTCATGGAGCCCATGACGACCTTGTCCTCCAGGGCGCCGAGGAGGAGCAGGTCGTCCAGGACGTCGGCGGAGGCGAGGACCCCGTCGACCCCGGGGCGGGAGAGGGCGAGGCAGAGCCGCTGGAGGAGCTCGAACCGGTTGGCCATGGCAAGGGCCCGGTCCCCGACGGCGAGGGCGCCGCGCGCGGGGTGGTCGGCGGCGATGATCATCAGTCGGCCGGGGTGCGGCGCGGCGGCCTCACGGGCAGTCAGCGAGGCACGGGCAGTCAGCGGGGCGCGGCCCGTCGCGGCCTCTCCGGTGGCGCCTGTCTCGGCCCGCCCGGTAGCGGGAGTCTCGCGGTCCGCCGCGGAGTCGGCCGTACGGAGCAGGGGCCGCCGCTTCCGTCGTGCGGCGGCTTCGGCGACCGCTTCGGGGCGCTCGGCGCGGAGCCGTACGAGGTCGTGGACGGAGGGAGCGGCGGGGGCGACGCGGGAGGCGGGGGAGACAGGCGTCGCAGGGGTCATGAGCCCGCTCCGGAGGGCCCGGCGGTGCTCTCCGCCGTCACGGCCCCCGCCGCGAGCGCCCCCGCCACCTCGTCCGGGAAGGGCATCGCGGAGGAGCAGGCGAGGCGGGAGGCGACGATGGCCCCGGCGGCGTTGGCGTACCGCATGATCCGGTCGAGGTCCCACCCGGCCAGCAGCCCGTGGCAGAGCGCCCCGCCGAACGCGTCCCCGGCGCCCAGCCCGTTGACGACCTCCACCGGCAGCGGCGGTACATCGGCGGTGGTGCCGTCGCGGTGGACGGCGAGGACGCCCTTCGGCCCCTGCTTGACGACGGCGAGCTCCACCCCGGCCGCGAGCAGGGCGCGGGCGGCGGCGTGCGGTTCGCGCTCGCCGGTCGCGATCTCGCACTCGTCGATGTTGCCGACGGCGACGGTGGCGTGGGCGAGCGCTTCCCGGTAACGGGCGGACGCCACCGAGCCGTTGGCCCCGCCGTCGAGGCGCTCTCCACCGCCGGAGGAATCGTCGCCGCCGGAGGCATCGCCACTGCCGGAGGGATCGCCGCCGGAGGGGTCCCCGCCCCGGCCCCCGCACCAGAACATGGGCCGCCAGTCGAGATCGAACACGGTCGCCGTACGGGGCTCCCCGGCCGGGACCTCCCCCCGGGCGCTCCCGCTACGGGCCCGGAGGGCGGCCATCGTCGCCGCCCGGCTCGGCTCGGCGCTGAGCCCGGTACCGGTCATCCAGAAGATCCGGGCATCGCGCACCGCGTCCAGGTCGAGTTCCGGCGGGTGGATCTCCAGATCGGGCGCCTTGGGCTGCCGGTAGAAGTAGAGGGGGAAGTCGTCGGGCGGGAAGATCTCGCAGAACGTGACCGGGGTCGGATACTCCCCGACCGCCGTCACCCACCGGTCGTCCACCCCGAACCGTTCCAGCTCCTGATGGAGGTACGCACCGAAGGCGTCTTCTCCCGTACGGGTGATCACCGCCGTCCGCCGCCCCAGCCGTGCCGCCGCCACCGCGACGTTCGTCGGGGAGCCGCCGAGGAACTTGCCGAACGTCTCGACCCGGGCGAGCGGCACCCCGATGTCCAGGGGGTAGAGGTCCACCCCGATCCGCCCCATGGTGATCACGTCGTACGGCTCAGGCATGCGCATCCCTTCGACCCACCGGTGGCCGGCTGATCCCAGGTCAGGTCTAACCCCCTCTCCGGAACCCTGTCAACATTTTGTCCGGACATTCGGACGAACTCTTGACACTCTTCCGCGCACCCCGCGACGCTGGGCGATATGACCCCCTCCGCACCCTCTTCGGCCCGCATCCGCATCGGCTCGGCACCCGACTCGTGGGGGGTATGGTTCCCCGACGACCCGCAGCAGGTGCCCTGGCAACGCTTCCTGGACGAGGTGGCCGAGGCCGGATACGAGTGGATCGAGCTCGGTCCGTACGGCTATCTGCCCACCGATCCGGCCCGGCTGGCGGACGAGACCCGCCGCCGCGGGCTCACCGTCTCCGCCGGCACCGTCTTCACCGGATTGCACCACGGTCCCGACGTCTGGGACCGGACCTGGGCGCATGTCGCGGACATCGCCGAGCTGACCCGGGCCATGGGTGCCGAACACCTCGTCGTCATCCCCTCCTTCTGGCGCGACGACAAGACGGGCGAGGTCCTGGAGGACCGCACGCTCACCCCCGCGCAGTGGCGGGACCTCACCGCACAGACGGAGCGGCTGGGGCGGGAGGTCCGGGAGCGCTACGGGCTCCGCATCGTCGTCCACCCGCACGCGGACACCCACATCGACAGCGAGGAGAACGTCAACCGCTTCCTCGACGCCACCGACCCCTCCCTCGTCTCGCTCTGCCTGGACACCGGGCACTACGCCTACTGCGGCGGCGACAGCGTCAAGCTCATCGAGACGTACGGGGAGCGCATCGGCTATCTCCATCTCAAGCAGGTCGACCCCGAGATCCTGGCGGCGGTGGTGGCGGACGAGGTGCCGTTCGGCCCGGCCGTGGCGCGGGGCGTGATGTGCGAACCGCCCGGCGGCGTACCCGCCCTGGAACCGGTCCTGGACGCGGCGCGCGCCCTGGACGTCGACCTGTTCGCGATCGTGGAGCAGGACATGTACCCGTGCGCCCCGGACAAGCCGCTCCCCATCGCCCGCCGCACCCGCGAGTTCCTCCGCTCCTGCGGAACCCCCGGCACGCCCCGAACCGCAGGCTGAAGCCCCGACGGCACCGGAGGACAGCCGGGAGAGCGGTGTGCCCCTTCTGTCACACCAGTAACCGTTTCGCCACGCATATCTCCATTACGCGGGTTTTCCGTCACAGGCGCACAACAGCCCCACCCCGCCTGCCGTTCTGAACCGTTCAACCGAGCACAGGCTGAGTGATCACCGGCCTGCGCTCCGCGACTTCCCCGACGGCATCCCCCGCCGCCGCTGCGGAGCACGGCAGAACCGAGCACGACAGAGCAGCGCAGAGAGGTGTCACGGATGACGGACAGAACACTCTGGTCCTACAAGGACATTGCCGCGCACATCCAGGTCCAGCCGGACACCGTCCGCTCCTACCGCAAACACGGGCTCCTTCCCCCGCCCGACCAGGTGAAGAACGGAAAGCCGTACTGGTACGGGGACACCATCCGCGCCTGGGTCGCCTCCCGCCCCCGCAACCGGGGGCGCTGACCCCGGTCCGCTCCCCAGGCCCGGCCTCTACTGCCGGGCCTCCTTCCGGAACAGGGCCGTCCAGAGAAAGGACTCACCGAAGACCGGGGACCCGGGCGCCTCGTCGCGCATGCGGCGCAGCTCGACCTCGGTCAGGCCCGAGAAGATGTCACGCAACTCCTCCGAGGTGTAGGCCAGTCCGCCGCCCAGGTCCCCCCGTCGGTAGAGCTCCGCGTCCGGCAGCTCGGAGCCCATACCGCCCTCCCCGGCCGCGAAGCAGGTGAGCGCGAAATGGCCGCCGGGGGCGAGGCAGCGATCGAGGAGCGCGAGGTAGCTGATACGCCGGTGGGGCGGCAGATGGTGGAAGCACCCGGAGTCATGGATCAGGTCGTACGGTCCCGCCGCTTCCGCCCCCTCCGCCGTCAGGGCGAAGGCGTCACCGCAGTGGAACCGGGCCCCGGCTCCCGGTACTTCGGCGCGCTCCTCGGCCCAGGCGATCGCCGCCGGGGAGAGGTCGATCGCGGTGACGTCGAAGCCGTACGAGGCCAGCGCGTGCGCGTTGCGCCCGGGGCCGCAGCCGAGGTCGAGCGCGCGGCCCGGCGTGACCAGCCCCCGGTCGACGTACGAGACGAGGCTCTCGTCGGGCTTCTCCGCGAAGAACGGCACCGGCTTCGCGCGGTCCTCGTAGAAGCCGTCCCACCACGAGGCGGCTCCGGAGGTCCAGCGGTGCGCCTCAGGTGCGAACAGGCCGTCCAGGAGCGTCAGTACGTCGTCCGTCGTGCGAATGTTCCGGTGCATCCGGTCCCCTTTCCCCACTCGTGAATTTTAGTGATGCGGCCGAAGAAAGCCCAGGTCACAGCCGGTTCGGCGAGGCCACTGGCGGACGCTGAAGGGGGCGGGGCCACGTGGGCGCCCCGACCTCCCCGCCCCCTGGCGCCCAGGCCCTCCGCGCTCCCGCCACGGCCCGTCAGGAGGGCAGCGGCGGCCGACCCGAGAACCCTTTCCGAACGGATCTCGGGCCAGCTGCGGAAAGGCCGCACGGCTATCGCGCAGGCCGCACGGCTCCCGCACAGAGGAGGCGCTGGGGGCACCGGAGGGCGAGCGGCGACGGCTACGCCCCCGCGGTGACCTTCTCCCCGTCCCGGGTCCCCGCCTCGGGTATCTCCCCGTCGGCCGCGGGCGCACCCGGGCCGCTCGGCCCACCCTTCGTACCGGGGCCGACCGGGGCCGACTCCCCTTCGCTGAGGCCGAACTTCTGGTGGAAGGCGCGCAGTGGCTTCGGGGCCCACCAGGTGGCGCGGCCCGTCAGCTTCATCACGGCGGGGACCAGCAGACTGCGGACCACCATGGCGTCCATCAGGACGGCGAGGGCGATCCCGAGCCCCAGCATCTTGGTGTTGGTGACCCGCGAGGTGCCGATGGCGACCATCACGACCGCGAGGATCACGGCGGCCGCGGTGATCAGACCTCCGGTACGGGCCAGTCCGAAGGTGATCGAGCCCTCGTGGTCACCGGTCCGGTCGTACTCCTCCTTGATCCGGGAGAGCAGGAAGACCCCGTAGTCCATGGAGAGTCCGAAGGCGACGCAGAACATCAGGACGGGCAGCGTCGTCTCGATGTCCCCCGTACTGGTGAAGGCGAGGACCCCGGAGAGATTCCCGTCCTGGAAGACCCAGACCACCGCCCCGAACATCGCCGTCAGGCTGAGGGCGTTGAGCGCGACCGCCTGGATCGGGATGAGCACGCTGCCGGTGAGCAGGAAGACCAGGAGCAGCGTCACCACGACGATGATGCCGATCGCCCAGGGCAGCCGGTCCGCGATGGCGTCCTTGGAGTCGACGAGGACCGCCGCCGTGCCCGTCACCGAGGTGTCGAGGGAGTCGGCGGGTATCGCGCGCAGGTCCCGTACGAGCTGCTGGGTCTCCTCCCCCACCGCTTCGCCCTCCGGCAGCACGCTGAAGTACGCGGCGGAGTCCCCCGTGACCGGGCCGTCGACCCGCTGCACGCCCGGGACCTGCTCGATCCGGCCCTTGAGTGCCTCGTACGCGGCGGGCGTCCCCCCGCCCTCGACCAGCATCGCCAGACCGCCGCCGGGGCTGCCGGGGAAACCGTCACGGATGTGCTCCTGGACGACCCGGGACTCGGCGCCGACGGGGAGCTGGCGGTCGTCCGCCGTACCGAACTTGACCCCCAGGAAGGGCAGCCCCAGGAGGACGAGCCCGACCGCGGTGACGATGGCGAAGACGGGCGCCCTGCGCATCACCAGCCCGCCGAAGCGCGCCCATGCCCTGCCGGGCTCCTTGAGGGGGACTTCCGCGGCTGCCGCCCCCTTCTTTCTGCGGCGCAGCAGACGGCGCAGGTCGAGCGCGTTGACGCGGGGGCCCAGCAGCATGAGCGCGGCGGGGAGCAGGATCAGCGCGGCGGCAGCGGCGAGCAGGACCACGGCGATCCCGGCATAGGCGAAGGACCGCAGGAAGTACTGCGGGAAGACGAGCATCGCGGACAGGGACACGGCCACCGTCAGCGCGGAGAAGAGCACCGTGCGTCCGGCCGTGCGCAGCGTCGTACCGACCGCCGTCCGGGGGTCGGCCCCGGTGTCCAGCTCCTCGCGAAAGCGGCGGACGATGAACAGGGCGTAGTCGATGGCCAGTCCGAGGCCGAGGGCCGTGGTGAGGTTCATCGCGAAGACCGAGACATCGGTGAACTCGGTCAGGCCGCGCAGCACGGCGTTGGTGCCGAGGATGGCGACGATGCCGACCAGGAGCGGCAGCATGGCGGCGACCGCGCTGCCGAAGACCATCACCAGCAGGACGAGCGTCACCGGCAGGGCGATGAGCTCGGCCCGCAGCAGGTCCTCCTGGATGATCTCCTGCATCTCGTGCTGGACGGCGACCGGCCCGCCCACGGAGACCGTCACCGGCCCGCTCTCCCCGGCGAAGGCGGGAGCGATCCGTTCGAGGGTCCTGCCCGCGGCCGTCTCGTCGCCCCCGACGCGGGCCGCGATGATCGCCTCCCGGCCGTCCTCGGCGCGCAGGCCGGGCGCCTTGGTCTGCCAGTACGAAGTGACGCCCGATATGCCCTGCTCACCGGCGAGCCGCTCGGTGATCCGTGCGGCCTCGGCCGCCACCGCCGGATCGTCGACGGAGGCCGTACCGCTGCCCACCAGCAGGAGCAGGTTGGGCTGGGAGGCGGGGAACTCCCGCTCCAGCACCTCGGTGGCGTACGAGGACTCGGCGTCGGGGGCCTGCCAGCCGCCGCCACGCATCCGGTCGGCCACCCCGCTCCCGGCGAACACGGCGAGGGCGGTGATCACCAGGGCGGCCAGCAGGGCGAGCCGGGGCCTGGCGGTGACGAACCGGGTCCAGCCCCCCACGGACGGAGCGCCGGACGGATTCGCCGGATTCGGTCGATTCGATGGATTCGCCGGACCAGGTGGCCCGGACCGCCCTGCGCTGCCGCGTGGACCGTTGACTTCGGACATGGTGCGGTGTCCCCTTCACCGAGACCCGGGCAGCTCAGGGCAGCATGGGTCAGTCATTGCCACTTACACTGGCAAACACGAGTAGTCGCTCGCGTTTCACAAGAATGCGAGCGAGTACTCGCGTTTGTCAAACGCATCACGAAAGCTGGGGATTGCCGTGCCGGAGGCCAGAGCCAAAAAGGGCGCAGCAGAGGACGGAGCGGCCGGGAAACCCGCGGACGACGGGCCCGGCGGCACCACGGGGGCCGCCCGCCCGCGCCGCCGCCAGGCCCGCGGCGAAGCCCGTATCGCCCAACTCCTCCAGGCCGCCGCCAACGTCTTCGGCAGCAGCGGTTACACCGCGTCCAGCACCAACGCCATCGCCCGCGAGGCCGGTGTCTCGCCGGGCACGCTCTACCAGTTCTTCCCGAACAAGGAGGCCATCGCCGTCGAGCTCGGCGACCGGCTGCTCGACCGCTGGCGCGACACGTACGGAGCCGCCTTCACCCCGAGCCACATCACGCTGCCGCTCGACCGGATGCTGGACGCCGTCCTGGACCCGCTGATCGCGTTCAACTGCGAGAATCCCGCGTTCTTCGTCCTGATGCACGGCTCGGAGATCCCCGGCCGGATCACCGAGGAGCACGACATCGTGCACGCCACGATGCTGAGCCGGGTCGAGGAGATCCTCATCGGCTACCTCGCGGACATCCCCACCGCCCAGGTCCACCGGGTCGCCGAGATGGCGTTCATGACGTTCAAGGCCGGGCTCGACCTGATCATGGCCCACGAGGGCGAGGAGCGTGAGGCGTACATCCGCGAGCTGAAGACGCTCATCTTCCGTTACCTGGACCCCCTGATCGGCGACGACTCCCCCCACCTGGCTCCGCACGCACGGCAGGGCGACCCCGCCTGAGGGACGGCACGGATCGAGGCACGCACGAGGCCCCGGGCCCATCGGCGGGGCCCGGCACGCCCAGGACGCATTAATACCCCCTAGGGGTATAGTGTGGAGTAAGTGAGGCGCCCCGGGCATCCCTGTAGCCCCTGGAGCCCCGAGCCTGTCGCCGAAGATCCGTGTTGCCGAAGAGGAGAACGTCATGACCGCCGAGACCGAGCCCACCACCCCGTCCACCGGTTCCTGCTGCTCGCCCACCGGTTCCTGCCACGACGGCGCCGCCGACGTGCGGATCGAGCCGACGGACTCGGTCACCGCGGTGTACGAGGTGAAGGGCATGACCTGCGGCCACTGCGAGGGCGCCGTGTCGGAGGAGATCTCCGCGCTCGGGGGCGTGACGTCGGTCGAGGCCGTCGCCGCCACCGGCCGTGTCACCGTCTCCTCCAAGGCCCCGCTGGCCGAGGACGCCGTGCGCGCCGCCGTCGACGAGGCCGGTTACGAGCTCGTCGGCCGGGCCGCCTGAACGCCGGCGTTCCACCGCACCGCCCCCTTCTTGCCGTCGGGCCGGGCCCACCAGCAGATACTGGTGAGGTACGGCCCGATCCGCGTTACCCAGGAGTTCGGACATGGCCAGCACAGCAGCAGCCGAGACCCCGGCCGCGAACGCCTCCGAGGCCGAGCTCATGATCGGCGGGATGACGTGCGCCTCGTGCGCCGCCCGCGTCGAGAAGAAGCTCAACCGGATGGACGGCGTCACCGCCACGGTGAACTACGCGACCGAGAAGGCCCGCGTCACCTTCGCCGAGGGGCTGGAGCTGACGGACCTCGTCGCGACGGTCGAGAAGACCGGCTACACGGCCCGTCCCCTCCCGCCGCCGGAGCGGAAAGCGGAACGGAGGGCGGAAGGGAAGACGGAACGGGCACCGGAACCCAGCCACGAGCCCGAGCAGGCGCCCGGCCCCACTCCCACGCCCACAACAGCCGCCGCGCCCACCGGCACACCGGCCGAGGCATCCGCTGACGCGCCCGCCGCAGCACCCGCCGACTCCGCCGACGCTTCTACCGCCGCGCCCACCGGGTCCACCGGGTCCACCGGGTCCACCGGGTCCACCGGGTCCACCGGGTCCACCGAAGCGGAACAGGTCGAAGCGGAACAAGCCGCCTCCCTCGCCGTCCTCCGGCAGCGGGTCGTCGTCTCCGCCGTCCTCAGCGTCCCCGTCGTCCTGCTCGCCATGGTCCCCGCCCTCCAGTTCGACTACTGGCAGTGGCTCTCCCTGACCCTCGCCGCACCGGTCGTCGTCTGGGGCGGGCTGCCCTTCCACCGGGCCACCTGGACCAACCTCAAGCACGGCGCGGCCACCATGGACACCCTGGTCTCGATGGGCACCCTCGCCGCCTTCGGCTGGTCACTGTGGGCCCTGTTCCTCGGCGACGCCGGGATGCCGGGCATGCGGCACGGATTCGACCTGACCGTCTCACGGGCCGACGCGAGCTCCATGATCTACCTGGAGGTGGCGGCCGGGGTCATCACGTTCATCCTGCTGGGCCGCTACCTGGAGGCGCGCGCGAAGCGGAAGGCCGGGGCCGCGCTGCGGGCGCTGATGCACCTGGGCGCGAAGGACGTGGCCGTGCTGAGGGGCGGTACGGAGGTACGCGTCCCCGCCGACCGGCTCGCCGTCGGTGACCGCTTCGTCGTACGCCCCGGGGAGAAGATCGCGACCGACGGCAGGGTCGTCGAGGGCAGTTCGGCCGTGGACGCCTCGATGCTGACCGGCGAGTCCGTGCCCGTCGAGGTCGCCGTCGGCGACACCGTCACCGGAGCCACCATCAACGCGGGCGGACGCCTCGTCATCGAAGCCACCCGCATCGGCTCCGACACCCAACTCGCCCGCATGGCCCGCCTGGTCGAGGACGCCCAGAACGGCAAGGCCGCCGCCCAGCGCCTCGCCGACCGCATCTCCGCCGTCTTCGTCCCCATCGTCATCGCCCTAGCCCTGGGAACCCTGGGCTTCTGGCTCGGCAGCGGCGCCGGACCCACCGCCGCCTTCACCGCGGCCGTCGCCGTCCTGATCATCGCCTGCCCCTGCGCCCTCGGACTGGCCACCCCCACCGCCCTCATGGTCGGCACCGGCCGCGGCGCCCAGCTCGGCATCCTCATCAAGGGCCCCGAAGTCCTCGAAACCACCCGCCGCGCCGACACCATCGTCCTCGACAAGACCGGCACCGTCACCACCGGCAAGATGACCCTCCTCACCGTCCACACCGCCGACGGCACCGACGAGAACGACGTCCTGCGACTGGCCGGAGCTCTCGAGCACTCCTCCGAACACCCCATCGCCCAGGCCGTGGCAGCAGGCGCCACCGAACGCCTCGACGGAGCCACCCTCCCCACCCCCGAGGACTTCACCAATGTCCCCGGACTCGGCGTCCGGGGCACCGTCGAAGGCCACACCGTCCTCGTCGGCCGCCCCCGCCTCCTCTCCGACGCGGGCATCCCCCTCCCCCAGGAATCGGCCGCCGCCCTGGCGGAGGCCGAGGCTCAGGGACGTACAGCGGTGGTCGTCGCCTGGGACAGGGAGGCTCGGGGCGTGCTCGGGGTGGCCGACGCCGTCAAGGACGGCAGCGCGGACGCCGTGGCGGGGCTGCGCGCCCTCGGGCTCACCCCGATCCTCCTGACCGGCGACAACCGGGCGGTGGCCGACGCCGTGGCCCGCGAAGTGGGCATCGACGAGGTGTACGCCGAGGTCATGCCCGAGGACAAGGTCGACGTCGTCAAGCGCCTCCAGGCCGAAGGCCGTTCGGTCGCCATGGTCGGCGACGGGGTCAACGACGCCGCCGCGCTGGCGACGGCAGACCTGGGACTGGCGATGGGTACGGGGACGGATGCGGCGATCGAGGCGAGCGACCTCACACTGGTTCGTGGAGATCTCAAGGTGACAGCTGACGCAATCCGGCTTTCCAGGCGTACTCTGGCCACTATCAGGGGCAACCTCTTCTGGGCCTTCGGGTACAACGTCGCGGCACTGCCCCTGGCTGCAAGTGGCCTGCTCAACCCTATGATCGCGGGAGCCGCCATGGCGTTTTCGTCCGTGTTCGTCGTCACGAACAGCCTCCGGTTGCGTGCCTTCACGTAACTTCCACAAAGAGATTTAGATCACACCGTTCTTGGGGTAACCATCCGGTGGGTTCGCGAGTCTTAGAGTGCGATGCCAAGGATGTCTTGGGGGACGTCCGAGTGGGAGTGTCTTGGGGGACGCTCCCGTGGCAAGCGTTTGAGCCGGGGCACGTGCACCGGGGAGCTTTGAGCGGCCCTCCCGTGCGTACGTTCCCCGGCAGAGCGCGCACAACAACGGGAGCTTCGGCTCCCTGCACAGACGCCCGGCCGGATCCCGTGGGGGGAATCCGCTCCGGGATATGGGAAGCGCCCCGACCGTCGACCCGTGGGGGGATCGGCGGCGGGGCGTTTCTCGCGTTCACAGGGCAGGTGAGGCCCTGCCCGGGCATGAAGCCCCATCGGGGTCCCACCGGGCAGGTGAAGCCCCACCCGGGCACGTGAAAGCCCCACCCCCGACACACACTCCCGTGACGGCCCCCGAGCGCTGCGACGGCCCCGAAACGCCGAATCGCCCCGGACACCGCGCTCTGTGCGAAGCGCGGTACGCGGGGCGAAGGCAGTCGGCCGAAGAGGCCGGGGCACTACAGGGCGGTACGAGAGCGGGTCAGCGGCCCTCGACCGGGACGAAGTCGCGCAGGACCTCGCCGGTGTAGATCTGGCGCGGGCGGCCGATGCGCGAACCCGGCTCCTTGATCATCTCGTGCCACTGGGCGATCCAGCCCGGAAGGCGGCCGAGCGCGAAGAGCACGGTGAACATCTCGGTCGGGAAGCCCATGGCCCGGTAGATCAGACCGGTGTAGAAGTCCACGTTGGGGTAGAGGTTGCGCGAGACGAAGTACTCGTCGGAGAGCGCGTGCTCCTCCAGCTTGAGCGCGATGTCGAGCAGCTCGTCGGACTTGCCGAGCGCGGACAGCACGTCGTGGGCGGCGGCCTTGATGATCTTGGCGCGCGGGTCGAACGACTTGTACACCCGGTGGCCGAAGCCCATCAGGCGGACGCCGTCCTCCTTGTTCTTCACCTTGCGGATGAAGGAGTCGACATCGCCGCCGTTGGCCTGGATGCCCTCCAGCATCTCCAGCACCGACTGGTTGGCGCCACCGTGCAGGGGGCCCCACAGCGCCGAGATACCGGCGGAGATCGAGGCGAACATGTTCGCCTGCGAGGAGCCGACCAGACGCACGGTGGAGGTCGAACAGTTCTGCTCGTGGTCCGCGTGCAGGATGAGCAGCTTGTCCAGCGCCGAGACGACGACCGGGTCGAGCTCGTACTCCTGGGCGGGGACCGAGAAGGTCATGCGCAGGAAGTTCTCGACGTACCCGAGGTCGTTGCGCGGGTAGACGAAGGGGTGCCCGATGGACTTCTTGTACGCGTACGCCGCGATCGTCGGCAGCTTCGCCAGCAGGCGGATCGTCGAGAGGTGGCGCTGCTCCTCGTCGAACGGGTTGTGGCTGTCCTGGTAGAACGTGGACAGCGCGCTGACGACCGAGGACAGCATGGCCATCGGGTGGGCGTCACGGGGGAAGCCGTCGAAGAACCGCTTGACGTCCTCGTGGAGCAGCGTGTGCTGGGTGATCTCGTTCTTGAAGTCCGCCAGCTCGTCGACCTTGGGGAGGTCGCCGTTGATCAGCGTGTACGCGACCTCGAGGAACGACGAGCGCTCGGCGAGCTGCTCGATCGGGTATCCGCGGTAGCGCAGAATGCCCTGCTCACCGTCGAGGTACGTGATGGCGGATTTATAGGCGGCGGTGTTGCCGTATCCGCTGTCCAGCGTCACCAGGCCGGTATTGGCCCGGAGCTTCCCGATGTCGAAGCCCTTGTCGCCGACGGTGCTGTCGATCACCGGGTAGGTGTACTCGTCATCGCCGTACCGCAGTACTACAGCGTTGTTGGTGTGCTCGCTCACGTCATCCCTCACCGACGTAGTGCCTCTTCTTCGAGGTGCCCTGACTGTCTCCACCCTCCCCCATTCGGCTCAGGAGAGTGCACTCGGGGTCGTCCATTGGACCTACTGGCGGCACTCAGTGCCGCCAACTTACTCATCCTGCCCCCTTGACTGCGGTTCCGGAAGACCTCCGTGATGTTTCCCACCGATTTGATCGATCATTTTTGTGCAGGGGTCACACGAAGTCTTCTCCCGAGCCGCCCCGGAGCCGGAAATCCAGTGCCGTACAGCGTCTGCCTGCGGAAACCGTGCGGACGGCCTGGCCGATCGCCTTACGGGACCCGACCAGCACGACGAGCTTCTTGGCGCGCGTCACGGCCGTGTAGAGCAGGTTGCGCTGGAGCATCATCCAGGCGCTGGTGGTGACGGGGATGACGACGGCCGGATACTCGCTGCCCTGGGAGCGGTGGATCGTCATGGCGTACGCGTGGGCGAGCTCGTCCAGCTCGTCGAAGTCGTAGCCGATCTCCTCGTCCTCGTCGGTGCGGACGGTGAGCTTCTGTTCGTCCAGGTCGAGGCCGGTGACGACGCCGACCGTGCCGTTGAAGACGCCGTTCTCGCCCTTGTCGTAGTTGTTGCGGATCTGGGTGACCTTGTCGCCCACCCGGAAGACCCGGCCGCCGAACCGCTTCTCGGGGAGGTCGGGGCGGCCCGGGGTGATGGACTGCTGGAGCAGCCCGTTCAGCTCCCCCGCGCCCGCGGGTCCCCGGTGCATCGGGGCGAGGACCTGCACGTCACGGCGCGGGTCGAGCCCGAACTTGGCCGGAATGCGGCGGGCCGCCACATCCACCGCCAGCTTCCCCGCGTCCACCGTCTCGTCCTCCACGAAGAGGAAGAAGTCGCTCAGCCCTTCGGTGAGCGGCGGCTGTCCCGCGTTGATGCGGTGGGCGTTCGTCACGACCCCCGACTGCTGGGCCTGCCGGAAGATCCGGGTGAGGCGGACGGCGGGGACCGGGCTCCCCTCCGCGAGCAGGTCGCTCAGCACCTCTCCCGCCCCGACGGAGGGCAGCTGGTCGACATCGCCCACGAGAAGGAGGTGGGCACCGGGTGCCACCGCCTTCACGAGCTTGTTGGCGAGCAGCAGATCGAGCATCGACGCCTCGTCGACCACGACCAGATCCGCGTCCAGCGGCCGGTCCCGGTCGTACGCCGCGTCCCCGCCCGGCTTCAGCTCCAGCAGCCGGTGCACGGTGGACGCCTCGGCCCCCGTCAGCTCGGCCAGCCGCTTGGCGGCCCGCCCGGTGGGCGCGGCGAGCACCACCTTGGCCTTCTTCGCCCGGGCCAGCTCGACGATGGACCGCACGGTGAACGACTTCCCGCAGCCGGGCCCGCCGGTCAGGACGGCCACCTTCCGGCTGAGCGCGAGCCGTACGGCCTCCTCCTGCTCGGGCGCCAGAGCCGCCCCCGTACGCGTGGCGAGCCAGCCCAGCGCCTTGCCCCAGTCCACGTCCTGGAAGGCCGGCATCCGGTCCTCCCCGGTCCGCAGCAGCCGCCGCACCTGCCCGGCGAGGGAGAGCTCGGCCCGGTGGAACGGCACCAGATAGACGGCGGTGATCGGCTCGCCGCCCTCGGGGGACGGCACTTTCTCCCGTACGACCCCCTCCGGATCGGCCGCCAGCTCGGCCAGGCACTCGATCACCAGCCCGGTGTCCACCTGGAGGAGCTTGACCCCGTCCGCGATGAGCCGCTCCTCGGGGAGGTAGCAGTGCCCCTGGTCGGAGGACTGGGACAGGGCGTACTGGAGGCCCGCCCTGACCCGCTCGGGGCTGTCGTGCGGAATGCCGACCGCCTGGGCGATCCGGTCGGCGGTGAGGAACCCGATGCCCCAGACGTCGGCGGCCAGCCGGTAGGGCTGGTTCTTCACGACGGAGATCGAGGCGTCCTCGTACTTCTTGTAGATACGGACGGCGATGGAGGTGGAGACGCCGACGCCCTGGAGGAAGACCATCACCTCCTTGATCGCCTTCTGCTCCTCCCAGGCCGCCGCGATCATCTTCGTGCGCTTGGGGCCGAGGCCGGGGACCTCGACGAGCCGCTTCGGTTCGTTCTCGATGATGTCGAGGGTGTCGACGCCGAAGTGGGTGGTGATCCGGTCGGCCATCACCGGCCCGATGCCCTTGATCAGCCCGGAGCCGAGATAGCGGCGGATGCCCTGGATGGTCGCGGGCAGAACGGTGGTGTAGTTCTCGACGACGAACTGCTTGCCGTACTGGGAGTGGGAGCTCCAACGGCCCTCCATCCGCAGCGACTCACCGACCTGCGCGCCGAGCAGCGCACCGACCACCGTGAGGAGGTCGCCGGCTCCGCGTCCGGTGTCGACGCGGGCGACCGTGTACCCGTTCTCCTCGTTGGCGTACGTGATCCGCTCCAGGACCCCTTCGAGGACGGCCATGTTGGACATGATCCGACGCTACCGGGCGCCACTGACAACGCGGTTCGGGACCCCGGTCCGGAACCCGGTCAGGGGGTACCGGAAGCCGGTCCGCCGTCGCGGTACTCGTGGTCGAGCAGGGCGTCCATGGTCGAGCTCAGGTGGCCGATGAAGTCCTCGAACCGCCGGATCTCCTGCGGTGAGTACGCGGCCATCGCCTCGGCCATCCGTTCCGCGTACGGGCCGAAGAACGCCTCGGCGCGCGGCCGGATGCCGGGGCTGCTGCGCAGGGTGACGACCCGGCGGTCGGTGCTCTCGCGGGTACGGACGATGTGCCCGGCCTGTTCGAGCCGCTTGAGGAGGATCGCGGTGGCGCCGGAGGAGAGCGAGACGCGCTCACTGAGGCGGGCGGGCGAGAGGGGGGTGCCCTTGTCCTCGGCGTACAGGATCTCCACCAGGGCGACGGCGTCGGTGGAGTGCAGCCCGAGCCAGGACGCGAAGCGGCGGGTGAACTCGGTGTAGTTGGCGCCGAAGGCACGGAGGCCGTCCATGAGGTGGTCGACACGAGCGCCGTCGGTGCGGGCGCCGCCGTCGCGGCTGTCGTCCCTGTCGGCTCCGGCCTCGGCCCCGGCTCCGGCATCGGCGTTGGCCATCGCTCTGTCCACCCTCTCTCTCCCGCTCCCGGTCGCGCTCGCGCTTTGACAACCTACCGCGCGCACTTTACCTTTGCCGCAAAGATAGTTACCTTTGCGGTAAAGCAATCACGGGAGTAGAAGCACCATGCCCAAGCCTTCCGACCCTTCCGAACCTTCCGAGTCCGCAGAAACCCCTCCCTCCGTACGTCAGTGGCTCGGCCTCGTCGCCGTGGCCCTGGGCGTCGCGCTGATCGTCGTGGACATCACGATCGTCAACGTGATCCTCGCGCCGATCATCGAGGACCTCTCCATCGGCTCGTCCGAGGCGCAGTGGATTCAGGAGTCGTACGCGATCACCTTCGCGGCCCTCCTCCTGGTCACCGGACGCCTCAGCGACCTCTACGGCGCCCGCCGGATCTTCCTGCTGGGCCTCGCCGTCTTCGGCGCGACGAGCCTGCTGGCCGCGCTCGCGCCCAGCGGCGGGCTGCTGATCCTCGCCCGGTTCGTCCAGGGTGTCGGCGGGGCGATGATCCTGCCCACCTCCCTGGCCCTGCTGAACGCCACGTTCTCCGGCCGCGCCCGTGGCCAGGCGTTCGCCGTCTGGGGCTCGACCATCGGGGCGGCGGCGGCCGTGGGCCCGCTGATCGGCGGCTGGCTCGCGGACTTCTCCTGGCGCTGGGCCTTCGGCATCAACATCCCGCTCGTCGCCCTGATCGTGGCGGGGGGCCTGCTGTACCTGGACGTGTCGCCGCGCACCCGGGGCCGTATCGACGGCGTCGGGGCCGTACTCTCGGCGGCCGGTCTCGGTCTGCTCGCGTACGCCCTGATCGAGGGCCGCACACACGGCTGGCTGATGACGACGAAACCGCTGGAGGTGGGCGGCTTCTCCTGGAGCGGCGGACCCTCACCGGTCCTGGTCGCCTTTCTCGGATCGGTCCTGGCCCTGGGGGCGTTCTGGCGGCGGCAGGCGGCGCTCGACCGGTCGGGCGGCGAGCCGCTGATGGACGTCGGCCTCTTCTCCATCCGCTCGTTCCGGAACGGCAACTTCGTGACGCTGATGGTCGGGCTCGGCGAGTTCGGGATCATCGCGGTGCTGCCGCTCTGGCTCCAGTTCGCCCTGGGATACAGCGCGTTCCAGGCGGGCCTGGCGCTGGTCGCCCTCGCCGCGGGCAGCTTCGCCGCCTCCGGGGCGAGCTTCCCGATGGCGGCCACGGTGTCCCCGCTCGCCCAGGTGCGGATCGGCCTGGCGCTGGAGACGGCGGGGCTGACGATGCTGGCCCTGATCGCCTCGACCGACAGCGCCTGGTGGCTCATCGCGGTCGCACTGTTCGTGTACGGGATCGGCGTCGGCTTCGCCACGGCCCAGGTCACCAACATCGTGCTGGTCGATGTCCCGCCCCGGAGCTCCGGTCAGGGCTCGGGCATTCAGAGCGCGGCGCGTGAACTCGGCTCGGCGCTGGGGATCGCACTCCTCACGACCCTCTTCTTCAGCACGCTGGCGTCCGGGATGACCGACCGCCTCACGCGGGGCGGGATGGCCGCCGGGGAGGCCGAGCAACTGGGCGAGGTCGTCACGGAGAGCGCCGGTTCGGTGATCGGGGTGCTCGCCGGGGACCCGCGTACAGCCACGGCGGCGGAGGCGGCGCGCGAGGCGATGGCGGTGGGCGTGCAGGTCTCGGGGTACGTCTGCGCGGGGCTGCTGCTCCTGGCGCTGGCGGCGACGCTGTTCATGTCGCCCAAGGCGCGTACGGATGCCCGGGCCGAGGAGGGGCAGAACGAGGGGCCGGGCGAGGAACGGAGCGAGGAGCTGAGCGGGCGGCAGGAGGCACGCGGCCCGGCACACAGCTCGGTGAACGGCCCGGCACACGGCTCGACGCACGGCCCGGCCCGGTGAAACCGGTTCGTCCGGGCCCCTCCCCCGACCCATCATGAGCCCATGGCCCTGAACAACACCCTGGCCCGCGTGGACGCGGACCTCGCCTCCGGACGCATACCGGTGGCGAGGCAGCGCCTGCGCGGACTGGCCTCCTCCTACCCGCACGAGCCCGCGCCCCGCCGCCGCCTGGCCGAGGTCTTCCGTCTGTACGGCGACACGGCGGAAGCCGGCCGCTGGATGTACCTGGAGGAGGACCGCTCCCCGGAGGAGACGGCGGCCTTCGAGGAGCGGTACGCCACCCCCGTACGCCGGATGCGGGCGGTCGCCTGGCGCGGCACGGAAGCGGACGCGCCCACCCCGTTCGCCGCCGGGCAGCTGACTGCCGTACGGGAGGCCGCTTCCGACTCCCTGGGCCGACCGGTCACCTGGGACGGCCTGGCGGAGGTACGGGATCTTCCCGCCGACGAGCGGGAGGGCAGCCGGCCGGCCGGTGTCCTGGCGGGCGGCGGGTGCCTGATCCTCACCGTCGCCTTCCTCGGGATCTGGGTCTACGGGCTGGTCTCGCTGTTCGACTGAGGCTCAGGCGGTACGGCCTCATTGGCCTCCAGCCGGGACCCCCTGCTCTCCGCGATCCGGTGGACCTGCCCCAGGCACTCGCTCAACCGGCTCGCGAGGAAGTGGAGTTCCGGCGCGGTGACGCCGGGCTCGGTCAGCAGACCATCGGCGTGCCCGAGCAGTTCGTAGGCCATGTCGAGCTGGATCTCCTCCGCCCGATCGGCCATCCGCGACATGTATCCGGTACCGCTCCCGACGAGGTAGCAGGGCTTGCCGCCCGCACTCGTCCACGGCAGCAACCGCGCGGCGGAGGCGCCCCGCCCACTGATCACCCTCATGCGACGGCCCTGCTTCCCGACCCGGCGCAGGGCCCGAGTTCCACTCCCCGCACCGCGACCCAGAGCTTCCCGCCACGCCTGCGCTGCCGCCGCCGCGCCTCCGCGACCTGCCGTTCGTGCGCGACGAAGTACGGCCGCACGAGCGGACTGTCCTCCCCGCGCGGGGGCCGCTCTCCGGTGCGGTGGGTGGTGAGGCCGTCGACGTACGCGTACGCGTACGGGTTCGGGGTGGGGCTCGTCCCCGGTGCGGGCTGTCGCGGCGGGGCGGGGTGCAGCAATCGCCGCACCGGCCTCAGGAGCCGGTCGATGGTGTGCTTCATGGGGGGCCTTCTTTCTCGTTCTTCGGCGTGCGGGCGTCGCTTCTTTCCGTAGCGAACCCATCACAGAGTGGGGTCGCGGGTCGCTACGCTTCCAGGGGGTCGGGCATGACAGCACGCTGGTCAGATCGAGGAGTTGGGCGCGCATGAGGTCGAACGACAAGCCGCGTACGGCACGCCAGAAGTACGGTGAGGAGCTGAGGCTGCGCCGCACGGCAGCCGGGTTAACCCAGGAAGCGCTGGCCGAGCAGGTGGTCTGCTCGCCGACGCTCATCAGCCACTACGAGGCGGGGCGGCGGCTGCCCAGCCCGGACGACGCCCGGCGGATCGACCGGGCGCTGGGGACGGACGGGTTCTTCGAGCGGTGGTTGCAGGACCTGGAGACGAAGTACGACGAAAACTTCGCGGCCGTGGCGGAGTTGGAGCAGCAGGCTGTGCTCATTCAGCAGTTCGCGTTGACGCTCGTGCCCGGCCTGCTCCAGACAGACGACTACGCACGCGCTCTGTTCCGGGCATATCGACCCAACCATCGCCGGGAAGAGATTGACCAGGACGTTGTCATTCGAACAGAACGCGCCCGCCTGCTCGACGGCCCGTTGAACCCGGTGCTGTGGACCTTGCTGGACGAGGCAGTGCTACGGCGACGGGTCGGCGGCCCGCAAGTGATGGCCAAGCAGCTGCGGAAGATCGCGGACATGGCCGAGGCGGGGCGGCTGCGGCTGCACGTGCTGCCGTTCGAGGCCGGGGCTCACTCTCTTCAGCAGAGCCTGCTGACGCTGATGAGCTTCGCGGATTCCGCTCCGGTGGCGTACGTCGAAGGTTTCCAGACGGGCAACTTGATGGATGATCCAAGCTTGGTGGCATCCAGCAGTACGGCCTACGATCTCGCTCTGGGCGATGCGTTGTCGCACCAGGATTCGGTGGTCCGCGTGCGGGCCGCAGCGGAGGAGCACGAACATGGTCAGCAGTAGGCGGAGCGTTGCGGACGCGTCCACGCTCACGGGCTGGTTCAAGTCCACTTACAGCGGGGGAAATCAGGGCGAGTGCCTTGAGGTCGCTCGCGGCCATGCCACCGTCCCCGTACGCGACAGCAAGGCCCCCGCCGGCCCTGTGCTGACCTTCTCGCCCCAGGGCTGGTCCGGGTTCGTCACCGCCGTCAAGGGCGGCGCGTTCCCCGCCTGACGCACGACGCGTTCACAGCGGCCCCGTCACGGTCATCGACCTGACGGGGCCGCTGTCATGAGCCGTTGACCCACTACTCAACTTTGACTAGGTTCGACTCATGACGGAAAAGACCATCCCTCTACTGCCCTGCCGCACCGACCTCCTCCAGTCCGTGGTCGACTTCTACACAGCGCTCGGCTTCGAGATGACGCATTTACAGAAGAGCCCGTACGCGTACGCGGTGGTCGAGCGGGGGGCCGTCGAGCTCCAGCTGTACGGCATCAAGGACTACGACCCCAGCACGTCCCACGCGAGCTGCTACGTACTCACCGAGGACGTCGACGGCATGTACTCCGCGTTCCGGGCGGGCCTCAAAGCCACGTACGGCCGTATCCCGACACACGGACTGCCGCACGTCGGCCCGCTCAAGGACATGTCGTACGGGGTACGGCAGTTCCTGATCTGCGACCCGACCGGCAACACGATCCGGGTGGGGCAGGCGATGAGCGACGAAGGCGCGGAGGAGCCCGTCCACACGTCCTCGTCGAAGGACCCGTTCGACCGCGCCCTGCACACGGCGGACCTGTTCGCGGACTCCAAGCAGGACTTCCCGGCCGCCGCCAAGGTCATCGACCGGGTGCTGAAACTGGAGGACCAACAGCCGACCCCGGTACAGAAGTTGCGGCTGCTCGTCCTGCGCGGGGATCTCGCGCAGCGGATGGGCGACAGGGAGGGGGCTCGGGCCTGGCTGGAGGAGGCGGGCTCGGTCCAGCTCGGCGCGGAGGAGAGGGACGCGGCGCGCGATGTCCTTGCTCGGCTGGGCGACTTGCGGGTGTGAGTGGGCCGGGAGTTGTTCTGCCAGCGGCAGATCAGCGGCCGGTCCGGGCTTGACGGTCGCTACCGTCCGGTCTCATGACGACGATAACGACGCGTACGGTGGAGTACCCGGCCGACGGTTTGACGATGATCGGGCACCTCGCGCTCCCGGCCGGTGCCGGCCGTCGGCCCGCGGTGCTGCTCGGGCCGGAGGGCGTGGGGCTGAGCGACGTCGAGCGCCGCCGAGCCGACGCTCTCGCCGAGCTGGGATATGTGGCGCTGGCCTTCGACCTGCACGGCGGACGGTATTTGGGTGACCCCGAGCAGATGCTGGCCCGTTGCCTGCCCCTGCTCGCCGATCCCGACCGGATGCGGGGCATCGGCCATGCGGCGCTCGACGTGTTGCGTACCGAACCGCGGACCGACCCCGACCGGATCGCCGCCGTCGGTTACGGAACCGGTGGCGCCATCGCGCTGGAACTCGGGCGCGATGGCGTCAACTTGCGTGCGATCGGGACAGTCAACGCGACCACCACGGGCCGACCGGGTGAGGCAGCTCGCATCCGCTGCCCGGTGTGGGCCGGGGTCGGGTCGGAGGACCCGATCATGCCGCCCGCGCAACGGGACGCGTTCACCGCCGAGATGCAGGCCGCAGGCGTCGACTGGCGCCTCACGGTCTACGGCGGCGCCTTGCACGCCTTCCACCACCCGCCGGTCGACCACCCCACACTCCCCGGCGTCGGCCACCACCCACGGCACGCGCAGCGCGCCTGGCGCGACGTCGTCGGCCTGCTCGCCGAGTGCCTGCCCGTGACGGAAGACCTGGGGGCACGCCCCGGGTAAGCGTGCCGCCGCCCGCCCCACCCCCTACAAACTCGCAGGTCGGAAAGTATTTCCCGCGCGAGCGGGGGTGCCCCTCGTGAGGCGTCGCGGTGCGGCGAACGTCGCAGGTCGGGGCGTTAACGCGTGGCGAGGCGCTCCAGCAGGGCGGCGCTCCGCGCCAGCAACACCCGCTCCTCGTCCGTGAGTTCGGCCTCGATGGCCTGAGCCAGCCAGCCGACCCGGCGGCCACGCTCCGCTTCGAGCGCGGCCCGGCCCGCGTCCGACAGTTCGACCAGGGACTTCCGGCCGTCCGTGGGGTGAGCACGGCGCGTGATCAGGTTCTGCTCCATGAGGAGCCCCACCGCCCGGGCCATCGACTGGGGGCGTACGCGCTGGTCGGCGGCGAGGTCGCTGGTGGTCATGGCGCCGTCGCGGTCGAGTACGCCGAGCACGGCGACCTGGCCCAGCGGGATGCGGTCCTCGTGGGTGACGCGTCGGGTGAGCTTGCCCATCGCGGTGCGCAGTTCGGCGGCGATGGTGGCGGCTTCCGGGGTGGACATAGGGCACTTTACCTCGCCGGTCAGCACGGTTGCGCACGTGACCTGCACAGCAAAGCTGTACAGCAAAACTAAGCAGCTTTGCTGTATAGTTTTGGTTGCCGGGGCCAGCGCCAGCGCTGTCGCAGCCGGGGCCACGGCACATGACAACGGGAAGGAACTCCCATGTCCACCAAGGCAGTCGGAACCATCGACGCCACCGTCGAGACCGTCACCGCCCGCCGGATCATCGACAGCCGGGGCAACCCCACGGTCGAGGTAGATGTCGTCCTGGCGGACGGGGCCCTGGGACGGGCGGCCGTCCCCTCCGGCGCCTCCACCGGCGCCCGGGAAGCCGTGGAACTGCGCGACGGGGACTCCGCGCGCTGGCACGGCAAGGGCGTCGACCGCGCGGTGGCCCACGTCAACGGGGAGATCGCGGCGTCCGTACGGGGCAGGGACGCGACGGACCAGGCGGGCCTCGATGCCGCGCTGACCGCCCTCGACGGCACCGCCACGAAGTCCCGGCTCGGCGCCAACGCGATCCTCGGCGTCTCCCTCGCCACCGCCAAGGCCGCAGCGGCGGCCCACCGCCAGCCCCTCTACCGCTACCTCGGCGGCGCCGACGCCCGTCTCCTCCCGTTGCCGATGATGAACATCGTCAACGGCGGCGCCCACGCCGACAACCCGCTGGATTTCCAGGAGTTCATGATTGCGCCCGTGGGCGCGGACACCTTCGCCGAAGCCGTCCGCATGGGCAGCGAGGTCTTCCACACCCTGCGCCGCGACCTGCTGGCCGCCGGGCACTCCACGGGCGTCGGTGATGAGGGCGGCTTCGCGCCCGCGCTGCGTACCGCCGAGGAGGCGCTCGACTTCGTGATGACCGCCATCGAACGCACCGGCTACCGCGCCGGCACGGACATCGGCCTGATCATGGACCCGGCGTCATCGGAGTTCTTCCGCGATGGGGTGTACGACTACGCGGGCGAGGGCGTACGCCGCACCCCCTCCGAGAACGCCGACTACCTGGCCAAGCTGATCGACGCCTACCCGGTCGTCTCCATCGAGGACCCGATGGCGGAGAACGACCTGGACGGCTGGCGCGAGCTGACCGCCCGCGTCGGTGACCGCTGCCAGCTCACCGGCGACGACGTGTTCTGCACCAACGAGACGCTGCTCCGGGAGGGCATCCGTACCGGCGTCGGCAACTCGGTCCTGGTCAAGGTGAACCAGATCGGAACCCTGACCGAGGCGCTGGCCACGGTGACCACGGCCCACCAAGCGGGCTGGACAGCCGTCATGTCGCACCGCTCGGGCGAGACGGAGGACACCACCATCGCGGACCTGGCGGTGGCGACCGGCTGTGGCCAGATCAAGACCGGCTCGCTCTCCCGCTCCGACCGCACGGCGAAGTACAACCAACTGATCCGGATCGAGGAAGAGTTGGGCGACTCGGCGCGCTATGCGGGCGGCTCGGCGTTGCGTCGCCGTACGTGAACAGCGGGCAGGAGCGGCCGAGGCAGAGGCACGCGAGCCCTCAGTTCGCCGACTATCGGGTGCGAACCGGCACCCGGGCGGGCGCCAGTCCCGGAAGTCTCGTCTCGGGGCGTGGCGGCGAGATCGGGCGCTTCGGCGGGGGCGGGGTCTTCGGCGGGCGGTCCGGGATGTGATCCAACACGGAGGCTCCCAGGGTCGGTACGGGGACCCATCGTATGACCGGCCGCTAGGGCGCGCGGCTGCGATCGGCCGTTTCTCGCCTGTGCAAGTCGGGGGTGTGCGGCGCCATGTCTTTTGGGGGCGCTGGCTGAACGACACGGTCTCTGAGAGGCGAACGGGTACCTTCCTGCTCTGTCACCATGGAGGGGTGAGCGTGGTGCAGCCTTGAGACAAGAGATGGCAAAGCCCCTATAAACCCGCAGGTCAGGGAGAGTGGTCCCCACGTACGCGGGGGTGTTCCGCTCCCGGGTCCGGGGCGAGGCCGGTGGCATGGGTGGTCCCCGCGTACGCGGGGGTGTTCCGTCGTCGGTGGGGGTGTCGGTGATCCGGGCGAGGTGGTCCCCGCGTACGCGGGGGTGTTCCGTGGTTCAGCGTCATGTTGACGCTGGTCTCCTGGTGGTCCCCGCGTACGCGGGGGTGTTCCGCTGGCGGCGCTGGGGTCGATGAACGTCCACTCGTGGTCCCCGCGTACGCGGGGGTGTTCCGCACGAGATCGAGGACTCGCTGCCCGGCATCTAGTGGTCCCCGCCCAAACGGGGGTGCTCCGCCCCCAGAGGTCTGCCCGCCCCCCTCGGGTGGGCAGACCCAGGACGCCCTCGGCAAAGGGCGGGTCAGAGGGACGGGGTCAGGCTCTTCGCCGTGCGGCAGTGGCTCGTCCTCGTGTGGCGCCACAGTTGGACGACCGTCAGGCCGAACAAGGCGGTGAACGCGACGAGCAGGGCCGTCACGATCTCCGTCTGCCGGGCGCCCGCGTCGCGGTCCAGTTGGAGGAGCAGGCACAGCAGGGAGAGCACCATCCCGCCGAGGTAGACCGATCGGACGCGCCGCAGCTGCCGTACAGCGCGAGGGGCGAGGGCTACACGCTTCATGAGGGCCATGTGCGGCGGATACCCCGGGCGCGGCCCGCCAGTCACCGTCCTTGCCCTGTTCACCCGCCGCCGACGGGGTTCGGCCCCTCGTGGACCGCGCGGCCGATGGGAGCGGTCGGCTCAGTCCTCGACCGGCCACTCCAACGGTTCGCTGTGGAAGCCCTGTTCGAGCTCGACCGCCGTCGGCTTCTCGCCCCGGGTGATCAGGAAGGTCGTGCAGATCTTCTCCGACGTGCCCTTGGCCAACTTCTTCTCCGAGTCCGGCTCCGGGCAGTTGGGCCACGTCACATCGCCCCACATGACGAGCAGGGCCTTGGTGCGGTCGCCGCGGTCCGTCCTGATGACGAGGTCGCCGTCCATGGCGCCGATCCGCATCGGCTTGCCGCCTGTGTGGGTGAGCGTGGACCAGACGTGGACGGGGACCCTGGGGCCCTTCAACTGGCTCTTGTCCAGGCCGGACTTGTTGACGTCCTCCGATGTGCCGGTCACGACCTTGGTGGGTGTGACCGTGTACGTGGCGCCCCCTTCATCCTTCTTCAGGCCGCCCTGCTGAGGGCTGGACTCGCCCAGGCGGAAGGTCTTGCGGTCGTCGGGCGAGCCGGAGGGCGCGGCCCCGTCGCTCTTCCCCGTGTCGGAGAGGGCTCCGCCGCAGCCTGCCAGGGTCACCGTCAGTGCTATGGCGGCCAGTGCCGCCGGGACCGCGCGCGTCAGCGTACGCGTGTTACGCATGTCTTGTCGTTCTCCCCGTTGGACGTGCTTACTTCCCGCCCGATCCTGCCAGAGCGGGTGGCGCGTCCTCAAAGCGGAATGGGGCCCGGCCTCGCGGCCGGACCCCCCTCGCTTTCCCCCCGTCGGGCCTTCCCGTTCCCCCCGGACCCCTCCCCGGAAGTCCCGACGCCATGTGTGACCCGGGAGGGTACGCAAAGGTTGCAGCCCTTTACGATCTCTTTACCTTCGGGCTCGGTCAGGGCTCTCAGCAGGCATGTTGCGCATAGCGCTCCGCCACCTCGGCCAGTACCTCCGCCCCGTCCCGGGCCCACAGCGCCTCGTTGAAGATCTCCACCTCGATCGGGCCGGTGAAGCCCGCCGCCTCCACCTCCGTACGGAACGACCGGAAGTCCACGCTTCCGTCGCCCAGTTGGCCCCGGCCCAGCAGGACGCCCGCCGGGAGCGGGGTGATCCAGTCGGCCAACTGGAAGGCGTGGATACGGCCGCCCGCGCCCGCGCGGGCGATCTCGGCGGGGGCCCGGTCGTCCCACCAGACGTGGTAGGTGTCGACGACCACCCCCACCTGCTCGGCCGGGAAGCGTTCCGCGAGGTCCAGGGCCTGGGCCAGGGTGGAGACCACGCAGCGGTCCGAGGCGAACATCGGGTGCAGCGGTTCGATCGCCAGGCGTACGCCGCGTTCGCCCGCGTACGGGGCGAGTTCGGCCAGCGCGTCCGCCACCCGTTCCCGCGCCCCGTACAAGTCGCGTCTGCCGGGCGGGAGTCCGCCGGAGACCAGGACCAGGGTGTCCGTCGAGAGGGCCGCCGCCTCGTCGATCGCCCGGCGGTTGTCGTCCAGGGCGCCGGCCCGCTCCACCGGGTCCGTGGCGGTGAGGAAGCCGCCCCGGCAGAGGCTGGTGACCGTGAGCCCGGCGTCGGAGAGGAGCCTCGCCGTGCGCTCGACGCCGTACGCCTGGACCGGCGCCCGCCACAGGCCGACCATGCCGATCCCCGCCGTGACGCACCCCTCCGCCAGCTCGGGCAGCGACCACTGCTTGATCGTCTCCTGGTTGAGCGAGAGACGGGTGAGGGGGTCGCTCATCGCGTTCCTCCGTGGACCGCGAGGAGTGCTCGCATCCGGTGTGCCGCCAGCTCCGGGTCCGGGAACAGGCCCAGGCCGTCCGCCAGTTCGTACGCCTTCGTCAGGTGCGGCAGCGAGCGCGCCGACTGGAGGCCGCCCACCATCGTGAAGTGCTCCTGGTGGCCCGCCAGCCAGGCCAGCAGGACAACCCCCGTCTTGTAGAAGCGGGTCGGCGGCTCGAAGAGGTGGCGGGAGAGTGCGACCGTGGGGTCGAGGAGGGCCCGGAAGCCGTCCACGTCCCCCGTGTCCAGGACCCGTACCGCATGTGCCGCCAAGGGCCCCAGCGGGTCGAAGATGCCCAACAGGGCGTGGCTGAAGCCCTGTTCGTCGCCCGCGATCAGCTCCGGGTAGTGGAAGTCGTCGCCCGTGTAGCAGCGCACCCCGGCCGGGAGGCGGCGGCGTACGTCGATCTCACGCGCCGCGTCCAGGAGGGAGATCTTGATGCCGTCGACCTTGTCCGGGTGTTCGGCGATGACCTTCAGGAACGTGTCCGTCGCCTCGTCGAGGTCCGGGCTGCCCCAGTAGCCCGCCAGCGCCGGGTCGAACATCGGGCCCAGCCAGTGCAGGATCACCGGCCCGGAAGCCTGGCGCAGGAGGTGGGCGTAGACGGCCAGATAGTCCTCCGGGCCCCTTGCCGCGCGGGCCAGCGCCCGCGACGCCATCAGGATCGGCTGTACGCCGTTCGCCTCGGCCAGGGTCAGTTGCTCCTCGTACGCCGATCCGACCTCCGCCAGTGTCGGCCGGGGGGACGCGGGGAGTTGGTCCGTGCCGACCCCGCACGCGATCCTCCCGCCCACCGCCCTCGCCTCCGCCGCCGAGCGCCGGATCAGTTCGGCCGCACCCGGCCAGTCCAGGCCCATCCCCCGCTGCGCGGTGTCCATCGCCTCCGCCACGCCCAAGCCGTGCGCCCAGAGATGGCGGCGGAAGGCGAGCGTGGACTCCCAGTCGACGGCCGCCGGGGCGTCCGGACCGGCATCCGCGTACGGGTCCGCCACCACGTGGGCCGCCGAGAAGACCGTACGGGAGGTGAGGGGCACCCCTGACGGGGGCAGGTCCAGCGGGGTGGTGCGCGGGGTGTACGGGCCCTGGGGCAGCGGGACCTCCCGCACCGTCACAGCGTCAGCTCCGGGACCTCGAAGCGGCGGCCCTCGGCGGACGACTTCAGGCCCAGTTCCGCGAGTTGGACGCCCCGCGCCCCGGCCAGCAGGTCCCACGCGTACGGCTCGTCCAGCGCCACATGGCGCAGGAACAGCTCCCACTGCGCCTTGAACCCGTTGTCGAACTCCTGGTTGTCCGGGATCTCCTGCCACTGGTCGCGGAAGGGTTCGGTGACCGGGAGGTCGGGGTTCCAGACCGGCTTGGGCGTCGAAGAGCGGTGCTGTACGCGGCAGTTGCGCAGGCCCGCCACCGCCGAGCCGTGCGTGCCGTCCACCTGGAACTCCACCAGCTCGTCGCGGTGCACCCGTACCGCCCAGGAGGAGTTGATCTGCGCGACCGCCCCGCCCGCCAGCTGGAAGATCCCGTACGCGGCGTCATCGGCGGTCGCCTCGTACGGCTTGCCGTGCTCGTCCCAGCGTCGCGGAACGTGCGTCCGCACCTGAGCCGTCACGGAGGTGACCCGGCCGAACAGCTCGTGGAGCACGTACTCCCAGTGCGGGAACATGTCCACGACGATCCCGCCGCCGTCCTCCGCGCGGTAGTTCCACGAGGGGCGCTGGGCCTCCTGCCAGTCGCCCTCGAAGACCCAGTAGCCGAACTCCCCTCGGACGGAGAGGATGTCGCCGAAGAAGCCGCCGTCGATCAAGCGCTTCAGCTTGAGCAGGCCCGGCAGGAAGATCTTGTCCTGGACCACGCCGTGCTTGATGCCCGCGTCCCGGGCGAGGCGCGCCAGGTCGAGAGCGCCCGCGGTGTCCGTCGCCGTGGGCTTCTCCGTATAGATGTGCTTGCCCGCCGCCACCGCCTTCTTGACCGCCTCCACCCGGGCCGAGGTGACCTGCGCGTCGAAGTAGATGTCGACCGTGTCGTCCGCGAGCACCGCGTCCAGGTCCGTCGACCACTCGGTGAGGCCGTGGCGGGCCGCCAGTTCCTCCAGGGCGTGGGCACGGCGGCCGACAAGGACGGGTTCGGGCCAGAGCACCTCGCCGTCGCCGAGGTCCAGGCCGCCCTGCTCGCGGATCGCGAGGATCGAGCGCACCAGATGCTGCCGGTACCCCATGCGACCCGTGACGCCGTTCATGGCGATGCGCACTGTCCTGCGTGTCACGAAGTTCCCTCCCTGTCGGCGTACAGCCGTAGTAAGCGCTTTCTATGCGAGAGGACGCTAGCCTGCCGACAGCGGCCGGACAAGAGGGGGCCGCCCATGACCTCACGGAGGACAGCGATGACAGTCACCCTGGCGGACGTGGCGGCTCGCGCCCGGGTGTCCCCGGCCACCGTTTCCCGTGTGCTGAACGGCAACTACCCGGTCGCCGCCTCGACCCGGGAGCGGGTCCTGCGCGCGGTGGACGACCTGGACTACGTGCTCAACGGACCCGCCAGCTCGCTGGCCGCCGCCACATCGGACCTCGTCGGCATCCTGGTCAACGACATCGCGGACCCCTTCTTCGGGATCATGGCCGGGGCCGCGCAGACCCAGATCGGCGGGCCCGGCGACGGCTCCGGGCGGGCGGGCGGCGAGAAGCTGGCCGTCATCTGCAACACCGGCGGCTCCCCCGAGCGCGAGCTCACCTACCTCACCCTCCTCCAGCGCCAGCGCGCCGCCGCCGTCGTCCTCACCGGAGGCGCGGTCGAGAACGAGGCGCACCAGGCCGCGATCTCCGCGAAGCTGGCCAGGCTCGCCGACGCGGGCACCCGGATCGTCTTCTGCGGGCGGCCCCCGCTCTCCGACGGGAACGCGCTCGTCGCCGCGCTCGCCTTCGACAACCGGGGCGGCGGGCGCCGGCTGACCGAGCACCTGGTCGCGCTGGGCCACCGCAGGATCGGTTACGTCGCCGGGCCCCCGGACCGGACCACCACCCGGCACCGGCTGGAGGGCCACCGCGAGGCCCTGCGGGGCGCGGGCATCGAAGCGGAGCCCGGGGACTCGGGGGCCGGGGACCCGGGGGCCGGTTACCAGGAGCGGCTCACCGTGCACGGGCCCTACGACCGGCGCTCCGGGTACGAGGCCACCCTCGAAATACTGCGCCGGGCCCCGGACGTGACCGCGATCGCCGCCGCCAACGACACCGTGGCGCTGGGCGCCTGCGCGGCCGTACGGGACCGGGGGCTGCGCATCCCGCAGGACATCTCGGTGGCGGGCTTCGACGACCTGCCGTTCTCGGTGGACGCCGTCCCCGCCCTGACGACCGTACGGCTGCCGCTCTTCGAGGCGGGCGCGCGGGCGGGCCGGATCGCCATGGGCAAGGAGAACCCGCCGCCGGGGGGCATCGCCACCATCGCGGCCGAGCTGATGATCCGGGGGTCCACGGCTCCGCCCCGGGCGGTGTGAGGGGCCGGAGGGCCAGAGGGCGAAAGATGGGGGCAACTCCCCCATGTGCCCCGGGTCCTCCCCCGCCAGGATGGTCGCGGGCGGTCCGGTGGGCCGTCCCCGACCTGGGAGGTGCGGTGGCGGAGGCGGAAGAGGAACTGATCGGCAGGGGCGGGCGCGGGAGCGGCGGCAGCGGCGATGTCAGTCGCGGTGGCGGTGGCGACAGCGATGTCAGCGGCGGTAGCCGTACGAAGGCCGCTGTCCGTCTCGCTCCCCCGGCCGCGAACGGGACCGCCGGGGTCGTGAGCGCGAACAGAGCCCATGCCTCCGGTGTACGCCCCCGCACCGCCACCACCAGCACCCGCCCCACCAACGGAACCGGAACCACACCCGGCATTACCCCCGCCGCCCCCCACGGCACACCCTCCCCCTGGTGGCACCCCGGAGTCGTCGGGAAGCCTCCCACCGGCGAGCCCGACTGGGCCGTCTTCGTCCGGGACGTCATCGCCGCCGCGCCCGCCGAGGCCGTCGTCCCCGAGCGGGAGTACCCCGGGCTCACCGGATTCGCCCTCGTCGTGGCCCCGTTCGCCGAGCGGGCCGCCGGGCGGCTGCTGGCCTCGCCGTCGAACAACGCCGTGCGGGGCGGGACGGCCGTCGGGCTCGCCCCCGTACTGGAGGATTTCCGGTCCCAGCTGACCCGGCGCCTGGCCCGGCTCGCGGCGCGGACGCTCGTGCTGGAGCTGCACAAGGCGCGGCGGGCCGGGCGGCTGGACGGGGACGGGCCCGAGGAGCGGTTCCGGGACTTCCTGCGGCTGGTGGCGGGGCGGGACGGGCTCGCGGCCCTCGTCACCGCCTATCCCGTACTGGCCCGCATCCTGGCGCGGGCGAGCCTCGCCGCCGCCGACGCGTTCACGGAGATGCTCGGCAGGTTCGCCGACGACCGGGCGCTGCTGGTGGCCTCGGGGGTGCTGGGCGACCGGGGGGCGAGGGCGGATGGAGCCGTGCCGGGGCCCGGGGCGCTGTCCGGGGTCGAGGCGGGGGCCGGGGACAGTCATCGCGGAGGGCGGTCGGTGATGCTGCTGCGATTCGCCGACGGCACCCGGCTGGTCTACAAGCCGCGTCCGCTCGCGGCGCACCGGCACTTCAACTCCCTGCTGGAGTGGTTCGGTTCGCTCCCCGGGACACCCGGGCTGCGGGCTCTACGGGTGCTGGACCGGGGTGAGTACGGGTGGGTGGAGTTCGTCGAGGAGCGGCCGTGCTCGTCGGCGGCGGAGACCGGGCTCTTCTACCGGCGCCAGGGGGCGCTGCTGGCCCTGCTCCATCTGCTGGACGGGACCGATCTGCACCAGGAGAACCTGATCGCCTGCGGGCCGCAGCCGGTGCTGGTGGATGTGGAGACCCTCTTCCATCCGCCGCTTCCCCAGGCCCGTTCCTCCGACCCCGCCGCCCGGGCCCTGCACGCCTCGGTCCACCGGGTGGGGCTGCTGCCGCAGTTGCTGGTCGGGGACTCGGCCGCGCTCGACGTCTCCGCCATCGGGGGCGGCCGGGCCGCCGCCTGTCCGATCGAGACGGCCGACTGGACGGGGGCGGGTACGGACTCCATGCGGCTGGTCCGGCGCTCCGGCCGGTTCGCCGCGTCGGCCAACCGGCCCCGGCTGGACGGGAGTCCGGTCGACCCGTCCGCGTACACGGACGCCCTGTGCGAGGGGTTCCGGGCCGGGTACACCGCCATCAGCGACCACCGTGACGAACTGCTGGGGCCCAGGGGCCTGTTGAGCGGGTTCACGCAGGACGAGGTACGGGTGGTGGCCCGGCCGACCTGGACGTACACCACCCTGCTCGACGAGTCGACCCACCCCGACCTGATGCGGAGCTCCGCCGAACGCCACCGGGTCCTCTCCCTGCTGCACACCCCCACCCTGGGCGTGCCCGCGCTGCCCGGTCTGGAGGACGCGGAGATCGAGCAGCTGTGGGCCGGTGACGTGCCGGTCTTCCTCACCCGGCCGGGCACCGCCGAGCTGTGGAGCGGCACCGGTCGCGGGGTGCCGGTCGCGCCGGGGCCCACCGGGCTCGCCCGGGTCGAGGCGAAGGTGCGGGCCATGGACACGGTGGACCGCCAGGACCAGGAACGGATCATCCGGATCGCGATGGTGTCCACCTCCCCCGAACCCCCGCACCGGGCGGCGGGCGGCACCCGGGCCCGGACGGCGGCGACGGCCCCCGAGCCGGAGCAACTCCTGTCCGCCGCACGGTCGGTGGGCGATCAGCTCGTCTCGCTCGCCTACCGGCACGAGGGCCGCACCAACTGGATCGGGCTGGAGCTGCTCGGCGAACGCCACTGGCGCCTCACGCCGATGGCCGCCGACCTCGCGAGCGGCTACACGGGTCCCGCGCTCTTCCTCGCCCAACTGGCCGCCCTCACCGGCGCCGAGCGGTACGCCGAGGCGGCCCGCGAGGCGCTGGCCCCGGTGCCCGGGCTGCTGGACGCGCTGCACGGCCGGATGGACGACCTCGCGGTGCTGGGCTCGGGGGCCTTCGCGGGCCTCGGCGGCATCGCGTACGCCCTGGCCGAGGTGGGTGCGCTGCTCGACGACCGTACGGTACGGGGCTGGGCAGGCCCGGCCACCCTGCTGGCCTGCGCGGCGGGTACGGCCGAGACCGGGCACGGGGTGCGCGGCGGGGCGGCCGGCGGGCTGGCCTCCCTGCTCGCGGTGTACCGCACCACCGGCCGGGCCGAAGCCTGGCGGGGTGCCGAGCGCTGCGCCGAGCGGCTCGCCGTCGCGACGCTCCCGGCAGCCGGGGGCTTCGCGGAGGGGAGCGCGGGCATCGGCTGGGCGCTGCTGCGGTTCGCCGGGGCGGGGGGCGGTGAGCAGTACCGTACGGCGGGGCTGCGGGCCCTGCGCCGGGCGGCCGTCGAGGTGACGGGGGGCCGGGCCTGGTGCGAGGGGGCCACCGGGGTGGCCCTCGCGATCGCGGACAGCCCGGCCGCGCTCGCCGATCCCGATCTGGCCGACTGGCTGGCGGAGCGGGCCGGTGGGCCCGTGGACTCCGCCGCACTCGCCGACGACAGCCTCTGCCACGGCGAGCTGGGGCTGCTGGAGCTGCTCGGCCACCCGGCCCTGACCGGCGACCGCACCGCGTGGGTGCGCCGGGCCGGGACCCTGCTGGCCGCCGCCGACCGGGAGGGACCGCGCTGCGGGACCCCCGGCCACGTACCGCACCCGGGGCTGCTCACCGGCCTCGCGGGGATCGGGCACGGACTGCTGCGGGCGGGGTTCCCCGACCGGATCGGCTCCGCGCTGCTCCTCCACCCGTCGGCTCTATCTGTTCCGCCCGTTCCGTCTGTTCCGTCTGTTTCTTCTGTTCCGCCAGCTCCATCCGTTGCTTCTGTTCCGTCCACCCCGTCCGCTCCGGCTGCCTCCATCATTCCGCCCACCTCAATTCGCCCATGAGCACTGCGTAATACGTGATCCGTCAGCCTGTCGGCCCGTATCGAAAAGCTGTCGACCAAGCAGAGAATGAGGAAGAGATGACGCACATCAGCGAATCGGCGTCGCAGGGTTCCGGCGACCTCGGCCAGGAGGGCGCCTACGACCACCCGGCCGGGCAGATATCCCTCGGCATCGGTGGCGGGCTGGGGATGCGCAACAGGCTCCTCAGCGCCTCGGAGACCGGCCTCGGCAACACCATCGACCTGCCGTGGACCACCATGATTCCCGTTTAGCCACATCTCGGCCCTCAATGTGGCGCATTGGGACACTGCCGCATGAGTTACGACTCCAGTAGCCTGCGGCCATGCGAGCCACTTCGCCGGTCATCGTCGGGCGGGACGAGGAAATCGGCCTGCTGAGCAGCGCCCTGGACGCCGTACGACGGCGTTCGGGGCGCGCCTTGTTCTTCCTCGGCGAAGCGGGGATAGGAAAGTCCCGGCTGGTGGGCGAATGCGCCTACCGGGCCTATGGATCGGGCATGCCCGTACTGCGCGGCCGGGCCACCTCGACCGGTCTCGTCGTCCCGTTCCGGCCGCTCGTGGAAGCGCTCTCCTCCCGCTTCCGGGCCGCCGGTACGCCGACCGATCCCGAACTGGAGCCCTACCACCCGGCGTTGGCCAGGCTGGTCCCCGAGTGGCGCCGGGAGGCGGCCCCCAGCTACCCGGAGACCGTGATCGAGCTGGCGGAGGCGCTGCTGCGGCTGCTGTCGGTGCTGGGCCGGGAGTCCGGGTGCGCGATCCTGCTGGAGGATCTGCACGACAGTGACACGGAGACGGTCGCGGTGGTCGAGTACGTCATCGACAACCTCGCCGATCTGCCGATCCTGCTCCTGGGCACCTGCCGCCCGGAGGCCGGTGCCGCGCTCGACCTCATACGCTCCGCCGAGCGCCGTCAGGCCGCTTCCGTACGGGAGTTGAAACCGCTCGGCGGCGATCAGGTGCGGGCGCTGACCGGGGCGTGCCTGGAGTCGGCGCCCGAGGAGATACCCCCGGTGGTGCACCGGCGGCTGACCGAACGCGCGGGCGGCAACCCGTACTTGGTGGAAGTCCTGCTGGCGGATCTGCTGGACACCGGGCAGTTACGCCGGGGGGACGGCGGCTGGGAGGCGGCCGAGCACCCCGGGGGGCCGGTCCCCTCGGGCATCGTGCGCAGCTGGGCCCGGCGACTGGACCGGCTGGACGAACCGGTCCGGGATCTGCTCCTCGCGGCGGCCACCCTGGGCGGCCAGTTCTCGGTGCCGGTGCTCCAGACCGTCACCGGGTTCGAGGACCGGGCCCTCTTCACCCATCTGCGGTCCGCCGTCGAGGCGGGCGTGATCGCCCCCGACGGGGCCGCCCCCGACCGTTACGCCTTCCGGCACTCGCTGACCGCCGAGGCCCTGATCTCCTCGCTCGCCCCGGCCGAGCGCGCCTCGCTCGCCCGCCGCGCCGCCGGGGCCGTCGAGCACTCCGGACTGCCGCTCGACGAGGACGGGCAGCAGCTCGTCGCCTCCCTCCACCTGGCCGCGGGCAACCGGGCCGGGGCCGCGCTGCGGTTCGCCGAGGCCGGGAGACGGATGCTCGCCTCGGGGGCGCATGGTTCGGCCGTGGTGCTGCTGGAGCGGGCCTGCCCCCTGGCCGCCGACGCCGACCGGGCGGCCATCACCGAATCCCTGGCGGTGGCGCGGGCCGAGGGCGGCGATCTGGACAACGCCCTGACGCTGGCAGAAACGCTTCCTCCGGTACCGGCGCGCACGGAGGCCGCCGACCGGCGCGGCGAGGTCCACATCAAGATCGCCTGGGTGGCGGTGATGGCCGAGCGGGCGGCGGACGCGGCCCGCCAGATCGACGCCGCCCGCGCCCTGCTCGGCCGGGTACCGGCGCCCGGCCGCCGGGCCGCGCTCGCCGTCGCCGACAGCCATCTCGCCCTGCTGCCGGGGCAGGACCACCGGGACCCGGAGGAGACCGAGCGGGCCGCCCGGGAGGCCGCGGAGATCGCCGAGGCGGAGGGGCTGCCCGTCGTCGCCTGCCAGGCGTGGCAGTTGCTGGCGCTGCTGCTGCGGGAGAAGGGGTTCGACGCGGCGGACGCCTGTCTGGAGCGGATGCTCGTCCTCTCCACCGAACACGCCCTGCCCGTCTGGCGGGTGGAGGCGCTGGTGCGGCTGGGGGCCAACGCCTTCATGCGGACCGGGGACGCCTCCCGGCTGCGCTCGGCCCGCGCGGCGGCCACGGAGCTGGGTGCGCTGCTGCTGACCCAGACGGTGGACGGGCTGCTCGCCATGAACGCGGTGCTGTGCGCCCGCTGGGACGAGGCGCAGGAGATCATCGACCGTTCACTGGAGGCCAGCGCCCGGGTCGGCAACCACTCGGCCGTCCGCTATCTGCTGCTCTCCGCTGCCACGATGGCCGCGCACCGGGGGCGGCGGCGGGAGATGGACCGTTCCCTGGCGGCCTTCCGGCGGGCGGGCGGTGAGCAATCCCTCCTCGTACCCCACCAGTTGGGGCTGTGCAAGGCGATCGGGGCGCTCCTGGAGGAGGACCGGGAGCGGGCCCTGGCGGGGCTGGACGCGGTGCTGGCCTGGGAGCGGGACCACCCCAGCTACTTCTATCTGAGCGGGAGTTACGGGCTGCGGCCCTTCCTGCGGGTGCTGGCGGGGGCGGCGGACCGGGCGGAGTTCGAGACCGTACGCGCATCGCCCGGGGCCCAACTCGCCTGGAACGGGCAGTTCCTGGAGCTGGCGGAGGCGGTGCTGCTGGGCCGCGCGGGCGACCGGACCGGGGCCGCCCGTCTGGTGGCCTCCTTCGACGCCCGGGCCGCGCCCTTTCCGGTCGCCCGTCACCTGGGTCTGCGCCTGGTCGCGGAGGCGGCCCGTACCGACGGCTGGGGCGATCCGGTGGCGTGGCTGCGGCGGGCCGAGGAGTTCTTCTACGGGGTCGGGGTGCAGCCCGTCGCCTCCGCGTGCCGGGCGGCGCTGCGGCAGGCGGGGGCGAGCGTCACCCAGCACCGGGGCGGCTGGGACCGCATCCCGCTGTCGCTGCGGACGAGCGGGGTGACCCCGCGCGAGTACGAGGTGTTCGTACTGCTCCCGGAGCGGCCGGGGAACCAGCAGATCGCCCGGCGGCTCTCCATCTCGCCGCGCACGGTGGAGAAGCACATGGCCAGCCTGCTCAGCAAGACGGGCCGGGCGGACCGCTCGGCGCTGTGCGAGTTCGCGGCGGAGTGCGCGGTCGAACCGGCCTGAGGGGACGCGAGGGGGCGTGGGGCGGCGTGGGGCGGTCGTACCCGGCCGTTCCGCCGGAGCCCCCACAACCTGGGGGTGCCGGACGGTTTCGGTCGGGTGTGCGGGCGGAACATGCGGGTCCGGCCCCGATGTGCCGGTGACCGTACGGCGGCAGCATCGGCAGGTACGTACGCCAGTCTGCCGCCCGTCCCCGCTCCCGGAGGCCCGCTGATGATCCGACCTCCCGTCCGCCCGGCCCCCACCGGCGCGGTGTACTTCTCCCTGCTCGGCCCGCTCACCGCCCGGCGGGACGGCCACCCGCTCCCGCTCGGCCCGCGCAAACAGCGCCTCGTTCTCGCCACCCTGCTCGCCCGCCCCAACACCCCCGTCCCCGTCGATGTGCTGACCGACGCGGTATGGCCCGAGGACCCTCCCCGCACCGCGCGCAAGAACCTCCAGGTCTACGTCAGCGCCGCCCGCACCCTCCTGGGCGGTGCCGGAAGCGACGGCCGGGACCGGGTCGTCCACGGCTGCGGCGGTTACCGGCTCCGCATCGACGAGGGCGAGCTCGACACCCTGCGCTTCCGGTCCCTGGCCCGCGCCGGGCGGGCCGCCGGGGAGCGCGGCGACCTGCGGACGGCCGCCCGGCTGCTGCGCGAGGCCCTGGACCTGTGGGAGGGGCCGCCGCTGAACGACCTGCGGGACTCCACCGGGGTCGCGGAGGAGGCCGAGCGGCTGGAGGCCCGATGTCTGACCGTGTACGAGGACTGGGCCGAGACCGAGATCGAGCTCGGCCGGGCCGCCGTCGCGGTGGACGGCCTGCGCGATCTGGTGGAGCGCCACCCGTTGCGGGAACGGCTGCGGGCGGCCTGGATGAACTCGCTGCACCAGTCCGGGCGGCAGGCCGAGGCGCTGGCGGTCTACGACGACTACCGGCAGTTACTGGCCCGGGAGTTGGGGCTTGAGCCGAGCCCGGCGATGGCGGCCCTGTACGGGGCGATGCTCGGCCGGGGCCGCGCCGCCCGTCCCTCCGCGAACACCCGGAACACCTCGCGCCGTACGGCCCTGCCCGCAGCGCCCCGGGACTTCACCGGCCGCCGCGAGGAACTCCGCGACCTGCTGGCCGTGCTGGGCTCGGCGGACGAGCGCGTGGTGATCGTCTCGGGTCCCGCGGGCTCCGGGAAGTCGGCGCTGGCCCTGCGGGCGGCCCATCTGCTCGGCGACGGCTTCCCCGACGGGCGCTTCCACGTCCGGGTCCGCCGCGAGGACGGCACGACCCGTACCCCGGCGGAAGTCCTGGGCGCGTTGGGGCGGTTGTCCGGGGCGCCCGTTCCGGCGGGACAGGAGGGGGCAGCGGGACCGGAGGGGGCTCCGGAAGGGGCCGGGGGCGGCGCGGCGGCCGTTTCGCAGGACGCGGAGGACGCCTGGCAGGAGTGGCTGTCGCAGCACCGGGCGTTGATCGTCCTCGACGACGTACCGGACGAGGCGTCCGTACGGGGGCTGCTGCCCCGCTCCGGGCCGTCCTCGGTGGTGCTCACCGCGCGCGGGCAGCTGGCGGGGCTGGCCCCCGTGCACCGGATCGCCCTGGCCTCCCTGGCGGACGGCGAGGCGCTGGAGCTGCTGGGCAAGCTGATCGGGGCCGGGCGGCTGCGGACCGATCCGGGGTCGGCCCTGCGGATCGTCCGGGCCTGTGGCGCCCTGCCGTTGGCCGTGGGGGTGGGCGGGATGCGGCTGTCGGTGCTGCGGCATCTGCCGCTGGCGGAGTACGCGGACCGGCTCGGCGATATGTCGGCGGCCCTGGACGAACTGGTCGCCGGGGATGTCTCCGTACGGCTGCGGATGGCGTCCGGCTGGCAGGACCTGACGGCGGACGACCGGCGGGCGCTGGGGCGGCTGGCCGGGGCCGTGCAGGACGGCGGGTTCACCCTGGACGGGGCGATGGAGGCGCTGGGGTGCGGGGAGCGGGCCGCGATCCGTACGGTCGAGTCGCTGATCGACGCGGGGGCGGTGACCTCGCCGACCGGGGAGGTCACCGCGCACGCCGCGCTGTACGAAGTGCCACGGCTGCTCTGTCTGTACGCGCGGGAGCGGGAGGATTCCCGCACGTGAATCCTCCCGCTCCCGCGCATGGGTGTTCCCGTCAGCCCAGGGTGAGCAGCTCCAGCAGGCCGCCGCCCTCCCTCGGCCCCTCCGCCTCATCGCCCTTTCCGGCAGACAGGAAGTGCAGGGCCAGCAGCAGCCCCGCCGCCCCCGTGGCCAGGTCGGCGGAGCAGCGCCGCAGGGTGGCGCCCGGGACCAGCAGCCGGTCCCCGTCGGCGATGAGGTGCCAGGTGAGGTTGCGTACGGAGGCCAGGACCTCGGGCCCCGTACGGCCCTCCGGCGACAGCTGGCCGGCCGTGGCGGCGAGCCCCGCCCGGCCGGTGAACAGCCCCGGTTCGCGGACGAACTCCATGGCGCAGCCCTTGCGCACGCCGGGGATCAGGGCGCTCAGGGCGGGGTCCTCGTGGTGGGCGGTGTACGCCTGCGCCACCAGGGCGACGCCCGAACTGCCCTGGTTCAGATAGAGCAGATGGCGTCGGCCGTCCTTCACCTGGAGCGTGCCGTCGTCCAGGGCGACGAGGTGTCCCGCCTCGCGTTCCAGGGCGGTGCGGGCGGCCTCGCGCAGCCAGGTCTCGCCGGTCAGGGCGTACAGCTCCAGGTGGAGCAGGGCGGCCCCGCTCAGCCCGCGCAGCAGCCCCGCCGACTCCGGGAGGCGCACCCCGGCCACCGGCTCACCCCGTACCAGCCGGTCCAGTTCGCGGGCGGTGCGCAGGGCGGTGTCGGTCAGCCGGGGGTCGGGGGCCCGGCCGTCCAGGGCCCGGGCCAGGCGCAGCGCGGCGAGGGCGGTGCCCGCGCGCCCGGTGAACAGGTCCGCCGAGGGGGCCGGGGGCGCGGCGGACACCGCCCGGTCCCACAGCTCCCGCCCCTGCTCGGCGCGGCCCAGGAGCGCGAGCACCAGGGCCGTGCCCGGCAGCCCGTCGAAGAGGCCGCCCGGCGCGGCGGGGTCCCTGCGGTACGCGGCGGACACGAGCCAGTCGGTCCACTCCCCGGGGACGGGGGCGCCCGTCCGGTGCAGGGCGTACAGGACCCCGGCCGCGCCGTTCGCGAGGTCGGTCCCGCCGGTCGTGAAGAGGCCCGGGCCGCCGGGGAAGAGGCGGTCCGCCCGTTCGGGGGTGGCCCCGGCGCGCACCCCGGCGAGCAGGCGGGTGCGGAGGCCCGCCCAGTCCACGTCCGGCCCCTCGAACAGGGCCGCCACCTCGGCCTCGCGCCGCCGTGAGGCATCCAGGCCGTGGAGGAGGGCGGGGCGGCGCGGGCCCGCCCCGGCCCCGAGCCCGTACCGCCGCCGGGCCCAGCTCTCCAGCGTCAGGGCCTTCGCCCGCTCCAGCCCGGCCATCTCCGTGAGCGGCATCAGCATGGTGAGCCAGGTCGCCCAGAGCGCGTACGCGTCGGCCTCCGCCCCGGGGGTGCCGGGCGGTGCCTGGAGCCCCTGGGCCCCGGCGAGCGGGGTGTCCGGGTCGTCGAGCCCGGTGGCGTACTCGAAGTCGACGAGGGCGATCCGTCCGTCGGGCCGGACGATGATGTTGGAGGGGTGCAGATCGCCGAAGCGCAGGCCGCGCGCGTGGATCGCGTCCAGCGCCCGGGTCAGTTCGCCGGCCATCGCCTCGGTCCAGGCGACGTAGGGCGCGAGCTCGTCGGCCGTGTCCGCGCCGCGTACGAGGGCGAAGCGGGCGACGATCTCGTCCAGGAGGGTGGCGCCCTCGATGTGCTCCTCGATCAGGAAGTGGTGCTCCCAGACGGTCCGTACGCCGTACACCCGCGGTACGCAGTCGAGTCCGGCCAGCGCCGTCAGCGCCCGGTGCTCGCGGTGCAGCCGGGTGACGGCGTCGTCGCCCGCCCCGTCGAGGCCGCAGTGCGGACGCGCCTCGCGCAGCACCACGCGGCGGCCCGTCCGCCGGTCCGTGGCCAGGTAGATCCCGCCCGCGTTGGAGAACTGGAGGGCCTCGGTGACCGTGTACGGGAAGGTGTCGTCGCGGGCGGCGGCGCGCGCCGCGAGGTGCGGGCGCAGGAACGGGGGCACCTCGACCCAGGCGGGCGTACGGAAGACCACACCGCGCTCGTCGGGTACGAGATTCCCCGAGGGGTCCCGGAGAGCGAGCACGCGTCGGCCCTCGCCGTCGGCGCACCAGCGGGGCACGTAGGCGCCGTACCGGGTGTACACGGGGGCGTCGCCGATCCGCAGGTCGCTGAGGATGTAGGGGCCGCTCCGCCCGGCCAGGGCCGTGGACAGCTCGTCGGCCAGCGACCGGAAGGCGGTGTCGTCGGGCGGGTAGACGGCGATGAACTTGCCCGCGCCGCCGCGGTTCATGTGCTTGTCCGCCATCAGCGCCAACGCCCGTGCGCTGCGCAGGAATTTGAACGGTACGCCGTGCCGGAGGCAGATCCGGGCCACGTCCCGCAGGGTGGCCTCGGCCTCGCCGGGGACGGTGGACACATGGATCTTCCAGCCCTGCTCGGCCGGTTGGGTGTGCTCGGGTGTCAACGAGGCCCACAGGCCCACGGATTGGCGGCGCCAGCCCGGCGGGGGCGGGTCGGTGGCGAGCCGGTAGCGGGAGTCGGCGTCGGGCAGCCGGTCGGGGGTGTCGTAGTACGTACGGTCGGCAAGGCAGTAGAGCTGGGTTTCCTGGACGGCGGCTGGCACGCTCGGCTCTCTCTTCTCGAAGGGGGCGAATGCCTCTCGCGGGGGCGAGGACCGCTCGGAGGGGGTCAGACCCCGGGGGTGGCGTGCTTGGGCCCGGGCTCCACCGGGTCGGCGGGCTCCGGCGGGTCGGCGAGTTCCGGCCGGCCGTCGGTCCCGGCTTCCGGCGGGTCGGCGGGCCTCACCGGGTCGGCGGGTTCCGCCCGGGCCGAGGAGGCGAAGGTGACCACGAGGGCGGACACGGCCAGCACGCACCCGGTCAGGCCGAAGGCCCAGCGGGCCCCGAACGCCATCAGCAGGGCGCCGCCCGCCAGCGGCCCGAACGGCTGGACCATGGAGGACAGGAAACCGGCCGCGCTCTGCACCCGGCCCACCTTCTCCTCCGGGGTCACCACCAGCAGCTTCGACAGGAACCCGATACTGGCGACCGTCGACAGGAACATGCACAGCGCGCACATCAGCCCCGCCACCACCGGTCGGCCGATCCACGCCATCACCCCGGCGGCCGTCACACAGGTCCAGCAGGTGGCGACGATCAGGACCCGGGAGTGCCGGGCGGGGTCGATCCGCGGGGCGAACAGCGCCCCGGCCAGGGCCCCGGCGGAGACACAGCTGATGACGAAGCCGCCGCCGATCCCGGACCGGCCCCCGTCGGAGAACGCGGTCAGCGCGATGAAGGTGAGGGACCCGAACGCGAAGTTCATGCCCAGGCCGAAGATGAGCAGGACCGTCCGCAGATAAGGGATCTTCCACAGGAACGTGAGGCCCGCCGTGAGTTCCCGCTTGCTGAACGCGGAGCCCGCCGCCGTCCTGGCCCGCGAGCGCGTACGTACGAGAGCCACGCAGACGGTCGAGGCGAGCAGGCCGAGCGCCTCGACCGCGAACGGCAGCGCCGGGTGGAGGCCGAAGAGCGCGCCCCCGACGAGCGGCCCGACCAGCCGGGCCGTCTGGGTGCGCGCCTGGAGCCGGGCGGTGGCGGTGCCCATCTGGTCGGCCGGGACGACCGCGCGCATCAGGCCGAAGACGGCGGGCGCGTAGACGCTGCTGATCACCGCGCCCGCCCCGGCGACGAGCAGAACGAGCACCATGGGGGCGTGCCCGTGGAAGACGGCGATGGTCAGGGCGGTGACGACGGTCAGGCTGCCGACGTCGCACAGCCTCATCAGCCGACGGCGTTCGATGCGGTCGGCCATCACCCCGCCGGGCAGCATGGTGATCAGGACGGCTCCGACGGACACCGTCCCGACGGCGCCGGCCTGCACGGGGGAGCCGGTCTCCTTGAGGACCAGCAGGGGGAGGGCGAGGGCGCTCATCTGCCCGCCCAGAACCGCGAAGAGGCCGCTCAGCCAGAGCAGCCGGAAGTCCCGGTTTTCGCGTAGCGGCTTGGTCATCGTGGTCTCCCGGTGGTGGGCGGGGGTGTCGGGGGGCGGTGTCGGGGGCGGTGTCAGTGTCGGGGGCGGTGTCAGTGTCGGGGGGCCATTCGGCGGAGGCGGTCGCCCTCCGGGGCCGGAAGCGGCGGCGGGGCGGCTCCGTCGTGACGGAACCGCCCCACATCACCGGCCGGTCGGCCGGGCGCCACGGCGGGAGAACTCCCCCGGCCTCCGTGGCGCCGCCCGCCCCGGTACCGCGCCCGGTCAGTTCTCCAGGACGACGCTGAGCACGCTCACGCAGCTGCCCGGCGCCACGACCTTGTCGACGGACGTCTCCTGGAGGTCCAGCACGGAGTGCGCCTCGACCTCGGCGGTGCCGTCCTCGTTGGTGTCGTCGGCGGCGGGCTTCGTGTTCTCGGACATGGTGGTCTCCGTCCACTCGTCACTGCTGACCCGGAATCCGTCGGATGCGTACCGCGGTCCCCGGTGCGGCGGGCCGTTGCCTGCCGTTGCCGAGAAAGTTAGGAGGGCCGGCCTGGGAGACGCTTCGGCGGCGGTATGGCGGCGGTATCGGGCCAGCTCGACGGCTCCGGACCCCGCCGCCGGGGATCGCCCGGCGCCCCTCGGCCCGCCCCGGCCCCCCTCCTGAGCTGCGGTCATACCGTCGCTGAAGCGATGGCAGACCGCCGGTGAACCGGCCCGGCACAGCCTGGACGGGCGCCCGACGCGCGCAGCCTGTGAATACGGACCGCGCACAGCCCGTGAACACGGACCGCGCACAGCCCCGCAGGGCGAACGCACGCGGATGCACGCGGACGCATACAGCCCCGAAGGAGGCGGCCCGTATGGAACTCGCCGAACTCGTCGGACTGCGGCCCTTCCCGGCCGCCGGTCTGCTGCTCGGCCTCACCCGCCGCTGCCCCCTGCGGTGCGGGCACTGCTCCACCGGGTCGGACCTGACCGTGCGGGAGGAGCCGGACGCCGGTCAACTCCTGCGGTTCGTCGGCTCGTTCACCGAGGAGAACCGGCCGGACGTCGTCATGCTGACGGGCGGCGAGCCACTGCTCCTGCCCACGCTCACCGGCGAGCTGAGCTTCCTGGCGCGCCGCGCCGGATCGCGTACGGCGGTGCTGAGCGGGATGTTCTTCGCCCGCTCGCGGGAGATCCCGCCCGCGATCCTGCGCGCGATCGCCCAGGTCGACCACTTCTCCGCGAGCCTGGACGTCCACCACGAGCGGGAGGTGGCGCGCGCCGACGTGTTCCGCGCCCTGCACCGCATCCGGGAGTCGGGCGTCAGCGTCAGCTTCCACCTCACCGGGACCGGCGCGGCGGACCCGTATCTGGCCGACATCACCCGGGCGATCGAGCGGGAGTTCGGCGGCCGGGTGCCGTGTCTCGTCAACGAGGTGCGGCCGTTCGGCCGGGCCGCCTCCTGGGCCCGGCCCGCACGCAGCGGACCCGATCCCTCGGCGGCGGCCCCGTGCTCGATGGCCGCCTGGCCGGTGGTCGCCTTCGACGGTACGGTGCTGGCCTGCTGCAACCAGGACACCGTCGACCGGCGGCCCGCCCCGGCCCATCTGGACCTGGGGCACATCGGCTCCGACGACTGGGGGACCGTACGCCGACGGGCCCTGGAGTCACCGGTGTTGAGGATGATCCGTGCGGTCGGCCCCGCGCATCTGGCCGCCCGCTCCGGTGCCGCGCCCCGGCCGGGCTCCTACTGCGACGGCTGCCGGGCGCTGGACGGCGACGAGGCGGTGGCGGCCGGGGCGCGTGCCGTGGCGGCCGGGCCCGCGGGGGCGCTGCTCGACCTGACCGCCGCGCTGCGGGGTGCCCAGGGCGGGCCGGAGGGGGTCGTCCGGCGGCACGGCTGCCCGGCGTACGCGCCGCTGGTGGGCGCCCGGGGCGCAGCGCGATGAGCACCGCCGTCGCCAGGACCTCAGCCCGTCTGCGTACCAAACTCCTGCTCCTCGAACCGGAGTTACGGGGCGCGACCGCCCATATGTGGCGCGCCGGGGACCTGTTGCCGCGCTACCGGGCGTACCTGTGCGCCATGCACGCCGTGATCCGGGCCTCCGTACCGCTGATGGAGCTGGCCCTGCGGCGTACGTCGGAGAGGCGCGGCGATCCGCTGGCGGAACCGCTGGCCGCGTACCTGGCGGAGCACATCCAGGAGGAGGCGGACCATGACGCCTGGCTGCTGGAGGACCTCCGCGCGGCGGGCTCGACGCCCGGGGAGGCACTCGGCCCGCTGCCGCCGCCGGATGTGGCCGCCCTCGTCGGCCCCCAGTACTACTGGATCGAGCACCACCACCCGGTGGCCCTGCTCGGCTATATCGCCGTACTGGAGGGGTACGCCCCCGCCCCCGGCCTGACCGGACGCATCGCCGCGCTGACCGGGCTGCCCGCCGCCGCCCTGCGGACCGTACGGGAGCACGCGGCCCTGGACACCGGCCATCTGGACGAGCTGCACGCGCTGCTGGACCGGCTGCCGCTGACCCGGGAGCAGGAAGCGGCCGTCGCGGTCAGCGCGCTGCACTCCCTCGACGCGCTCACCCGGCTGTTCGTCCGGCTCGGGCGCTCCGCACCGGCCCCGCCGCCGCGGGGAGCCGGACCCACCCCACCGACGGGAGTCACCCGATGACCGGACCACCACCGAACGATGCCGAAAAGCCTTCCATGGAAGCCGCGTTGCACGAGGCAGGCTTCCCCGTGGACCTCCTCACCGAGGAGCAGCGCCAGGTGCTGAGCGAGCTGACACCGCAGGAGCTCACCCTGCTGCTCGACGTCAAGAGCCGGCTGGACGCGGTGGGCCCCGAGGTCCAGGCCCACGGGGAGATCGCGGGCGGCGCGCTGTTCTAGACGCGCCTTCCGGGGCTCCCCGGGGTGGCGTCCGCGCCAGGACGGGGGTCCGGCGCGGGCGCCACCAGGACCGGCCCGGATCAGCAGATCCCGCCCGGATCACGAGAGTTGGACCAGGAGAGTTGAGGACCCGCCCATGATCTGCCCCTCGTGCCGACAGGATCTCCCCGCCACGGCCCGGTTCTGCTCCTCGTGCGGAACACCGTGCGCGGGTCCGGCGGCGGTGGCGCCCGCGCCCGTCGCGCCGCCGCCGGAGGACGAACGCAAGCCGGTGACCGTGCTGTTCTGCGATCTCGTGGGCTCGACCGCGCTGTCGGGGGTGCTGGACCCGGAGACCCTGCGCACGGTGACCCTGCGCTACTTCGAGGCGATGAGCGCCCAGATCGTGGCGCGTGGCGGCACCCCGGAGAAGTTCATCGGGGACGCGGTCATGGCGGTGTTCGGCGTACCGGTGGTCCGCGAGGACGACGCCCGCCGGGCCCTGGCGGCGGCGCTCGGGATGCGCCGGGCGCTGGACGCCCTCAACGAGGAGCTGCACGCCTCCCTCGGCATCCGGCTGACCACCCGGGTCGGGGTCAACACCGGTCAGGTGGTGGCGGGTTCGGATGCCACCGCCCGGCAGGCCCTGGTCTCCGGGGAGGTCGTCAACATCGCCGCCCGGCTGGAGCAGAACGCGGGCCCCGGCGAGATCCTCATCGGCCCGCAGACCCTCCTGGCCGCAGGCCCCACGGTGACGGCCGAACCCACCGGACCCCTCCGGCTGAAGGGCAAACGCGAGAGCGTGACGGCCTACCGGCTGCTCGCCCTGGGGGCGGACGACCCCGAACTGCTGCGCCGCTTCGACGCCCCCTTCGTCGGCCGGTCCGCCGAACTGCACGCTCTGGAGAGCGCGTTGGACGATGCCGTACGAGGTGAGCGCTCCGGCCCGCTGCGGGTGACCGGCGAGGCGGGCATCGGCAAGACCCGGCTGGTACGGGAGTGGCTGACGCTCCGGAGCGGCGCGGGCGCCCTCACGTACGGGGCGGGCCGCTGCCGCACCTACGGGGACCACGGCACGCTGGCCCCGCTCGCCGACGCCGTACGCCCCCTGCTCCCCCGCCCCGGCCACACCCCCGTGGACGAGGCGACCGACGACGCCATGGCCCTGCTCTCCGGGGGCCTGCTGCGGGACGGCACGCCGAACGCGCCCTTCGAGGACATGTGCGCCGCGCTGGCCGTGGTCCTCAGGCGGGCGGCCGGGGCCCGGCCGGTGGTGCTGGTGCTCGACGACTGGCACGCGGCGGCGCCCCTGCTCGTACGGACGGTGGAGCGGCTGACGGGCGGGGCCGGACCGGAACGCACCCTGGTGATCTGCGCGGGCCGCCCGGAGGAGCGGCAGGGCCCGGGGGCGACCGGCGGGAAGCAGGAGCACCTCCAGCTCACCGGCCTCCCCCGCACGGAGGCCGCCCGGCTCGCCGCCGGTCTCGCCCGGCTCGACGGCCGCCCCGCCCCGGCCGACGACCGGCTCCTGGCCCGCGCCGAGGGCAACCCCCTGTATCTGGAACAGCTGTTGGTCGGCGACGGGGCCACCGCGTCAGGCCCGGAAGGGGAGTTGCCGCCCACGCTCCAGGCCCTGCTGGGCGCCCGCATCGGGGCGCTGGCCCGGTCGGAGCGCGGGGTGGTGGATCTGGCGGCGGTGATCGGGCGGGAGTTCACGGCGGCGGAGCTGGTGCGGCTGGAGGTCTCCGTACGGACCGGGGAACAGCCCGTTTCCGTACGGACGGCGGAGCACCCGGGGACGGAGGCCGGCACGGAGGCCGACGCCGAGGCCGACTCGGAGACGGGCGGGGGCGGGCACGGGGGCCGGGACCGGGACCGGCTCCGCGTCGATGACGCCCTCGACGCGCTGGCCCGGCGGCGGCTGGTGGAGCCCGCGCCCTCCGGTGGCGGGGCCCCGTCGGCGTACCGGTTCAGCAGCGGGCTGGTGCACGAGGTCGCCTACGCCTCGCTCTCCAAGCGGGCCAAGGCGGAGCGCCACGCGTGGGCGGCGGAGCTGCCGAGCGTGGCGCGGAGCGGGGACGGCGCGGTCGGGGGCCATCTGGAGCGCGCCTACCGCTACCGCGCCGAGCTGGGGCTGCTGGACGACCGGGCCCGGCTGCTGCGGGACCGCGCCGCCGCCGCGCTGGGCCGGGCCGGGGCGCAGGCCGCCGCCCGGTCCGACCTGCACTGGGCGCACGGGCTGCTGGAGCGGGCAGTGGAGCTGCGGCCGGACGCGGCGGGGGCGGTGCGCGGGCTCGGGGAGGTACGGGTGGCGCTCGGCCGGGTCGAGGAGGGCGCCGAACTCCTGCGTACCGTAAGGGACTTGCCGACCGATCCCGTCGAGGCCGCGCACGCCCGGCTGGCGCTGGCGGTGCTGGACCCGGCGGCGGACCCCGGCCCCGCCGCCACTGCCCGCTCGGTGCTCCCGGTCTTCGAGGCAGCCGGGGACGCCGTCGGCCGGGCCCGGGCCCACCTCCGCCTCGCCCAGCAGCTCCAGCGCTCGGGCCGCCACGCGGAGGCGGAGCGCGATCACGCACGGGCCCTGGAGCACGCGGTGGCGGCCGGGGCCGAACCGGAGCGGGCCGGGGCCCTGGGCGCGATCGGGATCTCCCTCTGGCGCGGGCCGCTCCCGGTACCGGAGGCGGTGGAGCGGTGCCGTGCCCTGCTGGCGGCCCACGGGTCCGGGCGGCCGACGGTCCGGACCACCCTCAACTGCCCGCTGGCCGTGCTGTACACGCTCCAGGACCGGCCCGGCGAGGCGTACGCGTGCCTGGCCGAGGCCGAACGGCTGGCGGGGAAGCTGGGGTTCGCGGAGGCGGAGGTGTTCCTGCCGGTGTTCCGGGCGACCGTGGAGGCGCTGCTCGGCCGGGAGGCGGCGGCCCTGGCCCTGCTGGGCCGGGCGGACGCGGCGGCCCGGCGCACGGGGGCGGCGGGGATGCGGACGGCGCTCGCGCTGGACGCGGCCCGGCTGGAGCTGGACACCGGGAGCGAGGACCGGGCGGCGGGGTGGCTGGCGGGGATCGGTGACGCGTCGGGGCTGAGCCGCGCGGACGCGGCCGACCTGGCGGGGCTGCGCGCCCGGCTGGCGGCCCGGGACCGGCCGGACGAGGCGCTCCGCCACGCCGAGGGGGCCGTACGCGCCTCCCTGTTCACGGACTCGCCGCTGGTACGGGCCGCCGCCGAGCTGGACCGGGCCCGCACGCTCGCCGCGCTGGGGCGCCGGACCGCCGCCGGGGCCGCCGCCCGGAGCGCCGGGGACCACTTCGCGGGCAAGGGGCATCTGCCGGGGGTCCGCCGGGTGGCCGCCTTCCTCTCGACGCCCACCACGACCCCGGCCACCCCCATGGCCATGACGAGTACGACGAGGGAAGGGAGCTGACCGATGGGCACCGCGGCAAGGACAACGGCCCCGGGACTGGGCCTCACCTGGAGCCTGCGCGGACGCGGCCCCGAGGACGTGCCCGTACTGGGCGATCCGGGACCGCCGGGCGGACACCCCGCCGGGCCCGCCACCGGACGCGGCGTACGGGTCTGCGTGGTGGACTCGGGGGTGGAACGGGACCATCCGCTGGTCGGCGAGCCGGCCGGTTCCTGGGTGGTCGTCAAGGACGGCGAGAGCGGGGAGATCACCGTCGAGCCGACGACCACCGGCGACACCTGCGGACACGGCACCGCGTGCGCGGGCATCATCCGCCGGACCGCGCCGGAGTGCGAGATCCACAGCGTACGGGTGCTGGGCGAGCGGTTCTCCGGTACGGGGGACGTGCTGATGGCCGGGTTGCGCTGGGCGGTCGAGCAGCGCTTCGACGTGGTGAACCTGAGCCTGTCGACCACCCGCACCCGCTTCGCGCAGGAGCTGCACTCCCTCGCGGACAGCGCCTACTTCGCCCGTACGGTGATCGTCGCCTCGGCCCACAACACCCCGGTGGAGAGCTTCCCTTGGCGGTTCGCCTCGGTGATCTCCGTCGGCAGCCACCAGGAGGACGACCCCGGTCTCCACCTCTACAACCCGGCCCCGCCCGTGGAGTTCTTCGGGCCGGGGCAGAACGTGTCCGTGCCGTGGCTGGGCGGCCGGACGATCCGCACCACCGGGAACAGCTTCGCCACGCCGTACGTCGCCGGGCTCTGCGCGCGCATCCTGTCGGCGCATCCCCGGATGACGGCCTTCCAGCTCAAGAACGCCCTCTATCTGTCGGCGGCCAATGTGCGGCACGCCCCGGACCCCGTGCCCCCCGGTCCCGCACGCCCCGGCCCCGCGCACCCGGGTCCCGTACACCCCGATCCCGTACGCCCGCGTCCTTCGACAGCGGTAGGAGAAACAGGAGATGACCGCGATGACTCCGAGAACTGAATCCGCCCCCAGGCCGGTCCCCGCCCTTTCCGACGCTCCCCGCAACGAGCTGCTCCAGTCGGTCGTCGACGTGGCCCGGGCCATCTTCGGCGCCGCGGCCAGCTCGGTCCTCCTGCTCGACGAGGAGGCGGACGAGCTGGTCTTCCAGGCGGTCTCCGGGGAGGGCCAGGAGTTCCTCGTGGGCCGCCGGTTCCCCGCCGGGCGCGGGATCGCGGGCTGGGTGGCGACCTCGGGCGAGCCGATGGTGGTGGACGACCTGACCGCCGCGCCCTCCTTCGACCGCTCGCTGGCGGAGTCCACCGCGTACGTCCCGAACTCCCTGATGGCGGCCCCGCTGATCAGCGAGTCCCGCGTCCTGGGCGTACTGGAGGTGCTGGACCCCTCGCCGCAGGCCCGCTCCAGCGTGCGCGAACTGGACCTGCTGGCGATGTTCGCCCGGCAGGCGGCGGCGGCCCTGCGGGTGATCACCCCGGAGCCGGTCGCCGCCCCGGGTCTCGCGGCGGCCGGTCCGGTGCTGGTGGGCGCGCAGCGGGAGGACGCGCTGCGGCTGCTCGGTAGCCTGGAGCAGGTCCTGCGGGGCCCCGCATAGCGGCCGGTGCGGCGGGCAGGAGCCGGGGAAGGCGCCGGACCTGCTCCCGCGCGGTGACGAAGGGAAGGACACGCACGTGAAGCTCGCTTTCTCCACGCTCGGGGTGCCGGGAATGCCCGTGGCCGAGGTCGTCCGGCTCGCCGCCGAGCACGGTTACCGGGGCGTGGAGCTGCGCGCCCACCCCGAGGAGCCCGTGCACCCGGGGCTCTCGTCGCTCGAACGGGCCGATGTGGTCGAGGAGTTCAAGGCGGCCGGGGTGGAGATCCTGACCGTGTCCGGGTATGTGCGGGTGGCCGCCGAGGGCGACGACGAGGCGGTCTCCGCGGAGCTGGCCGAGCTGGTGAAGCTCGCCCGCGACCTGGGCGCCCGGTACGTCCGCGTCTTCCCGGGCGGCGGCGACGCGGACGGGGCGGACGCCGACGCGACGGCCGCCCGCAGGCTGGGCGCGGCCGCCCCGGGCGCCGCCGACATGGGGGTGAGCATCCTGCTGGAGACCCATGACACGCACAGCGCGGGCGCCGACGTGGCCCGGATCGTGGGGACGGTCGGCCACCCCCGGATCGGGGCGATCTGGGACGTCCTGCACACCTGGCTGGCCGGGGAGGACCCGGCGGCGAGCCATGCGGTGCTCGCCCCGCACCTCGGCTACGTACAGGTGAAGGACGTCGCGTCGGCGGACGACCTCACTCCGCTGCCCCTGGGGGCCGGGGTGCTGCCGCTGGCGGCCTGCCTGGACGGGCTGGACCCGGACGCGTGGGTCTGCTGGGAGTACGAGAAGCGCTGGCACCCGCAGGCGGCGGAGCTCCCGGCCCTGCTGAGCGCGGGCCGGGACCATCTGCTGCGGCTGGGGGCGCCGAAGCAGTAGCGGCCGGGTGCCCGGCGGGCCCGTACGTCGTCCGTACGGGCCCGCCCGCTCATGCGGGCTCGTGGGCTCCCCGGTCGGACAGCAGGTGCGTCGAGCGGACCGTGCGCAGGACATGACCGGTGGGGCCGAGGCCGTCCAGGACCCGCGCCACCTCCCGGGCAGGCCCGTCCTCCGGCCCCGGCCACGCTCCCGGTCCCTGTCCCGCTCCCGCCGGGTCCGTCCCCGTCCCCGTCGCCGTGTGCAGGAGGGTGATCGTCGCCCCGTCGACGTCCTCGGGCCGGAGCCGGTCCAGGCTCGTGACCTCCCGGACCCGTACCCCCGACCCGGCGGCCCGGACCAGTGCGGTGCGGACCAGCGGGCTGTCGCCGCCGCCGGTGACGAGGAGCGCGTCGGACTGGGCGAGGACGGAGCCGACCGCCGTGTCCAGGTCGTCCGTGGTGCAGCACCACTCCCAGGGGTGCTGCCCGCGCAGACGCGGGAAACGCCGGCGCAGGACCCGCAGGATGCCCGCCGCCTCGGACACCACGGCCCCGGGGGCCACGACGAACGCGAAGCGCTCGGGGTCCTTGACGGTCAGCGCCTCGGCCTGAGCGAGGGTCGTCGCCCTCTTCAGGGCCGCGTCGGGCGCCCGGTGCGGCCAGCCACCGCCGGTCCCGGGCGCCGGGGCGCCGACCACCACGACCTCGTCGCCCCGGCCCACGGACCGGTGCAGCGAGCGCTCGGCGAAGGAGGCGGAGAGGCACCCGGAACCGGCGGAGCACCCGCAGGGCAGCCAGGCGCCGCCGCCCGGTTCGCCCGTCCTGCCCCCCTGTCCCGGCCCCTGCTTCCCCTGGGAGGGCACGGACGCCTGAGGGGGTGCCGGGGAGGCGGCGGACCGGACCTCCGCCGTCGGCGCCCCGGACGGGGCCGCCCCCTCGCTCACGTACAGCAGCCGCCGGGTCCGTAACACCGCCTGCCAGGAAGCGATCTGCCGGTGGGCGAAGGCGACCGCCGGGCCGTCCTCGCTGCGGGCCGCGAGGGCGAGGCCGCGGTGGCCTCCCTCCGGCCGCTCGTAGGAGACCGCGACGACGGTGGTCGCCGCCGGACCCCGGTCGTCGCCGTTCACGGCCTTCTCCTCCCACCGCCGGGCGTCGACGGTGTACCCGGCCCGGCGGGCGTGCGCGGAGAGCAACGGGTGGGCGGGGCAGTCCATATGACCGCGTACGGGGTGCCACCATGCCGTGGCGATCGCGAGAACGCCGGGGGCGACGGGGAGCGCGGTAGTGGGAAACACGTCGGAGCGCTTGCTGCGGTTCATCCGTTCCTGCCGGTGGTCGGTGACGCCCGGAAGGGTCTCCGGGCAGCGACCTACAACCGGTGGGGCCTCCCGGTTCTTCCGGCCACGGCCGGTCCTCACTCCTCCGGCCCAATGCCCACGGGGCCGGGAGCCGGTCCGGCGGTCCGTCAGGGGGCCGAGAGCCGGTCCGGGCGGCCTGCCCAGGGACCGGGAGCCGGTCCAGCGGTCCGTCAGGGGGCCGGGCCGCGCGGTGCGGGCCGTCGGCCGCCGCGCGTCCCGCGCGCGGCGGCCACCTCCCGCACCCGGCCGAGCAGCGCGGCCACGGCCGGGGTTCCGCTGTACGGGCGGGCCTTGGCCGTCAGCAGGCGCACCCGGTCGTCCGCGCGGGCGCTGCTGATGTGCGGGTAGACGTCGAGGAACGTGTGCCAGGTGCGGCACGCCTGTTCCAGATGGCCCACGGCCAGCTGCATCTCCGCCAGCTCCGCGAGGGACAGGGCTCGGGAGCGGCGCTCGTCGGCCGGGCGGTGCCGCAGGGAGAGGGCGAGCTCCCGGGCCGCGGTGTGCTGGTCGCCGAGGCTCGTCGCGACGGTCGCGCGCTGGAGGGCGAGGGAGCCGGGGTGGAAGGCGCCCACGGGGGTGTCACCGTGCGGCGACCGGTCCAGGCAGCGGTCGGCCGCCGCGAGGTGGCGGGCGTACCGGGCATCGCCGCTGCCGGCCAGGGTGACGGCCAACTGGCCGTGCAGGAAAGCCTGTTTGTGCGGGGGAGCGTGGCGCAGAGCGGCTTCGGCCGCTCGTTCGGCGAGCTGCCGGGCCTCGGCGAAGTGCCCCAACGCGTGCGCCTGCACGCTCAGTCCGCGCAGCGCGAGGCCGTATCCGACCCGGTCACCCGCCTCACGGGCGAGGTCGGCGCTCGTGAGATAGAGGCGCTGCGCGGCGGCCTGGCGGTTCATGTCGAAGTGGGTGAAAGCACAGAGGTAGGTGAGCCGGGAGGCCACCGCGAAGAGTTCGCGCCGCACGGCCGGGCCCATGTCGCAGGTGAGCCAGGGGAGGACCGTCTCGAAGAGATAGAGCCGCAGGGGCTCGTACACCGGTCCGGCCCCGAGGACCGCGTCCCCCCGGGAGAAGAAGGCCAGCAGCTCGTTCGCCGACTCCACATGCCCCCGGTCCACCCGTCCGGGGGGAGCCGGTGACGGCCCTTCGAACCCCGGGGCCCCGGACGGCTCCTGTTCCGGCCCCCCGGTCCGTCGTCCCCCGCCCGCCACGGCCGGTGGCGCTTCCGGGGTGCCCGAGGGGGCGCGCGGTGGCGGTTCCGGGAAGTCCGACGCCCTGTGCGGTGTGCTCCGGATGCCGGACGGCCGGGGCGCGGCGTCCTGGTCGCCCCGGTGGCCCTGGTCGTCCCGGTCGTCCCGGTCGCCCCTGCCGCCCTGGTGGCCCCGGTCGCCCCTGCCGTCCCCGGCCGGACAGTCCAGTGCGGCCAGCGAGTAGGCGCCGGACAGGGCGGCCCGGTGCCGCCCCGCGGTGCGCAGGGCTCCGTCGAGACGTTCGACGGCGCTTCCCGCGCCCGGCCCGGCAGGGCCGCGGAGCACCCCTTCGGCCCCCTCAAGTCCGGTGTCCGCGACCCGGACCGCTCGGCCCAGACGGCGGGAGAGCGCTTCGGCGACCAGGGCCGGAACGGGGCGGCGGGGGCGGCTGCCCGCCAGCCAGTGCGCCACCGACGTGCGGTCGTAGGACAGGGGCGTGCCCTGCTCGGCACCGAGCGCGTTGACCTCACGGGCCAGCCTCGCGCCGCTCCATCCCGCCTCGGACAGCAGGAAGCGCAGGGCCTGATTCGGCGTACGGGGTGCGCGCTCACGGCTCATGTGTCTCCCTCTCCACAACCGGGCTCCGGGCCCCTTCCGGCCACGGGCCCCTCCGGCGCCCCACCGCTTCGCTCCGGCCTCCCCCGCACCGCCGCGGTACCTCCCGGTTCAACATGCTTGCGTGTTCAACATGTCTGGAACCTGCCTGGTGGCGGTATCGGCCCCTCTCTCGCACAGACTTCAAGGGTGAAGGGCCTTCCCGGCCCCGCACAGTGCGCACCACGTAGCGCGTCGCCCTCACCGACTGCGCCCGTGCGCCCCCTCACGGCAACAACCGCGCTGAGCGCGCCCCCTTCCTCCACCCCACCAGCGCACCTGCCCCCCACCGACCGGAGAAGCACCATGCATGACGGCCCTCCCCCACCGCCCCGGACCCCCGGCACCCCCCCACGCCCCCGCCCGCCCCGCCCACTGGCGACGGCCCGTCCACCTCTTCCCCCGGCCAGGGCGACTTCTCCGTCAGCACCCTGGTCGGCTCGGCCCACACCACGCCCGGTCTGCGCACGGCCCTCCGCGAGGTCTTCGAGCAGGTCGACACCGTGGCCGCCGAACGCGGGCTGCCGGAGCTCGGCCCGCGGCTGCTGGGGACCGACCCGCCCAGCGGGCGGGCCCTGGCGAACGCGACCACCGGGACCGCCCAACTCGCCCTGTTCGGGGCGTCCGTGGCCATCCACCGGGCGCTCGAAGAGGCGTACGGCGTACCGTCGGCGGCCGTCGGGGTGAGCTTCGGCGAGATCGCCGCGCTCACGGCCGCCGGAGTGTTCACCGTGGCGGACGGCGCCCGCGCGGCGCACGATCTCGCCATCGCCCTCACCTTCTGCCCCGGCGGGCTGACCGCGCTCGCCTGCTCGGAGCGGTCCGCGCAGACCCTGATGGAGGAGGCGGGGGCCACGGAAGCCGTGGTGGCCGTGGTCAACGACGAGCGGTCGGTGGTGGTCGCCGGTCCGGTGGCCACGCTGGCCCTGGTCGAGAAGGCGGCGGCGGACCGGCGCGTGACCGCGGTACGGCTGCGGCTGCCGTTCTCCTCGCACCACCCGGCGCTGGGCCACGCGGCCTGGGAGTTCGCCGCCGCCGTACGGGCCTATCCACGGGCCGTCGCCCGCTTCCCGGTCCACTCTGCCGTGGCGGGCCGCCGGTACGGGCCCTGCGACGATCTGGCCGCCCGCCTGGCCGACTGCCTGGTGCGGCCGGCGGCGGTGCCTCCCGTGCTCCGCCAGGTGCTCGGGTACCGGCCCGGCGTCCTCTTCGAGGCGGGTACGGGCAGCGCGCTGGCGTCCAGCGCCCGCGGCGCGCTCGCCCAGAACCTCGACCCGGCGCCTCCCGTGCGCGCCCCGCTCGCGGAGCCCGACTTCCCCCTGGTGAGCCTCCCGCCCCTCGCCCGCCTTCCCCTCCCCGGCCCCCGACACCTCACGGAGAACCCATGACCTTCCCCGCCCCCCCTGTCCGAAAGCGCCCGCGACGAGATACGCCGACTGCTCCACGGCCCCTGCGATCCGTCCGCCCTGTCCGCCCTGGCCACGCTGCGCAAAGCGCTCGCCGACACCCCCGGGACGGCGGAGGACGGGCCGGGGGCGGGGCGCGCGGCAGGGATGCGCGAGCCCGTTCACGGCCCCGGCCGGGGCCCGCTCCTGCTGCGTCGGCTGCGCGCGCTGGCGGAGGCGCTGCCGCCCGGGGCCGGGCTCCTCGACGACCCGGCCCGGCTCGCCGCCGTCCACGCCCACGCCGCCGTCGCCGACCCGTCGCTCTGTCTGGCGGGGCTGGTCCACCACCTGCTCTGCCTGGGCTCCCTCACCGAACTCTCCGACGACCACCAGGGGTTGGAGCCCCGGCTGTCCGCCCTGCGGGAGGGACGGGCCAAGGGCGTCTATCTGATCACCGAGGCGGGCCGGGCCAACAGCCATCTCGCCACCGCGACCCGCGCCGAACTCGACCCGGCCGACGGCTCGTTCGTCCTGCACACGCCCGACCCCCGGGCCGACAAGTTCGGGAGCGCCGGGACCTGGGGCGTGGAGCAGACGGGGGTGGTCCTGGCCCGGCTCTTCGCCGGGGGCGCGGACCGCGGGGTCTTCGCGTTCATGGTGGGCCTCACCGATGAACAAGGGCCGCTCCCCGGAGTCGAGTTGTCCTCGCCGGTGGCCCTGGACGCCCTGCCGCTCGACTATGTGCACGTACGGTTCCACCGCGTGCGGGTGCCGTTCGCGCACTGGCTCTCCGACGGGGCCCGGATCGACCGCGACGGTACGGTGCACGATCCCGCCGGATCGCCGGAGCAGCGCCTCCAGCGCACCCTGCGCGTCGGGCAGGGGCTGTGGGCGGCGATGCCCGCGGTCGCCGCCGCCACCTCCCGCCGCTCCGCCGTACGGGCCGTCACCTACGCCCGGCAGCGCAGCACCGAGAGCCGCCTCGCCCCCGGGGTGCCGCTGCTCGCGTACCGGGCCCAGCAGACCGTGGTCCTCGGCGCCCTCGCCGACGCCTTCGCCCTGACCTGCGCCGCCGACGGGGCCCTGGCGGTACGGACCGCCACCCCGGCCCCCGGAGCGCAGGGCAGGGAGGCGATGGGGTTCACCCCGTGGGCCGCCGTCAGCCAACCGCTCGCCGCCTACAAGGCCGTGACCGTCCGGACCGCCGCCCGCCTCACCGCCGAGTGCCAGCACCGGTGCGGCTTCTCCGGCCAGCTGACCGTGAACCGCCTCGCCGCCTACCAGGGCTTCCACCACGCCTTCGACACGGCGGGCGGCGACAGCCAGCTGATCTTCTACGACATAGGCCGCACCCTCGCGGAGCAGGAACAGGAACAGGAGCAGGAACAGGAACAGGCGCACGCCCCGGGGCCGGTGCCCGGCCCCGCCTCCCCCCACTGGTGGCCCGCCGTCATCCACCGCCACGAGGACGATCTCGTACGGGAGTTGAGGAAGCGCGGCGCCACGGACGCGACCCGCGACCCCTTCGAGCGGTGGAACCCGCTGCTGGAGCGGGCCGGTCTGCTGGGCGAGGCGCGGGCGACCCGGCTGATGGCCGACGACGTCACCCGCGTCCTGGGGCGGCTCCGCGACCCCGGCCTCGTACGGGCCCTGACGCCCCTGGCCGCGCTGCACGGTGTGCTGGCCGCCCGCCGCTGGGCCGGTTCGCTGCTCACACTCGGAACGCTGGAACCGGCGGACGTGGCGGCGCTGTCCGGGGCCGCCGACCGGCTGTGCGACGCGGTGATGGAGCAACTCCCGCTGCTGCTGGCGGTGTTCGGCGACGACGAACCCGACGGCACGGACGCGGCCCCGCTGGCCGCCCCCGACGTCAACGCCGCCATGGCCGCCACCCTCACCTGGACGCGCGGGGCCGCCTCATGACCGCCGAACCGACCGCCGGACACGGACAGAAGACGGCCGGCACCCGCCGCATCGGCATCCTCGGCCTGGGCACCCACCTGCCGCCCGGCACCCGTACCAACGAGGAGGTGGCCCGGGACGCCGGAGTGACCGCGCAGTGGATCAGGGAGCGTACCGGCGTCCTGACCCGTCATGTCGCCGGGCCCGACGAGGCGGCCTCCGACCTGGCCGCCCACGCGGTCCGTTCGGCGGTCGAGGCGGCGGGGATCGCCGTCACGGACGTCGGGCTGCTGGTCTGCGCGACCTCCACCCCCGACGAGCTCGGCCCCTCCACCGCCTGCCGCGTCCAGGCCCTCGTGGGCGCCCACCGGGCCGTCGCCCTGGACGTGGGCGCGGCCTGCTCGGGCTGGCTCTTCGCCGCCAAGGTGGCGTACGACTGGCTGCGCGGGTCGGAGCGGGACGGCTACGCGGTGGTCGTCGGCGTGGAGGCGTACTCCAAGTTCCTCGACCCCACCGACCGGGGCACCTCGGTCCTCTTCGCCGACGGGGCGGCGGCCACCGTGCTGGGGCCGGTGGACGCCCCGTACGGGTTCGCGGACTTCCGGCTCGGCTCCGACGGGACGCAGGCCGGGCTCGTCCTGATCCCGGGCGGCGGCAGCCGGCTGCCCGCCGCCCCGGCCACCCTCGCCGCCGGGAGCCACCGCATCCGCATGGACGGGCGGAGCGTCAGCCGGTTCATCGTGGACGTGCTGCCCCGGCTGATCACCGAGGCGCTGGACCGGGCCGGGCTCGGCGTGGAGGACATCGCGTGCTTCGTCTGCCACCAGCCCAACCCCGTACTGCTGCGGCGGCTCGGCGGCGAACTCGGCATCCCGGCGGAGCGGTTGGTCGTCGTCGGTGACGAGGTCGGCAACATCGGGGCCGCCAGCGCCGCCTACGCGCTCGCCGCCGCCGCGGCCCGGCACGGACTGCGCCCCGGGGACCGGGTGCTGCTGACCGTGTTCGGCGCCGGAATGACCTGGGGCAGCGCGCTCCTCACCTGGAGCGGGGCCCACGCGCAGATGCCCGTACCCGTACCGGACTCCCCCGTACCGAACGCGTCAGAAAGGAACCTGCCATGAACGCCGTGGATCTCTTCCGTCTGGACGGTGCCCGCGCCCTGGTGACCGGTGGCTCCCGGGGCATCGGCCGGGCCGTCGCGGAGGGCCTCGCCGACGCGGGGTGCGACCTGGCCGTGACCGCCCGGACCCTGCCCGCGCTCGACGCCACCGTACGGGCGGTGGCGGAGCGGGGGCGCAAGGCCGTGGCGCTCGACGGGGACCTCGCCGAGCCGGGTACGGCGGCGACGCTGGTCGACCGGGCCGCCGCCGCGCTCGGCGGGCTCGACGTGATCGTGCACAACGCCGGAACCCTGCCCACCACCGAGGACGGCAGCCCGCTGCTGGTACCGCTCCAGCAGGCCGAGCAGCGCGACTGGGAGAGCGTCGTCTCCGTCAACCTCAACGCCACGGCGGCCGTCTGCCGGGCCGCCCACCCGTATCTGCTGGAGTCCGGCCGGGCCAGTCTCGTCCTGATGTCGTCGATCGCCGGGATCGTCGGCACACCGACGATGGAGGCGTACGCGGCGACGAAGGCGGCCCAGCTGTCGCTGACACGGAGCCTGGCGGTCGGCTGGGCGCGGCAGGGCATCCGGGTCAACGCGCTCTGCCCGGGGTGGACGCGTACGGACATGACCGCGTTCGCCAGTGAGGCCGGTGCCCTGTCGGACTGGCTCACCAGCCATGTGCCGATGGGCCGTTGGGCCACGACGGACGAGGTGGTCGGCGCGACGCTCTTCCTCGCCTCGCCCGCCTCGTCGTTCGTCACCGGCCACGCGCTGGTGGTGGACGGGGGGCTGGCGGTGCCGGACGGCGGTCTCGCCGGCCACCCCAAGCCGCCCTCGCCCTTCGCCGCCGCGGGCTGACGATGCGGACCCACGAGACCGCCGTCGTCATCGGTGCCGGCTCCTGCCTCCCGCCCCACGTGGTCGACAACGACGCCGTCATCGCGCGCGGCGCGCTGCTCACCGACGCGGGCTGGATACGGGCCCGCACCGGCATCGAGCGCCGCCGCCACGCCTCCCCCGGCACGAGCACCGGGGACCTGGCGGTCGGCGCGGGCCGGGCGGCGCTCGCCTCCGCCGGGGGCGCCCGGCCCGACCTCGTCCTGCTCGCCACCTCCACCCCCGACCACCCGTGCCCGGCGACCGCCCCGGAGGTCGCGCACCGGCTCGGGCTCGGGACGGTGGGCGCGTTCGACGTGTCGGCGGTCTGCTCGGGGTTCCTGTACGCCCTGGCCGTCGCGGCCGCTCTCGTACGCTCCGGGGCCTGCGCCGCGCCCCTGGTGATCGCGGCGGAGACGTACACCGCCATCGTCGATCCCGCCGACCGGACCACGGCCCCGATCTTCGGCGACGGGGCCGGGGCGGTGCTCCTGCGGCCCGGCGGGCGGGACGAGCCCGGGGCCGTCCTCGCCACCGACCTCGGCTCGGACGGCAGCGGGCGGGCCGCGATCACGATCCCGGGCGGCGGCGCCCGCCACCCCCGCCATCTGCCGCCGCCCGGCCCGGACGCGCACTTCTTCCACATGGCGGGCCGGGCCGTCTACGCCCACGCCGTACGCCGCATGACGTGGTCCTCCGAGGCCGTGCTGCGGCGGGCGGGCTGGGCGCCCGACTCCGTACGGGCGTTCATCGGCCACCAGGCCAACCAGCGCATCCTGGACTCGGTCGGCGACCGGCTGGGCATCGCGCCCGCCCACCGGTACGGCAACATCCGCGAGCTCGGCAACACCGCCGCCGCCTCCGTTCCCCTGGTCCTGGCCGACCCGGCCGTGCACCGGGCGGTGGTCCCCGGCGAACGCACCCTGCTCACCGCGTTCGGCGGCGGCTACACCTGGGCGTCCGCCGCCCTGACCTGGCCCGACGTCACACCGCTGGCCGAGGAGCCGGACACCGCCCCCGCCTCCGCCCGTACCGCCGCCCCTGCCGTCCCCGCTGTTCCTGTCCCCGCTTCCGTACCGCCACCACCCCTGTGAGGAGCCCCCGATGGACGACCGCGTCTACCCCCGCCTCGTGACCCTGCTCGGCGACAAGTTCGAGGTCGCCGCCGATCTCATACGCCCCGACGCCACCCTCGGAGACCTGGAGCTGGACTCCCTCGCCGTGGTGGAGCTCTACGTCACCCTCCAGGAGGAGTGGGAGATCCCGCTCGACGACTCCGCCGCCACCGCCGAACTGACGGTGGCGGAGGTGGCCCGCTCGGTGGCGGCCCTGCTCGCCCCCGGGAAGGCCGGCGGCACACCGTGACCGGGGACCGGGGGCACATCACCGTGCCCGGCACCCCGGAGTACGCCCCGGCGCCCGGCGCTCCACGGCCCACCCCCGTGACCGACCCGGTCGCCGTCACCGGCATCGGTCTGGTGACCCCCGGCGGCATCGGCACCGAGGCCACCTGGGCGGCGGTCTGCGCCGGGCGGGCGACCGCGGGCACCGATCCCGTACTGGCGGAGGCGGGTGCGCCGGTCCGGATCGCCTGCCGGGTGCCGCCGCAGGAGGGGGTACGGGGGCGGGTCTGGCGGTTCGACCCCGCCACCCGGTTCCTGCTGACCGCCGCCCGCGAGGCCCTCGCGACGGCCCGGCTGGACCCGGAGCAGTGGGAGCCGGGGCGGGTCGCGGTGGTCGTGGGCACGGCGGCGGGCGGGGTCACCACCCTGGAGGCGCAGCACCGCAAGCTGCTCGCCTCCGGGCCCGGGGCGCTCTCCCCGCTGACGCTCCCCGCGTTCCTGCCGAACATGGCCGCCGGTCAGCTCGCCCTCGAACTCGGCGCCACCGGACCGTCGTTGCAGACCTCCACCGCCTGCGCCTCGGGGGCGACGGCGGTCATCACGGCCGCGCTGCTGCTGCGGGCCGGGCTGTGCGATGTGGCCGTGGCAGGCGGTACGGACGCCATGGTCACGCCCCTGTGCGCCTCGGCGTTCGCGAAGATGGGCGCGCTGTCCCGGCGGGAGGGTGACCCCGGCTCCGCCTCACGCCCGTTCGACCGGGACCGCGACGGTTTCGTGCTGGGCGAGGGGAGCGGGGTGCTCGTCCTGGAACGTACGGCTCACGCCGCCGCCCGTACGGTCCGGCCGCTGGCGCTGCTCGCCGGGTACGGCGCCACCGGCGACGCCCACCACCCCACCGCCCCGCACCCCCGGGGCGCCGGGCTGCGGGCGGCGACCGCGCGGGCGCTGGCCGGGGCGGGCCGGACCCCGGACGAGGTCGGCCACATCAACGCCCACGGCACGTCCACCGCGCTCAACGACGCGGTGGAGGCCACGGCGATCCGGGAGCTGTACGGGACGGGGACCGGCCCCTCGGTCACCTCGGCCAAGGGCGTCCTGGGGCACACCATGGGCGCGGCCGGGGCGATCGAGGCGGCGCTGACGGTGCTGAGCGTCGCGCGCGGGACCGTACCGCCCACGGCGGGCTTCACCGCCCCGGACGCCGCCACCGCGGGCATCGACCTCGTCCGCGCGGCCGCCCGGCCCCAGCGCGTCGGCCTCGCCCTCAGCCACTCGCTCGGCTTCGGGGGACACAACACGGTCCTGGCGTTCACGGCCGCCTGAGCCTCTTTCAGCGCTGCCGGGAGGGGCGGCCACTCCTTCGCGCGCGTGTCGCTCCCGGTGCTCCCCCACCCCCTTGACCGAAAGTTACTTCCCCTATATCCGTATCATCTTGGAAGTTTCTTTCAGTCAGGGAAGGAGCTCACGTGCCCCACCGCACCTCACGACGCACCCTCCTCACCGCCACCGCCGCCGCCACGGTCGCAGCCGCCACCGGAGTCCTCGCCACCGGCACCGCATCCGCGCACCCCGCGTCCGGCCACCCCCACGACACCGCCTCCACCGACCGCCGACTGCGGCGGATCATCGCCGGAATGAGCCTGGAGGAGAAGGTCGGCCAGCTCTTCGTGATGCGGGTGTACGGGCACTCCGCCACGGACCCCGACCAGGCCGACATCGACGCGAACCTCCGGGAGATCGGGGTCCGCACCGCCGCCGAGCTGGTCTCCACGTACCACGTCGGCGGGATCATCTACTTCACCTGGGCGCACAACACCCGCGACCCGCACCAGATCGCCGCCCTCTCCAACGGCATCCAGCACGCCGCCCGCACCGCCCGCTCCGGCGTACCGGTGATCATCTCCACCGACCAGGAGCACGGCATCGTCTGCCGGGTCGGCGAGCCCGCCACGCTGCTGCCGGGCGCGATGGCGCTGGGTGCGGGCGGCTCGCGCTCCGACACCCGGCGGGCGGCCTGGATCGCGGGCACGGAGCTGGCCGCGCTCGGCATCAGCCAGAACTACGCGCCGGACGCCGACGTCAACGTCAACCCCGCCAACCCCGTGATCGGCGTCCGCTCCTTCGGCTCCGACCCCGAGGCGGTGGCCGGACTCGTCGCGGCGCAGGTGAAGGGGTACCAGGGCGCCGGGATCGCGGCCACCGCCAAGCACTTCCCCGGCCACGGCGACACCAACGTCGACAGCCACACCGGGCTGCCCGTCATCGAGCACACCCGGCCGGAGTGGGAGGAGCTGGACGCGCCGCCGTTCCGGGCCGCGATCCGGGCCCGTATCGACTCGATCATGACCGCGCACATCGTGGTCCCGGCGCTCGACCCGTCCGAGGACCCGGCCACGCTCTCCCGGCCGATCCTCACCGGCATCCTCCGCGAGGAGCTGGGCTACGACGGGGTGGTGGTCACGGACTCGCTCGGCATGGAGGGCGTACGGACGAAGTACGGCGACGACCGCGTCCCGGTCCTCGCGCTGCTGGCGGGGGTGGACCAGCTGCTGAACCCGCCGAACCTGTCCGTCGCGTGGAACGCGGTCCTGGAGGCGGTCAAGGGCGGCGAGATCAGCGAGGCGAGGGTCGATGAATCGATCCTGCGCATCCTGCGCCTCAAGACGAAACTGGGTCTCTTCCGCGATCCGTTCGTCAGCGGCCGGGGCGTCGACCGCACGGTCGGCATCCGCAGGCACCTCGCCGACGCCGACCGGATCGCCGAGCGCACGACGACCCTGCTCGCCGACCCCGGCGCCCTGCTCCCGCTCTCCCGCCGCAGCCACCGCAGGCTGCTGGTGGTGGGGGCCGACCCGGCGTCGCCGTCCGGCACGACGGGCCCGCCGACCACCACCCTGGCCGGTGCCTTCACCGAACTGGGCTTCACCGCGACGGCGTTGTCCACCGGTACGGCCCCGAACCCGGCGAGGACCGCCGAAGCCGTCGCCGCCGCACAGGGCAAGGACGCGGTGGTCGTGGCCACGTACAACCTCACCGCGGCCAGCACCCAGCTCGCCCTCGTCGACGCCCTCGTGGCGACCGGCGTCCCGGTGGTCGCCGTCGCGATCCGCAACCCGTACGACGCCGCGCACCTCACCGGTCGCGGGGTCGCCGCCGTCCTGGCGTCCTACTCCTGGACCGATGTCGAACTCCGCGCCGCCGCCCGGGTGATCGCGGGCCGCGCCGATCCGGAGGGCAGGCTCCCGGTCCCGGTCCAGCGGGCGGACGACCCGGCACAGGTGCTGTACCCGGTGGGCCACGGACTGTCGTACTAGCCCTACGCCCCCCGTACGGTCGCGGCCCCCGCCACCGACGCGAAAGCACCCCGCGCACCCGGCGTGGCCCCGCTCCGGCGGGCCGCGCCGGGTGTACGTCTGGACGGACGCATCGGGGGTTCACCATGGACGGAACGGACGCATACGCGCCCTCACCGGCCCCGCGGCGCCCTCGGCTCCTGCCGCCGGCCGTTCCGCTTCTGGGGGCGGCCGCGGCAGCGCTGCTCCTGCTGCTGACCGGCTGCCAGGCCCCTCGGGGCGGCGTCACCGACGACCGGGCCCCGGCTCTCCCCTCCCCCGTCCCCTCCCCGTACGGGGTCGTGTTCCTCGGCCCCGGCGACTGCAGTTCGCGCGGGCCCGAGATCCGGGAGGTCTCCTGCCGCAGCGAGAAGGCGCAGGCCACCGTCCTCGCCCGGCATCTGGGGTCCGCCGCGTCGGGCCCGCTCTGCCCGCCCGCCACCGACTTCGTGCTGCATATCTCCGAGACGGGCGAGGGCGCCCGTTCCCGCCTCACCAGCGGTTACGCCTGTATGCGGAACCTGGAGCCGCCGCATCCGGGCGACCCGGGGCAGGGCGGCGGTCCGCTGACCGTCGTCGGGGACTGTGTCACGGCCTCCCGCGCGGGCGAGGTGCGGGAGACCGCGTGCGACGGCTCGGGCGAACGGGCCCCGCAGTACCGGGTCACCTCGGCGGTGCAGCGGCGGGAGGAGTGCCCGGGGACGACGGACCTGTTCGTGTCGCTGCGGGGCGAGGCCCCGGTGGGCTGTGCCCGCCGGCTCCCGGTTGCGGGGGAAGCGACGGCGGGCACGGCCCACCCGTAAAGCCCTCCACTGACGAGGGCTACGGGAGCGGGACTACGGGCGCAGGACCTCGTCGCCGCGCTCGATCTCCCCGTTGCGCTGGTCCAGCCGCGTGTCGAACTTCGCCAGCGGCTTCGCCTTCGCCGGGTCCGACTGGACGGCCGCCGGGGCGACGCCCGCCCAGCGCTGGATGGCGGCGGTGGCCTTCGCCTTCTCGGCGTCGACGAGACCGGAGACCCGGGCGCCGTGGTTGCCGCCCGGCACGGTGAAGACGTGGCTGTCCTTTGCCCCGCGCCCGAGCCGGAAGGGCTCCGCACCCCACGGGTCGTTCTCCCCGTAGACGTACATCATCTGCCGGGCGTTGTTCTTCACCCAGCTGTCCACGTCCCGCATCGCGCCCCGGTCGAACTTCATGGGGATGGAGCGGGGCACGAAGTTGCGCGGGGGCTGGTAGCCGTAGCGGCTCAGATTGCCGAGCCAGGGCTGCTTGATGTCCGGCGATCCGAGCTGGGTGCCCGCCTGGTAGTAGTACGGGGTGTACGGCTCCAGGCCCTGGTCGGTGTAGAAGGAGAAGCCGGAGATCCCGTCGACGGAGTTCCAGATCTCCTCGTCGGTGGCGTTCCTGGCGTCGGCCGGGATCTGGTCGCAGTCACTGAGGTGGGAGTACTGCCAGAACGCCCAGACGTAGTCCATGACGGTGGCTTCGTAGGACCGGTCGAGGGAACCGGTGGTGGTGAAGGTCCAGCCGCCCGCCGCGGCCTCCTCCTTGTACTTCTTCTGGAGCGGGGCCCGGCGGATCAGCGCTTCGCGCTGCACCCCCTGGAGCCGGTCGCGGCACTCCTTGGTTCCGACGTTCCGGAAGAACCGGTCGTACGCGGAGTCCTCGCGGTCCACGACGTCGTTGGGCGCGACATAGGCGACGATGCCGTCCATGTCCTTGGGGTAGAACCGCTCGAAGTAGGTGGCGGTCATACCGCCCTTGGAGCCGCCGGTGGCCAGCCACTTCTTCGTGTAGATCTTCTTGAGCGCCGTGAAGACCCGGTGCTGGTCGCTGGCCGCCTGCCAGATGTCGAGCTTGGACCAGTCGGCGGGCGCCGGGCGCGACGGGGTGAAGAAGCGGTACTCCAGGGAGACCTGGTTCCCGTCGATGATCTGCGTCGGCTCGCTGCGGCTCGGGTTGGTGGAGACGTGGTAGCCGCTGGTGGCGAACACCGTCGGGCGGGAGGTGTCCTTGTGCAGCACGGTGATGCGCTGCTGGAACGTTCCCTTCGACGGACGCCGGTGGTCGACCGGCTGGGTGTAGTTGAGGACGAAGTAGCGGTAACCGGCGTAGGGCTTCTCCTCGATCAGGCTCATCCCCGGGATCGCCAGGATGCGGTCCTTGATGTCCTTGCTGCTCGACTCGGCGCTGATGGCGGCAGCGCCGCCGCTGCTCTTCGCGTCCGGTTCCGCGGCGGTGGCCGCACCGGCAGAGGCTCCCGTCGCCGCCACTGTGCCTATGAGCACCGCGAGCGACAGGGCCCCTGTGAGCACCTTGCGCATACACCCTCCCCTTCATTCACAACAGTCGCCGTGAACTTAGCGAGGGCAACGCACTCCACGCCAGACCCAGTTGGGCGTGTCCTGCTTCCTGACGCCTTCCGGCCGCTTCTTCCCGGCCGCCGGTCAGCACAGAATCCAGCCGGTGGAGACCGACTTCCCGGCGATCGATCCGGTGGCCCGGACGCAGCGGTTGAGGGCGTTCACGGTCACCGGACCGGCCATCCTGGTGTACGAACCGCTGTCGCTGACGACGCGTCCGCCGCGCGGCTGGAGCGTGACGCTCATCGAACGCCGCTTGCCCGGTTTCTTGGCGACGGTGACGGCACAGGCGTGGGCGCGGCTCTTGTAGACCCGCAGCTCCCCCGTGGCGAACGGCACGGTCTTCGCCGGCCGGCCCGAGCAGACGGACGCGGCACCGACGGCCGTGGCCGGGGCACCGAGGACGAGTCCGAGGCCGGCCAGCAGCGGCAGGAAGAGCAGGCGGGCCAGGAGCAGGCGCGCCGGGAACGGCCGTACCGCCACCGCTGCCGCCGCGGTCTCTCCGGTTCGCCCGGACCTGCCGGGTCTCTCCTGCCCCTGGGGTCCCCGGAATCCCGCCGCCCTGTCGAACACTTTTGCCCCCGCCTGACGTCTGTACGCACCTGTGCGTCCCTGGCTACGACGCAGCAGAGCCCCGAGAGGTTGCACGATCGGTTCCGGGGCGCGTCGCGGGACCGGGAAGGGCCGGGGACGCTTCAGACGCCGGCCGGTTCGTCCTCCCCCACGCCCTCCCCTATGAAGGTGCGCCACAGCCGGGCGTACTTCCCGTCCCGGGCCAGCAGCTCGTCGTGCGTCCCGTCCTCGGCGACGCGCCCCTGGTCCATCACCACGACCCGGTCGGCGCGGGCGGCGGTGGTCAGGCGGTGGGCCACCACCAGCGTGGTGCGGCGCCCGGCGAGCCGGTCGGTGGCCTGGTTGACCAGGGCCTCCGTGGCGAGGTCCAGGGCGGCGGTGGCCTCGTCCAGAAGCAGGATGTCCGGGTCGACGAGCTCGGCGCGGGCGAGCGCGATGAGCTGGCGCTGTCCGGCGGAGAGGTTGCGGCCGCGCTCGGCGACCTCGTGGAGGTAGCCGTCCTCCAGGGTGGCGATCATGTCGTGGGCGCCGACCGCGCGGGCGGCGGCCTCCACCCGGGCGTCGGTGGCGTCGGGCAGCCCGTAGGCGATGGCGTCGCGGACCGTACCGGCGAAGAGGTACGCCTCCTGGGGGACGACCCCGAGGCGGTGGCGGTAAGCGGTCATGTCGAGCCTGCGCAGGTCCGTGCCGTCGGCGGTGACCCGGCCTGCGGTGGGGTCGTAGAACCGGGCGACGAGCTTGACCAGGGTGGACTTGCCCGCGCCCGTCTCGCCGACGAAGGCGACGGTCTGCCCGGCCGGGATGTGCAGGTCGATGCCGGTGAGGGCCTCTTCCTCGTCCCCGTACGCGAAGGAGACGTCCTCGAAGGCGATCTCTCCGCGCAGCGACAGCACGTCCATCGGCTCCTCCGGGTCGGCGGTGGAGGTGGGTTCGCGCAGGAGCTCCTGGATGCGGCCGAGGGAGACGGTGGCCTGCTGGTAGCCGTCGAAGACCTGGGAGAGCTGCTGGACGGGGGCGAAGAACAGCTCGATGTAGAGGAGGTAGGCGACCAGCGCGCCGGTGGTCAGCGTCCCGGCCTCGATACGGCCCGCGCCGACGATGATGACGGCCGCCGCGGCGACGGAGGCCAGCAGCTGGACGAACGGGAAGTAGACGGAGATCAGCCACTGGCCGCGCACCCGGGCCCGGCGGTAGCCGTCGCTGCGCTCGGCGTACCGCGCGGCGCCGTCGTGCTCCCGGCCGAACGCCTGGACGATACGGAGGCCGGAGACGGACTCCTGGAGGTCGGCGTTGACCCCGCTGATGCGTTCACGGGCCAGTTCGTACGCCTTGACGCTGCTGCGGCGGAAGAAGAAGGTGCCGACGATCAGCACGGGCAGGGTCGCGAAGACGACCAGGGCGAGCTGGATGTCCAGGACGAGCAGGGCGACCATGATGCCGAAGAAGGTGACGACGGAGACGAAGGCGGTGACCAGGCCGGTCTGGAGGAACGTGGAGAGCGCGTCCACGTCCGTCGTCATCCGGGTCATGATCCGGCCGGTCAGCTCGCGCTCGTAGTAGTCGAGGCCGAGCCGCTGGAGCTGGGCGAAGATCTTGAGGCGGAGCGAGTAGAGCACCCGTTCGCCGGTCCGCCCGGTCATCCGGATCTCGCCGGTCTGGGCCACCCACTGGACGAGCACGACGGCCAGGGCGATCGCGGAGGCCGCCCACACCGCGCCGATCGACACCTGAGTGACGCCCTCGTCGATGCCGTACCGGATGAGGACCGGCAGCAGCAGGCCCATCCCGGCGTCGACGGCGACCAGCCCGAGGGCCAGGAGCAGGGCCCCGCCGAAGCCGCGCAGCAGCCGGCGCAGCCCGTACGACTCCTCGGGCCGCACGGCGCGCGCCTCGTCGACCTGCGGGGTGTCCGTGGCGGGCGGCAGGGCCTCGACCTGGGCGAGCAGCTCGGGGGTGGCGGGCATCCCGGCGACCGAGGCGCCCCGCTCCTCCTCCTTGCGAATCCAGAGCTGGGGCGTGATGCCGCGCTCGGCGTCGAACTCGGCGTCCAGCTCCTGCTGGAGGGCCCGGCCGCCGTCGGGGTCGGCCTCGGCGCGCACCGGCCGGTGGCCCGGGGACGTACCGCCGAGCTCGTCCGGGTCGGTGAGGAGGCGGCGGTAGAGGGCGGAGGTGCGCTCCAGCTCATCGTGGGTGCCGGTCGCGGCGAGCTTCCCGCCGTCCAGGACGGCGATGCGGTCGGCGAGCTGGAGGGTGGAGCGGCGGTGGGCGATGAGGAGGGTGGTGCGCCCCGCCATCACCTGTTTCAGCGCCTCGTGGATCTCGTGCTCGACGCGGGCGTCGACGGCGGAGGTGGCGTCGTCCAGGAGGAGGAGCCGGGGGTCGGTGAGGATGGCGCGGGCGAGGGCGACGCGCTGGCGCTGGCCGCCGGAGAGGGTGAGGCCGTGCTCGCCGACGGTGGTGTCGTACCCGTCGGGCAGCTCGGTGATGAACCCGTGGGCCTGGGCGGCGCGGGCGGCCTGCTCGATCTGCTCCTGGGTGGCGTCGGGGAAGCCGTAGGCAATGTTGGCGCGGACGGTGTCGGAGAAGAGGAAGCTGTCCTCGGGGACGAGCCCGATGGCGGAGCGCAGGGACGCCTGGGTGAGCTCGCGGACGTCGTGGCCGCCGATCAGGACGGCGCCGTGGGAGACGTCGTAGAAGCGGGGCACCAGGAGCGAGACGGTGGACTTGCCGCTGCCGGAGGCGCCGACGATCGCGACGGTCTCGCCGGGTTCGACGGTGAGCGAGAACCCGTCGAGGACGGGCCGGTCATCCTCGTACCCGAACCGTACGTCGTCGAACTCGATCCCGGCCGGGGCGTCGGCGGGCAGCTCCTTCGTCCCGTCCGTCATGGAGGGTTCGGTGTCGATGAGTTCCAGGACGCGTTCCACCCCGGCGCGGGCCTGCTGGCCGACGGTGAGGACCATGGCGAGCATCCGGACCGGGCCGACGAGCTGGGCGAGGTAGGTGGAGAAGGCGACGAAGGTGCCGAGGGTGATCTCGCCCCGGGTGGCCAGCCAGCCGCCGAGGGCGAGCATGGCGACCTGGCCGAGCGCGGGCACGGCCTGGAGGGCGGGGGTGTAGCGGGAGTTCAGCCGGATGGTGCGCAGCCGCCCGGCGAAGAGCCGTCGGCCGACCTCGCGGAGTTTGCCGGTCTCCTGGTCCTCCTGCCCGAACCCCTTGACGACCCGGACCCCGGAGACGGCCCCGTCGACGACCCCGGCGACGGCGGCGGCCTGGCCCTGGGCGTACCAGGTGGCGGGGAAGAGCCGGGCCTTGGAGCGGCGGGCGATGAGCCAGAGGGCGGGGGCGACGGCGAGGGCGACGAGGGTGAGCGGCAGGGAGAGCCACGCCATGATCACCAGGGACATGAGGAAGAGCAGGATGTTCCCGATGGTCATCGGGAGCATGAACAGCAGCCCCTGGATGAGCTGGAGGTCGCTGGTGGCCCGGCCGACGACCTGCCCGGTGGAGAGCTCGTCCTGCCGTTTGCCGTCGAGCCGGGTGATCGTCGCGTACATGTCCGTACGCAGGTCGTGCTGGACGTCGAGGGCGAGCCGGCCGCCGTAGTAGCGGCGGATGTAGGTGGCGATGTAGACGAGGACGGCGGCGCCGACGAGGAGGCCGGTCCAGAGCGCGAGCGAGCGGGTGCGGTCGGTGACGACGTCGTCGATGATCACCTTGGTGATCAGCGGGACGAGGGCCATGACGGCCATCCCGGCGAGCGAGGAGCCGAGCGCGAGCAGGACGTTGCGCCGGTACCGCCACGCGTACCCGGTCAGCCGCCGGCCCCACCCCTGTCGCTCTGCGCCCGTCACGCGTTGCCTCCCGCTCCCGCACGTCCGACCCGATCTTCCGGAAGGCACCAACAGCGCGGGGAGCGGATTTCATCCCTCCGCAACAAATCGGGGGCGCGGAGGGAGCCATGGCAACCATCCGGAAGGGATCACCCTTGCGGGTGACTGCGGAGAGAAGGCAGGCGCCATACACTGAAGCATCTATACGTTTCGATGTATGGATACGCCCTATGTGATCGAGATCGAACCCGAGGTTCGGCTGTGGCTGATGAACCTGCCGTACAACGACTTCCTCGTGGTCGAGCACGTCGCCGAGCTGTTGCGGGAGCACCCCACGACCCTCGGGGAGCCGTACTCCCGGCACCTCGGCGACGGCGTCCGCGAGCTGCGGTTCAGCCTCGGCCGACGGGGGTTCGCGACCCGGATTCCGTATTGGCTCGCACCGGATCGCCGGATCGTTCTGCTTACCGTCTTCCGCAAGACCCGGCAGCGGGAGACGGCCGAGGTCGCCCGCGCCAAACGTGCCAAGGCGCTCTGCGCGAGCGAGCACCAACCGGCTCACGATGTGTTCACGCGCACAGCCGACGAGGAGAAGGAGAAGCGGTAATGGTCAGCCACGCACGCTGGAAGCTCGCCCGCGACGAGAAAGTCGCCCAGGGGATCGCCGAGGCCCCCGAGGTGGAGCGGCGGCGCGAGGAGATCTCTCTCGCGTTCGACCTCGGGCAGGCCGTGTACGACCGCCGGGTCGCTCTCGGCCTCTCGCAGACCGAGCTGGCCCGGCGCGCCGGTATGAAGCAGCCGCAGGTCTCGAAGCTGGAGCTCGGCGGCACGGTCCCCACCGTGCCGCTGCTGGCTCGGCTGGCCCGCGCCATGGACGCGGTGTTCCGGTTGGAGCTGTTCGGGAGCAGCATCCGCGTGACGTTCACCGATCTGGACGGTGCCCCCTCGGAGCAGGCCGCCCCGGAGCCCGCCTCCACCGCCGCAGCGGAGGCAGAGGTGGACACGGGCGCGGAGAGGACGGCGGCCACGGGCTGAGGGTCTCCGCCCCCGCCCGCCCTACAGATGCGTCGGCTCGAACATCCGCAGCAGCGCCGGAAACACGACGACGGACGGCCCCGGGGTGGCCAGGGCCTTGCCGAGATCCGCGGCGAGCGACTCCGGAGTGGTCCGGACGGCCGGTACGCCGAAGGACTCGGCGAGGGCGACGAAGTCCGGGCGGGCCAGCTCGGTCCCCGTCGTCTCGCCGTAGGCGTCCGTCATGTACTCGCGCAGGATGCCGTAGCCCCCGTCGTCCACGATCAGCCAGGTCAGCGGCGCGTCGTACTGCCGCGCGGTGGCCAGCTCCGCGATCGAGTACATCGCCCCGCCGTCGCCGGAGACCGCGAGCACCGGAGTGGTCGGGTCGGCGGCGGCAGCGCCGATGGCCGCCGGGAAGGCGTAGCCGAGGCCGCCCGCGCCCTGGGCGGAGTGCATGGTGTTGGGGCGCCGGGCGTCGAAGGCGGACCAGGCCCAGTAGGACAGGATCGTCATGTCCCAGAAGCTGGGCGATCCGTCGGGCAGCGCCTGCCGGACGGCGGCGAGGACCTGCTGCTCCAGGGTGAGGTCCTGCGCCTCGATCCGGACCCGTACCTTCTCCAGCACCGTACGTACGCGTTCGGCGGCGTCCGGGTCCTCGCGGCGCTCGACGGCCTCCAGCAGGTCGGACAGTGCCTCGCGGGCGTCGGAGTGGATGCCGAGCGCGGGGTGGTTGGACTCCAGCTTCCCGGCGTCCGCCTCGATCTGGATGACCCGGCCGCGCGGGCGGAAGGTGTGGTAGTTCGAGGAGAGCTCGCCGAGCCCCGAGCCGACGACGAGCAGGACGTCCGCGTCCTCCAGGAAGTCGGTGGTGTGCCGGTCCTCCAGCCAGGAGCGCAGCGAGAGCGGGTGCTCCCAGGGGAAGGCGCCCTTGCCGCCGAAGGTGGTGACGACGGGCGCGTCGATCCGCTCGGCCAGCGCGCGCAGCTTGCCGGAGGCGTCGGACCGTACGACCCCGCCGCCCGCGATGATCACCGGCCGCTCGGCGTTCGACAGCAGGTGGGCGGCGGCGATCGTCAGCTCGGGGCGCGGGTAGAGCTCGCGCGGGGTGGCGTCCATGGCGCTGACGACCGGCAGGGTGGTCTCCGCGAGCAGCACGTCCTGCGGGATCTCCACCCAGACCGGCCCGTGCGGGGCGGTCAGCGCGGACTCCCAGGCGGCGGCGATCGCGGACGGGATCTGCGAGGCGGCCCGCACGGTGTGCACGGACTTCACGATGTCCCGGACGGATGCCTGCTGGTCGCGCAGCTCGTGCAGATAGCCGTGGCGCCCGCCGCCGAGCCCCGCCGTGGGGACCTGGCTGGCGATCGCCAGTACGGGGGCGGAGGCGGAGGCCGCCTCCTGGAGCGCGGCGAGCGAGGTGAGCGCGCCGGGCCCGGTGGAGAGCAGCAGCGGCGCCACTTCACCGGTGATCCGGCCGTACGCGTCGGCGGCGAACCCGGCGTTGTTCTCGACGCGGAGTCCGACATACCGCAGCGAGGAGCGGCGCAGCGCGTCGAACATGCCGAGCGCGTGCTGTCCGGGCAGCCCGAAGACGGTGGTCGCGCCGAGCCCCTGGAGCGACTCGACGACGAGGTCACCGCCGGTACGGCCGGGCGGCGGGGTCAGTACGGCGGCGGCCTGGGCGGGGCTGAGCTGCGGCCGGTCGTCGTGATCGTGGCTCACCGGGCGTCCCCGGCGGCCTTCTCCGCCGCGATCTGGCGGGACATGATCGTCGTCAGCTCGTACGCGGTGTGGGAGGCGGCCACGGAGGTGATCTCGGCGTGGTCGTACGCGGGCGCCACCTCGACCAGGTCGGCGGAGACCAGGTGGCAGGAGGAGAGCCCGCGCAGGATCTCCAGCAGCTCGCGCGAGGTGAGGCCGCCGGCCTCGGGGGTGCCGGTGCCAGGGGCGTGCGCCGGGTCCAGGACGTCGATGTCGATGGAGATGTAGAGCGGCCGGTCCCCGATGCGCTGGCGCAGCTGGTCGGCGATCTCGTCGACGCCGCGCCGCATGACGTCGGCGGAGGTGACGATGCCGAAGCCCATCTTCTCGTCGTCGGTCAGGTCCTGCTTGCCGTAGAGCGGGCCGCGGGTGCCGACGTGGGAGAGGGCGGAGGTGTCGAGGATGCCTTCCTCAACGGCCCGGCGGAACGGGGTGCCGTGGGTGTACTCGGCGCCGAAGTAGGTGTCCCAGGTGTCCAGGTGCGCGTCGAAGTGGAGCAGGGCGACGGGCCCGTGCTTCTTGGCGACGGAGCGCAGGAGGGGCAGGGCGATGGTGTGGTCGCCGCCGAGGGTCATCAGGCGGGCGCCGGTGTCCAGCAGGTCGTCGGCGGCGGCCTCGACGGTCTCGACGGCCTCGTTGATGTTGAACGGGTTGGCCGCGATGTCCCCGGCGTCCGCGACCTGCGCGAGGGCGAACGGGGAGGCGTCCTGGGCCGGGTTGTACGGGCGCAGCAGCCGGGACGCCTCACGGATCGCGTTGCCGCCGAAGCGGGCGCCGGGCCGGTAGGAGACCCCGCTGTCGAAGGGCACACCGACGACGGCGACATCGGCCCGCCCGACCTCGTCGAGCCGGGGCAGCCGGGCGAACGTCGCGGGTCCGGCGTACCGCGGGACGCGGGAGGAGTCGACGGGGCCGCGCGGCGATTCGGTGCTGCTCATGGGGGTGTGCCTTTCCTTCGGGTTCGTACGGTGTCCAGTGTGCGGGGTGCGGGCAGACACGGGTGCGAGGAAGACGGTAGGTGGCCCGGGGGCAGGGCAGAAGTGTACGTTTCCTCCACCGGAACCGCCCCGAATGGACGAACCATCCATGCCATCGCCCACACCGCCCTCCGTGACCACCCCGGGCCCGCCCGCCCCGGGCCCGCCCACTCCCCCCGTCCCGCTCGCCGCCCTGCTCGCCCGCGAGGAGCTGGGCCTGCGCCGGATCGCGGGCCCGGCCGACGCCGATCTGCTCTGGGTGCACACCTCGGAGATGGCCGACCCCTACCCGTACCTTCTGGGCGGTGAGCTGCTGCTGAGCGCCGGGGTGCTGCTCACGGACACGGACCCGGAGCGCTATGTGGCGCGGCTGGTGGAGGCGGGGGCGGCGGCGCTGGGGTTCGGGGTGCGGCCGGTGCACGAGAGCGTTCCGGAGGCGCTGGTCGAGGCGTGCGACCGGCACGGCCTGCCGCTGCTGGAGGTGCCGCCGGAGACCCCGTTCACGACGATCGCGCGGGCAGTGTGGCGGCTGATGGCCGAGGCCCGCCACCGCGAGCTGCGCCGGGTGACCCGCGCCCAGCAGGCCCTGGCGACGGCGGCGGCCCGGCCCGACCCCGTACCGGCGGTCCTGCACCGGCTGGCGGCGCGGCCGGGCGGCCGGGCGGTCCTGCTGACGGCGAGGGGCGAGGAGCTCCACGCGGCGGGCCGCCGCCCGTCCCCCGAGGTGACGGCGGCGCTGACCCGCCTGGCCCGCGTGGTCGCCCGCGAACGCCCCGGCTCCCCCGCCTCGGCCACCGACACCCACGGCGACACGCATCTGTCGGCGTACCCGCTGGGCGGCGGCGAGGGCCTGACGCTGGCCCTGGCGACCGACCGGAGGGAGCCGGGCGACCACACGGTGGCGGGAATCGCGGCGGTGCTGCTCTCCCTGCTGACGGCCCCGCACCAGGGGGCGGACGCGGCGGACCGCTCGGCCGCGCTCGTACGGCTGCTGCTCGGCGCCCCGCCCGCCGAGGTGGCCCCACTGCTGGCCGGTACGGGCGCGGGGCCCGGGGAGGAGGACACCCCCCGGTCCGTGGTCCACACCCGCCGGGAGGAGGAGCCCCTCTGGACCGTGGTGCACGCCCGCCGGGAGGAGGAGCCCCTCTGGACCGTGGTGCACGCCCGCCGCACGGACGGCACGAGGGCGGACCCGCTCACGGCCGGGGCACTGGGGGCGTCGCTGGGTTCGCCGCTGGTGGACGCGGGGCAGGACAGGGACGCGGTACGGGTGTTGCTTCCGGGGGCGGTCCGGGAGCCCGGGGACGTCGTACGGGATTCCCGGGGCGCCGTACGGGAGCCCCAGGGCACTGCGCGGGAACCCCGGGATGCCGTACGGGAGCCCTCCCCTCTCGCCCCGCACCCCGGCTGGACCCTGGGCGCCTCCTCCCCCACCCCCCTCTCCGACCTGGCCGCCGCCGACCTCCGGGCGGCCCGCGCCCTGGCCCACGCGGAGGCGACCCGCACCCCTCTGACGGTGGACGCCCCCGTCACGGGCCTGGCCGCCCTGATCCCGCCCGACCAGGCCGCCGCCCACGCCCGCGCCCTCCTCGCCCCGCTCACCCCACCCCTCGCCGACACCCTGCGCTGCTGGCTCTCCCTGCACGGCAGTTGGGACCGCACAGCGGTGGCCCTCTCCGTCCACCGCAACACCGTCCGCCAACGCATCGGGCGGTGCGCGGAGTTGCTCGGCATGGACCTGGACGACATGGACGTACGGGCGGAGTTGTGGTTCGCCCTGCGGCGGGAGTAGGCGGACGACACGCCCGGTAACGGGCCAGGACCAGGACCAGGCAAGCCTTGCCTTCCTGGTGGCAGGGCTGGCGGGCTGCTGCCATGGGTGCATGACGAAGCAGAAGACGAGACCGCGTCCGTCCCTGGAATTCCGTTGCGGGCCCGTGCACTTGACCGTCGACCGCATCCCCGGGTGGCTGATGGCAGCCCTCGCCACGGCCACGGGAAGCGGACTCGCCGCGTGGCTCACGTCGCGGTGACAAGCCGAGGCCGGCCCGGATCAGCCCGAAGCGCCCGGGGGCACCTTGCCGACCGCGCCCTGGAGCGGAGCCGGTACGGAAGTACTCGGCTGCGGCGTTCACCGGAGCCCCGCACCGGGCCATCGGGTCATCGGGTCATGCGGGGCGGGATAGCATCCGCAGATGACTGCTGGGGTGCTGATCCTGTTGGGGGTCATCGTCCTGGGCGCAGTCGCCGCGATCGGCGGGGGACTCCTTGAACTGCTCGCTCTCGCGAGAATCAGGAAAAAGGGAGTGCGGGCGGTTGCGGTGTGCCGCGGCCATGTGTGGGGCCCTGGCAAGACCTTCCATCTCCAGTTCACCGATACGGGCGGCGCCCGGCACTCGATCTGGACGACGAACCCATGCGTCGAGGGGCATGAGTACGAAGTGCTCTACAACGCTTCTCGGCCCAGCAGTTGGGCCCTCGCACCCGTGCGGCTGTGGGACCCGTCCCGGCCACGTCAGGTGGGCATGCTCCTCGGCTCGGCCGGAGTCGTGGTGCTGGCGGCGATCGTGCTGGTCATGGAGTAGCGGGGAACGGCGCGTCCGGCTCCGGGCAGCCCCGTTCTCCCGTCCACCGTCACCTCAACCGGACTTGGAGACCTCGAAGCCGTACCACTTGTCGACGTTGACGGCGAAGTAGAGCACCGGGTCCCAACCGCTCCGCGCCACGCGCAGCTCCGCCATCTGGCTGCGATCGGAGAACGACCCACCGGCATCGATGGCCAGGTCGATGGCCTCCACGGTGTCGGTCTCGACACTGCCCAGCTGTTCCGGTTCCCATGTCCCGCTCCCCGACAGCCTTCCGTTGCCCGGAGGCGGGTCGACGAAGGAGAAACGGATGGCGCTACGGGGAATCCCGGACATCTCGAACCGGCCGTCCGCACGCAGGTCCACCCGCGCACCGCCGCTTCCGGTCCACACTCCGACGATCTGCGAACGGTCGATGCGTTCAGGCTGCTCGGAGAGCAGCGCGAGACAGCCGCCCACGACGAACAGGCCCGGAACTGCCATCGCGATGGCGACAGCGGCCATGACCTTGCTCCGGGCACTCCACCGCGTCACTCGACACTCACCACCCAGGCATCGGTTCCCCCGCGCCGGACCCCCGCACATGTCCCGAACGCGCGCTCGACTCACCGTACCAACAGGCCATACCCGCCCGGCGCCGCCCCTGCTCTCAGAGCAGCGGCTCCGGCTCTCCGGCCGCCGTCCCGGATGCGGATGCGGTGTCGGCCGCCGCGAGGTCGCCGGGAAGCAACGGACGCATGAAGGTGCGCTCGTACCGCAGGACGCATCCGCTGTCGTCGCGGATACGGTCCGCCGCGATGAACTCGGGGTCCCGGCCGAAGCGATGCCGGTACTCCTCGTAGGCGGCCAGGCTGGGGAAGCTGAAAAGCGCCAGGGCCTCGTCGCTGGCGCCCTCCGCCGGAAGAAAGTAGCCGTGGTGCGTACCCCCGCGGGCCTGCACCAGCTCCATCCAGCGCTTGCCGAACCGCTCGAAGGCCGTGATCTTCTCCGGGTCGATGGTGTACCGCACGACGCATGTGATCATGGATCAAGGCTAGTACTCCAGCCGGGGCGGGTGCGGTCGACCGATGAGGGGCCAACCTGATCCCCCCTGCCAGAGCCCGGACATGCGAGCCGTCAACAGCGCAGTGCTCAAGATCCAGCAGCTCGGCGCGGCACAGCTCGGCCAGCAGGACTGCGTGCAGGCGCGGCCAGACGCCGGCCTCGCGTCCAGTCCCGAAGCCGACGCCAGGCCGTCACCCCGGAACAGCCGACCGTTTCGGCCGGGACGTCGCGCCAGGCGACACCGGTCCGATGCGGGGCACGCGGACCTTCTCCAGCACGGGTTCAACTGCGGCGAGTCCCCGCGCAGATCATGGCGGCAGAAGAGGAAGCCTCAATTCCGTGCGCAGGCCGCAGAATGCGCCGGGCTGATTACCTCGGAGGTAATTGTTTGCCTCCCGAGGGGCCGCCTACGTTCTGCACTGTCCGGCGGCGCCACGAAAGGGCCGCCTTCTTATACGGGCAACTCCCTGTGCACGAGAGGAAAACGATCATGGCTTCGACGCAGTACGACGGGATCACCTCCCACGCGAAAGCGACGGGCTCCGACGGATTCGCAAGAATGGCGCTCAAGCTGGACGCGGTGGCCACCGGCCTCAACGGCATCGCGTACGTGGCACTCGCCACGGTCCTCGACTCCTTCTTCGGCATCGCGACGGCAGTCCAGTACCCGGTCGGGACATTCCTGCTCCTTTACGCGCTGGGAGTGCTCGCCATCGGGACGCGTAAGGAGATCAACCGCACGGGGCTGACGGCGGTCATCGTGACGAACCTGCTGTGGGTGGTGCTCAGTCTGGTGGTGCTGATCACCGGCGCGCTGTCTCCGACTGGTGTCGGCGCGGCCTGGATCGTGCTGCAAAGTCTGACGGTCGGCGGCTTCGCAGCCCTCCAGTACGTCGGGCTCAAGCGACTGTGAGATCGTCCGGAACGATGCCGACAAGAATGAGGACGGCAACCAATGAACGGCCGCAAGAGACCCATCCCGCCTCGGGATTGGTGAGCCCGCATACTGAGGTGTCGCGTATTCAGCGGCTGGGCCGATCTTTGGTTATGGCTGTCACCGGTGGCGGTGGTCCGGCGCGGGTCAATATGGCCCCGCCATGCGTCTTGGTCGTCCGCCTCGGGCATACCGATGTGGTCGGAGACCAGAACTTCGAGGACGGCACGGTTCACCGTAATCGTGCCGACGCGTCCCTCGTCGTCACCGAGATCCTGCCGCAGACCGGCCACCGCACCCTGCCCGGACTCAACCATGGCGCCGTCGTCATGGCTCCGAAGAAGTCAGGCGGCCGCCCGCAGGTCCAGGGTCCGTGTGCGGCAGTCGCGGCAGTGGCCGGGGGTGGGTGAGCGGAAGGCGCGTTCGCAGCCGTCACAGGTCTGGAAGGGGGTGACAGGTGCGCGGCGGGGCGGGGCGAGTTCCAGGGTGCCGGGGAGAGGTGGCGGGAGGAGGGTGGTGAGGCGGTGCTTGACGAGGTGCGCGGGGTATTTGACGGGCTGGGGTGGGTTGTTGGTGAGGATGTGGCGGATCGTGTCGGGGTGGGCGTCGCGCTCCAGCCAGGCGGCGACCCCGGGGGCCAGTTGCTGGACCTGTGCCTCGGAGAGGATGAACTGCGGTGCGTGGTTGCGGAGATCGCTGAGGAGCGCGGTGGCGGCGCGGGCGAGTTCCGGGGTGAGTTCGCGGGGGTGAGGGAGCGGCGGGCGCGGGGGCTTGGGTGCGGTCGGGGGCGGCAGGCGGGGCGCGAAGGCCGCTGTGGGCGGGGGAAGTTCCTCCGGTACGGGGGTGGGGGCGGGGCCGAGGCCGGGGTCCGGGTCGGGCGTCTGCGGTACGAGTACGGGTACGGGGAGTTCTGCGGGTGCCTCTGGTACCGGGGCTGGGAGCGGCACCGGAGGCAGGGGCGGCTGCGGCTGCGGCGGCAGGGGTACCGGCGGCTCGGCTGCCGCTGTGGCCGCTCGGGGCCGTAACAGGGCCGCAGGCTGGTTGCAGAAGACCGTGCGGGTGACGATCCGGCCGTTGGGCAGCCGCGTACGGGCGCGTTGCAGGTAGCCGTGGGCCTCCAGCTCGCGCAGGGCGGTGGCGATGAGTTTTTCGCCCTCGGGGAAGCGGGCGGCGAGGGCTTTGATGCCGACTTCGGTGCCCTGGGGCAGGGACTGGATGCGTACGGCGAAGCCCACGGCGGTGGTGCTGAGGGTGGGGTGCTGGGCGAGGTCGTTGCCGACGACGGTGAAGCGGTCGGTGTGCCGGATGGTGACGTGGAGGACGCCACGGGCCGGGAGAGGCCCGGGAAGCTCTGCCAGGGCACGGGTGAGGGCAGTATTCTGCTGGGTATCCATCGGGAAGGGGTTCTGCTTCCTTGGTGGTCAGGCCCTCGATCGGGATGGCTGTCCCGGCCGGGGGCCGACGTATGTGTGTGGTCTGGTGGCGTGAGCATATGCCTGCCAACCGGTACGAAATCCAGCCCAGTTGGCAAACCTCACCCGTGTGAGTGACGAACCCCCGGGGGTTGTCAGGTGGACGCCGGGGTGGGTTGGGTGGGGTGGGTTCTTTCTCTTGGTTCTTTAGGTAGTTGATGTCCCGCGTCACCGCGTCGCGGCCGTGTGCGATCCGGTCGGCAGGTTTCGCGGGGCCTTGGCGGGGGCACCGGATCGCGCCCCCGCACGACCCGGCCGAGGCCGTCACCGTACGGGGTGCGATTCGGCCGGCACGAGGTGTCATGCGGTCGGCCGGACCGGGTACGACCGCTCATGCCGACCGCCGGTCCCCGTTCCTTCCGTGGCCCCACGAACATCGGTACGCCGTACGCGAGCGCCCTCTCCCGCACCCCGGACCAGTGGCCCTGCTGTACCTGTGCACGGTGGCCGTCCTGGCCGGTTTCGGGCGCGGTGACTCCACTTGGCGGTTCCTGCTCGCCGGGGCCGGTGCGCGCCTGGCGTCGCTCGCCGCCGTCTGTGCCGTGGTCCTGTGGGGGACGCCTACGCGCGCACGGGCGGGGCGGGACGCGAACCATCGCGTCCCGCCCCGCCCGTCCGGCGTCCGGCCGTCGCATCAGACCCGACGGTGGCGCCCGTAGTACTCCCCCGTCGTGCGGTGGAAGTCCGCGTCGCCGATGTGCTTGTCCTTGTCGAACTCCGGGGCGTCCTTGATCTGGTCCTTCGTGAGGTCGATGTAGACCTTCTTCTCGCCCGCGTCGATCCGGCTCACCGTGCCCGCCGGGAGCAGGACGTGCTTGCCGAAGATCCATACGCCGGTGTCGACCACCAGGTACGAGGACGTGACGTCGTCGGAGTGCTTGTCGACCTTGCCGATGCTGCCGTCGGTCGCCTCGACCTTGTAGCCGATCAGGTCGGTGCCGACGGTGTGGCCGGCGGTCGGCTGGTAACCCCACAGGTTCTCGGACATGAAAGCTCCTTCGGTCGCACGTGAATGGATCACGTGAATGAATTCTGTTCAGCGGCCCGCGCACCTCGTGGAGGTGCGGGCTCTCGCCGTGCCCACTTCCTGAGCAACCGCTGCCAGCCTCGTGCCCCGGGCCCCCGGTGCCATGTCTGCGAACTCGGGTGTTTTTCGATCCATTTCGCGGGAATTCGACACCCCCGCACCGCGCGCCCACGCGGTGCCGGATGCCCCCTGCGGCGCCCCGGACACAGGTCGGATGCGGCCCGGACGAAAAATCATGGGTTTCGGAACGGCTGGGGCGTCAACGCTAGGAATGACCTGCCCGCAGGCGTGCCACGGGGCCGCAGCTCGACCGAGGGTGTTCCAGCATGGGCGTAGAGCAATCCGGCCCTGATCACCGGCTCCGCGATGTGGCGGAGGCGATGCGCGGGGTCATCGAGCTGCTGGAGGTCTACTGGACGGGGGCTCCCGACGCGTCCTCGTCCGTCACCGTGTCGGCCCCGCAGCTCCGGGTCCTGTACGTGCTCGAACGCCGTGAGGGGATCAATCTGCGCCAGCTGGGCGCGGAGCTCGGGGCCGCGTCCTCCTCGGTGAGCCGGCTGTGCGACCGACTGGAGGCCATCGGCTTCGTACGGCGGTCCTCCAGCACCGCCAGCCGGCGTGAGGTCGAGCTGCGGCTGACCGCGCAGGGGCGGGCCCACCTCGACCGGCTGCGAGCCCGGCGTGAGGAGCGGCTGGCGGCCGTCCTGGCGCAGGTGACACCGGCCTCACGCGCCCGGCTCGTGGAGGCGGTGGAGGCCATCCGCGCCGCGCTCAGCGCCGTACGGGCGGAGCCGGAGCCGTCGGCGCCAGGGCACGAGGAGCGTCCGGCGGCCCCGGGGCGCAAGCACCCCCCGGACGGCAGGGGGGAGCACCCCCCGGACGGCGGCGCGCAGCGGCGGCGTACGGGCTGACGCCCCCTTCACCGCTCCCGGACACCGCTCCGGGCCCCAGATGCCCCTGGGTCCGTCACCGCTCCCGGGGCCGCCGGGCCCCCTCAGCTCTGACGCCCCTCACCACTCCCGGGCCGCGATCAGCTCCTCCCCGTCCGCGTCCTCGAAGCCGTACGCCCGGGCGATGAACCAGAACGCCCCGCCTATCTCCTCCCGGGCCACCGTCTCGATCTCGCTGCCCGCCGCCTCGAACTCCGCCTCCAGGGCGTTGAACTCCTCGGTCGCCCCCTCGGTCAGCCGGTACAGTGCCGCCAGGTCCGCCGGGCGCTCGGCCTCGATCCGCTCGCACAGGCGCAGAAGCACCGCCCGGCCCCGGTCCAGGACGTGGTCCGGGAAGTAGTCGTCCTCGTACAGCGGCAGCAGGAACGCGTGCTCCGCCACCTGTCGGTTCGTGATCGCCACGATGCCCCTCCACACCCGTCCGCGCCCACCGGCCCGCTCCCCACCGATCCTGCACCACGCCACTGACAACGCCCCGGAGCCGAACGGTCCCGGCCTGCCACGGGCTGACCCGGCCCCCACCTGACCCGCCCGCGCGTGCTCAGCATCACCCTGGACAGCTCCGTGACCGACCGGTAACTTCGAAGGGGAATGAGCAAGCGCTTAGCCATGCCCGGTGAGCGCAGGCGCGTCCACCGACGAACACTTCAGCCGATCAAGGAGGCACCCCGTGCGCCGTACGGTATTCAACGAGGACCACGAGGCGTTCCGGGAGACCATCCGCGCCTTCATCGCCGCCGAGGTCGTGCCGGTGTACGACGAGTGGTTCGCCGCGGGCGAGGTGCCGCGCGACTTCTACCTCAAGCTGGGCGAGCTGGGCGTCTTCGGCATCGAGGTCGACGAGGAGTACGGCGGCGCGGGCATCGACTCGCACAAGTACGAGGCCGTCATCTACGAGGAGACCTCCCGTGCGGGTGTCTCCTTCGGCGGCTCCGGCGTGCACACGCTGCTCGGCCTCCCGTACATCAAGATGCTCGCCACCGACGAGCAGAAGAAGCGCTGGCTGCCGAAGTTCGCGACCGGCGAGGAGATGTGGGCGCTCGCGATGACCGAGCCGGGCACCGGCTCCGACGTCGCGGGCATGAAGACCACCGCCAAGCTCTCCGAGGACGGCACGCACTACGTCCTCAACGGCGCGAAGACCTTCATCACCGGGGGCGTCCACGCCGACCGCGTGATCGTCTGCGCCCGTACCGCCGCCCCGCGCGAGGACGACCGCCGCTTCGGTATCTCCCTCTTCGCCGTCGACACGACGTCCGAGGGCTACTCGGTCGGCCGCAAGCTCGACAAGCTCGGCCTGAAGACCTCCGACACCGCCGAGCTGGCGTTCGTCGACGTCAAGGTCCCGGTCGAGGACCTGATGGGCGAGGAGAACAAGGGCTTCGGCTACCTCGGCACCAACCTGGCCTCCGAGCGCTGGGGCATCGCCTTCGGCGCGTACGCCCAGGCAGCCGCCGCTGTCCGGTTCGCCAAGGAGTACGTCCAGGAGCGCACGGTCTTCGGCAAGACCGTCGCCTCCTTCCAGAACACGAAGTTCGAGCTGGCCGCCTGCCAGGCCGAGGTGGACGCGGCCCAGGCCGTCGCCGACCGCGCGCTGGAGGCGCTGGACGCCGGTGAGCTCACGGCAGCAGAGGCCGCCTCCGCCAAGCTGTTCTGCACCGAGGTCGCGCACCGCGTGATCGACCGCTGCCTCCAGCTGCACGGCGGCTACGGCTTCATGAACGAGTACCCGATCGCCCGCCTGTACGCGGACAACCGCGTCAACCGCATCTACGGCGGCACCAGCGAGGTCATGAAGTCGATCATCGCCAAGTCGATGGGGCTGTGAACACTTCACCAGCCGCTTCGGTAAGGACGGCGTTCTCTTCATGAGCGCAGCACTCGATTCCCTGCTCGATCTGCTCGACCTGGAGCGGATCGAGCGGGACATCTTCCGGGGCACGAGCCGCAGCGCGGTCGTGCCCCGGGTGTTCGGCGGGCAGGTCGCGGCCCAGGCGCTGGTCGCCGCGGGCCGGACAGTCCCGGCGGACCGGGGTGCCCACTCCCTGCACGCGTACTTCCTGCGGGCGGGCGACCCGGGCGCGCCCATCGTCTACACCGTCGACCGCATCCGCGACGGGAAGTCGTTCACCACCCGCCGGGTCGTCGCCGTCCAGCACGGGCAGCCGATCTTCCACCTCTCCGCCTCCTTCCAGACCTACGAAGAGGGGCTGGAGCACCAGGCGGACATGCCCGCGGCCCCCGATCCGGAGTCCCTGCCCACGGCCGCCGAGATGCTGCCCCGGTACGCGGACCGCTTCGCCGACCCGGGGATGGCGGACCGGCTGATCGAGGCGCGGGCCGCCGTCGACCTGCGGTATGTGGACGAGCCGCCGTTCGGTACGGCGGGCGAGGCCCGGGAGCCGCGCTCGCAGGTCTGGTTCCGGACCAACGGCAAGCTCGCGGACGACCCGCTGCTGCACGTGTGCATGGCGACGTACGTCTCCGACATGACCCTGCTGGACTCGGTGCTCCTGGCCCACGGGCGGGGCGGCTGGGCGGTCGGGGACGTGGTGGGGGCGAGTCTGGACCACGCGATGTGGTTCCACCGGCCGTTCCGGGCGGACGAGTGGCTGCTGTACGACCAGGAGTCGCCGTCGGCCTCCGGCGGGCGGGGCCTGGGCCAGGCCCGCATCCACACCGCCGACGGCCGCCTCGCGATCACCGTCATCCAGGAGGGTGTCGTCCGCGTGCCCCGGGGATGAGCACCATCTGACGTCTCATTTCGGACATACTCCGCACCATGAGCGACGCGGAGGCCCAGAGCAGAGCTGATGGCGGGGAGTCCACCTTCACGGTGATCGTGGCGGCCCTCGCCAACCTCGGGATCGCCGTGGCCAAGGCCGTCGCCGGGCTGATCAGCGGGTCGAGCGCGATGCTCTCCGAGGCGGCCCACTCGGTCGCGGACACCGTCACCGAGGTCATGCTCCTCGCCGCGCTCAAGCGGAGCGAGAAGCCGGCCGACGAGGACCACCCCCTCGGTTACGGCCCCGAGCGGTACATCTGGGCCATGCTCGCCTCCATCGCCACCTTCGTCGGCGGTGCGGTCTTCTCGGTCTACGACGGGGTGCACACCCTGATCGCGGGCGAGGAACTGGGCGATCCGCTGATCTCGTACATCGTCCTCGGCGTCGCCTTCGCGCTGGAGGGCTACTCCCTGCGTACCGGCGTCAAACAGGTACGGCGCGAGGCGGCCCGGCTGCGGGTGCCGGACACGTACTACCTGCGCCACACCCCCGACACCGCCGTGAAGGCCGTCGTCATGGAGGACTCGGCGGCGCTGGCCGGGCTGCTGCTGGCGGCGGGCGGGCTGCTCGGCGGGCAGCTGACGGGGTCGGGGGTCTGGGACGGGATCGCGTCCTGTCTGATCGGCCTGCTGCTCGTGTACGTGGCGTGGGTGCTGGGCCGGTCCAACGCGCAGCTGCTCATCGGGCGGCCGCTGCCCGCGGCGATGCGGGCGGGGGTGCGGGAGGAGCTGACATCCGTACCGCACATCGTCGGCGTACTGGAGCTGACCACGCTCATCCAGGGGCCGACGGAGATCCTGATCGCCGCGAAGGTCGACTTCCGGGACATGGCCACGGCGGCGGAGGTCGAGTGGGCCTGCGAGGAGGCGGAGGCGCGGCTGCGGGAACGGTTCCCCTCGGTCCGGCGGGTGTATCTGGACCCGACGCCGGGGCGCGAGCAGCGGGAGCGACGCGCCGGCCCTTGAGGCCCTACGGCGTCAGCTCCGCCACCGCCTTCGCGATCCGCCGCTCCCGCGTGGCGTCCGTCTTCGCGCCCTCGACCGAGGTGACATGCGCCTTCTGGCGACTGGGCGAGAGGGCCGCGAACGCCTCGGCCGCGCCGGGAGCCGCGGCGAGCGCCGCCGCGAGGTCCTCGGGCGGCTCGACCGTGCGGGGCGCGGTGTCGAGGGTCAGCTCCACCTCGATGGCGTCGCCGCCCGCGATCCCGGTCTCCTTGCGCTTGCCGGAGCTGAACGGGATGAGGTAGCGGCCGCCCATGGGGGCGATGGTCGAGCGGTACGCGTAACCGTTCACGGTCACGTTCACCGGCGGGCGCTTTCCGGCGCCGAGCGCCTCGACCACGTCCTCCGGCACCTCGATACCCGTGTTGTTGCCGCTCTGGAACATCGTCGAACTGAACTTCATGGCCTTGGCCCTCCGTCTCCGTCGGCCGCCTCCCGCCGAGGCGGCCGCTCTCCGTCAGGGAAGACGGCCGCCGGGCCGGAAACTCATCGGAGCCGCCGGATCGCACTACGCGGCGGGCTCCCGGGCAGGCTCGGGCTCGTCCGCCAGCAGCCCCGCCGCGTGCAGCAGGTACTCCGTCATCGGGTCGTAGTGGCGCGGGTCGGTGACATGGTCGTCCAGGGGGACGGTGACCTGGAGGGTGCCCTCCGACTCGCCGAGGAAGAGGGCCGGGTCGTTGCAGTCCGCGTAGCCGATCGCGTCCAGTCCGCGCTGGCCCGCGCACCCCGCCCAGCCGTGGTCCGCGACGACGAGGTCGGGCAGCGGGCGGCCCAGGTGCGCCATCGCGTCCAGGATGGCGGCCATCGGGGCCGGGGAGTGGGTGTGCCAGAGAGTGGCGCCGCGCTCCAGCATCGCGACGTCGGCGAACTGGAAGACCAAGCCCTCGTCCGCCGTCAGCCCCGACGGGATGCGGACGATCTCGCAGCCCGCCCGGCGCAGCGCGTCCGCCGTCTGCCGGTGCACGTCCAGCAGGCCGCCGGGGTGGCCGGTGGCGAAGAGGACCCGCTCCCGCCCGTCGGCGGCCTTGCGCAGACGGGCCGCCATCCGCTCCAGGGCGTCGACCGTCAGCTCGGGGTCGATGGTGTCCTGGCCGATGCGGTGCTCGGGGTCGTCGTTCACCCCGCAGCGCTCGGCCATCACGGCGAGCACGTCCTGCTCGTCGGTCCAGCGGTCGCCTAGCTCCAGGCCCAGCCAGTAGTGGCGGTCACCGTTGGCGAGCTTGCGGTAGTGGGAGAGGTTGTTGTCCCGTGGTGTGGCCACGTCCCCCGCGATACGCGTACGGACGAGGTGGTCGACGAGGGCGGCGCGGCTGGGTATCGGCATGAACCCATTGTGCCGTCCGGGGTGCGGTACGTGCTCGGTAAGCCTCAGGAGCGCCGGGGAACCCCAGGAATCCGGTCAGGTCCCAGGGGTCCCGCAGGCCCCGGAAGCCTCGTGGGTCTTCAGTCTTCCGGGATTGTTCATCCGCCTGTGACCTGCGCCTTCCTCGGGCCGACGGGTGCGGCCGGTCGAATGGGAGCACCCAGAGGTCTGGACCAATTGAGTCGCGCCAATCCGCTGTCTCATTTCCGCCCACCACCTCGTTCTCGAGCAAGTGGTCTATACCTTTGGTACTAGGGTGGGCCACCTGAAACGGGTACATACACAGCCGTGGGGGGCTTTATGACCGTGCATCACCTTCCGCAACCACCGTCCGACGACGAGCTGTTCTGGTACTTCGGACCGCAGCGCCGCTGGGTTCTGGTGAGCAGTTCGCTCGCCTTCGTCTTCACCGCGGCCACCATGTTCACCTTCGCCCTGCGGACCCCGGCGCTCTGGGCCTTCCTCGCGATCCTCGGACTGAACGTCGTGGCGCTGCTGCTCTCCTCCGTCAACAGCCTGCGGAAGCGCCGGCTGACCCGGCCGTCGCACGAGATCCTCGTCCGCGCCTGGCAGCCCGCCGAACTGCCGTCCGTGGACCTGTACTTGCCGACCTGTGGCGAACCCCTCCCCATCCTCGCCAACGCCTACCGCGCCGTCTCCGCCGTGGACTGGCCCGGCGCGCTGACCGTCTGGGTGCTGGACGACGGCGACCGGCCCGAGGTCGCCGCGCTGGCCGCCTCGTACGGGTACGAGTACGTCGTCCGCCCCGACCGGGGCCACCTGAAGAAGGCGGGCAACCTCAACCACGCGCTCACGCTGAGCAGTTCGGAGTACATCGCGATCCTGGACGCGGACTTCGCGCCCCGCCCGGACTTCCTGCGCCACCTCGTGCCGTATCTCGCCGACCCCGCCGTGGGCATCGTGCAGAGCCCGCAGTGCTTCGACACCGACGAGGGCATGGGGTGGATACAGCGCGCCGCAGGCTCCGCCCAGGAGTGGTTCTTCCGCTGGATCCAGCCGTCCCGGGACGCCAGTGACGCCGCCATCTGCTGCGGCTCCAACGCCGTCTACCGCCGCAGCGCGATCGACCTGGCGGGCGGCTTCGCCCGGCTCGACCACAGCGAGGACCTGTACACCGGGCTCGCGCTGCACGAGAAGGGGTTCCGCACCCTGTACGTCCCCGTCCTGGTCGCCAAGGGCACCTCGCCCGACGAACTCACCTCCTTCGTCAACCAGCAGTACCGGTGGGCGATGGGCAACCTCCATCTGCTCGGGACCCCGGTCCTGAAGCGGATGCGGGCGCCCTGGCGGATGCGGCTCTGCTTCTACGAGGGTGTGGTCGGGTACCTCACCACGGCCGTGAACACCTTCGCCGCGCCGCTGCCGCCGCTGGTGATGATGTTCTGGTACCCGGACCACATCCGCCCCTGGCACGTCCTGCCGCTGCTCGCCCCGCTCTGGCTCTGGCACGTGCTGCTGCCCCGGATCAGCCGGACCCGCTGGCGGGTCGAGGTGATCCGGGCCAACGTCCTCACCAGCGTGGCCGCCGCCACCGCGTTCTGGCACACCCTGCGGGGCCGCAGCGCCGCCTGGGTGCCCACGGGGGTGCGGGCCAAGGGGAGTTCGGGGGCGATGGCCCGCCGGGTGGCCGGTGTCTCGCTGGTCTGGCTGGTCCTCTCCAACGGGGCCGCCGCGCTGGGGATCGCGCTGGCCGTGGCCCGTAACGGCTGGGAGCCCAACTGGGGGCTGGGGCTCTACCTGTTGGTACAGCTCCAGATCAACGTCCCGCTGATCCGGGACCTGTTGCGCGAGCTGCGCCCGGCGGGGAGCTCCCCGCAGCCGAACCCGCTCGCCGCCCCGCGCTCCCGTACGCCCCGAGCCCGGGGTCCCCGTACGGGCCTGGGCTTCTCCACCGGCATGCTGCCCCGCCGCTGGCCCGAGACCCTCGCCGCCTCCGCCGTCCTCCTGCTCACCGGTCTGCTCGCCTCGGGATGGGTCAACCCCATGCTCCCCTGGTCGAGCTGAGCCGAGCCGAAAGGCCCCACCACCATGCCCTTCCTCCTGGCTCCCGGCCCCCGCCGGAAGCGCTCAGCACCCGCTTCCCCACCCACTTCCCCACCCGCTTCCGCACCGGCCTCCGCGCCACCGGCCGCGCCGCCCGCCGCGCGCTCCGGCGGTGAGTCCGGGCCGAGCCCGCACCGCTCCACGTTCCGGCCCGACATCGAGGGACTGCGCGCGGTCGCTGTCCTCTGCGTCCTCGCCTTCCATGCCGAAATCCCGGGCACGGCAGGCGGGTTCATCGGCGTGGATGTCTTCTTCGTGATCTCCGGCTATCTGATCACCGGCCTGCTCGTCCGCGAGGCGATCAGCACCGGCCGCATCCGGCTGGGCGACTTCTTCTCCCGCCGGGCCCGGCGCCTGCTGCCCTCGGCCGCCGTGGTGCTCGCGGCCGTGGCGGTGGCCGGGGCCTGGCTGACCGTACCGCTGCGCCGCACCGACCTGGAGTACGACGTCCTCGCGGCGGCGCTCTCCGTCGCCAACTGGCGGTTCGTCTCGCAGCAGACGGACTACCTCGCCGCCGGGCACGACCAGAGCCCGCTGCTGCACTTCTGGTCGCTCGCCGTGGAGGAGCAGTTCTACCTGTTCTGGGCGCCGCTCCTCGCCGTGGCCGTCCTCTGCACCGCCCGCGCCCTCCGCCGGGGACGGGCCGTGCGGGCGGTCGTGGCGCTGGTCACCGGGGTGCTGGTCCTCGGCTCGTTCGCGCTGTCGCTGTACTGGACGGAGCACTCGGTCTCGCTCGCGTACCTCGGAACGCCTTCGCGCGTCTGGCAGTTCGGCGTGGGGGCTCTGCTCGCGCTGCTGCCGTGGCACCTGCTGCGCGGCCCGCGTCCGCTGCGGCTGCTGTGCGGCTGGGGCGGGGCGGTGGCGATCGGCTGGTGCGTGGTGGCGTACGACGCCTCGACACCGTACCCCGGTTACGCGGCGCTCGTCCCGACCCTGGCCACCGCCGCCGTGATCCTGGCCGCGATACCCGGCCGGGGCGAGCGGAACGTCCAGGGCGCCTACGGGGTCGGGCGGCTGCTGGCGGGGCGGGGGCCCCGGGCGGTCGGGCGGCTCTCGTACAACCTCTATCTGTGGCACTGGCCGGTGATCGTCCTCGCCGAGGCCCGGCTCGGCACGCTGGGCTGGCCCGCGAAGACCGCGCTGACGCTGGCGGCCGTACTGCCCGCCCTCGCCACGATGCGCTGGGTCGAGCAGCCGCTGCGCCGCAGCCGTACGGTCTCCGAACTCCCGCGCCGGGGACTGTCGGTGGGCATCTCCGCGATCGTGCTGCCGGTCGTGCTCGCCCTGGTGGTGGGCACCGCGACGCTGCACATGATGGGCCCGGCCACCCCGGTCGACGTCAAGGGGCTGCCGCCGGGCGCCGCCTCCGGGCCCTCGCTGCTCGCGCGGGTTCCCGGGGCCCCGGTCGCGGACGGCGGGCCGGTGGTGCCGAGCCCGGCCCAGGCCCGCAAGGACTTCCCGCCGGACCAGGGGTGCCAGGTCGCCCCGGAGGTGACGCGCAGCCCTCAGTGCCTGTTCGGCGCGGTGGACAGCCCGGACCGGATCGTGCTGCTCGGCGACTCGCACGCGGGCCAGTGGTTCTCCCCGATGCTCGCGCTGGCCTCCCAACGCGGCTGGGCACTCCAGGAGTTGGTCAAGCAGGGTTGCCCACTGCCGCAGTTGGCGGTGGACAGCCCGCAACTGGGCCGCGCCTACCGGGAGTGCGACACCTGGCGGGCGGACACCCTGGACCGCCTGCGTACGGGGCCGAGGCCCCGGCTCATCGTGATCGCCTCCCTCAACCGGTACACCGAGGACCGTCAACTCCTCACCGCGGCCTGGGAGAGGACGCTGAAGCCGCTGCGGGAGACCGGCGCCCCGATCGTGTACATCGAGGGCACCCCCGTACCCGGTACGGACATCCCCGCCTGCGTCTCCGGCTCCCCCGACGACGACGCCGCCTGCGCGTTCGACCGGGCGGACGCGGTACCGGCCGATCCGCTGGCGCGGCGGATCGCGGCGGGGAAGGTGCCGGGCGTACGGTCCATCAGCGTGAACCCGGTGCTGTGCCCGGGGGACGGCCCGACCTGCCCGGCCGTACGGGACCGGGTGCTGCTCTACCGGGACGACGCCCATCTGACGAACGTGGCGGCCGTCGTACTGACCCCGAGGCTGGAGCGGCTGCTGACGGACGCGGGCGCCCTGCCGGCGACGACCCCCGAGCCCTCAACTCCCGCCGCACCAGGGGCGGACGGCTGGACCGAGCTGCTCCGGGACGACTTCGACGGGCCTGCGGGCAGCCGCCCCTCCCCCGCGAACTGGCAGTACGACATCGGGACCTGCTACCCCGGCTGCCCGGCCCCGCAGTGGGGCACCGGCGAGATCGAGACCATGACCGACTCCACCGACAACGTCCGCCTGGACGGGAAGGGCGCACTGGAGATCGTGCCCACCAGGAGGGGCGGCGAGTGGAGTTCGGGCCGGATCGAGACCGTACGTTCCGACTTCGCGCCGCCGCCCGGCGGGGTGCTGCGGATCGAGGCGTCGATCGCGCTGCCGGACGTGACCGGCCCGGAGGCGGCGGGGTACTGGCCCGCGTTCTGGACCCTGGGCGCCTCGCTGCGCGACGGGTACACGGGCTGGCCGGGCGTCGGTGAGCTGGACATCATGGAGTCCGTCAACGGCCGGGACACCGTCTTCGGCACGATGCACTGCGGGGTGCTCGACGGCGGCCCGTGCGAGGAGCCCGTGGGGCTGACCTCGGGCCCGCAGCCGTGCGCGACCTGCCGTACGGAGTTCCACTCGTACGCCGTGGAAGTGGACCTCGGCGCGGGCGAGGTCCGCTGGTATCTGGACGGCCGCGTGTACCACCGGGTGAGCGCCGACCGGATGGACGCCGGGACCTGGAAGCGGACGGTGGACCACGGGGTGTTCCTGATCCTCAACGTGGCGATCGGCGGCAAGCTCCCGGAGGCGGACGGCGCCACGGCCGGACCGGAGACCGAGCCGGGGCACCCGATGCGGGTGGACCGGGTCACGGTCTCGGTCAAGGACGGGGGCTGAGCCCGGCGGCCGTCACCCGGCGCCCGCCCGGGAGCGGGCCCTCAGGGCGTGTCCGGCGGATCTTGACCGGGTCCGCGTCCTGATCCGCCGGACACGCCCTGCGCGCGGGGTGTCGGCCGCCCCCACAACGTGACCGCGCGCAGCAGCCGTTCCACCGGGCCGAGCCGGTGGCGCTTCATCAGCCAGGCGGAGGCGGCGAGTTGGCACCCGTAGAAGACCAACGCGCCGCCCACCACGGCCGCCGCACCGGCCCGGCCGTACAGGGCGGCCCCGTAACCGGTGAAGACGAGGGCCATCACGAGGGACTGCGCCAGGTAGTTGGTGAGCGCCATGCGGCCCGCCGGTGCCAGCCGGGCGGCGAGGCGGGCGCCGCGCGGGGTGGTGAACCAGAGGAGCAGGCCGCTCGCGTACGCCGCGCTGAGCGCCGGGGCGGTGATCATGCCGACGAGGAACAGCGGGACCTCCCAGCGGGCGCCCAGCGGCCCCACCATGCCCGCCGCCATGAGCGCGCCGCCGGGCAGCCCGACGGCGAAGCCCCAGAGGCAGATCCGGCGCAGCCGGTCCGCGCGGGCCGGGGCGTCCGTCAGCAGGCGGCGCCTGCCCGCCACGAACCCGGCCAGGAACGCGGCGACGACCATGCCGCCCATCATGAAGAGCCCGGCCACCAGGTCGCCCCAGGCGTCCATGTTGGCGCGGACGACATCGCCGGGGCCGCCCCGGTACGCGGCGGTCAGCTCGGCCGTCCGGGTGGCGAGGGCCCCGTCCTCGTCGCCCGGGTCCACCAGGGCGAGGAGCGCCGCGAGGAGCAGGTAGACCGTGGCGACGGCCCCGTACACCCAGAGCGCGGCACGCCACACCCCGGCCGGGTCGGCGGCCCGGACGGCGAGGAGGACCAGGCCGAGGACGGCGTACGTGGTGAGGATGTCGCCGGGGTAGAGCAGGACGGCGTGCAGGACACCGATCACGAACAGGCCGAGCAGCCGGCGGAGCATCCTCGGCCGGAAGGAGGCCCCGTCGCGTTCGGCCGACGCCATCTGGAGGGTGAAGCTGTAGCCGAAGAGGAAGGAGAACAGCAGGTAGAACTTGGTCTGCACGAGCATCATGACGAGCCAGTGCGCCACCTGGTCCGCGGCGGTGGCGTCCGGTCCGCCGCCGCGCTGTCCGTCGAGGCCCGCCATCACCAGGACGTTGGCCAGGAAGATGCCGCAGAGGGCGAAGCCGCGCAGGGCGTCGACCTCGATGATGCGGTGGGGCCGTAAGGGGCCGGCCGTGGGTGCGATGGTGTCGGGGCTCTGCGACACGTTGGCCTCTCGGTTCGGTCGGGGCGGTTGCGTCTCGGTCAGGTGCGGCGGGCGTACAACGTCAGGTGCGGCGGGCGTACACAGGGGCGCGGCGGGCGTATATACGGATGGGCCGGGCGGATCACGGCACCAGGAGTCACGGCACCACGGACAGCACCGTCACCACGGTCACCGTGGAGATCGCCGCCTGGAGGTTGCGGATCGCCTCCCGCACGCTCACGCCCGCCCAGTGGCCGCCGGCGATCTCCGCCATGCGCGGGGCCACCTGCTTCTTCGGCAGGCCGGGGAAGGTCTGCGGGTGCATCCCCGTGGCGTGCAGCAGCGCGATCAGCGCGGTGGTGCGGGCGTCCGGCTCGGCCCCGTGCAGCACCACCGCCGCCAGCCGGGCGCGCAGCTCCCGCTCGACGGAGCCGTCGGCCTCCGGATAGCGGCGTACGGGGAAGACGCCGAGGGCCCGGTGGCGCTCCTCGGTCACCAGACCACGGGCGCAGAGGCTGTCCACGACGTCCTGCGAGCCCTTCGCGTGGTCCCGGGTCAGCCAGTCGATCACCTTGCGGCTGCTGGAGGCCCCGTGGACCCAGCGGGCCAGCCGGTCGAGCCGCCCGTCCAGCAGCGTGTCCCCGATCGGGGACGGGTCGAAGACCTCGACGCGGCCGCCCTTCACCGTGACCCGGCCCGCCATGACCAGCTCCAGGAGCATGCCCGCGGCCACGCCCCAGCGCGCCGCCGTCTCCCCCTTCGCCGCGCCGGTGGTGTCGTCCAGCGACAGCAGCATGATCTCTTCGCCCAGCGAGACGGCCATGGTCGAGCTCCCCGTTTCTTCTCGTCCTGGTCGGACGGACGTGCGTCCTGGTCGGACAGACGTGAGGAACCCTTTCCAGGTTGCCCGGACGATGAAACTCCTGGTCAGGAGGGGGCGTCCACGGCGGCGGCGAACGCGCCGCGCGCGAGCCGGTGCAGCAGCGCGGCGGTGGCCTCGCGGCCGGGGCGGGCCTCGGGCCGGGCCAGGTGCGGGGTGGAGTTCAGCAGGCCGAAGACGGCGTGCACGGTGACGCGGGCCTCGTCCTCGGGCAGCGCGGGGTAGAGGGCGCGCACGACGCCGACCCAGACCTCCACGTACTGCCGCTGGAGCTGTCGCACCCGCTTGCGGTCCGTGTCGCGCAGCCGGTCCAGCTCACGGTCGTGGAGGGTGATGAGGGGGCGGTCGTCGAGGGCGAAGTCGATGTGGCCCTCGATGAGCGCGTCCAGGAGCGCCTCCGGGGAGCCGCCGCCCCGCTCGGCGTCCTCCGACACCCGCAGGCGGCCACCGTCCAGCAGCCGTTCGCTGATGCCCACCAGCAGCTCGGCGAGCATCGCGTCCTTGCCGGGGAAGTGGCGGTAGAGACCGGGGCCGCTGATCCCGACGGCGGCGCCTATCTCGTCGACGCCGACACCGTGGAAGCCGCGCTCGGCGAAGAGGCGCGCGGCCTCCCGCAGGATCTGCTCGCGGCGGGTGGGGGCCGCGACGCGGGCGGCGGCATGGGTGCTCATGGGGATTCATTCTAGACAGGGTCGTTAGCGGTCGTTAACCTGAGGGAAACGCGTTAACGCTCATTAACGGAATTCATTGACGGACGTGGATGATCGCGGTACGGGCAAGGGGGCTCGACACGATGCAGCAGGCACCGGTCCTGGCGAGCGCGGCTGATCCCGCCTCGGCGGCCTGGCAGGCCAACGAGGCGGCGCATCAGGCGCTCTCCGACGAGCTGGCGGAGCGCCTCGCCACGGCGCGGCTGGGCGGGGGTGAGAAGGCCCGGGCCCGCCACGAGGCACGCGGCAAGCTGCTGCCCCGGGACCGGGTGGACACCCTCCTGGACCCGGGTTCGCCGTTCCTGGAGCTGGCCCCGCTGGCGGCGAACGGGATGTACGGGGACCAGGCCCCGGCCGCCGGGGTCATCGCGGGCATCGGGCGGGTCTCGGGCCGGGAGTGCGTGATCGTCGCCAATGACGCGACCGTCAAGGGCGGCACGTACTACCCGATGACCGTGAAGAAGCACCTGCGCGCCCAGGAAGTGGCCCTGGAGAATCGTCTCCCCTGCCTCTACCTGGTCGACTCGGGCGGTGCCTTCCTGCCGATGCAGGACGAGGTCTTCCCCGACCGGGACCACTTCGGGCGGATCTTCTACAACCAGGCCCGGATGTCGGCCGCCGGGATTCCGCAGATCGCGGCGGTGCTGGGCTCCTGCACGGCGGGCGGGGCGTACGTCCCGGCGATGAGCGACGAGGCCGTGATCGTGCGCAACCAGGGCACGATCTTCCTCGGCGGCCCGCCGCTGGTGAAGGCCGCGACCGGTGAGGTCGTCACGGCGGAGGAGCTGGGCGGCGGCGAGGTCCACTCCCGGATCTCCGGCGTCACCGACCACCTCGCGGAGGACGACGCGCACGCCCTCCGCATCGTCCGCAACATCGTGGCCACCCTCCCGGACCGGGCCCCGCTCCCCTGGTCGGTCGAGCCGGCCGAGGAGCCGAAGGTGGACCCGGCGGGGCTGTACGGGGCGGTGCCCGTCGACTCCCGCACCCCCTACGACGTACGCGAAGTGATCGCCCGGGTCGTGGACGGCTCCCGCTTCCAGGAGTTCAAGGCGGAGTACGGTACGACGCTGATCACCGGCTTCGCCCGTATCCACGGCCACCCGGTGGGGATCGTCGCCAACAACGGCATCCTGTTCGCCGAGTCGGCCCAGAAGGGCGCGCACTTCATCGAGCTGTGCGACCAGCGCGGCATCCCGCTGGTCTTCCTCCAGAACATCTCGGGCTTCATGGTCGGCAAGGACTACGAGCACGGCGGGATCGCCAAGCACGGCGCGAAGATGGTCACGGCGGTCGCCACCACGCGCGTCCCGAAGCTGACGGTCGTGGTCGGCGGTTCGTACGGGGCGGGCAACTACTCGATGTGCGGCCGGGCGTACGGCCCCCGCTTCCTGTGGATGTGGCCCAACGCCAAGATCTCGGTGATGGGCGGCGAGCAGGCGGCCTCCGTCCTGGCGACGGTCAAGCGCGACCAGCTGGGCGACGACTGGAGCACCGAGGACGAGGAAACGTTCAAGGACCCGATCCGCGCCCAGTACGAGACCCAGGGCAACGCGTACTACGCCACCGCCCGGCTCTGGGACGACGGCGTGATCGACCCCGTGGACACCCGGCAGGTGCTGGGCCTCGCCCTCACGGCCTGCGCCAACGCCCCGCTGCCCCAGAAGGACCCGGCCGGTCCCGGCTTCGGCGTCTTCCGGATGTGAGGAACAGATGACGACGATGTTCGACACCGTGCTGGTCGCCAACCGCGGCGAGATCGCCGTCCGGGTGATCCGGACCCTGCGCGAGCTGGGGGTGCGCTCGGTCGCGGTCTTCAGCGACGCGGACGCGGACGCCCGGCACGTACGGGAGGCGGACACGGCGGTACGGATCGGCCCGCCGCCCGCCGCCGAGAGCTATCTGAACGTTCCGGCGCTCCTGGAGGCGGCCCGCCGCACGGGCGCGCAGGCGGTGCACCCCGGCTACGGATTCCTCGCGGAGAACGCCGAGTTCGCGCAGGCGTGCGCGGACGCGGGCCTGGTCTTCATCGGTCCCCCGGCCTCCGCGATCTCGCTCATGGGCGACAAGATCCGGGCGAAGGAGACGGTCTCGGCCTACGGGGTCCCGGTGGTCCCCGGCTCCTCGGGCAGCGGCCTCACGGACGCCCAACTGGAGTCGGCCGCACGGGAGATCGGCACCCCGGTGCTGCTCAAGCCCTCGGCGGGCGGCGGCGGCAAGGGGATGCGCCTGGTCCGGGACGCGGCGGTGCTGGGCGAGGAGATCGCGGCGGCGCGGCGCGAGGCCCGCGCCTCCTTCGGCGACGACACCCTCCTCGTCGAGCGGTGGATCGACCGCCCGCGCCACATCGAGATCCAGGTGCTGGCCGACGCCCACGGCAACGTGGTGCACCTGGGCGAGCGCGAGTGCTCGCTCCAGCGCCGCCACCAGAAAATCATCGAGGAGGCGCCGAGCGTCCTGCTGGACGAGGCGACCCGGGCGGCGATGGGCGAGGCAGCAGTCCAGGCGGCACGGAGCTGCGGCTATGTCGGGGCGGGGACGGTGGAGTTCATCGTCCCGGGCAACGACCCGTCCTCGTACTACTTCATGGAGATGAACACCCGCCTCCAGGTCGAGCACCCGGTCACCGAGCTGATCACCGGCCTGGACCTGGTGGAGTGGCAGCTGCGGGTGGCGTCGGGCGAGCAACTCCCTTACGCGCAGAAGGACATCACCCTGACGGGCTGGGCGATCGAGGCGCGGGTCTGCGCCGAGGACCCGTCCCGCGGCTTCCTCCCCTCCGGCGGTACGGTGCTGGCGCTGAGCGAGCCGCAGGGCGGCGGGGTGCGGACGGACTCGGGGCTCAGCGAGGGCGTGCCGGTGGGCAGCCTGTACGACCCGATGCTGTCGAAGGTGATCGCGTACGGCCCCGACCGCTCGACCGCCATCCGCAAGCTGCGGGCGGCCCTGGCGGACACGGTGATCCTGGGCGTCCCGACCAACGCGGGCTTCCTGCGCCGCCTGCTGGCCCACCCGGACGTGGTCTCCGGCGACCTGGACACGGGGCTGGTGGAGCGCGAGGCGGAGGGCCTGGTGCCGGACGGCGTTCCGGACGAGGTGTACGCGGCCGCGGCGGCGGTGCGCCTCGACGCGCTGGCGCCCCGGCCGGACGCGGGGGGCTGGACGGACCCGTTCTCGGTGCCGAGCGGCTGGCGGACGGGGGGTGTGCGGGTGCCGCTGAGGTTCCCGCTACGGGTGCCGGGCACGGACCCGGTGACATCCGAGGCTCCGCGTGACGCGACCGTCACCCCCACCCGGGTCACGGTCGAACTCGACGGCGTGACGCACCACTTCCACCGCACCGGCGACTGGCTCGGCCGGGACGGCGACACCTGGCACGTCCAGGACCACGACCCGGTGGAGGCGTCCCTCAGCGGGGCGGGCCGGAGCGGGGCGGACACGCTGGCGGCGCCGATGCCGGGCACGGTCACGGTGGTGAAGGTGGCCGTCGGGGACGAGGTCGAGGCGGGGCAGAGCCTGCTCGTGGTGGAGGCGATGAAGATGGAGCACGTGATCTCGGCCCCGCACGCGGGGACGGTGACGGAGCTGGACGTCACGGCGGGCGCGACGGTGGCGATGGACCAGATCCTGGCGGTCGTGGCTCCGCTCACCGACGGGGAGGACGCGTCATGAGCGCACTCCCGATGAAGGTGCCGGGCACGGGTCTCCCTTCCCGGGTCCGCATCCACGAGGTAGGAGCCCGGGACGGCCTCCAGAACGAGAAGGAGACGGTCCCGACGGAGGTGAAGGCGGAGTTCATCCGCCGCCTGGCGGTGGCGGGGCTGACGACGATCGAGGCGACGAGCTTCGTCCACCCCAAGTGGGTGCCCCAACTGGCCGACGCGGAGGCGCTGTTCCCGCTCCTCGGCGAGATCGCGGACGTGGGCGACGTCGCCCTCCCCGTCCTGGTCCCGAACGAACGCGGCCTGGACCGGGCGCTGGCGCTGGGGGCGCGGTCGATCGCGGTGTTCGGCTCGGCGACGGAGACGTTCGCGGCCCGCAACCTGAACCGCACGGTCGACGAGTCGCTGGCGATGTTCGAGCCGGTGGTGGCGCGGGCGAAGGCGGAGAAGGTCCATGTGCGCGGGTACCTCTCGATGTGCTTCGGGGACCCGTGGGAAGGCGCGGTGCCGGTCGCCCAGGTGGTGAAGGTGGCCAGGGCCCTGATGGACCTGGGCTGCGACGAGCTGTCGCTGGGCGACACGATCGGGGTGGCGACGCCGGGCCACGTAAGGGAGTTGCTGACGGCGCTGAACGATTCCGCCGTCCCGACGTCCTCGGTCGGCGTGCACTTCCACGACACGTACGGCCAGGCGCTGTCCAACACCCTGGCGGCGCTCCAGCACGGGGTGACGACGGTCGACGCATCGGCGGGCGGCCTGGGCGGCTGCCCGTACGCGAAGAGCGCCACGGGCAACCTGGCCACCGAGGACCTCGTGTGGATGCTCGACGGCCTGGGCATCGAGACGGGCGTCGACCTGGCCGCCCTCACCGCCACCAGCGTCTGGCTGGCCGAACACCTGGGCCGACCGAGCCCATCCCGCACGGTCCGCGCCTTGACCTCTTCTTCCTCTCCCACCTCCCACAAGGAGTGACTGACCCCATGTCCCTGGACCACCGGCTGACCGCCGAGCACGAGGAACTGCGCCGCACGGTCGAGGAGTTCGCGCACGACGTGGTCGCGCCGAAGATCGGCGACTTCTACGAGCGCCATGAATTCCCGTACGAGATCGTGCGCGAGATGGGACGGATGGGCCTGTTCGGGCTGCCGTTCCCGGAGGAGTACGGCGGCATGGGCGGCGACTACCTCGCGCTCGGGATCGCCCTGGAGGAGCTGGCCCGGGTCGACTCGTCGGTGGCGATCACCCTGGAGGCCGGGGTCTCCCTGGGCGCGATGCCGCTCCACCTGTTCGGCACGGAGGAGCAGAAGCGCCAGTGGCTGCCGAAGCTGTGCGCGGGCGAGGCGCTGGGCGCGTTCGGCCTGACCGAGCCGGACGGCGGCTCGGACGCGGGCGGCACGCGGACGACGGCGGTGCTGGACGAGGCGACGAACGAGTGGGTGATCAACGGTTCGAAGTGCTTCATCACCAACTCGGGCACGGACATTACGGAGTTGGTCACGGTCACGGCGGTGACCGGCCGCAAGGAGGACGGCCGCCCCCGGATCTCCGCGATCATCGTCCCCTCCGGCACCCCCGGCTTCACGGTCGCCGCCCCGTACTCCAAGGTCGGCTGGAACGCCTCGGACACCCGCGAACTCTCCTTCACCGACGTCCGCGTCCCCGCCGCCAACCTCCTGGGCGAGGAGGGCCGGGGCTACGCCCAGTTCCTGCGCATCCTGGACGAGGGCCGGGTCGCGATCTCCGCTCTGGCGACGGGCCTGGCGCAGGGCTGCGTGGACGAGTCGGTGAAGTACGCGGCCGAACGCCACGCCTTCGGCAAGCCGATCGGCGCCAACCAGGCGATCCAGTTCAAGATCGCCGACATGGAGATGCGCGCCCACATGTCCCGCATCGGCTGGCGCGACGCGGCCTCGCGCCTGGTGGCGGGCGAACCGTTCAAGAAGGAGGCGGCGATCGCGAAGCTGTACTCCTCGACGGTGGCGGTGGACAACGCCCGGGACGCCACGCAGATCCACGGCGGGTACGGGTTCATGAACGAGTACCCGGTGGCGCGGATGTGGCGCGACTCGAAGATCCTGGAGATCGGCGAGGGGACGAGCGAGGTCCAGCGGATGCTGATCGCGCGGGAGTTGGGGCTGCCGGGCTGAGCCTGTTGATGTGCTGACACGTCTGCCCCGGCCACCGCGGAACGTCCGTGGGGGCCGGGGCGGACACGTCAGCGGGGCATCACTCCTCCGCCTCCCCCTCCGACGGTACGAGGCCGAGGCCGGGCCAGGACAATACTGGGGCGAGTAACCCGACCGCGCTGCCGCCGGGAGCTCGGTGGGCAAGTCGACCCGTCGTGGTTTCACCGGACGAGAGAAATCCCATGCCCACGGATACGTTCGAGGTACGGCCGGTGGCCCATGTCGTCGGTGGCCACAGCAAACCGGCGGACGACTTCCAGGGTGGGGTGCGGTCCATCATCCGCCTCGACGAGGAGTACCCCCTCGAAACCCTCCAGGGGATCGAGGAGTTCTCGCACCTCGTCGTCACCTGGCACACGGAACCGAGCTGGCCCACGGAGATGCTGGGCGACTACTGGCGGGATGCCGACGCGCGGTGACGCCAGCAACGCGGAAGGCGCTCGTACGGTGATCCCCCTGTCCGCGTGGTCCGACGCCCGGCGCCTCTGGGACCACCACCTCATGCACCACACCCCCCGCCCCTGCTCGGTCATCGTCGGGCTGGGCAGCCATGACCTGGGGGTGGCCGACGCGGCGGCGGGGTTCTACCTGCGCGGGCTGGCACCCCTCATCGTGTTCACCGGCTCGACCAGCCCCACCACCCGCGCACGGATGCCGCGCGGCGAGGCCGTGCACTACCGGGAGCGGGCCGTCGAACTCGGCGTACCGCCCGCCGCCGTGCTGGTCGAGCCGCAGGCGCGCAACACCGGCGAGAACATCCGCTTCTCGCGGGCCGTCCTCGACGCGGCCGGCGTGGAGGTGGACTCCGTACTGCTGGTCAGCAAGCCGTACGAGGAGCGGCGCGCGTACGCCACGGCCCGGAAACTGTGGCCGGGGGTGGATGTCGTCAGCGCATCGAGTCCGATGACGTTCGAGGAGTACGTGGAGTCGATCGGGGACGACCGGATGGTGATCGACATGCTGGTCGGGGCCTTGCAGCGGCTGCTCGTCTACCCGGCGCAGGGCTTCATGATCGAGCAGCCCGTCCCGGACCAGGTCGCGGCGGCGTACGAGCGGCTGGTCGGGGCCGGGTTCACGAGTCGGCTGGTTCCCTAGGGAGTCGGGGAGGCAACGCCGTTACGGTCATTCCTCCGTCTTGACGGTGAACGGCCCGGTGGCGGGGGCCACACACGCGGAGGCATCCGATTCCTCGCCCGCCGCCAGGCCCGCCACGCAGAGCCGGCCGCCGCTCTCGCGCAGGTCGAGGTGGAAGCGTGTGGTCGTGCCGTCCTGCTGGAGGCCGTGGATGTGCTCGTCGATGTAGCCGAGGCTGTTCAGGGTCTTCCGGACCTTGACGGGGGTGGGGTCCGCGACCTCCTGCAGCGCCTCGACGACGCGCTGTTCATGGTGGCCGCTCGTGCACAGGTCGCGGTCGCTCAACTCCGCCGCAGGCCCGGTGAGCGGGCCCGGCTCGATCGGTTCGGCCGGGGGAGTTTCCCCGGGGGCGAGGCTCGCTGTCGCCTCGGAGCCGGTCTGCTTCCCGGCAGTGGGCCTCGGATCGACTCTGCCGGGCTCAGGGCACTTCTTCCCGAACGTGCTGAGCATCGCCGCGAATGCCGCCTGCTCGGGGCCCGGTTGGGCGGAACTCGTCAGGGAGCTGGCTCTCTTGTCCGGCTCGGCCTGCGTCCCGCCGCCTCTCGCCTCACCTCCACAGCCGGTAAGGACCAGAGCGGCGAGGGCGGCAGCCACGAGGCCGCGGCGGTAGCGGGCGAATGCACTGACGGAGATGTGTGTGTCGGCCATGAGCCGAGTCTCCGCCGACACCGCGTGCTTCCGCGTGAGTACCCATACTCACTGTCCTTGTGCGATCGCTCCCGGGGTCGGAAGGGGGCTCCGAATCGGCCATGCCTATGCGTGCTGATGTCCAGGTTCGGGGTTCCTCGTGCGCATCCTGTTCCGTAGGTTTCACAGGGGCGATCAGCTTACGGAGGGGACTCATGGCCTGGGACGAGTGGGAGCAGATCAAAGCAGAGGTGACCGATCGGCACGCTGACCAGATGCGGCTGAGCCAGCTTGCTCCGGCAGGGGAAAGCGGCGGTACTACCCCGGATCTGTGCTCCAGTCCGGCGAAGAAAGCAGCGGCGGTCAAGGCGATTGACAAGGACCTGGAGCTCGGCGTCGAGAGGGGCGGCAAGCACGCCGATGAGAGTGTGAACGCGGCGGTCAAGGAGTTCGGGGCCAGGGACGGATACGGCTGGGACACGTCGAGTGCGTTGAAGAAAGCACACGAGACGTGGGGAAAGCAGGTCAAGATGCTGCTCGGTCGGCTGGCATCGGAGAAGGAAGCCTTGAGCAGAACAGGCATCGACTTCCAGCGGAACGAGCTCGATATCGCCGCGCGGATGCGTCGGCAGTCCCGGATCGACAGCTGCTGATCACTTGACCGACCGGCCTACGGGGGACGCGTGCCGACGTACCACGAAATAATGAGTACCGACCTGTCCGATCTCACCACCGCCGCTGACCAATGGGATGCGATGGCGGGGAAATTCAAGAAGCTGGAAGACCAGTACAGGAGGGATGTTCACGGCATCGCGCTCGGCGAGTCCTGGGTGGGGCTGAGCGCCCAAGCCGCGAACAGCAGGTTCACCGTGACGCTCAAGGAGTTTCAAGGAGCTCAGGCAGAGGCGAAGGCGGTCGCCTCCATTCTGCGTAACGCGCACACTCAGCTCACCGACCTCAAGAACAGGGTCAAAGCGGTGCGTGCCGATGCCGTGAAGGACGGCATGCGGGTCTCCGGCCAAGGAGTCGTCGTTTTCGATACCGAACAGCTCAGTCAGAGTGAGCGCACCGCGTACGTGCACGACCCCGACTACCAGCAGAGCGCCCGCGCGAAGGCAGCCGAATGGACCGAGCGTCTCGACCGGGCGGTGAAGGCGGTCGCCCACGCCGACGATGGCATCCGCATCGAGCTCAACGCCGCCGTACTCGACTCCGACGTGCTGGACGGCACGTTCAACGGCTTCAACAGAAACCCCGCGGAGAGCCCTTACCCATCCCTGGAAGAGGCTGGCAAAGCCGCCGACATGCCCAAGGGCCGGGCGGAGGTCGCCGAGTGGTGGCGTGACCTCGATCCGGTCACCCGAGGCATCCTGCTGCGCGAGCGTGGTGACGAGCTACGGGGGGCGGGGATCACGGACCCTCTTTACCGGTGGAGGTCTCCCGACCTCGGTTCGGGTGCCTTTGACGTGGAGGAGCCGACTCCCCAGGACGTGAAGTTCCACGCATGGGCCCTTGGCATCGCGACAGCCGGTGATGTCATCGGCGAGACCGGCGCATCTCGCAATATGCTGCACTACCTGCAGGGAGCCGGGGAACCTCTCAACCTCGACGTGGACCGGATACTGCACGACGATTCCGGGTTCCGGTCGGGGATCGAGGAGAAGCATGTGGCCACCAATCAGGATGCCTGGAGGCGGCAGGCACTGGACGAGTTCCACAAGGCCGGAGGGGATCAGACCGTGGTCGTCCCGGTGGAGAGCAGGACCAGACACACCACCCTGCAGAGCGACGAGTGGTTCCACGCGGTCGGGTCTCACGCGCAGAACGTCTCCGGGTTCGTCACTGTCACCCCGGATGCTCACGGCGGCAGTCCCAAGGTCTCACTCGACTACCAGGTGAACGTATGGGACCGCTACAACTGGGATGAGGGTAAGTCGACAAACTTTCCGATGGGCATCACGATCGAGGACGAGGACATGGGCCGCCTCCACAAGGTCGGCTTCGCCCAGGAATTTGACATGCGCGGCAGCAGTTCCACCTACACTCACGATCTCAGTGGCCCCACACCGCCGGCCGTCACCCCGGAGGACCCGGGGCGCGAAGGCACTCGGAGCGACGTCTCCCGAGGCGACGAGGAGAACCGATGATGGCCTCACGTGCAGGCCGGACGCTCTCCGTGGTCCCGGTGGCCTGCCTCGTCGCAGGACTGGTGCTCGTCGGCTGCACTCCCGCGCCTGCGGACCGTGCCATACGCACGAGTTCGTCCCCGAGCTGGGAGAAGGGAGCCGGCGCCCCGGAGGCAGCCGCGTTCATGAAGATCCGGATTCCGCAGGGCGCCACGGAGGTGAAGGGTGCCGTACGGGTCCAGCCTCAGGAGAATGTGCACCTGCTGTCCTTCGTCACCAGTGAGCGGACCGCCGAGTCGATCACCGAGGATCTGCGCCCCGACTACCCTCTGGCTGTCGAGGGTCCGTCGTCCTCGTCCCTGAGCGGAGACGGATTCGAGCACCTCGGCCTCACTCCACCACAAGCACTCGAGCGCGTGCGGACGACAAGTGCATGTCCGCCGTGCGTCGGGGACTCCAGACGACGCCACATCCAGGGCATCGAGATCCATATCAGCGAGGTCGCGAAGGATCGGGTACGGGTCTACCTGGCCGCGTACTGACGTGCCCGGCCGGATTCCGTAGGAGCGGGGAAAGGGTGTGGCTGTCTGCCACCGGACAGCCACACCCCCAAGCCCGCAGGCGCCCTACCGCAGCGCCGCGCCCGGCACCGTCACCCCGTCCTCCGTCACGTACTTCACGCCGTCGTCGCTCTTCGTGATCGTGAACGCGTCCAGGGTCTCCCCCACCTCCTTGTCCGTCGTCGACCGGTCGTCCCACTTGGCGCCGATGACCGCCTCGTAGCGGATCGTGTCCTTGGAGACCGTGATGCCCTGGAACGTCGACGTGTGGGCGGCACGGGCCACTTGGGTCGCCCCGTTGCGGGTCCAGACGTTGTCGTCGGCCGGGGAGAGTTCGTAATACTTCGGGCCGGACATCGCCACCGCGTAGACGGGGCCCGTCGTCACTCCCGGGGTGTCCGTCGCGTCCGCGTTCACGTAGCCCCGGGCGTAGACGTGGTCGTGGCCCATCAGGACCAGGTCGATGTCGTTGCGCTGGAAGACCGGCAGCCACGCGTCACGGATGGGCTTCTCGTCGCGGCCGACCGCCGCGGAGAAGACCGGCTGGTGGAAGGTGGCCACCGACCACTTGTGGGGGTTGTTCGCCAGGATGTGGTCCAGCCAGCGGGCCTGGAGGTCCAGCCAGAGTTTCTGCGGGTCCGGGCAGCCGGTCGAGCAGGGTGGCAGGTCGGGCGGGGTCATCAGCTCGCGGGCGTCGTGCGTGCTGGCGTTCAGCGTGATGAAGCGGACGCCCTGGTAGTCCGTGTAGTAGGCCGTCTCCGCCAGGGACTTCGCCATGTGGGTCTCGTAGGCTGCCCGTTGGCGTTCGGCTGCGGTCTCGTCCCTTGCCGGTACGGCGGTGGGGCCGTTGACCGGGTACGCGAACGTCGACTTCCACGTCTTCAGGAACAGGTCCGCGTTGTACTCGTGGTTCCCGGGCGCCGCGATCACGTTCGTCGTCCGGCTGCGGCCGTTCATCGCGCCGAACCACTCGTCCCACTGGCCCGCGTTGCCGCCCGAGTCCACCAGGTCGCCCGCGTTGACGCTGCCGATCGCCTTCGGGAAGCGCTTGTACGCCTGGTCGACGACCGGGGCCCACTTCGCCTTCAGGTCGTTCTGGGCGTCGCCGAAGTAGAGGAAGGTGAACTCGTCGCCCGGCCTGCCCGCGGAGGTGAACACGTACGTCTCACTCAGTTTGCTCCCCGTCCCCACCCGGTACTCGTACTTCGTCCCCGGCTCCAAGTTCTCCAGCACCGCCGAGTGCGTACGCGTCGGGACTCCGCCGCTCAGGAGCTCCTCGTTCGTCACCGCCTTGGCCTTGCGCCAGGCGGAGTTGGAGCCCGGCTCGCGGTACTGTGCCTCGCCCTGCGTCGTGCCGCTGCCCGTCCGCCACGTCACCGCCTGGGAGGTGGCGGGCGTGGCCGTCGGGGTGAGGACGATGCGCTCCGGGGCCACGCCCGGCGCCTCCAGGTCCGGGTTCGTCGTCAACGCCACGTCGAAGATGTGCATGATGCCCCGGTCCGTGCCCTGGGGCAGGACCACCGAGCGCACCCGCTTCTTCGCGTCCAGCGCCTGCGGGACCGTGCCGAAGACCACCGTACGGGCCGTGTCCGACGTGCCGTTGACCTTGTTGCGGCCCTCGGTGACCACCAACGGGACGTTGCCGTAGAGGTAGTTGGTGCCGGGCGTCCAGTCCGTGAACTGCACCGCCACGTTCTGCGTCGAGCCGTCCTCGTACTCCACACTCGCCATGCCCTGCGACGGGCCGTTCGTCGCCAGGCCGAGGAAGGAGATGCCCGTCGCCTTCACGCCCTTGCCGTTCCTGCCCGTCACATCCACTCGCTGGCCGTACGGAATCCAGTTGTCCGGCTCGCCCGCCTTCGCCTTCGGCCAGGTGAACGTGACCCCTGTGTCGCCCAGCGGCAGCTTCGCGCCGGGGGCCGCGCCCGCCGCCGCCAGCTTCTCGCGGGAGAGGGAGTTGTCGCTGAGGTCGAGCGAGCCCAACTTGCCCTGGCCGTCGGGGGTCGAGCCGATGTTGTTACGGGCGGCCGAGCCCTCCGTGTACGAGGGCGGGATGTCTCCCGGACCTGTGCCCCACGTCCCGGGGGCCTCCCCCATCGTGTACGTCAGGACGCCGCCCGCCCTCGCGAAGTCCTCGTTCAGCCAGGAGCTGGACGTGGAGCGGCCGTTGACCTTCAGACCCGTCACATACGGCCGGTCCGACGCCGCGCCCTCCGCCTTGATCGTGATCCGGCGGTCGCTCTCCGCGCTGTCGATCACGATCCGGTCGAACATCGGCGAGCTGAGCACCAGGTTCGCCGTGCCGTACACCATCGGGTTCATCCCCAGGTTCGCCCACACGTACCAGGCGCTCAGCGAGCCCAGGTCGTCGTTGCCCGGCAGGCCCGACGGCGTCGTGTCGTACATCTCGTCCGTCGCCCGGCGCAGCACCTCCGACGTACGGTCGGGACGGCCCAGCCAGTTGTAGACGTACGGCGTCGAGAAGCTCGGCTGGTTGGAGAGGTAGGCGCCCGTGGTGTTGTGGACGCCCGCGTCCAGCGACTTCGTGTGCTCGTCGAGGTCGCGGGTCACCGGCTCGATGCCGCCCCGCCTTTCGATCAGGGTGCCCATGTTCTGCGGGACCATCCAGCCGTACTGGTAGCCCGTCGCCTGCTCGAACTGGTTGCCGCGCTCACCGAGGTTGAAGGAGCGGTCGAAGCCGTTGCGGCCGCGCGGGCGGATGCGCTGCGTCTCGGGGTCGAGCAGGTTCTGCCAGTTCTGCGCCCGCGTCATGAACCGGTCGTGGGTCGTCTTCTCGCCCAGGCGGCGCGCCAGTTGGGCGATCGCGAAGTCGTTGATGGCGTACTCGAGGGTCTTGGACGTGGCCGAGTCGCCCTTGCCGTTGTCGATGAACCCGGCGCTGAAGTACTGCTGCGCGTGCGCCCGCTTCGTCGTGTCGGCGGGCAGCCGCTGTGTCTTCCGCATCGAGGCGAGCGCCGCCTTGCGGTCGTAGTCCACGCTGCCGAACGCGTCGATCGACGACAGCACCACCTGGAGCGAGTCACCGCTCATCTTCTGCTGCGACTGGTTCAGGTGCGGCCAGTTGGGCCAGGCGCCCGTCTGCTTCACCAGGTCCACCAGCGACTGGTTGATGTCGTCGCCGATCTTCGGGAAGAGCAGCGCGATGAGCTGGGCCTGGCCCCGGTACATGTCCCAGCCCGCGTATGTCACGTAGTGGTGCCGACCCGGCGCCACCGTGCGGACCTTCCCGTCGTGGCCCGGGTACTGGCCGTTCACGTCGTCCGCGATGTTCGGGTGGAGGAGAGCGTGGTAGAGCGCCGTATAGAACTTCACCCGCTCCGACTTGGTGCCTCCGGTGGCCTTCACCGTCGACAGGGCGTCCTTCCAGGTCCGCGCGGTCGCCTTCCGTACCTGGTCGAAGGTGCGGCCGCCGGTCTCCTCCTCCGCGTTGCGGGCCGCGTTCGCCACGCTCACGTAGCTCAGCCCGGTCCGCGCGGTGACCGTCGCACCCTTCGGGAAGACGAGGTACGCCCCCGAGCCGTGCTTGACCGCGCCGCCGCGCGCGCTCGCCGCGCCCGGGGTGACCGCGCCGCCCTGCCAGGTGCCGTACGAGGTGAACGCGCGGTCGAAGGTGGAGGAGAAGTAGGCGCGGTACCGGCCGCCCTCGTCGCACACCGACGCCGTCTCGACCCAGCCGCTGACCGTGCGGCCCTCGACCTTCACCTCGCTGTCGAAGACCCGGTTGTTGGACCCGGCGACATCCAGGATCAGCGTAGAGGAGTCCTTGCGCGCCGGAAACTCGTACCGGTTCACGGCAGTTCGGGTGGTCGCCGTCAGCTCCGCCTCGACGCCGTTGCCGAGGCCGACCGTGTAGTGGCCGGGAGCGGCCGTCTCGTCACGGTGGTCGAAGTCCAGGTAGTACGGATCGATCTTCGTGCCGGGGCTCGTCGGCAGCGCGCCCCCGTCGAGCGGGCCGGTGTACGGCAGCACCGGGAAGTCGAAGGCGCTGAACCGGCCCTCGCAGCCGGTGCCGGAGAGCCGGGTCATCCCGAAGCCGCGGATCTTGTCGGCGCTGTACTCGTACCCGCCCTTCTGGTCGCCGTCCGAGGAGCGGTACGTCGTCGGGCTCGACTGGACCATGCCGAACGGGGTCGTGGCGCCCGGCCAGGTATTGCCGTACGCGCTGTTGCCCTTGTTCTGCGTCGGGTCCAACTCGGTGCCGATGAACGGGTCGACGGCGTCGTACGCGCTGATGGCGGAAGCGCGCGGGGTGACATCCGAGGCGGTGGCGGTCGCCGTGGCCATGGCCGGTGTCAGGGCGGCGACAAGCGCGCCGGACGTCAGCGCGGCCACGGCCATGGCGCGCAGCCGGGCCCGTCCCGGCCGGGGCGCCGGGCGTTCGGCGGCGGTGGGTTCCCGCATGAGCGGTCCTCTCGGGGCAGACGGAAGCGTGGAGCCCCGGACCGGGGAAGTGGGCGAGGGAGGCAAGGAGGTAGATGAATGACAACGTTGTCCAAACCCCGTCCGGGCGCAGGCACCACAGTGCTCGGCACAGTTTCCCCGGAGAGGGCCGCCAGGGGAAGACCTGGCCAACAGTCGCACCCCGGAGACGTCACACGGACGTGGTAGCGGCGGACTCCTCCGCGGCCCGGCGGCTGTCGTACTCCGCGCGCGCCCTGGCGATCTCCGCCTGGTGCCCCTCGGTCCAGTCGACCAGGGACCGGATCGTCGTGTGCAGGGTCGCCCCCATCGGCGTGAGCTCGTACTCCACGCGCGGCGGGACCATCGGGTAGACCGTACGCCGCACCAGGCCGTCGCGTTCGAGCTGACGCAGCGTCACCGTCAGCATGCGCTGGCTGATGCCGTCGATCAGGCGGCGCAGTTCGGAGAAGCGCAGGGTCCGGCGCTCCAGGTGCGCTATGGCAAGCAGCGACCACTTGTCCGCGACGCGGTCGAGGATCTGCCGGACCTCGCAGCCCTCGCGGACATCCCAGTTGCTGACGTCGAAGTCCTCCCGCCCAACTCCGGTATCGCAGCGGTGACTCGGTGACTTCAAAGTGCCTTCTTCCATGGTCCACCAGCGTGCCGCATGCTTCGAGTGGTTACAAGAGGGAACCGACCGGCTCCTGAGTAACTTTCCATCACATCCGTGACCAAGAACCGCTGTTGCGGCAGTTTGCGCTGCCTGCTTCCCCGTCCAAGGAGAAATTCCGTGTCCCCATCACCAGCCCTTTCGAGCAGCGGTACCGCCCGTATGACCGGGCGCGCCTGGGGCGTGCTGTTCGTGCTCTGCGGCGCGATCTTCCTCGAAGGCATCGACGTGGCCATGCTGAACGTCGCCATGCCCGCGATCCGCGCCGACCTGGGGCTCTCCACCGGCACCCTCCAGTGGGTGATGAGCGCGTACGTCCTCGGCTACGGCGGCTTCATGCTGCTGGGCGGACGGGCGGCCGACCTGTTCGGGCGCCGGCGGATGTTCATCGGCTGGCTCGTGGTCTTCCTGCTCTTCTCCGGTCTCGGCGGGCTCGCCACCGAAGGGTGGATGCTGATCCTCGCCCGGTTCGTGACGGGGGTCGCCGCCGCCTTCATGACCCCGGCGGGCCTGTCGATCATCACCACCGGCTTCCCGGAGGGGCCGCAGCGCAACAAGGCCCTGCTCGTCTACTCCGGCACCGCGGCGGGCGGGTTCTCCATCGGCCTGGTCGTCGGCGGTCTGCTCGCCGCCATCGACTGGCGCTGGGTGTTCTTCGCCCCGGTCATCCTCTCCTTCCTCATCCTCCTCGCCGCGCTGCGGCTCGTCCCCGGGTCACCGCGCCCGGACCGCAGCGGGCGGAGCGTCGACCTGGCCGGAGCGCTCACCGTCACCGGGGGCATCCTGCTTCTCGTCTTCGGTGTCGAGCGGGCCACGCACGCCTCGGCCGCCTGGACGACCGGCACGATCGGTACCGCGCTCGTCCTCTTCCTGGCGTTCGTCCTCATCGAGCACCGCTCGCCCTCGCCCCTGGTGCGCCTGGGCATCTTCCGTAACGGGTCGCTGGTCCGCGCCAATGTGTCGGGGCTCCTCTTCGCCGCGGGGTTCTTCGGCTTCCAGTTCATCGCCGTGCTCTACCTCCAGGAGCTGCGGGGCTGGTCGTCCCTCCAGACGAGCTTCGCCCTGATCGTCATCGGTGTGGACGCGGTCCTCTCCCCGCTGCTCACCCCGAAGCTGGTGGCCCGGTTCGGCAACGCGCGCATCATCTTCGGCGGGCTGCTCCTCGCCTCCCTCGCGTACGCGCTGTTCCTGCCGCTCGGCGCGGACTGGACGTACCTCGCGATGCTCCCGAGCCTGGTGCTGCTCGGTGTGGCGTTCTCGCTGGTGTACGGTCCGCTGACGATCACGGCCACCGACGGTATCGCCGAGGAGGAGCAGGGCGTCGCGGGCGGGCTGCTCTACACCTCCTTCCAGTTCGGCGCCGCGCTCGGCCTGTCCTCGATCGCGGCCGTCAACATCGCGGCTACCGAAGGAACTTCACCGGCCGCCCTGCTCGACGGCTACCGGGCGGCGCTCGTCGTCCCGCTGGCCGCCGCCCTGCTCGCCACCGCCGTCAGCGCCTTCGGGCTGCGGCGCCGGTCCGGAAGCGGCCGGTCCGGAGACCTGCCCGAGGGGCCGTACGGCGGGGGCGCCGCCCCGAATCCCGTTCGACAGGCCGACCTCCCGCCCGGCAAAGTCTCTGTATGAGCCACCGCTACTGGCCCCTCCGCGGGCTCCGGATCTGTACGCCCCGCCTCGAACTGCGCCTGCCCGAAGGGGAGCTGCTCGACGAGCTGGCGGCGGTCGCCGCCGACGGGGTGCACGCCCCGGACCGGATGCCGTTCACCGTGCCGTGGACCGACGGCGAGCCCGACGAGGTCGGCCGGGCCACCTACCAGCACGTGCTGGGCACCATCGCCGGGTGGACGGCCCAGGAGTGGCACCTCTCCCTGGCCGTCCTCCACGAGGGGAAGGTCGTGGGGCGGCAGGACGTGATCGGCCGGGAGTTCGGCGTACGGCGGGAAGTGCTGACCGGGTCGTGGCTCGGCCTCCCCCATCAGGGGCAGGGCATCGGTACGGAGATGCGGGCCGCCGTCCTCCATCTGGCCTTCGAGGGGCTCGGCGCCCGGTACGCCGTCTCCGAGGCCACGACGGACAACGCCGGTTCGCTCGGCGTCTCGCGGCGGCTCGGGTACGAGCCCGACGGCCTCCAGATCCAGGTGATCCGCGGGGCGGCCACCACCATGCAGCGGCTGCGGCTGGACCGGGCCGGGTGGGAGAAGCACCGGAGCACCGACGTCACCGTGGCGGGACTCGACGCCTGCCGGGCCGACTTCGGGGTGTAGCCCTCGGAGGCCCCCGGCCCCGGACACACATGACCCCGGGGGCGGGGCCCGGGGCAGCCGCCCGTGCAGCCGGAACCCGGCGCAGCCGCGTATGGCGTCGGGAGCCCAGCGCAGAGGCGCGTGAAGCCGAGCGTCAGGGCCCGGCAAACGCGCAGGAAGCCGACGCCCGGCGCACCCGCGCACAGCGCAGGAAGCCGGTGCCGTGAGGGTCGGGCATCCGCCCCCGTCGCGCTGTCAGGGCCGACACCGCTGATCCCGGCCCCCACGACACCGTGACCGCCTAGCAAGGTTAGGCTAACCTTCCTTCGGACTGCCCTCGCCGGAGCCGGGCCCGTCCGCCCGCTGCTCCTGGCCTGTTCCGGAGGAGCCCTCGTTGACGACGACTGCCGCTGTCCCCCATGTCGCCCCGTTCCGCTTCTTCGACCTGACCGTCCTGCGGGTCAGGCGGCTCGGCCCCTCCATGCTCCGGATCACCCTGGGCGGGCCGGGGGCCGCCGGGTTCAGCGGCGGGGGGCGCGACCAGAGCCTGTCCATCTTCCTGCCGCACCCCGGGCAGAGCGAGGCCGTGGTGCCGGAGGGCGAGGACGGGGCCTGGTACCCGAAGTGGCGGGCGCTGCCCGAGGACGTACGGGCGGTGATGCGCTCGTACACCGTACGGGCCCAGCGCACATCGGCCGACGGCTCCACCGAGGTGGACATCGACTTCGCGCTCCACGGCGACGGCGGCCCCGCCTCCCGCTGGGCGCTCACGGCCGCGTCGGGCGACCGGCTCAAGGTGCTGGGGCCCGCCGTCCGGGACAACACCTCCGTGCGCTTCCGGCCGCCGAAGGACACCGACTGGGTGCTGATCTGGGCCGACGAGACGGCCCTGCCCGCCGCCTCCGCCGCGCTGGAGTGGCTGCCGGCGGGGATGCCGGCCCAGGTCTGGCTGGAGGTGCCGAAGACGGAGGACCGGCAGGCGCTCAACACCGCCGCCAAGGCCCGTATCCGCTGGCTCGTCCGGAGCGAGGGGGCCCTGCCCGCCGTGGACGCCGTACGCGCCGCCGAACTGCCGGAGGGCACCCCGTACGTCTGGATCGCGGGCGAGTCGTCCGAGGTGCGGGCGCTCCGCCGCCACCTGGTCCAGGAGCGCGGCTTCGACCGCAAGCGGGTGACCTTCGTCGGGTACTGGCGGCGCGGGCTCAGCGAGGAGCAGCTGCGGGCGGAGACGATCGCGCGGGGCGGGGCCCTGGACTAGGGCATGTCCGGCCCTGATCCGCCGGACACGCCCCAGGCCGTGTCGGCCCAGGGAGCCCGGCGAAGCCTCCCGCGCGCGGGGCAAGGCACTGGACCAGGAGGACCGGGCCAGCCCCGGCGGACCCGAGGCTCTGGGCCAGGAGGCCCGGCGGAGCCCCCGGCGGACCGGGCCCCCGGAGCAGCCACCCGACCCTCGCCCGAGGTGGCCCCAAAGCCCCCATAAAGGCACCCCCAGAAGGCCACCAAAGCGGACAAGCCCCGCACTCACCAAGGGGCAAGGGCAACGCGTGATCGAGTTAGGTTAGGCTAACCTCACTTCGACATCGCGTTCCTCGTCCCCCCTTTCTTCCCTGCCCGGAGGGACGCGATGAAGTTCCCCTCACCCGGGAGGACCCCTTCATGCGTTCGCACCTGCTCAACAACACGACTGCGGAGCACTACCGTCGCACCGTCACCGCAGGAGTGGAACGGGTCGCGGCCAAACTCGCCGCCACCGAGCGCCCCTTCAGCGGGGTCGGTGTCGACGAGCTCTCCCCCGTCGTCGACGCGATCGACCTCGACCGGCCGCTGGGCGATGCCACCGCCGCCCTCGACGAGCTCGGCGAGGTCTACCTCCGTGACGCCGTCTACTTCCACCACCCCCGTTACCTGGGCCACCTCAACTGCCCCGTCGTCATCCCCGCCGTGCTCGGCGAGGCCGTGCTCTCCGCGGTCAACTCCTCCCTGGACACCTGGGACCAGAGCGCGGGCGGCACCCTCATCGAGCGGCGGCTGATCGACTGGACGAACGAGCGCACCGGCCTCGGACCGGCCGCCGACGGGATCTTCACCAGCGGTGGTTCGCAGTCCAACCTCCAGGCCCTGCTGCTGGCCCGGGAGGAGGCGAAGGTCCGGCCCGAGCACCACACCCGGCTGCGGATCTTCACCTCCGAATGCAGCCACTTCAGCGTGCAGAAGTCCGCCAAACTGCTGGGCCTCGGGCCGGACGCGGTGGTCACCGTCCCCGTCGACAGCAACAAGCGCATGCAGACCCTGGCCCTCGCCCGCGCCCTGGAACAGTGCGTCGCCGAAGGCGCCGTGCCGATGGCCGTCGTCGCGACCGCCGGCACCACGGACTTCGGCTCCATCGACCCGCTGCCCGAGATCGCCGCCCTGTGCGAGCGGTTCGCCACCTGGATGCATGTGGACGCGGCGTACGGCTGCGGGCTGCTGGCCTCCCCTGAGCGGCGCGGGATGCTCGAAGGCATCGAGCACGCCGACTCGGTGACCGTCGACTACCACAAGTCCTTCTTCCAGCCCGTGAGTTCCTCGGCCCTGCTGGTCCGCGACCGGGCCACCCTGCGCCACGCCACGTACCACGCGGAGTATCTGAACCCGCGCCGGATGGCCGAGGAGCGGATACCCAACCAGGTCGACAAGTCCCTCCAGACGACCCGCCGGTTCGACGCGCTCAAGCTGTGGATGACGCTGCGCGTCATGGGCGCCGACGGCATCGGCGAGCTGTTCGACGAGGTCTGCGACCTGGCCGCCGAGGGGTGGAAGCTGCTCGCCGCCGACCCGCGCTTCGACGTGGTGGTGCAGCCGCAGCTCTCCACGCTCGTCTTCCGGTACATCCCGTCCGGGATCACGTCCCCGGACGGGATCGACCGCGCCAACCTCTACGCCCGCAAGGCCCTGTTCGCCTCCGGTGAGGCGATCGTCGCGGGCACGAAGGTCGGCGACCGCCAGTACCTGAAGTTCACCCTCCTCAACCCCGAAACGACCGTGGACGACATGGCCGCGGTCCTCGACCTAATCTCCGGCCACGCCGAGAAGTACCTGGGAGACTCCCTTGACCGCGCTTCCTGACCCCCACGACTTCATCGGGATCGGGCTCGGCCCGTTCAATCTCGGGCTGGCCTGCCTGACCGAGCCGATCGACGAACTCAACGGTGTCTTCCTGGAGTCCAAGCCGGACTTCGAGTGGCACTCCGGGATGTTCCTCGAAGGGGCCCATCTCCAGACGCCGTTCATGTCGGACCTGGTCACGATGGCCGACCCGACCTCGCCGTACTCGTTCCTCAACTACCTCAAAGAGCGCGGCAGGCTCTACTCGTTCTACATCCGGGAGAACTTCTACCCGCTGCGGACCGAGTACAACGACTACTGCCGCTGGGCCGCCGCCAAACTGAGCAGCATCCGGTTCAACGAGACCGTCGAGGCGGTGACGTACGACGAGGCTGACGAGCTCTACACCGTGACCACCGCCGCCGGTACCGTCCTGCGCTCCCGCCACCTCGTGCTCGGCACCGGGACCCCGCCGTACGTCCCCGAGGCGTGTCAGGGTCTCGGCGGGGACTTCCTGCACAACTCCCGTTATCTGGAGGGGAAAGCCGAGCTCCAGAAGAAGAAGTCGATCACCCTGGTCGGCAGCGGGCAGAGCGCGGCGGAGATCTACTACGACCTGCTCTCCGAGATCGACACCTACGGCTACCGGCTCAACTGGGTGACGCGTTCGCCGCGCTTCTTCCCGCTGGAGTACACGAAGCTCACGCTGGAGATGACCTCTCCGGAGTACATCGACTACTTCCACGCACTGCCCGAGGAGACCCGCTACCGGCTGGAGACCGGGCAGAAGGGGCTGTTCAAGGGCATCGACGGGGAGCTGATCGACGCGATCTTCGACCTGCTCTACCAGAAGAACCTGCCCGGCCCCGTGCCGACCCGGCTGCTCACCAACTCCGCCCTCGTCAGCGCGCGTTACGACGAGGAGGGCGGCGCGTACAACCTGGAGCTGCGCCAGGAGGAGCAGGGCAAGGAGTACGAGCTCGCCACCGAGGGGCTCATCCTCGCCACCGGCTACCGCTACGAGGCGCCCGCCTTCCTGGACCCGGTCCAGGGCCGGCTGCGCCACGACAGCAGGGGCCGCTTCGACGTGGCCCGCAACTACAGCATCGACACCACCGGGCGCGGGATCTTCCTCCAGAACGCCGGGGTGCACACCCACTCGATCACCTCGCCCGACCTGGGCATGGGTGCCTACCGCAACGCGTACATCATCGGCGAACTGCTCGGCCGTGAGTACTACCCGGTCGAGAAGTCCATCGCCTTCCAGGAGTTCGCGATATGAACCACCCCCACAGCAACGAAAACCCGGGAAAAATCGGTGACTTCACCGTCCGCCCGCTCGATCCCACCTCCGACGCCGAGCTGGTGCACGGCTGGGTGACCCACCCCAAAGCCGCCTTCTGGCTGATGGGCGGGGCGAAACTCCAGGACGTGGAGCGGGAGTACATGGCGATCGCCGCCCACCCGCACCACGAGGCGTTCATCGGTCTGCACGACGGTGAGCCCGCGTTCCTGATCGAGCGGTACGACCCCACCGAGGTGGAGCTGAAGGGGCTGTACGAGGCGGAGCCCGGCGATGTCGGGATGCACTTCCTGGTCGCGCCGTCCGGCACCCCGATCCACGGCTTCACCCGGGCCGTGATCACCGCCGTGATGCGCTTCCTCTTCGCCGATCCGTCGGTGCGCCGGGTCGTCGTCGAGCCCGATGTGACCAACAGCGCCGTACAGGCCCTCAACAAGGCCGTCGGCTTCGAGGTGGTGCGGGAGATCACCAAACCGGAGAAGACCGCGCTGCTCAGCGCCTGCACCCGCGAGCAGTTCGAAGCAGCAACCGGAGGAACCGACCGATGACGACCGCCCTCACCGACAGCGTCGCCCACCTCTCCCCGGGCCGCTGGGCCACCGCAAACCGACTGCTGGTGCGCAAAGCACTGGCGGAATTCAGCCACGAGCGACTTCTGGCCCCTGTGCCGCTCGGCGAGGACCGCTACACCCTCCGTAGTGACGACGCGGGGACGGAGTACCGTTTCACCGCACGCCTCTTCGCCCTGGACCACTGGCAGATCGAGGCCAAATCAATCACCCGGCACCGGCACGGGTCCGAAGTCCCGCTGGACGCGCTGGAGTTCTTCATCGAGCTGCGGACCGCGCTCGGGCTGAGCGAGGACATCCTGCCGGTCTACCTGGAGGAGGTCTCCTCCACCCTGGCCGGAACCGCCTACAAACTCACCAAGGAACCGGCCACCTCCGGCCAGCTCGTCGCCGCCGGTTTCCAGGCCATCGAGACCGGGATGACCGAGGGCCACCCCTGTTTCGTGGCCAACAACGGCCGGCTCGGTTTCGGGGTCGACGAGTACCGTGCGTACGCCCCCGAGACCGCCTCCCCGATCCGGCTGGTGTGGCTGGCCGCCCGCCGTGACCGGGCGACCTTCACGGCAGGCGTGGGACTGGACTACGACACGCTGGTCGAGGGCGAGTTGAGCGAGGAGACCCGGGAGCGGTTCGCCGCCGCCCTGCGCTCCCTGGGCCTGGACCCCGACGCGTACTTCCTCCTGCCCGTACACCCCTGGCAGTGGTGGAACAAACTCGCCGTCACCTTCGCCGGGGAGCTCGCCGAACGCCACCTCGTGGTGCTCGGCGAGGGCGAGGACGCCTACCTGGCCCAGCAGTCGATCCGTACGTTCTTCAACACCGACCACCCCGAGAAGCACTACGTCAAAACGGCCCTGTCCGTTCTGAACATGGGCTTCATGCGCGGCCTCTCCGCCGCCTACATGGAGGCCACGCCCGCCATCAACGACTGGCTGGCCGGGCTCATCGAGCGGGACAGCCTGCTGAGCGGGGCCCGGTTCTCGATCATCCGGGAGCGGGCCGCGATCGGCTACCACCACCGGGCGTACGAGGCGGCCACCGTCAAGGGTTCCCCGTACCGGAAGATGCTGGCCGCGCTCTGGCGCGAGAGCCCCGTCGCGGGTCTGGCGCCGGGCGAGCGGGTCGCGACCATGGCCTCCCTGCTCCACACCGACCACGAGGGCCGCTCGGTGGCCTCGGCGCTGATCGAGGAGTCGGGGCTCGACCCGCAGGTGTGGCTGCGGCACTACCTGGACGCCTATCTGGTGCCGGTGCTGCACAGCTTCTACGCCTACGACCTGGTCTACATGCCGCACGGCGAGAACGTGATCCTGGTCGTGGAGGACGGGGTCGTCACCCGCACGATCTTCAAGGACATCGCCGAGGAGATCGCGGTCATGGACCCGGACGCGGTGCTGCCGCCGAAGGTCGACCGCATCCGGGCCGATGTCCCCGACGACATGAAGCTGCTGTCGGTCTTCACCGATGTCTTCGACTGCTTCTTCCGCTTCCTGGGCGCGGGCCTGGCCACCGAAGGGGTCCTGGACGAGGACACCTTCTGGCGGACGGTCGCCGCCTGTGTGCGCGACTACCAGGAGTCGGTGCCCTACCTCGCGGAGAAGTTCCAGCAGTACGACCTGTTCGAGCCGGAGTTCGCGCTCTCCTGCCTCAACCGCCTCCAGCTGCGCGACAACCAGCAGATGGTCGACCTCAACGACCCTGCCGGAGCGCTCCAGTTGGTGGGCCGTCTGAAGAACCCGATCGCGAAGTTCTGAGCGGTCCCGATGAGCCGGTGAGCGCCCGGGGACGGTCCCCCGGGCGCTCACCCCTGTCACCATCAGCTCCAGGGCACCTGCGGGGAGCGGTGGAAGCCGATACCCAGCGCGGTCAGCCGGGGCCCCTGGGCGGCGAGCCGCTCCTTGTACGTCTCCCAGTCGCGGGCCTCCTCCGGTGACCAGCCGATCTCGGCGGCGCTCAACAGCCGCGGGAAAGCCATCTGTTCGAGCTCCGCGCGCGTGGCCAGCGTCTCGGTCCAGAGCGGCGCCTCGACCCCGAGGACGGCGTCCTGCGGGAGCCCCTCCAGATACGCCGCCGGGTCCCAGTCGTACGAGCGCTCCACCTCCACCAGACCGGCCCAGCGCAGGCCCAGCTCGGTCTCCTCGGTGTACTTCATGTCCAGGTAGATCCGGTCGGCCGGGGAGAGCACCACCTTGGCCCCGTTCCTGGCCGCGTCCACCACCTGCTGCCGCTCGGTGGGGCCCGTGCGGTCGAACCCCCAGTACTGCACCACCGCGCCTTCCACCGGCTCCGCGCGGGTCAGCTCGTGCCAGGCCATCACCGTCTTCCCGTGCCTGCCCACGATCGCCTGGGCCCTCGCCATGAAGAGCGCGTAGTCCTCGTCGCTGGTGGCGTCCGCCTCGTCGCCCCCGATGTGGAGGTACGGCCCCGGGGTCAGCTCCGCCACCTCGCGCAGCACGTCGTCCACGAAGTCGTACGTCACCGGCTTGTCCACGCAGAGCGAGCTGAAGCCGACCTCGATGCCGGTGTGGAGCGGCGGGGCGGTGCCGTCGCAGTTCAGCTCGGGGTAGGAGGCGAGGGCAGCGTTGGTGTGGCCGGGCAGGCCGATCTCCGGGACGACCTCCAGGAAGCGGGCGGAGGCGTAGCGGACGATCTCGCGGTACTGGTCCTTGGTGTAGTACCCGCCGGGGCCGCCCCCGACCTCGGTGGAGCCGCCGTATGCGGCGAGCCGGGGCCAGGAGTCGATGGCGATGCGCCAGCCCTGGTCGTCGGAGAGGTGCAGATGCAGCTTGTTGATCTTGTAGAGGGCGAGCCGGTCGATGTACCGCTTCACCTCCGCGACCGGGAAGAAGTGGCGCGAGACGTCCAGCATCGCGCCCCGGTAGCCGTAGCGCGGCGCGTCCGTGATCGTGCCGCCCGCCACCTTCCAGGGCCCCTCCTGGCGGCTCTGCGCCTCCACCCGGTCCGGGAGGAGCTGGCGCAGGGTCTGGACGCCGTGGAAGAGCCCCGCCGGGGCGCGGGCGGTGATGGTGAGCGCGGCAGGTGTGGAGTGCAGCCGGTACCCCTCCTCGCCCAGGCTCCGGTCCCGGGAGCCCAGCTCCAGCCGGATGCCGCCGGGGCCCGGCCGGTCGGTGACGGGCAGCGCGTAGCCGGTGGCGGGGCGCAGGAGCTCCGCCAGGTACGTTCCGATCCGCCGCACCTCGTCGGAGGCGGAGGCAGAGGCCGAGCCGGTGCCGGAGCCTGGTCCCGCGCCGGTGCCGGAACCTGGTCCTCCGGTCACCCTGATCGGGGTCGTGGAGGTGATGGCGTACGGGGAACCGCCCGGCACCACCTCGGCGGGGACGGGCACGAGCTGCCCCAGGGGCCGGGGCGCGGCGGCTTCCGTCCCGGCCCGGGCGGGGACCGCGCCCGGAGCGGAGAGCCCGACCGCGACGACGATCAGCAGGATGCCGAGGAGCCGGGGCAGAGGGATGGGCAGGGGCAGGGGTCCGCGCCGGGGCGTACGCCGTTCCCCCGGGGTCGTCCGTCGCTGTCGCACAAGCCTGTCCTTTCCGGCGGGTCCTCCCTGTGGGGCTCCGGGCAGTCGAACGCCGACCATCCGTTTCGCGGGGCCGCGTACGGGTCGAGGACCCGCCCCGCCCCCCTGCGCCCGGCTGGCAGAATCGCAGGTATGGCAGAAATCATCCAGCGTGACGGAACGTGGACGTTCGACGGGGACACGGTACGCATCGTGCCGGGGGGCAAGGCGCATCCGGTCCGGCTGGCGCTGGGTGAACTGTCCGTCCCCGTACAGGCTTTGGCGGGCATCGCGTTCGAGCCGGACCGCAAGGGGGGCCGGCTGCGGCTCCGACTGCGCGGTGGCGCCTGCCCGGTGCTCCAGGCTGCCGACGGCCGCCTCAAGGACGGCTCCGACCCGTACGTCCTGACCGTGGAGAAGAGCCGTACGGGGGTCGCGGAGTACTTCGTCGACGAGGTCCGCAACGCGCTGCTGATCGAACAGGTCCCCGAGGGTCCGGTGGACCGCTTCCTGCTGCCGGGACCCTCGCTGCCGGTCTCCGGCGGGGGCGGCGACGGCACCGCGTCCTTCGACGGCGAGACGGTCCGGCTCACCTGGAACTGGAAGGCCGAGGAGTCCAAGACCGCGAGCGGACCGGCGACCCTGCCGCTGGCGCGGATCGCGGGGGTGCGGTGGCTGCCCTCGATCGGCCTGGAGAACGGCTACCTGCGGTTCGAGCCGGTCGACGCACCGGTCTCGGCCCCGCCGAAGTACGACCCGTACTCCCTGGAGCTGTGGGGGCTCTCCAAGAAGGAGTACACGGCGGTCGCGGTTGCGGCGGCGGTGCTGGCCCGGCTGCCCCAGGCCCGCGCGGCGGTGGAGCCGCCCGCCGGACGTCCGGCCCTCACCAAGGAGCCCGCGCCCGCCGCTCCGGCCGCCGACGATCACGACGCGCTGCTGCGGCGGCTGCGGGAGCTGGGCGAGCTGCACCGGGCCGGGGTCCTCACCGACGAGGAGTTCAGCACGGCGAAGCAGGCGGTCCTGAGCCGTATGTGAGCCGGGCCACCCGTCCGTACACCCCGCATGCGACCGATTCGAGCAGCTTTCCTGGCCCTCCCTGCCCGATATCGGGCAGATTTCTTGCGTAAGGGCGCGCCGACCCGCAATATCGACGGGTGCTTGAACGCCGCTCGTCGCACGACGACCTCATCGACCATCTCGTACGCTCCACCGCGCTCCAGCGCGGCGAGGCGGCCCGGGTGGTCCTCGACGTGCTGGCGTACTTCGACGAGAGCACCGACGACTTCGTCCGGCGCCGCCACCGCGAACTGCAGTCCGGCGGCCTGGTCAACACGGAGATCTTCGAGCGGATCGCGGCCGAGCTGCCGCACCGCGCCGTGGCGCCGCCGGAGCTCTCGCTCCGCCAGCTGCGCCGCATCGTCTACGGCTGAGCGGGCCGGGGCGCCCATGTGCGGGGCGCCGGACGCAGGCAGGTACGGAATGTGTACGTCGATGGAGGGGCAGAGAATCCATGTGCGGGATCGTCGGATATATCGGGAAGCGTGACGTCGCACCGCTGCTGCTGGAGGGGCTGCAGCGGCTGGAGTACCGGGGGTACGACTCCGCGGGCATCGTGATCACCGGGAAGGCCGCGGCGGGCAGGCCGGGCACGCTGAAGATGGTCAAGGCCAAGGGCCGGGTCCGGGAGCTGGAGGCCAGGGTCCCCAAGCGGTTCGCCGGTACCACCGGTATCGCGCACACCCGCTGGGCCACCCACGGCGCCCCGAGCGACGAGAACGCCCACCCGCACCTGGACGCGGAGAACAAGGTCGCCGTCGTCCACAACGGGATCATCGACAACGCCTCCGAGCTGCGCGACAGGCTCACCGCCGACGGCGTCGTCTTCCTCTCCGAGACCGACACCGAGGTGCTGACCCACCTGATCGCCCGCGCCCAGGCCGACACCCTGGAGGAGAAGGTCCGCGAGGCGCTGCGCTCGGTCGAGGGCACGTACGGCATCGCCGTCCTGCACGCCGACTTCAACGACCGCATCGTGGTCGCCCGCAACGGCTCCCCGGTCGTCCTCGGCATCGGCGAGAAGGAGATGTTCGTCGCCTCCGACGTCGCCGCCCTGGTCACCCACACCCGCCAGGTCGTCACGCTGGACGACGGCGAGATGGCCACCCTGAAGGCCGACGACTTCCGTACGTACACGACGGAGGGCTCGACCACGACGGCCACGCCGACCACCGTGGAGTGGGAGGCCGAGTCGTACGACATGGGCGGCCACGACACGTACATGCACAAGGAGATCTCCGAGCAGGCCGACGCGGTGGACCGGGTGCTGCGCGGCCGGATCGACGACCGGTTCTCCACCGTGCACCTGGGCGGCCTCAACCTGGACGCCCGGGAGGCGCGCGGGGTGCGCCGGATCAAGATCCTCGGCTGCGGCACCTCGTACCACGCGGGCCAGATCGGCGCCCAGCTGATCGAGGAGCTCGCCCGTATCCCCGCCGATGCCGAGCCGGCCTCCGAGTTCCGCTACCGCAACCCGGTCGTGGACCCCGACACCCTGTACGTGGCGGTCTCCCAGTCGGGCGAGACGTACGACGTGCTGGCCGCCGTCCAGGAGCTGAAGCGCAAGGGCGCCCGCGTCCTCGGCGTGGTCAACGTGGTCGGCTCCGCCATCGCCCGGGAGGCCGACGGCGGTACGTACGTCCACGCGGGCCCGGAGGTCTGCGTGGTCTCCACCAAGTGCTTCACCAACACCGTGGTCGCCTTCGCGCTGCTCGCCCTGCACCTGGGCCGCATCCGGGACCTCTCGGTCGCCGACGGCAAGCGGATCATCGACGGGCTGCGCCGGCTGCCGGAGCAGATCAGCGAGATCCTGGCGGGCGAGGACGAGATCAAGCGGCTCGCGGCGGAGTACGCGGACGCCAAGTCGATGATGTTCATCGGCCGGGTGCGCGGCTACCCGGTGGCCCGTGAGGCGTCGCTGAAGCTCAAGGAGGTCTCGTACATCCACGCCGAGGCGTACCCCGCCTCCGAGCTGAAGCACGGCCCGCTGGCGCTCATCGAGCCCGCGATGCCGACGGTGGCGATCGTGCCGGACGACGAGCTGCTGGAGAAGAACCGGGCCGCGATGGAGGAGATCAAGGCGCGCAGCGGCCGCATCCTCGCCGTGGCGCACCAGGTCCAGGAGAAGGCCGACCACACCATCGTCGTACCGAAGAACGAGAACGAGCTGGACCCGATCCTGATGGGCATCCCGCTCCAGCTCTTCGCGTACCACACGGCCCTCGCGATGGGCCGGGACATCGACAAGCCGCGGAACCTGGCGAAGTCGGTCACGGTCGAGTAGTCGGCGTTACGTGAGTGAGTTGGGCCCCGGACTGTCGCGATGACGGTACGGGGCCCAACTCGTCGCTTCGCGGGGCCTTCTGGCCGACCGTCAGGAGCTGTTCAGGGGGTTCAGGGGCAGGTGGTTCAGGGGATCACGACGACGGGGCGCTGGGCGCGGCGGGCGAGGCGGCCCGCGACCGAGCCGAAGATGCGGCCGACGATGCCGTGGGTGGAGCCGACGACGATGGCGTCGGCGGAATACTCGCGGCCGACCTCCTCCAGCTCGTGGCAGATGTCGCCGCCGCGCTCCACCAGCACCCAGGGCACCTCGGAGAGGTAGTCCGCGCAGGCCAGCTCCAGGCCGAGGACCTCGGTGCGGTGGTCGGGGACATCGACGAAGACGGGGGGCTCGCAGCCCGCCCAGACCGTCGTGGGGAGCCGGTTGGCGACATGGACGATGATCAGGCCCGAGCCCGACCTGCCGGCCATGCCGATCGCGTAGGCGAGGGCCCGCTCGCTGGAGGTGGAGCCGTCGAAACCGACCACGACTCCGTGCCGGAAGGCGGGATCGCACGCATGGCGCGCTTCTTCGACCGCCTGCGGCTCCGACCAGGGGTCGGCGACCTGCTTGCGGTCTGCGGGTTCAGGGATTTCGTGACCGGCCATCGGTGTCTCGGCGAAGAGAGTCCTCGTGAGGAGGGAGCGGTTTCGAGAGGTGCGTCAGCAGAGGTGCGTCAGTACATCGGTGCATGGGCCACTCGGTGCATCGGCCAGGGATGCGTCGGGCGGGTGGTGAGCTCTGTCCGGGAATCATCTTCCCAACCCCATACCCACCAGGATACGACGCCACTCCCCCATCGCCCAGACCCCCGCAAAAGCACGCGTGACGCTGGATGGAGCATGCCCGAGGCGGTCCGGGATGGCAATGCCGGATGTGTCGTACACGGGCCTCGGCCGGGCCGGGCGGGGGTGATCGCCCTGTTTTCCACGGCACCCGGCGGCGGTGCGCCCCTCCGGGCGGACGCATCCGGTCGCATCCGGCAGGCGGTCCCCGTTGGCCACGCCGTCGCCGGACCGTCACCCCGGTGGGCGATGCTGCGACGGCCCCGCCGCGACACCCGACCGCAGGGGCGGTTCTCCGGATCGCGGTCCGCACCGGTCGGTAATCGGAACACCCCCTCCCCGGTGGCCGGCCGTGCGCCGACGGACCCCTGCCTCCCGCTCCGGCGGCCCGAACCCGCCATGCGCCGGGGCCGACCGGGAGAGCGCACGGGCGCAGCCGCCAAACGGCAGTTGTGCGCCCGGCGTGACTGGAACCAGCACACACAACCGGCGATTTTCAGCCAACTTCGCATCCCGGTCGGACCCTTCGCGGAATGGCCGGACAACCCACCTCCCGCCAGGCAGGAAGAGACCGGGCGGTACGCTTTCACCCGACGCGGACGGGCCACGTTGGCGAAGAGCACTTCCCTGTGCGCTTCACGGGTGAAACGCTTCGTGATCGAACGCTTCACGCCACGTTTCCTTATCGACATAACGCCGGTGGGGGAAGGTGTCACGGCAGGACCACGGGACGCAGTAGATTCGATCTTGAAAATCGGGGACTGGGGAAACGTGCGAAACCGAGGGGAAACGTGCAGGAGCGGCAGGCCCGTAAGGACCAGGGAGACGCGAACACCGAGGGGGGCTTAGCGTCATGAGCCAGGACTCCGCCACCGCGACGGAGGCCGCACGCAAGCTGACCGGGCGGCGACGCCGGGAAGTCGTTGCCGTGCTGCTCTTCAGCGGCGGCCCTATCTTCGAGAGCTCCATCCCGCTCTCCGTTTTCGGAATCGACCGGCAGGACGCGGGAGTTCCCCGCTACCGCCTGCTGGTCTGTGGTGGTGAGGACGGACCACTCCGCACCACCGGCGGGCTCGAACTGACCACGCCGTACGGCCTGGAGGCGATCAGCAGGGCAGGCACCGTGGTGGTGCCCGCCTGGCGGTCGATCACCTCGCCGCCGCCGGCCGAGGCACTGGACGCGCTGCGGCGCGCCCATGAGGAGGGTGCCCGCATCGTCGGCCTGTGCACGGGAGCCTTCGTGCTCGCGGCGGCGGGCCTGCTGGACGGCCGCCCCGCCACCACGCACTGGATGTACGCGCCGACGCTGGCCAAGCGCTATCCGTCGGTGCACGTCGATCCGCGCGAACTCTTCGTGGACGACGGCGATGTGCTCACCTCCGCCGGTACGGCCGCCGGCATCGATCTCTGCCTCCATATAGTCCGCACCGACCACGGCACCGAGGCGGCGGGCGCGCTCGCCCGCAGGCTCGTCGTACCGCCGCGGCGCAGTGGCGGACAGGAGCGCTACCTGGACAGGTCTTTACCGGAAGAGATCGGCTCCGACCCGCTCGCCGAGGTCGTGGCCTGGGCGCTGGAGCATCTGCACGAGCAGTTCGACGTGGAGACGCTCGCGGCGCGCGCCTACATGAGCAGGCGGACCTTCGACCGCAGGTTCCGCTCGCTCACGGGGAGCGCACCGCTCCAGTGGCTGATCACCCAGCGGGTGCTTCAGGCACAGCGGCTGCTGGAGACCTCCGACTACTCGGTCGACGAGGTCGCCGGACGCTGCGGCTTCCGCTCACCGGTCGCGCTGCGCGGGCACTTCCGCCGCCAGCTCGGCTCCTCCCCCGCCGCGTACCGGGCCGCCTACCGGGCCCGCCGTCCGCAGGGGGTGGCGGAGAGCGCCGCGACGGTGCTGGAGACGGTCGTGCCCAGCCAGGGCTCGCCGTCCGGCCGCAGGGGTGCGCCGGTGCCCGCCGCGCCGGTCCCGGTGGCGGCGGGAGGCTCCGCGGAGCCGTTCCCGCCGGGTCCTGACGCGTACGTTCCGGGGCGCCCGGCCCTGCCGGGACAGCGGAGCGCCCCGTAGGGTGGGGCGTATGAACGACCGCATGGTGTGGATCGACTGCGAGATGACCGGGCTCTCGTTGGCGGACGACGCACTCATCGAGGTGGCCGCCCTGGTCACCGACTCGGAGCTGAACGTGCTCGGCGAAGGGGTGGACATCGTGATCCGCCCGCCGGACGCGGCCCTGGAGACCATGCCCGAGGTGGTGCGGCAGATGCACACCACCTCGGGTCTCCTCGACGAGCTGGCCGGGGGCACCACCCTGGCCGACGCCGAGGAGCAGGTCCTGGCGTACGTACGCGAGCACGTGAAGGAGCCGGGGAAGGCCCCGCTCTGCGGAAACTCGGTCTCCACCGACCGCGGCTTCCTGGCGCGGGACATGCGGGAGCTGGAGGGCTACCTCCACTACCGGATCGTGGACGTGTCCTCGGTCAAGGAGCTGGCCCGCCGCTGGTACCCGCGGGCGTATTTCAACAGCCCCGACAAGAGCGGCAACCACCGGGCGCTGGCGGACATCCGTGAATCCATCGCGGAGCTGCGCTACTACCGGGAAGCGGTCTTCGTCCCGCAGCCCGGCCCGGACTCGGAGCGTGCCAAGGAGATCGCGGCACGCCATGTGGTCCCGGCCACACCGTAGAAACCTGCTGGTCACGGGCGTGCGAGCGCCCGTGACCCGGTCCCGGGAAACGGGGGCGCGAGCACCCTCCCGGACCCTGTACACTTTTTCTCGGCCGGTCGGAAACGACCGGACGACATGGTGGGTATAGCTCAGCTGGCAGAGCACCTGGTTGTGGTCCAGGATGTCGCGGGTTCAAGTCCCGTTACTCACCCTGAGGGAAGGGCCCCGGTCTGCGGACCGGGGCCCTTCTTCATGCCCTGGTGGCTCCTCCTGCCCTGGTGGCGGGGCTCAGAACGTGACGTCGGAGCAGGCGTAGAAGGCGTTGCCCGTGTTCGAGATGGTCCAGACGCCGAGGATCAGGTGCTTGCCGGACTTCTGCGGCAGGACACCCGCGTGGCTGACGGTCGAATCCGGGAGCCGCCCGCCGAACGGCACGGTGAGGAAGGGCTGCGGCTCCAGGTCGCCGCGCGCGAGCGGCTTCCTCGGGTCGTAGCCGTCCTTGGTGACGTAGTACCGGAAGTCGGTCGTGGCGTGCCGTACGGTGATCCGCCACCGGAATGTGTGGCTCTGCCCGGCCCGCACGGCGGAGGCGGGCCAGGCACCGCCACGCGGGTCGTCCAGCTCGGCGAACCGCTGGTTGCCTCCGGAGCAGATCAGCCCGTCACGGGGCCCTCCGGCCGGGAACCCCTTGGGCCCTTCGACGCTCTGCGGCTCCCACTGGATCTGCCCGCAGTTGCGGACGGTCCCGTTGCCGCAGAGCTGCTGCCGGCTGACGGGCGAATCGGCGTAACCGTGCCCCTGCGCGCTGCCGGAGGTGGCCAGCAGGGAGACCCCGGCGACGCCGAGGCCGAGGAGTAAGGCGGTGATCTTTCTGCGCATGTGGTGCTCCTGGGGTGAGGGGGGTGGAGCTTGCGGTCAGATGGATCGGGTGGGGCAGGTGGATCGGATGGTTCGGGTGGTGCGGGTGGCTGGACCGGGCGGCGGCTCACCGCTCCTGGTCTAGACCAAGGCGGAGATTAGTACTCCATCATGGTCATGTCCATACCAATGGGAGGGGGAACGGCACGCTTCCGACCCTCGGGGCCACACGATGTGCAGAACGCGTAGGTCGGCCCCGGTCCGAAGACCGGGGCCGACCTACTCGTTGCCTGTGGCCCGCCGTCAGCCGACCGGCTCCTCACTGCGGGAGCGGCGGGGCGCGGGCGCCTGCACCTGGGCGACAACCTGGGCGTGGAAGCGGTCCACCGCCTGGTCGACGCTGCGAATGAAGCCGGTCTCGGCGCTTCCGCGGCCATTGCCCATGCCCTTGAACAGGGAGAGGCGGAAGCCGGTGATCTGCGCCCCGTCCTTCGGCACGATGTCAGCGGGCTCCGGGCGCAGGCGCTCCAGTGTGCCGCGCGGGCCGGGACTCTGGCCGTCGACGAGCGTTTCGATGTGCAGATCGGCAGGGGCCTCGGCGAGCCGCCGGATCAGCCGCTTGACCCGGCTGAGGGGGTAGCCCGGTTCGGCGGCGGGGATCTCGATCGACGTACGGAGCTTGGCGGTGCGCAGGTCGGCGGTGATGGCCAGGACTCCCGGCGTGCCCTCGATCCGGATCTCCGCGTTCAGCCGCCCCTGCTCGCAGAGGTGGTCGGCCAACTCGGTGCGGCGGACGCGCGGGTCGGAGCCGCGCCGAGTGCGCTGGACCGGCAGCACCTTCTGTCCCAGCTCGCCGCCCAGCCGCAGGCAGACCTGCCGGACCAGGCGTTCCCAGTTCTCGATGACCTCCAGGGCCCGGGCGTCTCCCTGGCACAGGGTCTCGTCGTCGATCCCCCGGCGCACCGGGACCCAGGCCGCCCCCATGTTCTGGAAGCCGTGACAGCCGGAGTTCTCGTGCTGAAGGTAGGCGAGAAGCTCCTGGAGCAGCCAGGCATGCGCGGCGTTGCCCACCCCCTCGTGGCGGATCAGCATCTGCGCCTGGTGCACGACCTCCGCCCAGGACAGGTGCCACAGGGCCACTTTGTGCTTGCGCCGGCCGTCGATCCGTACGTCGACGAGCGGGCTGCCTTCGAGCGCGACGTCGTTGGACAGGGTGATCACGGCCTCGTAGCCCCGGCGGGCGGCGATGTCCATGTACGCCTGCACCTGGTCGGGCTTCAGCGCGTTGCCGTTGGTCTTCGTCTCGACGAGGGCGGTCCACAGCTTGCCCGCCCGCTCGACCCGGACGACTCCGTCCGGGCGCCGGGGCGATTCCCCGTGCGGCAAGGTCACCTCGGTGAACGTTTCCATACGGCCGGCCGGCGCGCCGAATCCGGCGGTGAGACGGCGGCCGAACTCCGGCACCTGGGCCATCACGGACAGGACGACGGAGGTGGCCCGCGTCTCGCGCTCCCGGTCGCTCTTGAGCGCCGACACGGGGAACAGCCGGGCCGACCGCCACGATTCGTTGTCGGCGAGGCTCTTCCTGGTCGTACGGGGAAGGGTCACCTTCTTCTTCGCCGTACGCGGACGGCGTGCGGGTTTGGGCGCAGCTGACTGCTCCGGGGCCGGGGGCACGGGCCCGGGGGTGTCGTCCACGCGGGGGCCGGTGGCCTGGGCGGGGACCCGCGATACGGGGGACTCCTCCACCGGCTCCTCCGGCCGCGGCGGCTCGGGCGCGGGCCGGTCGGGCTGCGGCCGCCCGTCCTCGGCAAGGTCCGCCGGCTCCGGGGCGTCCTCCTCCGTGTCGTCGATGTCGACGCCGTAGTCGGTCGCCAGCCCGGCGAGCCCCGATGCGTAACCCTGGCCCACGGCCCGGAACTTCCACTCCCCCGAGCGCCGGTACAGCTCGCCGAAGATCACCGCGCTGACCTCGTCCGCCCCGTCGACGGCGAACCGGACCAGGCCGTCGCCCGTACTGTCCGCGAGAGTCAGGCGGAGGTCGTCCAGCTCGCCGAAGCGCGATCCGCCGTAGCGGCTGGCAGCAACGACCACCTTGTCGATCTCCTGCGGCACGGCATCCAGATCGAAGCTGATCCGGTCCTCGCTGCCGTCGGCCGTCGGGGTCTTGCCGAGCAGCTGCACGCTCCCGTTGCCCGCCACGGGGTTGTTGTAGAAGCAGAAGTCGCCGTCGCTGCGGACCTTGCCGTCACCGTCGAGCAGGAGGACGGAGACGTCCGCGTCGCCCTCGCCCGTAGCGCTGCTCCAGCCCAGGCCCACCACCACCGAGCCGACGTTGTCGCTCAGCGCCGTGAGACCGACGTTGGCGCCCTTGACCATCTCGTGCACGAGGCCCCCCAGATGCACCGCCGCACGGAACGCACCCGGGCAGCTCGCTGCGTGACGTGTGTGGTGCGTCACACAATCGCCGTACCTCGCGAACAGTAGTCGCCAGAGCACGGGCGCGTGAAGAACTCGTGAAATCCGGAGGCTCGGCCCCCGGATTTCACGACGACTCCCGCACCACCAGCTCCGTAGGCAGCACCACCGTCGGCCGCTCCTCCCCCGCGCGCCCCGCGATCTCCTCCAGGAGGAGCTGGGTCATGCGGCGGCCCATCTCCTCGATGGGCTGGCGGACGCTGGTGAGGGGTGGGTGCATGTGGCGGGCGACCACCGAGTCGTCGAAGCCGATCAGGGCCACGTCCTCGGGGATGCGGCGGTCCGCCTCGCGGAGGACCTGGCGGGCGCCCGCCGCCATGACGTCGGAGGCCGCGAAGACCGCGTCCAGGTCGGGGCGGCGGGAGAGGAGTTCGCGCATCGCCCGGGCGCCGCCCTCCTCGGTGAAGTCGGCGGGGGCGATGAGGCGTTCGTCCGGGGGCAGGCCCGCGGCGGCGAGGGCGGCGCGGTAGCCGTCCAGGCGGCGCTGGGCACCGTAGACCTCCAGGCGGCCGGTGATCGTGGCGACCTGGCGGCGGCCCCTGGAGATCAGGTGGTCCACGGCGGCCCGCGCGCCCCCGAAGTTGTCCGAGTCGACCGAGGCCAGCGGTTCGGCCGCGTGCCGGGCGCCGCTGATCACACAGGGCATGCCGAGCTGTTCCAGCAGCTCCGGCAGCGGGTCGTCCGCGTGGACCGCGACCAGGAGGACCCCGTCGACCCGGTGCGCGGTCAGGTACTGGGCCAGCCTGCGGCGCTCCCGGTCGTTGCCCGCGAGGGTGAGGAGGAGCTGCATGTCGGTGTCGGCGAGCGCCGCGCCCACGCCCCGTACTATCGCGGAGAAGTACGGCTCCGCGAAGAAACGGGTCTCCGGCTCCGGCACCACGAGCGCGATGGCGTCGGTGCGGTTGCCCGCGAGGGCGCGGGCGGCGCGGTTGGGGACGTAGCCCAGTTCGGCAACGGCCGCCTCGACCGCCTCGCGGGTTGCTTCGCTGACCCGGGGCGAGCCGTTGATGACGCGGGAGGCGGTGCCCCGGCCGACTCCGGCGCGGGCCGCGACCTCTTCGAGCGTGGGCCGCCCGCCGTTCCGTACTCGCGCTGCCGCCATGGCTGCCTCCCCGTTCCCGGTCAATTTCTCACAGCCGTACAGTCAATCCAAGTCCTGGATCGATCACCCCGACGAGCGTACGGACAGTGTATTGGGAGCGCTCCCAGCAGCAGATGAAGGCAGCGGATGAAGCTGCGGGCCCCGGTATGCCGCTACCGGGGCCCGCAGCTCTCACCACGTCACGCCTCCGGCGGCAGGCCGTGCCGTGCGATCACCTCGCTGTACCAGTACGCGCTGGCCTTGGGCGTACGGCGCTGGGTCGCGTAGTCCACGTGGACCGCGCCGAACCGCTTCGCATAGCCGTACCCCCACTCGAAGTTGTCCATCAGCGACCAGAGGAAGTACCCGCGTACGTCCGCTCCGTCCGCCACCGCCCGCTGTACGGCGGCCAGATGGCCGTGCAGGTACGCGATCCGCTCCGGGTCGTGCACCTGGCCGTCCGCGTCCGGGACGTCCTCGAAGGCCGCCCCGTTCTCGGTGACCATCAGCGGCAGGCCCGGGTTCTCGCGGGAGACGTCCATGAGGAGGGCGTACAGGCCGTTCGGGTCGACCGACCAGTTCATCGCCGTACGCGGCTTGCCCTCGGCGAGATGGAAGGCGACGTGCTCCGAGCCGGGCCACGGGGAGTGGTCGCTGCTGCCGTGGCCGTCGTTGCGGGTGTCCCCGGCGCCGTCGGCGGGCGTGGAGACGATCGTGGGCGTGTAGTAGTTGACGCCCAGGACGTCGATCGGGTGCGCGATCGACGCCAGGTCGCCCTCGTGGACCAGCGCGGACCAGTTCACCAGGCGGTCCGAGTCGGCCAGGAGGTCTTCCGGGTACGCGCCCTTCAGCATCGGACCCGTGAAGATCCGGTTGCCCACCGCGTCGATCCGGCGCGCCGCGTCCGCGTCCGCCGCACCGCCGGTCAGCGGGCGCACCTGGTGGAGGTTGAGGGTGACCGAAGTCCGCGCGGCGGCGGGGAGGTTGGCACGCAGCGCCTCGGTCGCCCGGCCGTGGGCCAGGTTGAGGTGGTGGGCGGCCCGCAGCGCGGCGGCCGGTTCGGTGCGGCCGGGGGCGTGGACCCCGGAGCCGTAACCGAGGAAGGCCGAGCACCAGGGCTCGTTCAGCGTGGTCCACATCCCGACCCGGTCGCCGAGCGCGCGGGCCATGATGGCCGCGTAGTCCGCGAACCGTTCCGCCGTCGCGCGCTCCGGCCAGCCGCCCGCGTCCTCCAACTCCTGGGGCAGGTCCCAGTGGTAGAGCGTGGCGACGGGCTCGATGCCCGCCGCCAGGAGCTCATCGACGAGCGAGCGGTAGAAGTCCAGGCCGCGTTCGACGGCGGGGCCCCGGCCGGTGGGCTGGACGCGGGACCAGGAGACGGAGAAGCGGTACGCCTTGAGGCCGAGCCGCTTCATCAGGGCCACGTCGTCCCGGTAGCGGTGGAAGTGGTCGGCGGCCACGTCTCCGGTGTCGCCGTTCAGGACCTTGCCGGGGGTGTGGCTGAACGTGTCCCAGATGGAGGGCGTGCGGCCGTTCTCGGTCGCCGCCCCTTCCACCTGGTACGCGGCCGTCGCGGCGCCCCAGATGAAGCCCGTCGGGAAGGGGGCGGGGGCCGGGGCCGCCTGCTGCGGGGCTGTGTCGGGTCGTACTGCTGTCATGTGGGAGCGCTCCCAAGGAGGGTGGTGGAAGGGGGTGGTGGAAGGGGTGGGGTGAAGAGGGGAGGTAGGGCGCGGTCTTGTCGGCCGCGCCGCCCGTCGTGTCAGCCCTTGACCGCGCCCGACATGATCCCGCCCACGATCTTCTTGCCGAAGACCACGAAGACCACCAGCAGCGGCAGCGTGCTGATCAGCGCGCCCGCCATGACGATGGACTGGTCGGGGGTGTACGAGGCGCTGAGCTGGCCGAGGGCCACCTGCAGGGTCGGGTTCTGCTGGTTGAGGGCGAGGTAGGGCCAGAAGAAGTCGTTCCACGCCTGGACGAAGGTGAGCATCCCGAGCACCATCATCGCGGGGCGGGCCACCGGCAGCACCACGCTCACGACGATGCGGAAGTTGTTCGCCCCGTCGATCTTGGCCGCCTCGATGAGCTCGTACGGCAGCGCCTCGATCAGGTACTGGCGCATGAAGAACACGCCGAACGCGCTCACCAGCGTCGGGAAGATCACCGATTCGAGCTGCCCGCCCCAGCCGAGGCCGGACATCATCATGAAGAGCGGGACCACGCTGAGCTGCGGCGGGATCGTGAGCGTGGCGATGACGGCGGTCATCAGCCAGCCCCGGCCCCGGAAGCGCATCTTGGCGAACGCGTACCCGGCGAGCGTGCAGAAGAAGAGCGTCGCGGCCGTGATGGAGGACGAGACGATGACGCTGTTGACGATCGCCTTGCCGAGGTTGGCCTGTTCCCAGGCGGTGGCCACGTTCTCCAGCAGTCGGCCGCCCGGCAGGAACGGCGGTGTGGAGGCGAGGACTTCGTCCTGGGTGCGGGAGGCCGCCACCAGGGTCCAGTACAGCGGCAGCAGCGAGCCGAACCCGACGACGGCGAGCGTGAGATAGGCGAACGGGCCGCCCTTCATCTGCTGGCCCGCGCCCATCCTGAAGCGGCTCGGGCGGGTGGGCCCCGTGTTCTTCGGAGTCGGTGCGCGCTTCACGGGGGCGGTGGGGGTGGGGCTGGTCAGGGTCATCGGGTCGCTCCCCTTCGGACCGCGGAGTCGGACGTGCGGACAGCGCGGCCGATGAGCCAGTTGACGGCCGCGATCAGAAGCAGGAGCGCGAGCATCGCCCAGGCCACGGCCGCCGCCGGACCGAGGTGTCCGAGGTTCCAGCCGTAGTTGTAGAGATAGATGCTGAGCGTCTCGTACTGGTTCTCGTTGCCGCCGGTGGCGCCGAGCGTGCCGCCCTCCAGCAGAAGTGGCTCGCCGAACAGCTGCATGGACCCGATGGTCGAGATGACGATCGTGAACAGGATCGTGGGCCGCAGCGAGGGGATGGTCACCTTGAGGAACTGCTGCCAGCGCGACGCGCCGTCCAACGAGGCTGCCTCATAGAGGTCGTTGGGGACCGCCTGCATGGCCGCCAGGTAGATCAGCGCGTTGTAGCCGGTCCACCGCCAGATCACGATGACGGAGATCGCGAGCTTCGAAGTCCAGTGACCGTTGGCCCAGTTGACCGGGTCGAAGCCGACGAGGCCGAGTGTCCAGTTCAGCAGCCCGCCGTCCGCCCGGAAGACCAGCGCGAAGACGAGGGCGGCGGAGGCGACGGAGGTCGCGTACGGCGTGAGGATGATCGTGCGCCAGAACGTGCTGGCGCGCAGGCGGTAGTTGAGGAGGTGGGCGATGCCGAGCGCCATCAGGAGCTGCGGGACGGTCGAGATGACACCGATCAGGAAGGTGTTGCTGACCGAGGTCCAGAACTCCGGGTCGTGCAGGATCTTGTCGAAGTTCTCCCAGCCCACCCACTCCATGGAGTCCAGGCCGGTCATCGAGACCCGGTGCAGCGCGATCCAGCCGGTGTAGAGGAGCGGGTAGAGGCCGAAGGCCCCGAAGACGAGGAAGAACGGCGCGATGTACGCGTACGGGGACGCCTTGTCGTCGAACCGCCACAGCCGACTGCGCCACAACTGCCTTCGCTCGGAGGGTTTTTCCTTCTGCGGTCGGCGGGGCGGGGGTACGTACGCGTCCCGGGTGGGGGTCGTGGTTGCCACGGGCGGGGAGTCCTTCCCTGGAGGCGCCGACGGGCGGCCGGGGCGGCTGGTTCATGGAGTGGGCGGAGCGGGCGGGCTGGGCCGGGCTGGTCTGGGCTGGGCTGGGCTGGGCTGGGGACGGTGGCGGACCAGCGGGCGGAGGTGGCGGTGGCGGTGGCGGCCACGGTGGACCAGCGGGTGGTGGCGGCGGGGCGGTGGCGGTGGACCGGCGGGGTGGGCGGGCGTGGCAGGGGTCGCCCGTCCGCCCCGCCGGTCCGGGGCCGCGTCGGCTCAGCCGATCGCCTTGTCCACCGTCCGGACCGCCGCGTCCCACGCCGCGTCCGGCTCCGTACCGCGCTGCTCCATGTTGTTGATCTGCGTCGAGATCGAGTCCTTGATCACGCCGTCCTTCGGGCCGAGCACCGCCTCGGGGATGGACTTCGCCCCGTCCGCGTAGATCTGGCCGATGGGGGCGTCGTTGAAGTACGGGAGGGTGGCGCTCTTCACGTCCGGCAGCTCGTAGGCGCCCTGGTTGGAGGGGAAGACCCCGATCGCCTTGAAGACGGCGGCCTGCTGCTCGGGCGCGGTCAGCCACTTGACGAGCTTGGCGGCCTCCTCGACGTTCTTGCCGGACTTGGGTACGGCGAGGAAGGAGCCGCCCCAGTTGGCGGCGGTGGCGCCGGGGGCGCTGGTGATGTCCCACTTGCCCTTGTTGGCGTCACCGGCGTACGTGGAGATCTGACCGGCCATCCAGGCGGGGCAGACCACGGTGGCGACGGTGCTCTTGCGCAGGGCCGCCTGCCACTGGTCCTCGAACTGGGCCAGGCCCTGCGTCAGCTTCTTGGACGCGGCCTCGGCGGCGAGGTCCCAGCCCTTCTGGACGCTCGCGCTCTCCTTGTAGACCGGCTTGCCGCTCGCGTCGTAGTACTGCTCGGGGCTGGAGCTGACGACCGCGTTGAACATGGCGCTCGCGGAGTCCATGAAGTACGTGCCCGCGGGCGCCTTCTTCTTGTACTCCTCGCCCAGTGCGAGGTAGTCCTCCCAGCCGCCCGCCGTCCGCTTCGCGACCTCCGCGCGGTCGGTGGGCAGGCCGGCCTTCTCGAACAGCTCACGGTTGTAACAGAGGGACATGGGGCCGATGTCCGTGCCCGCGCCGATCACCGCGCCGCTGGGGGCGGTGGCCTGCTTGGCCTTCCAGGACACCCACTCGTTGACGTCGATCACCTTGGAGAGGTCGGCGAAGGAGTCCGCCTTGGTGTCGGCGATCTCCTTGATCCGGCCGACCTCGATGCCGTGGACGTCGGCGAGGCCACTGCCCGAGTTCAGCTGCTGGAGCAGCTTGGGGTAGTAGTTCTTCTCCTCGGCGGTGGTGTCCTCCTTGACCGTGATCTTCGGGTTGAGCTCGTGGTACTTCTCGAAGAGCCCGGCCTCCTTGTACCCGAACTGGCCGAAGTCGGCCACGGTCAGCGTGATGTTGCCGTCGGCGTCGGCGCCCTTGCTGCCGGAGTCGGACGAGCCGCCGCAGCCGGTGAGCAACAGGGCGGTGACCGTCAGGCCGGTGGTGGCCACGATCGCGGTTCTCCGGCGCCGGCCGGCGCCACTGCGGGTGATGCGCATTCCACTGCTCCTTGCTGTGAGGAAGTACTGCGGGAAGAGCTGTGAGGAAGTCCTGTGGGAAGACGGGGAGAGCGCGCGGGATCGCCTCCCCCGCGTTCATGGGAGCGCTCCCATGCGCCGATGCCGGAAGGTTCCTGCCTCAAGGGGGTGGGTGTCAAGAGTTGAAGACGATTCCGTTGCCGAGGGATGTCCGGCGCGTCACACGGGGGTCCGCGCCCGGACCGGCCGTCGAGAGGTGAACGGGCACCCCGGAGCCGAGCGGGCGCCGGACGAGGAGCCGGGCGAGGTGCCGGGCGAGGTGCCGGGCGAGGTGCCGGGCGGAAGCACTCCTGTTAATTTCGCCCTTATGTCACTGATGTCACCTATGAACGAATTTGGTGAGTGAGGCGGGATGGGCGTTCTGCGCGACCATCCCGAACTGACCCTCTTCCTCTGCCTCGCCGCCGGCTACCTCATCGGCAAGCTCCGCGTCGGCCCGATCACGCTCGGCGGCATCTGCGGCACGCTCATCGTGTCGCTGCTGCTCGGCACCCAGCACATCAGCGTCAACGACGACGTCAAGACCGTCTTCTTCGCGCTGTTCATCTTCTCGCTCGGCTACATGGCCGGGCCGCAGTTCTTCTCCAACCTCAACCGCAAGAGCCTGCGCTTCTTCGCGCTCTGCCTGATCGAAGTGGTCTGCGTCCTCGGGATCGCCTACGGGCTCGCCAAGGCGTTCGACCTGGACGTGGGCACGGCGGCCGGCATCCTGGCGGGGGCGGCCACCGAGTCCGCCGTCGTCGGTACGGCCACCGAGGCGATCGGCAAGCTCAGTGACCTGAGCGCCGAGCAGATCTCCCAGTACCAGGGGCATGTGGCGACCGCCTACACGGTCTGCTACCTGTTCGGCCTCATCACGATCGTCCTCTTCACCAGCCAGGTCATGCCGATGCTGCTCCGCATCAACCTGGCCGACGCCTCGCGCGAGCTGTGGGAGAAGATGCGCGGCGGCCAGGCCGGTCTGGAGTCCGACGAGCGCGAGGCGCAGCCCGGCACGGTCGGCCGCACCTATCTGGTGACGCTGGCCGACGGCCGTACGGTCGGGGATCTGGAGAGCTCGCTCGGCGGGCACATCACGGTCGAGGGGGTCAAACGCGGCAGCAAGCTGCTGACGCCCTCCCCGGAGCTGGAGCTGACGCTCAGCGACCTGGTCCAGATCGTCGGCCGGCGCTCGGCGATCATCGAGGCGGGGCGGGAGATCGGGCCGGAGACCCCGGCCGTGCCGGGGCTCGACGCCCCGCTCGCGACCCGCCAGGTCGCCGTCACCGAGAAGGCCACGCACGGCTCGACCATCGACCGGCTGGAGAAGAACCACCCGGAGTTCCGCGCGGACGGCGTCTACATCACCGATGTCCTCCGCAACGACCAGCACCTCCCCGCCAGCGGCGAGACCGTCCTCCAGCGGGGTGACGTCCTCACCCTGGTCGGCGCCCGGGGCGGGCTGAACAAGCTGGTCGAGAAGATCGGCGCGGTGGTCAAGAACGACTCCACCGACTTCATCTACATCGGTTTCGGCATCGTCGCGGGCTCCCTGCTCGGCCAGATCGTGGTCAAGCTCGGGGATGTGCCGATGTCGCTCGGCACGGGCGGCGGCTGCCTCATCTCCGGTCTGCTCTTCGGCTGGTTCCGCTCCCGCAGGCAGACCTTCGGCGCCTTCCCGCCGCAGGCCGCGAGCACGCTCAAGGACATGGGCCTGGCCGTCTTCATCGCCTGTACGGGACTGGCGGCGGGGCCCCAGGCCTGGCCGCTGCTCAAGGAGTACGGGGCGCTGCTGCCGTTCGCGGGCATCGCCATGGTGCTGGTTCCGGCGACGATCTCCCTGGTCGTCGGGCGCAAGCTGCTGAAGATCGAGAAGCCGCTGCTGATCGGGGCCATCGCCGGACAGCAGTGCTCGACCCCGGCGATCACCTCCATCACCCAGGTGGCCCAGAGCTCCGTACCGCTGCTCGGCTACACGATCACGTACACGCTCTCCAACTTCCTGCTGCCGCTGACCGGCCCCGTCCTCGTCGGCGTCCTGGGGGCCTGAGGTGATCGACTTCCTCAACCGGAACATCTTCCAGCCCCACCCCGAACTGCTCGTCTTCCTCGTCATCGCGCTCGGCTTCCTGCTGGGCAAGGTCCGCTACCGGACGATCGCCCTGGGCGCGGTGACGGGGTGTCTGGTGGCGGGGCTGGTGCTGGGCGCCCAGTTCAAGATCGACATCGACGACACGGTGAAGAACCTGTTCTTCATCATGTTCCTGTTCGCCCTGGGCTACCGGGTCGGCCCGCAGTTCTTCCGGGGGCTGAAGAAGGACGGCCTGCCCCAGGTCGCCAACGCCGTCGTGGTCTGTGTGACCGGGCTGCTGGTCTCCTGGCTCTTCGCGAGCCTGCTCGGTTACGGCCCCGGGCTCGGCGCCGGACTGATGAGCGGGGCCCTCACCCAGTCGGCCGCGATCGGGGTCGCCCAGGACGCCATCGGTACGCTGCCGGGGCTCTCGGCCGACGAGGCGAAGACCCAGCAGAACCTGGTGGCCGTCGGGTACGCGGTGACGTACCCGCTCGGCACCATCCTGTGCGCGATGCTCCTGGCCAACGTGCTGCCCAAGCTGTACCGCAGGGACCTGGCCAAGGAGAGCGCCGACCTCGCGGCCGAGCTGGACGCGCCGGACGAGAGCCCGGATGAAGGCGCCGGTTACTACGAGGTGGTGCTGCGCGCGTACCGCGTGGACCGCCCCGACCTGGTGGGCCGCTCGGTGGCCGACTTCGAGGAGCAGCAGAAGGAGCTGGGCCGCCGTGTCTACCTCACCGGCGTCCGCCGCGACGGGACGGTCCTGGAGCACGACCAGTCCCGTACGCTCCGGCTCGGCGACACCGTCGCGGTGAGCGCCGTCCGGGGCGACCTGGTCGACTTCGACCCCCGTACACACGTCGGCGCCGAGGCCGATGACGTGGAACTGCTCGGCTACCGCACCGAGACGCTGCACGTCGTCGTCTCCCAGAAGGCGTGCATCGGACGGACGGTCGGGGAGCTGCGCCGGGAGCCGTTCATGGTGGGCGTCTACATCGACAAGCTGTACCGGGCGGGCGCCGCGTTCCCCTACCGGCTCTCCACTCCCCTGGAGCGGGGCGACACCGTGATCCTCACCGGCCCGCAGCGGCTGGTCGGCCCTGCGGCACGGGCGCTCGGCAAGCCGGTGCCGACGAGCTTCGCCACCGACATGGTCTGGGTGGGGCTCGGCATCTTCCTCGGCGGCTGTATCGGCATCCCCGCGCTGACGGCGGGCGGGGTGCCGATCTCGCTCTCCACCTCGGGCGGCGGGCTGATCATGGGCCTGGTCTTCGGGTACATCCGCGGCAAGTATCCGACGTACGGGAACGTGCCGCCGGGCGCCCAGTGGTTCATGGACACCCTCGGCCTCTGCCTCTTCGTCGCCGTCGTCGGTATCAACGCCGGGCCGAGCTTCACGAGCGGTCTCGCCACGGCCGGCTGGGGACTGCTGGTCTTCGGGGCGGTCGCCACCGTGGTGCCCCTGATCGTGGGGTTCCTGGTCGGGCACTACATCCAGAAGATCCGGTTCCCGGTCCTGATGGGCGTCCTGGCGGGCGGCCAGACCACCACGGCGGCGATCGGTGCCGTCAACGAGACCTCGAAATCCCAGATCCCCACCCTTGGTTACACGATTCCGTACGCCGTCGGCAACGTCCTGCTGACGGTGTGGGGCGCCGTGATCGTCATCCTCAACCACTGACCCCGCACGGGACGGACACCACCATGCCCAAGACCAAGCTCAGCCGGGAAGAGATCCGGTCCTACGCCCAGCTCTCCCCCTTCGAGCTGAAGGACAAGTTCATCCAAATCGCCACGGAGGCGCAGAGCGGCAAGCCCGGCCAGAAGGGGAAAACAACCCGGGCGATGCTCAACGCGGGCCGGGGCAACCCCAATTGGACCGCCACCGGCCCCCGCGAGGCGTACCACGCGCTCGGCTACTTCGCGATCGGCGAGTCCCGCCGGGTGTGGACGGCGGACAACCTCGGCGGGATGCCGGAGGAGGCGGGGTGCGCGGAACGGTTCGAGCACTTCGTCCGTACGCACCCGGAGCTGCCCGGCATCGAGCTGCTGAAGGCGAGCGTGGACCTGGCGGTGAAGCGGTTCGGCTTCGGCCGGGACGCGTTCGTCCATGAGCTGGCGGACGCCTCGATCGGGGACAACTACCCGGTGCCGGACCGGATGCTGCGCCACACCGAGGAGATCGTGCGCGGCTACCTCGCGGACGAGATGTTCGACCACCGGCCGCCCGAGGGGCAGACGCTGAGCCTGTTCGCGACCGAGGGCGGCACGGCGGCGATGTGCTACATCTTCGACTCGCTGATGAAGAACGGGATTCTGGAGAAGGGCGACCGGATCGCCCTGATGGTCCCGGTGTTCACCCCGTACCTGGAGATCCCGGAGCTGGACACGTACGGATTCGACGTGGTCCACGTCGAGGCGAACCTGTTCACCGAGACCGGGGTGCGGCAGTGGCGCTATCCGCCGGAGGAGATCGCCAAGCTGGCGGACCCGTCGGTGAAGATGGTCTGCTGCGTCAACCCGAGCAACCCGCCCTCGCTGGCGCTCTCTTCGCGGGTGAGCGAGCAGATCGCCGCCATCGTCGCCGAGCAGAACCCGAACCTGATCGTCGTGACGGACGATGTGTACGGGACGTTCGTCGAGGGCTTCCGCTCGCTCGCCGCCGACCTGCCGCGCAACACGCTGCTCGTCTACTCCTACTCCAAGCACTACGGGGCGACCGGGTGGCGGCTCGGGGTGATCGGGCTGCACGACGACAACGTCATCGACGCGATGCTGAGGGAACAGGGCCAGGAGCAGAAGGACCGGCTCAACCGGCGTTACGGTTCCCTGTCGTTGGAGCCGGAGAAGATGCGGTTCATCGACCGGATGGTGGCGGACTCGCGGCAGGTGGCGCTCAACCACACGGCGGGGCTCTCGCTGCCGCAGCAGGTGATGATGGCGCTGTTCTCGCTCTTCGACATGCTGGACGAGGGCCAGGCGTACAAGCACCGCATCCGGGCCATCGTGCGGCAGCGGCTCGAACTCCTTCTGGAGGGCGTGCACATGAAGGTCTCGGACGATCCGAAGCGGGCCGCCTACTACATCGAGCTGGACCTGCTGGCGGAGGCGGAGCGCGTCCACGGGAAGCCGTTCGCGGACTTCCTGGAGGCCAACTACGAGCCGGTGGACCCGCTGTTCCGGCTGGCCGAGCAGACGTCGGTGGTCCTGCTGAACGGGGGCGGCTTCGACGGACCGGAGTGGTCGGTCCGGGTCTCCCTGGCCAACCTGGACGACCTGGACTACCTGAAGATCGGCCACCATCTGCGGGCGATCTTCGACGAGTACGCGGAGGAGTGGAAGGGCCGGTCGGAGTAGGCCCCCGAGGGCTGGGGCCCGGCGGGCCGGAGAGCCCGGGCGGAAGGGCGCGTCCCGGCCGGAGGTGGGGTGGGGTCCGGCCGGGACGCGCGCGTGGGGGGGCTCGATGCGGTTCGGGGAGGCCCCGAGGGGCCCGGGGGGGGGTGAGCCGGGTGCCGGTTTCCCCGCCGCCACCGGGGCGACCGGTGGCGGTGGGGGCCGGCGTGGGGGTCGGTGCGGCCGTGCTGGGGGCGCGGACGCGGTGGGGATGTGGGCGGGGTGTGGACACGGACCCGGGGGTGGAGGTCGTGAGAGAACGCTAGCGGCAGCGGAACCGGCAAACGGGGCGTTATGGACCGGAGTTGATGTTCTTAGGGTGGGCTTAAGGAGGGGATGGGGGCGGGTTAATGAAGGGCCCCGGGGTGGGGTGGCGTGGGGTGAGGTGGAGTGGGGTGGGGTGTCTGTCCCGGCCCAGGGCTCTCGGCGGTGCCTGAAGGGGCGGGGCGCTCTCGGCAGCGCTGAAGGGTCAGGGCGCTCTCGGCGGTGCCTGAAGGGCCGGGGCCGGGGTGCGGAAGTTCCCACCGCTCCCGGGGCCGTCCCCGCCCTGGGCTCCCGGCGGTACCGGAGGCGTCAGGGCCGGGCGGTGGGGCCCGTCGCCGTGCGGGGCTCCTTGCGGCGTTGCCAGGGGACTCGGCGGCCGACCCGGCGGCCGTGGCCGCGCCGCCCGCGCTCCGGGCTGCTGCCGTGCAGCCCGATCCAGATCCGGACCTCCGTGCCGCCGAGCACGGACCGGCCGATGCGCAGGTCACCGCCGGTGGATTCGGCGACCCGGCGCACGATGTCCAGGCCGAGGCCGGTGGAGCCGACCGCGCCCGCCTTCGTGGTGCCACTGGTGCCCCGGGCCAGGGCCGCCTCCGGGTCGGCGATGCCGGGGCCCGCGTCCGAGACGAGGACGATGACCGCGTCGCCGCTGTGGTGGACGTCCACGGCGAAGGCGGTGCCCTCGGGGGTGTGGCGGAAGACGTTGCCGAGCAACGCGTCGAGGGCGGCCGCCAGTTCGGGGCGGGCGACGGGGATGCGTACCGTACGGTCCACTCCCGCGAGCCGCACCTCGCGCCCCTGGTCCTCCGCGAGCGCCGACCAGAAGCCCATCCGCTCCCGGATCACCTCGGAGGCGTCGCACCCGGCTCCGGCCCCCGTCGGCACGGCCGTCCGGCCGCCCTGGGTCTGCGGGCGCTGTTCACGGGCGGTCCGGATGATCGTGTCGACCTCGTGCTCCAGCTGCTCGACCGCCGCCCGGGTCTGGTCGGCCGCCGGGCCCTCGCCGAGGGACGCGGCGTTCAGCCGGAGGACGGTGAGCGGGGTGCGCAGCCGGTGCGAGAGGTCGGCGGCGAGCTCGCGCTCGTTGGCCAGGAGCTGGACGACCTGGTCGGCCATGGAGTTGAACGCGACGGCGGCGGACCGGAGTTCGGTGGGGCCCTCCTCGGGCACCCGGGTGCCGAGCCGCCCCTCCCCCAGGTCCTGGGCGGCGCCCGCGAGGCGCTGGGCGGGCTGGACCATCCGTACGCCGAGCCGGTCGGCGACCGCCACCGAGCCGACGACCAGGGCGGCCCCGACGCCCGCCAGGATCAGCCAGGCGGTGGCGACCCCGTTGGAGACCTCGCCCTCGGGGACGAAGACCTCGACGACGGCGATGTCCCCGGTGGAGAGCGCGGTGGGCTGGAGCAGCGCGAAGCCGCCGGTCACCGCGGTGATGGAGGCGCGCCCGGCCTTGCGTACGGTCGCGATGTCCTTGGGGCTCGCCCGCCGGGTGCCGATGTCCAGGGCCTCGCCCCCGGTGCCGTCCGCGGCCTTCGCGGGGGCCGGTACGTGGACGGCGAGCCGCCCCCGGTCGCCCGGTTCGGTGGAGAGGACGGCCCGGGTCAGCTCCTCGCGGTCGGTGGTGATGGAGAGCGCCGGGGCGATCATCGCGGCCTGGCGTTCGGCGTCGGAGAAGGCCCGGTCGCTGGCCATCTCCCGGATGACGAGCCCGAGCGGTACGGCGAAGGCGATGACGACCATCGCGGTGACCGCCAGGCACACCTTGACCAGGGCCCACCTCATGCGGGCGGCTCCGCGGCCGGGGCGTCGGCGGGGGGCTGGAGCTTCACGCCGACGCCGCGCAGGGTGTGCAGATAGCGGGGGCGGGCGGCGGTCTCACCGAGCTTGCGGCGGAGCCAGGACAGGTGGACGTCGATCGTCTGGTCGTCGCCGTACGACTGCTGCCAGACCTCGGCCAGCAGCTCCTTGCGGGCGACGACCACTCCGGGCCGTCCGGCGAGGAAGGTCAGCAGATCGAACTCGCGCCGGGTCAGGTCGAGTTCGGCACCGTCCAGCTCGGCGCTGCGGCGCAGCGGGTCGATGGCGAGGCCGCCGACGCGGATGACCCGGGGCGGTGGCGCCTGGTCGCCGGCCGCGCGGGCGCGGCGCAGGACGGCGGCCATCCGGGCGGAGAGGTGCTCGACGGAGAAAGGTTTGGTCAGGTAGTCGTCGGCGCCGTCGTTGAGCAGCCGGACGATCTCGCTCTCGTCGTCCCGGGCGGTGGCGATGATGACCGGTACGTCGGTGATGGACCGCAGCATCTTGAGCGCCTCGCCGCCGTCCAGGTCGGGCAGCCCGAGGTCGAGGATGACCACGTCGAAGCGGAAGTGCGCGACCTCGCGCAGCGCTTCGAGGGCGGTACCCACGCTCCGTACCGTGTGGGCGGCCTCACTGAGGTGCCGGATGAGGGCGGAACGTACGAACTGGTCGTCCTCGACCACGAGCACACTTGCCATGGGCCGCACCGTACGCCATGGTGCGGGGCCCGGTCCCGCCGCCGCCGGAAACCTCCCCAAAGGCCGGGACGGGGGCCGGAGCCGGGGCGGAACAGCACGTACCGGAGGGGGACAGTCCAGGTCCGGGTGGTGCAGGATGTGCCCGATGCAACGAGGACTCGTACACGCGCTCGCGTGGTCGCTCGCCACCGGCGCGGCGGTCACGCTGTCGTGGTGGGGTGTCCACACGGTCATGACGGGGACGGCGTACGACCCGCCCCGGGCCGTGCCCATCTCCGTGGGTGCGGGAAGCCCGAAGCGGATCGGACAGTCCACCGAGGAGCCGGTGGTCTCGTCCACGTACCGTGCCTCGCCGTCACCCTCCCCGTCGGCGCGCGGCAGCACTCCGGACCCTTCGCCGTCGGCCGCGCGCCCCTCCCGTACGCCGTCGAGCGCCGCCGCGAAGCCGCTCGCGCCTTCCAGGGCGGCCACGGCCTCCGGCGAGGTGAAGGGGTACCGCACGGCGGGCGGCCGGGTCGTGTTCGAGCTGGGGAGCAGCTCGGCGAAGCTGGTGTCGGCGACGCCGGAGCCGGGCTGGTCGATGCAGGTGTGGACGAACGACGCCTGGATACGGGTCGACTTCAACGACGGGGGCGGGGTGGACGGGAAGACGTACTCCGTGTTCTGCACCTGGAACGGGACGCCGCCGATGGTCCAGGTCGTCGAACCGTAGACCTGGCCAGAGGTCCGTGGGCCCGATCATCAGGCAGGAGAACCGTGATGGGCCTGGTCAGGGGTGTTCGAAGACCGACGGCGGGGGTGCCGGTGAGGGCTTGGCCGCCGCGTCCGTGACGACCGCCGCGCCGCCGGTGAAGTCCCTGAGCTCCCGCCCGTGTTCGACCCGGCCGGGGTGCGGGTCGCCCGCCACCCGCCGGGTGAGGTCGGCGACCGCGAGGGGCAGGGCGGAGGCGAGCAGGACCGCGTTGCCGAAGCGCCGGCCGCGCCAGACCACGGGGTCGGCGGCGAGGGCCAGTTCGGGGAAGACTGCGGCGGCGGTGGCCACCTGGCCGCGCAGATGGGCCAGCGGCGGACCGTCGGCCAGGTTGGCGGCGTACTGCCCGGAGGGCTTCAGCACCCGGCGTACGTCGGTGAGGAATTCGGCCGACGTCAGGTGCGCGGGGGTCCGGGCGCCGCTGAAGACGTCCGCGACGACCAGGTCCGCCCAGCCGTCCGGGAGCTTGGCGAGCCCTTCGCGGGCGTCCAGCGCCCGGACCCGGACGCGGGCCTGCGGGTCCAGCGGGAGCCGTTCGCGGACGAGCCGGACGAGGGCCGCGTCGACCTCCACGACCTGCTGGGTGGAGCGGGGGCGGGTCGCGGCCACGTACCGGGCGAGGGTGAGGGCGCCGCCGCCGAGGTGCAGGACGTTCAGGGGCTGGAGCGGGGGCGCGGCGAGGTCGATGATGTGGCCGATCCTGCGCTGGTAGGCGAAGGAGAGGCGGGCGGGGTCGCCGAGGTCCACATGGGACTGCGGGGCGCCGTCGAGCAGCAGCGTCCAGCCGTCCGGGCGCTCCCGGTCGGGTATGAGCTCGGCGAGGCCGCTGTCGACGGGGCCGGAGAAGGGTTCGCGCTCCGCCCGGCCGCTCCGGCGCTCCTTGGTGCTGCCCTTGCCCTTGCCGTTGTCCTTGCCCCTGCCTCCGGCCTGCGCTCCTCGACGTGCCACGTGCGCTGGTCCTTGCTGGTGGGGGCCCGGGATACCGGCAGCGGCGGAGGTGTCCGCCCGTCCCGCCATTATGGGCTCCCGGCTCCGGGGCGCCCGCTCGCGGCCCGGTGGGCGGCGGCTCCCGGCTCAGTGGCAGTTGTCGGCCGCCTCCAGCAGGCGGGCCGCCTGGTCGAGGGCGGCACGGAGTACGGCGGGGTCGGTGACCGGGGCGTCCTGGGCGGGCGGGAGGAGCCAGCCGGAACCGGCGGGGGGCGGCTCGGCGGGGATGTGCAGCCCGCGCCCGTCCGTCCGCGTACAGGCGCTGCCCGGTACGTCCCAGGCGTCGGCGGTGCCGGGCGGGACGAGGAAGCCGAGGGTGTCGCAGGCGCCGTTGTGCAGGACCGGGCCGACGGCCTCCTGGTCCCGGCCCCGGCGGAGGATGTCGACGGCCTCCAGCCCCTGCCGGGCGGGGACGGTGACCAGGTCGCAGGGCCCCTCGGCGGGTGCCGGGGGCGCGGTGGGCGCCACGGGTGCCGGGTCCGTCGTCGTGGCCGTCGTGGCCGTCGTGGCCGTCGTCGCCATCGGGTTCGTCGTCGGGTTCGTCGCGGTCGTCCGTGAGCTGGTCTCCAGGCCGAGATGCAGCAAGGGAACCCCTCCTCTCATCGCCGAACGGAGCCACACTCCGTCTCCACATGGACCAACGGCACGGGGGCGTCAAGGGCTACGGGGCGACACCGCCGCAAAGGGTGGCAGTTCATGGCGGATCACGGGCGGGATGCCCCTCTTTGTCGCGAATCGCTGCGTGTGTTCCCTGTCACAGCAGGTACGTTCATGCTCCGCCGGGACACCGGAAATCAGGACCCGGCTCGCACCGCTTGCACCGCTTTGCACCAGAGAGGGGCCGGGCATGGTGTCGACAGGGGCAGTTCCCAACCTCGTCTTCCGCCAGCTGCGCGGACAGCGTTCGGCAGGAGAGTTCGCGGCGGCCGTCCGCAGGGCGGCGCGCGAGATCGGTGAACAGGTCGCGTGCGACGCCCGGTACATCGGACGCGTGGAGTCCGGCGAGATCCGCTGTCCCAACTACGCGTACGAACGGGTCTTCCTGCACATGTTCCCCGGGGCGTCCCTGGCCGACCTGGGGTTCTCGGCCCGCGAGAGCGTACGGGGGCGGGGGGCCCGGACCGTCTCCGGGCCGCCGCCCGGGCCCGGAGACGGTCCGCACGGCGGTACCGATGACACCGACCACACCGACGAGGAGAGCGACGTGCTGCGTCGCGTGTTCATGATGAGCGGCACGGCCACGGTGGCCGCCGCCTCCCTGGGGCTCGGCGGGACACCCGCCTCCGCCGCCTCCCTGACTTCCCTGGCCTCCCTGCCCGCGCAGCGCCGGGTCGGCGAGAGCGAGGTGAGCGCCGTGGAGCAGGCGGTACGGCGGATTCGTGTCCTGGACGACCGGCACGGGGCGGACGGGCTCTACCGGCAGGCCGCGCGGCCGTTGAAGGCGGCGTACGAGCTGCTGGACGCCGGGACCACCGCCCGGCGGGCGACGGCGGACCGGCTGCACGCGGGCGCGGGTGAGCTGGCCATCTCGGTGGGGTGGCTGGCCCATGACTCGGGGCGCTTCGACGACGCGCGCTCGCACTACGCGGAGGCGCTGGCCACGGCGCGGCTGGCGGGGGACGCGGGGCTGGAGGCGCACGCGTTCTGCAACACCTCGTTCCTGGCCCGGGACGCGGGTCGGCCCCGGGAGGCGGTACGGGCGGCCGAGGCCGGGCAGCGGGCGGCCCGCACGCTGGGCTCGCCCCGGCTGCTGGCGCTGCTCGCGCTGCGGGAGGCGGGGGGCCGGGCGGGGCTCGGGGACCGTACGGGGTGCGACCGGGCGATCGGGCGGGCCCGGGCGGCGTTCGAGCGGGGGCCCGCCGGGGGCGACCCGGAGTGGATGAGCTTCTTCCGGGAGGCGGAGCTGGAGCTGCTGGAGGCCCAGTGCTGGTCGGCGCTGGGCGACTGGTCCCGGGCGGCGCGGCACGGGCGGCGGGCGGCGGCGCTCCAGGACGCGCACTTCACCCGGAACCTGGCGCTGTACCGGGCGCAGCTGACGGGGGACCTGGCGCGGGCCGGGCGGGTGGACGAGGCGGCGGCGACGGGCCACCAGGTGCTGGACCTGCTGGGCCGGGTCCAGTCCTCGCGCATCCGGGGGATGCTGGCGGGGGCGGCCCGGGTGCTGGAGGCCCGGCCGGGCGGGGCGGCGGGGGCGGCGTCGTTCCTGACCCGTCACAAAGAGGTGGCGTCGGCCACGTGAGGCGGGTGCGGAGTCCCCGGCCTGCCCGGCGTCTGCGGGCGGAACCCTTGCCCCCGTGGAGCGGGCACCCCTCCTGACCCCGTCGCGCGGGAGACCGTACAGCGCGCCCGGAACGTGCTCGACGGTTCCGTCCTCAGACGCCGGACGGGCTGTGAAGCTCCAGGTGCCCCGTGTCGTTCCAGCGCTCCACCGCCGGCGCCCCGTACGCCCACCCCAGCACCGACAGCGACGTCGGCTCCAGGCGGATGCGGGCGCCGAAGAGCAGGTCCTCGCCCAGCCAGCGCGCGGCGAGGGCGCGCAGGATGTGGCCGTGGGCGAAGACCAGCACGTCCCGGTCGGCCGAGCGCGCCCAGCCGACCACCTCGTCGGCGCGGGCGGTGACCTCCGCGAGGCTCTCCCCCTCGGGGACCCCGTCGCGCCAGATCAGCCAGTCGGGCCGGTCCGCCTTGATCTGCGCCGGGGTCAGCCCCTCGTACGCCCCGTAGTCCCACTCCATCAGCGCGTCCCACCGCTCGGCCCGCTCCCCGAACCCGGCGATCTCGCAGGTCTCGGCGGCCCGGACGAGCGGGCTGGTGCGGACCTCGACGCCGGGCAGCCCCGCCCACGGCGCCCGGTGCAGCCGCTCGCCGAGCAGTTTCGCGCCCGCGCGGCCGGTGTCGAGGAGCGGGATGTCCGTCCTGCCGGTGTGGTTGCCCTGGACCGACCACTGGGTCTGGCCATGCCGGGCGAGCAGGATGCGCGGTGCCATGAAGGCTCTCCCTGGAACGGTGGTGCTGGGCCTTCCATCATCCCGCACCCCCTGCGGGGGCAACCTCCGGGGCGGTGACGGCGTCCCTCTCTGAACAGCCTGCCCGTGCGGTACGGGAGCCGCTTCGGGGCAGGCTGCGTACGGGGCGTCCACGAGGGGACCCCCGAAGGACGCGGCGGCCCGCCGCCGCCTTACGGTTGAACGCCCGCCGTCGGCCGCATGAACTTGGGGAGAGCCACCGGATGCCGCACGCCACCGCCCTGCCCGCGACCGGTCACCGGCCCCGCTGGTGGACGGAGCTCCCCCTGATCGCGGTGGTGTACGGCCTGTACTCGCTGGGCCGCCTCCTGGTGCGCGGGGACGTGTCGACGGCGGTCGACAACGGGCTGGCGATCCTCCGGTTCGAGCAGGCGCTGTACCTCAACGCCGAACACCCGCTGAATCGTCTCTTCACCAGCACCCCTGCCATAGGCATACCCGCCGACTTCGCCTACGCCACGCTGCACTACCTGGTCACCCCGGCGATCCTGGTCTGGATGTTCCGGCGCAGGTCGGCCGCGTACCGGGCGGCCCGGGTCTGGCTGATGAACTCGACCCTGCTCGGTCTGGTCGGCTTCACCCTCGTGCCGACCTGCCCGCCCCGGCTGCTGGAGGCGAGCCACGGTTTCGTCGACACGATGGCGCAGTACAGCGCGTACGGGTGGTGGGGCGAGGGGGCGAGCGCCCCGCGCGGGCTGAGCGGGATGACCAACCAGTACGCGGCCATGCCGAGCCTGCACGTCGGCTGGTCCCTGTGGTGCGGCATCCTGCTGTGGCGCCACGCCCGCCACCCGCTGCTGCGGGCCGCCGGTATCGCCTACCCCCTGGTCACCACGGTCGTCGTCATGGGCACCGCCAACCACTATTTCCTGGACGCGGTAGCGGGTGCCGCCGTGATGGGGCTCGGGGCCCTGCTGACCAGGCCGGTCATCCGGCTGGCCGACCGGGTGAAGGGGCGGCTGCGGACCGCTTTCGCCACCGTGCGTACGGCCTCCGAGCCGGTGAAGTCCCCGATTGTCAGTGCCGGATGCAAGACTTCCGCGGGTGAGCGAATCCCCGGCCAGCGGACCTCCTCCGCAGATTCCCCCGACGCGGCAGCCGACGGCGCGGCAGAGCGCGCAGGCACCGCAGGCACCACGCGCACCGCAAGCACCGCAGGAACCACAGGCGCCGCACGCAGCTCAGGTCCCGCACGCGCCTCGGGCACCCCAGACGTCACAGGCAGCTCGGACGTCTCGGCCGACGACGACGCTCCGGCAGCGGCTCGCTGAGCTGCGCGGCCCCTCCGTCGCACCGCACCCGCTCGACGCCCGCGCGCTGGCCGCCCTCGCCGCCAACCCCGGCTGCAAGCGCCGCGCTCTGCTGGACGGCGCCGGGGTGGACAAGGGCGTGCTGGCCCAGGCCCTCGGCTCCCCCGCCCCCTTCGGCCAGTCCCAGTTCGCCTTCATGCGGGGCAACGCGTTCGAGGCCAAGGTCAAGGCCGACGGCGGGGCGGAGCTGCTGCGCCTGCTGTACGAGCGGCTCGGCTCCTCCTCCCCCGCCCCGGGCCCGGAGGTCGCCACGCCCGATCTGAGCGCCGCCGGACCCGAGGGCCGGGCGGCCAGGACCGCGCTCGCCCTCCGGGAGGCCACGGCGGCGGGCGGCTGGGCGCTGCTGGACCACCCGATGCTGGCCCTGGAGGTGGCGGGCTCCCCCGCCTATCTGGAGCCGGACGCGGTGGTGGTGCACCCCGACGGCCGCTGGACGGTGGTCGAGATCAAGTCGTTCCCGATGATCGACGCCTCCGCCGACGCCGCGAAGGTCGGGGCCGCCGCCCGTCAGGCCGCCGTGTACGTGCTGGCGCTGGAGCGGGTCGCCGCGGTGACCGAGGGGGCCGAGGTCGGCCACCGGGTGCTGCTGGTCTGCCCCAAGGACTTCTCGAACCTGCCGACCGCCTCCGTCGTCGACGTACGCAAGCAGCGGGCCGTGACCCGCCGTCAGCTGACGCGGCTCACCCGTATCGAGGACATCGCCGGGGCCCTCCCGGAGGGGACGACGTTCGACCCGGCGTGCTCACCGCAGGAGCTGGAGTCGGCCGTCTCCGCCGTCACCGCCGCGTACGCCCCCGAGTGCCTGGCCGCCTGCGAGCTGGCCTTCCACTGCCGGGCGCGGTCCCGGGCCGAGGGGGCCGTGGAGACGCTCGGCCGGAGCGTGCGCGGGGAGCTGGGCGGGCTGACCACGGTGGCCGGGGTGCTGGCCGCCGCCGCGGGCAAGGAGGGCGACCCCGCCGACCCGACCGTGGCCGCGCTGCGCCGGGCCGCCGCCCTGCGCGCGGAGGCCCTGGAGAGCGCGGCGGCCCTGCGCGGACAAGCCCGGGAGGAGGCCGCCGTATGTCGCTGATCACCACCCTCGCCCGGCTGGAGGCGGTGGACTCCGGTCGCGCCCAGCCGCTGGCGACCGTCCGCCACCGCCATCTCACCGACCGCCCGCTGGTCCTGGTCCCGCTCACCACCGCCGGGGAGGCCGGGGCCCCGCTCGGCGCCCTGGTCGGCACGGACCGCGAGCGGCCCCGGCTGCTGGCCGTCGCCCAGCCGCGCGACCGGGACCTGCGGTTCGCGTTCCTCGCCGAGCTGGCGGAGGCGGTCCTTCCGCACATTGAGGCGTACGCGGACGTGGTCGAGCCCGCCGAGCGCAACGAGACCGACCCGGCCACCGGCAAGAAGACCAAGGTCGAGGTCGAGCTGTGCGCGGACGCCCCGCAGCTGATCGTGCCGAGCCGGGCGGGCATCGAGTTCGTGCGGCTGCTGGGCCGGTCGATGCGGTTCCGCCGGACCGCCGATGACGACCCGGAGACGCCGTATCCCGCCCCGGCGCGCGTCCCCCTGCTAGGCCGCTGGCTCACGCACTACGGGGAGCGGGCGCGGGTGCCCGGCTCCTGCTTGCTGCTCGCCGCCACGGACCTGCTGAACCGGCACTGGGCGACCGGCCAGAGCAGCCTGGAGGACCAGCACCTGGGGGCGCTGCTGGCCTGGATCGGCCCGCCGCGGGACACGAGCGGCGCGGAGGCCGCCCTCGCCGCCGAGCTCGCCCGGGACGCGGACGGCCAGCTCCGCTGCCCGCCCGCCGGGCCCGCCACCGACCCGGCCTTCGACAACGGGCTCCTGGCCCCCGCGATCGAGCGGTACGACCGGGCCCGGCAGGCGCTCGCGGCGGCCGAGGACGGGCTCGCGGCCGACGAGCGCCTCGGCGGGCTGAGCGGCGCCGAGCGGGAGATCCGGTCGCTACTGGCCGCGGTGATGCTGCCGACCTGGGACAAGGTGTGGCAGGGGCTCGACCTGCTGCGGGAGCTGCCCGAGGGGTCCCGGGCCGAGGACCGCTGGACCCGGGACCGCTGGTCGTTCACCGCCCACCGGGACCGGGTGCGCTCCGGCGAGCCGCCGCAGCCGCGGCGCGACGACGCGGTGACGGCCGCGCAGAAGCTGGCCTCCCGGGAGACCGCCCAGGCCCAGCTGGAGGCCCAGGAGGCGCTGGACGATCCGCTGGTGCTGGCCGGGCGGCGGCTGGCGGGCGAGGCGTTCCTGGCGGACGTGACCGGCGTCGAGATGGCGTACACGGAGTCCAGGCGTCCGTCCCCGCGCCCGCTGGTCACCCTCCGCACGGACGAGCGGCCGCATCTGGGCGAGCGGACCAAGGTGTACCGCTCGCTGGACGGCAAGCCGCAGACGGCCGAGTTCGTCCGGGCCGAGCAGGAGGAGGGCCCGGGCGGCGAGATCCTGATCGTGCTGCGGATCATGGACCGGATGGGCCGGGGCAAGGAGCCCGCGCCCGGTTCGCTGCCGGAGCCGGGCGAGCGGATCGCCTGGACCCTGTTCGAGCACGACCAGCGCGGCGGCCCGAAGCTCCCCGACCCGGAAGAGACCCCGTGGACCCACGGCGGCCCGCCGGGCGCGGACGCCGCCCTGCGCGCGGAGCACCCCGACCCCGTCACCCCGGAGGACCTGCTGTGACCGTCGTGTTCGATCCCGGTGCGGAGGCGGCGCGGGCGACCGGCGCGATCCTCGACGACACCCTGCGCGGCTCCGCCCGGGGCATCGTCGTGGACTCCCCGCCCGGCGCCGGGAAGTCGACCCTGGTGGTGCGGGCGGCCCTGGAGCTGGCCGCCGCCGGGCACCCGCTGATGGTGGTCGCGCAGACCAACGCGCAGGTCGACGACCTGGTGGTGCGGCTCGCAGAGAAGGAGCCGGAGCTTCCGGTGGGGCGGCTGCACAGCAGCGACTCCGACCCGTACGACAAGGTGCTGGACGGCCTCGACAACGTACGGAAGTCGGCGAAGGCGGCGGATCTGGCCGGGCTCGACATCGTGATCTCGACGGCCGCGAAGTGGGCGCACGTGAAGAACGTGGAGCCGTGGGGGCACGCGATCGTGGACGAGGCGTACCAGATGCGGTCCGACGCGCTGCTGGCCGTGGCCGGGCTGTTCGAGCGGGCGCTGTTCGTCGGGGACCCGGGGCAGCTGGACCCGTTCTCGATCGTCGGCGCGGACCAGTGGGCGGGGCTGAGCTACGACCCGTCGGCGAGCGCGGTCTCCACGCTGCTCGCGCACAACCCGGAGCTGCCGCAGCACCGGCTGCCGGTCTCCTGGCGGCTCCCGGCCTCGGCGGCACCGCTGGTGTCGGACGCGTTCTACCCGTACACCCCGTTCCGCAGCGGTACGGGCCACGGGGACCGGCGGCTCTCCTTCGGGGTGGCCTCGGACGGTTCGGGCCCGGACCGGGTGCTGGACGAGGCGGCCGAGGCCGGGTGGGGGCTGCTGGAGCTGCCGGCCCGGCACACCCCGCGTACGGACCCCGAGGCGGTACGGGCGGTGGCGCTGGTGGTCCGCCGACTGCTGGACCGGGGCGGCGTCGCCACCAGCGAGCGGGCGGAGGAGCCCGTTCCGGTGACGGCGGACCGGGTGGCGGTCGGCACGGCCCACCGCGACCAGGCGGCGGCGGTGCGGGCGGCCCTCGCGGAGCTGGGCGTCACGGGGGTCGCGGTGGACACGGCGAACCGCCTCCAGGGCCGCGAGTTCGACGTCACGGTGGTCCTGCACCCGCTGTCGGGCCGCCCCGACGCCACCGCGTTCCACCTGGAGACGGGCCGCCTGTGCGTGCTGGCCTCCCGCCACCGCCACGCGTGCGTCGTGGTGTGCCGGGAAGGGGTGGCGGACCTGCTGGACGAGCACCCGTCCACGGAGCCGGTCCAGCTCGGCGTCACGGTGAAGTTCCCCGACGGCTGGGAGGCGAACCACGCGGTCCTGGCCCACCTCGCGGAGCACCGGGTGCGGTGGAAGCCCCCGGCCTCCTGAGGTCCGTGGCCCGCTGAGGCCCGTGGGCCCCTGAGCTCCGGGTCCCTCAGCTCCGGGTCCCTGAGCTCCGGGTCCCTGAGGTCCGTGGCCCTCTTGCGCGGGGTTGGACAATGGAGGGTGGCCGTCCGGGCCGCCCGAGGGAGGAACAGCACATGACACAGTCCGAGCGGAACGAACGGCAGCGGCTGCGCCCCGCGCCGCTGCTCTTCGAGCCGTCTCAGGCGGCGGCCGATCCGGAGCACTTCTTCGACCTGGAGTCGATGGAGGACCCCCGTGAGCTGCTGGCCCGCGCGACCGAGCTGACGCAGGCGTTCCGCGCCGCCACGGACCGGTCGGTGGAGTTCCAGGCGATAGCGGCGGCGCAGCTCGCCGATCCGAGCCGGTTCGACCGGCTGACGGCGGCGGATGTCGCGGAGCGCGCGGAGTGGACCGAGGACTACGCGAAGAAGATGATCGAGTTCGGGCGGTCCCTGCTGGACGCCTCCAACGCCTGACACCTCCCGCGCCTCCCGCCGCCCGGTCGCCCGGTCGCCCCAGGACAGCAGCCGGGGCGGAGCCGGGCGGAGTGGGGCCGGAAGCGAACCGGAGCCGGGCCGGAGGTGCGGTCCCCAGGCCGGAGGTCAGGTCCGGTGGCATATTCCGGCGGGCAAGATACCCCCTCCGCTCCTACCGTGTCCCGGATTCCAGCAACTCTGGGAATCCTTTCCGTCACTCCCGGTAGACCTTTCCTCCATGAGCGCTTGGCTGAAAGACGAAACGACCCTGCAGGCCGGCGGAGCCGCGCCCCACGCCGTCGACATCTTCGCCCTGCTGCGGGACCAGACCGGGGCGCAGGCCGCCCAGGTGACCGCCGCCGGTGCCGCCTGGCTGGCGGGAGCCGCCGCCTACCCGCGCTCCACGCTCGCGCAGTGGCAGGAGCGCCCGGCCTCCCCCGGGGTGCTGCCGTGCGGCACCCAGTTCGACGTGGTCAACGTGCCCGCGCTGTTCGGGCGGCGGATGCTGGAGCGGCTCTGGGCCGAGGGCCCCGGCACCGGTCCCGTCGCCGTGCACCGGGGCCGGATGCTGCTCTTCGCCTCCCCCGGAACGGCCCAGCGACTGCCCTCGCTGCTGGCCTGGGAGGAGTGGGGCTCGGGCGGCGGCGGGCCCACCCGCACCCCTCCCCCGCTGCTCTGTCACGGCACCGGCGACGCCGTGACCGTACCGCCCCTGACCTGCCCGTCCGGTGGTTCCGGGCCGCGCTGGCTGGTGGCGCCCGACACCCGCAACCCGTGGCTGCCCGGGCCCGACGTGCTGCTCTGGGCGTGTGTGCGGGTGAGCCGGTCGGCGACGTCCCACGGGTCGGGGCATTCGATTTTTCCTCGGGCGGATCAGGGTGCTAATGTCTACGACGTCAGCAGGCGCCGTTAGCTCAGTTGGTTAGAGCAGCTGACTCTTAATCAGCGGGTCCGGGGTTCGAGTCCCTGACGGCGCACCGACGGAAGAAGCCCCTCGCGCAAGCGGGGGGCTTCTTCGTGTGCGCGGAGCGCCGTACGGCAGGGGCCGGGGCTTCAGACGCCGGCGGTGATCCGGACCGTCCAGGAGCCGGACGGGGTGCGGTCGGCCACCTCCACGCGGATGCGCTCGCCCGGCACGGTGAAGGTCTCGCCCTCCCCGAGCGGGGCGTCGGCAAGCGGCGGGTAGACCGAGCGGTCCCAGCAGGCTCCGGTCTCCGGGTGGGTGTCCACCACCTCGACCGGGCCGCCGCCGGAGGCCGTCTCGTTGCGGACCCGGTAGATCAGGATGCCCTCGGTGCAGGTCCCCCGGTCGTTCCCGGTGGCGCCGCGGGCCTCGATGGCGAGGACGCTGTTCCCGCCGGTACGGACGACGGCGAGCCGCGTCCCGATCGACCCGCCGGGCACGGGGGCGGCGGCGACCGGCTCCAGGGTGAGGTCGGCCGAGCCCTGGACGCAGACGACCTGGGCCCCGTCCAGCCAGCCGAGCTTCCACTTGTGCCAGCCGAAGAGGTCCGGGGCCAGGCCGAACTGGCTGCCCATGACGTCCCAGTCGCCGACGTACGTGTCCCAGTCGCCCTTGCCGTCGGTGGGCCGGTGGTAGAGGTCGGCCAGGTCGAAGACGTGCCCGGTCTCGTGGGCGAGGACGTTGCGGTCGGGCGGGTGCTGTTCGAAGACGGTGACGACGCGCCGGATGTCGGTGCCGTCGGCGCGCAGCGGGCGCTCGAAGTTGACGACCTTGGTGGCGTCGGAGTCGACGCCGGGGGCGTCCGGGTCGGCGACCAGGTAGACGATGTCGTACGCGGAGAAGTCGATGTCCCGGTCGGCGGCGGCGATGGCGTCGCGCAGGTAGGCGGTGCGCCGCTCGGCGCCCCAGTCGCGCTCTATGGCGTACCAGGTGGAGGCGCGGGGCATCTGGGTCCAGGTCCGCTGCGGGTGGGGGCGCAGGGTGAAGCGCCCGTAACTGGCCCGCTCGAAGAACCGGGTGGTCGAGGGGAAGTGGTCGGCGGCCAGCACCTCGGGGGTGAGCACGGGCTCGAAGTCCGGGAACGACAGGAAGATCATGACCGCGTCGAGGCTGCGGTCGGGGCGGGGGTAGGCCCCGTTCCAGTCGTCCAGGCCGAGCGAGTGGTGCGCCGAGGTGCGGGGCAGCGCGCACGGGGTCGCGTCGCGCGCGGCGGCCACGGCGGGGCCCGCGACGAGGGAGGTGGCGGCGAGCGCGAGCAGCGAGGTCAGAGCGGCCGCCAGACCGCGCAGCGAGGGGCGTTCCGACGCCTCGGGTCCGGTTCCGGGTCCGGGCTCACGCTGCACATCGACCTCCGGGTGGGGAAACGCGATACGTCTCGTCCACCCTGTGATGGTTTGCAGGGGTGCGCCCTGTTGTGCTGCCCCACACGGGTCACATGAGCCACATGGGTCACGGCGCCCGCCATCACACCCCACACCTTTACGGAGTGTCACCACCGGTCGGCCTGGCGACCCGATGCAACAGAAGAGCTCAGAAACCATCAGGATCGGGCAAACCGGAAGGGCGCAGACCAGCCGTCCGCACCACCCGTGGCCGGATGCGAGCTGGAACGCCCGATGTGCCACCCTCTATGCTTCACCACGCTTTCCCGCGTGGATCGGGCCCCTTCACGGGTTCACCACCCGGTGCCCTGTCCGACCCCACCTGTTCACGACAACCTTCACAGCGGGAGCGAGCGGTGAGCGGAACCTCCGAAGGGCCCCGGGCCCCGGCAGGCACATCCCCGGACGCCGTGCCCGCGCCGGTCACGGAGCGTCATTCGGTGGCGGCGCGTACGGTACCGCCGAGCGCGGCGGACCCCGCCGCCACCGAGCTGCGCGACCACCGCGCCGCCTTCAACGCCGCGACCCTCCCCATGGCCGTCGTGGACGGCCGGGGACACGTCGTCCGGGCCAATGACGCGCTCGGTGGCCTCCTGGGCACGACGCCCGGGTCCCTCGCCGAACGGCAGGCGTCCGAGCTCGTCGACCTCGCCTCCGACGACCGCACCTGGCACGCCTACCGCGAGGTGCTCCAGGGCCGCCGCTCCCGGTTCCGCTGCACCCGCCGCCTCAAACACCCCGACGGGCGCACCCTGTGGGCCGAGGTCACCGTCGTACCGATGACCGGGACGTCGGCGGCGGAGCCCGCGCGGGTCCTGCTGACGGTGGCGGACATCAGCGACCGGCGCGAGCTCCAGGACCGGCTGCGCCACCTCCAGATGCACGACCCGGTGACCCGGCTGCCCAACCGGACCCTCTTCTTCGAGCGGCTCTCGGTGGCCCTGGAGACCCCGCCGTACCAGGACGACTCGATGCTCCCCCGGCACGGCCGGATCGGCCTCGTCTACCTGGACCTGGACGGCTTCAAGGCGGTCAACGACACCCTCGGCCACCGGATCGGCGACCGGCTGCTCGCCGCCGTCGCCGGGCGGCTCACCGACTGCGCCGAGAGCGACGCGAGCCGCAACGTGGGCGGCAGCAGGCTGGTGGCGCGCATGGGCGGCGACGAGTTCGCGATCCTGGTGGAGGACTCCGGCGGTACGGAGGCCCTCACCGAACTGGCCCGCTCGGTCCTCGCCGCGCTCCAGCACCCCTTCGACCTGGCCGGTCAGCGGCTCTCGGTCTCCGCCTCGATCGGGGTGGTGGAGCGCCCGGTGGCGGGCACCTCGCCCACCGGTCTGATGCAGGCCGCCGACACCACGCTGTACTGGGCGAAGGCCGACGGCCGGGCCCGCTGGACCCTCTTCGACCCCGAGCGCAACGCCCACCGCATGACCCGCCAGGCCCTCTCCTCCACGCTCCGGCCCGCCGTGGAGCGCGGCGAGTTCACGCTGGAGTACCAGCCGCTGGTCGGGATGGCGGACGGGGTGGTGCGCGGGGTGGAGGCGCTGGTGCGCTGGAACCACCCGCAGTTCGGCGTGCTCTCGCCGAATCGGTTCGTCGGGATCGCCGAGGAGGACGGCTCGATCGTCCAGCTCGGCCGGTGGGTGCTGCGCACCGCGTGCCGCCAGGCGCGGCGCTGGCAGCTGGACCACCCGGACGAACCCGCGCTCTTCATCAGCGTCAACGTCGCCGTACGCCAGGTCTGGGACTCCGACCTGGTGGCGGACGTGGCGCAGATCCTCAACGAGACGGGCCTCGCCCCCGGCCTTCTCCAGCTGGAGCTGACGGAGTCGGCGGTGATGGGCTCCGGGGGCCGCCCGCTGCGGGCGCTCCAGGCGCTGAGCGACATGGGCGTACGGATCGCCATCGACGACTTCGGCACCGGGTACTCCAACCTCGCCTACCTCAGCCGGCTGCCCGTCTCCGTACTGAAGCTGGACGGGGCGTTCGTGAAGGGCTTCCGGTACGAGGACGGTACGCATCCCAGCCCCGCCGACGAGACGATCGTCGAGGCGATGGTGCAGCTGGCCCACCGCCTGGGCCTGACCGTCACCGCGGAGTGCGTGGAGACGGCCGGGCAGGCGGAGCGGCTGCGCCGGATCGGCTGCGACACGGGGCAGGGGTGGCTGTACTCGCGGGCGGTGGCGCCGGAGCGGATCGCGGCGCTGATCACGGCCCGGCCGGGGGCGGGTTAGCCGCCGTTCGGCAGCCCGTACGGATCGGGCAGCGGCCCGTACGGATCAGGAGCCGGACGGCAGCGGTCCGTACGGATCAGGCAGCGCTCGGCAGACCGTACGCGTCGGCGATCAGCTCGTAGCTGCGCAGCCGCGCCTCGCCGCCGTGCGCGTTGGCGGTGATCATCAGCTCGTCGGCGCCGGTGCGCTTGGCCAGGTCGTCCAGGCCGGTGCGGACCTCGTCGGCGGTGCCGTGGATCACGTTGGCGAGCCAGCCGTCGACGAACTCCCGCTCCATCGGGGAGAAGTCGTACGCGGCCGCCTCCTCCGGACTCGGGATCAGCCCCGGCCGCCCGGTGCGGAGCCGGACCATGGACAGCGCGCCGGTCAGCACCTGGCGGCGGGCCTCGCGCTCGTCGTCGGCGGCCAGCGCGGAGACGCCGATCAGGGCGTACGGGGTGTCCAGCACGGCGGAGGGCCGGAAGGACTCCCGGTACAGGTCGAGCGCCGGGATCGTGTTCCGTGCCGAGAAGTGGTGGGCGAACGCGAACGGCAGCCCGAGCGTGCCCGCCAGCCGGGCGCTGAAGCCGGAGGAGCCCAGCAGCCAGACGGGCGGCCGGTGCGCGGACTGCACCCCGCCGGGGGCGGTGGCCTGGACGGGGCCCGGTACGGCGTGGATGCGTGCGTACGGGTGCCCGTCGGGGAAGTCGTCGTCCAGGAACCGGATCAACTCGCTGAGCTGCTGCGGAAAATCCTCGGCCCCTTCGTTGAGCCGGTCGCTGCGGCGCAGGGCGGCGGCCGTCGCGCCGTCCGTGCCGGGGGCCCGGCCGAGGCCGAGGTCGACGCGGCCGGGGGCCATCGCCTCCAGGGTTCCGAACTGCTCGGCGATCACCAGCGGGGCGTGGTTGGGCAGCATCACGCCGCCGGAGCCGAGCCGGATGCGGTCGGTGTGGGCGGCGATATGGGCGAGGATCACGGCCGGGGAGGACGAGGCGACCCCGGGCATGGAGTGGTGCTCGGCGACCCAGTAGCGGTGGAAGCCGCGGCGTTCGGTGAGCCGGGCGATCTCGACCCCGGTGCGCAGAGCCTGGGTGGCGGTGCGGCCCTGCCCCACGGTGACCAGGTCGAGGACGGAGAGGGGGACGGGGGCGGTGCCCGCGGCCGTCCCCCGGATTCCGTCGCCGTCCGTCCGGTCGCCCTGGATCTCGTTCACGTGTCGGCCCTCTCCCGGTGGTGCTCGTCGTACGCGGTCGTACGCATCGGAGGCGTACAACAGGAGGTGGGCTCCGCTTATTCCGGAGCCGGGCTCCGGGAGGGGCGCGGTCCGGGAGAAGCCGCCCACCGGGAGGGACCGCCGGGGCCGGTGGCGGCAGCTACTCCCGCACCTCGATGCCCTTCGGCTCCACCGCCCCCGGCACCGGCCGGTGGGTGGCGAAGAGGGTGCCGAGCGTCGGGGCCCAGACCCGGCGGTCGGTGAGCCGCAGCCCCTCCCGGACCGTCACCTGGCTCGCCGTGAGGACCGGCTTGCCAAGCGCCTCCTCCAGCTCCGGGATGTACGCGGCCGTGTGCAGGGCCGCGTCCGGGAGCAGCAGCACCTCGGCGTCCGGGTGGTCCGCGGCGAGGGCGAGCTCCTTGACCTGGCCCGGCTCCCACCCCGCGGCCTCGGCGGCGGTGGCGAGGCCGGCGCTCCGGGAGGCCACCACCTCCGTACCGCCCGCCGCCAGGAAGTCGGCGAAGAGCGCGGTGACGTCCTCGGGCCAGGCGGCGGCGACCGCGACCCGGCCCGCGCCCAGCTCCCGTACCGCGTGGACGAAGCCGAAGGCGGTGCTGGAGGCGGGCAGGCCCGCGCTCCGGGCGAGGGTGGCGATCTGGTTGTGGGCGCCCGCCCAGCCGTAGACGAAGCTGCCGCCGGGGCTCGCCCAGACGAGTGCCTCCGCGCCCGCGAGGCGCAGTTCCTCGACGCCCTCGGTGAGCCGCTCGGGCGCCCCGCTCCCGCGCAGCGCGTCGGGGCGGTACGCGCCCTCGCCCGCGTCGGTGGAGAACAGGGGCAGCCTGACGTCCGTGTCGAGCGTGATCTCGATCCGTGGGAAGTCGTCCTCGGCGGCGTGGCCCGGGTAGAGAAGTCCTACGGTCGTCATGTTCACCCTTCCTTCGCGTCGGGCGCGGGAAGCCACTGGTGCCCCTGTCACTGTCAAGTATTCCCCCGGCGGGGCGGGGACGGCGGGTGGGCGGGGGCCGTCCGGGCCGTGTTGACGGGGGCGGGGGCGGCTGCGAGCGTGAGCGGGAGCCGAGATCACGTGAGCGGGACCCGAGATCAGCAGCTGAGATCAGGAGCTGAGATCGCGCCCCACCCACCTGCCCCACCTGCGACGTTGCGGAGTGATGAGCCACCGATGCCGGAACCCGTCGTCCTCGTCCTCGACGCCGATCCGCCCCCGCGCCTGGGGCGGCTGACCGGCCGGGCCCGGGTCCTGCGCACCGACGGGGCGGGGCTGGCCGACCGGCTGCCCGGGGCCGATGTGCTGCTGGTGTGGGACTTCACCTCCGACGCGGTGCGCCGCGCCTGGCCCGGGGAGGGGCCCCGGCCGCGCTGGGTGCACGCGGCGAGCGCGGGCGTGGACCGGCTGCTCTGTCCGGAGCTGGCCGCGTCCGGCACCGTACTGACCAACGCCCGGGGCATCTTCGAGCGGCCGATCGCGGAGTACGTGGCCGGGCTGGTGCTGGCCCTCGCCAAGGATCTGCCCACCACCCTGGCCCTCCAGCGGGAGCGGCGCTGGCACCACCGGGAGGGGCAGCAGGTGGCCGGTTCGCGGGCGGTGGTCGTCGGCGCGGGCCCCATCGGGCGGGAGATCACCCGGCTGCTGCACGGCCTGGGCGTCCAGGTGGCGCTGGTGGGCCGGACCGCCCGGCGCACGATCCACGGCATCGAGGACCTGGGCCCGCTGGCGGCGCGCGCGGACTGGGTGATCTCGGCGGTGCCGCTGACCCCGGCCACGTACGGCATGTTCGACGCCCGCTTCTTCGGGCTGCTCCAGCCCTCGGCCCGGTTCATCAACGTGGGGCGCGGGGCGAGCGTGGTGGAGGCGGACCTCGTGGACGCGCTGAACCGCCGCTGGCTGGCGGGGGCGGCGCTGGATGTGTTCGCGGACGAACCCCTGGGCGAGCAGAGCCCGTTGTGGGAGGTGCCGGGGCTGCTGGTCTCACCGCATCTGAGCGGGGACACGGTCGGCTGGCGGGACCGGCTGAGCGAGCAGTTCGTGGCGATGTACGAACTATGGGCGGAAGGCGAGCCGTTGCCCAACGTGGTGGACAAGGAACGGGGTTACGTCCCGTCCGCCGACAACTCCGCGGAGAAATCCGCGGAGACAGAAGACACCTCCCCGGAGTGAGACCGTCACCCTCCGCCCGTCCGGGCCACGGGAAGGTCACCTTCCGGCCACTGTTGGGTTACATGCCCCGGCTTCCTGCATAGACGTACGGGATCGGGCAGGCGCTCACCCTGTCCGGACTGTTCGACCTCCAGGAGACCGCGAACCATGGCTGACTATCCTCACCTTTCCCGCCGGGGCTTCCTCAATCGATCGGCGGCCGTGGGTGGCCTGTTGGTCGTGCCGGGGCTGCTGACCGCGTGCAGCAAGACCGACGCGGGCTCCGTGACCGGCGAGGGCGCCCTCGCCAAGCTGCGCGAGCAAGGCTTCGTCCGGGTGGCGTACGCCAACGAGGCGCCGTACGGCTACCTGGAGGGCAAGGAGCTGAAGGGCGAGGCGCCGACCCTGCACCGGGAGATCTTCAAGGCGCTGGGGGTGGAGGAGCTGAAGCCGACGCTCTCCGAGTGGGACGGGCTGATCCCGGGGCTCCAGGCGGGGAAGTACGACGTGGTCAGCGCGGGGATGGCGATCACCCCGGAGCGCTGCGGCAACGCGATCTTCTCCGAGCCGGAGTTCATCTCGCCGACCGCGCTGATGGTACGGAAGGGCAACCCGAAGAAGGTCACCGATCTGGAGTCCGCCAAGGAGGCCGGGATCACCATCGGCGTCATGTCCGGTGCGGTGGAGGGCAGTTACGCCAAGGGGGCGGGCATCCCCGAGGGGAGGATCAAGACGGTGCAGAAGCCGCAGGACGGGGCCGACGCCGTCAAGGGCGGCCGGATCGACGCGTTCCTGCTCACCGGGATCTCGCTGCGCTGGCTGGCGAAGACCAACCCCGCCACCGAAGTCACCGAGGCGTTCGTGCCGCAGATCGACGGCAAGGCGCAGTTCTCGCCGGGCGGCGCGGTGTTCCGCAAGGGCAACGAGGATCTGCGGGACTCCTTCAACCGCGAGCTGAAGAAGATCGTGTCGGACCGTTCGCGCTATGTGCAGCTGCTGGAGCCGTACGGCTTCGGGGAGTCGGAGATCCCGCCGGAGGACCTGAGGACGGCGGACCTGTGCAAGGGCTGACGGGGCGGGCGGACGCACGCATATGAGTGACTTCTTCTCCCTCCTCGCCGAGGAGTTCCCCCAGGTGCGGTCAGGGCTGTGGGTGACGCTGGAGGCCACGGTCCTCGGCGCGCTGCTCGCTCTCGTCCTGGCCTTCGCGCTGGGTCTGATGGCGGGCAGCCGGCTGCTCCTGGCGCGCGGGGTCTCCCGGGTGGTCGTGGAGTTCTTCCGGGGCACCTCCCTCTACGTCCAGCTGTTCTGGCTCTACTACGCGATGCCGCCGCTGACGGGGTACGAACTCACCCCGCTGGTCTGCGGGGTGGTCGCGTTCGGCCTCAACTTCGGTGCGTACGGCGCTGAAGTGGTGCGCGGTGCCGTCAACTCCGTACCACGCGGGCAGTACGAGGCGGCGATCGCGCTCAATCTGAGCCCGGCCCGGCGGCTGTGGAAGGTGATCCTGCCGCAGGCGTGGGTGCAGATGATCCCGAGCTTCACCAATCTGCTGATCCAGCTGCTGAAGGCGACCCCGCTGCTCTGGCTGATCTCGGCCGCCGATCTGATGACGGTGGTCCAGACGCTGCGCGACCGTACCGGTGAGACACTCACCGCCTATCTGACCCTGCTGGCCGCCTACTTCGTGCTGGCCTACGCGCTGACGCTGCTGATGAACCTGCTGGAGCGGACCGCCAAGCGGCGGCTCGGCCTGGAGCCCGGCGCGAAGAGCCTGTTCAAGAGCCGCAGCGCGACCACCGCCACCACGGGAGGTGCCGCGTGAACGGCTTCGACTGGGAAGCTGCCGGGGATGTCCTGCCCCTGGTGCTCCAGGGCTTCAAGGTCACTCTGCTGGCCACCGTGCTGGGCACCCTGGTGGCGGCCGTGCTGGGGCTGGCGGTCGCGATGGCCGGGCGGGCGCCGAGCAGGTTCGTGACGGTCCCGGTGCGGGTCGTCATGGAGTTCGTCCGCTCCACCCCGCTGCTGGTCCAACTGGTGGGCGCGGCGGCCCTGTTCAACACGGTCGAGCCGCTGGTCATCGGCATCGCGGTGCTGGGCGTCCACTACGCCGCGTACACCTCCGAGGTCTACCGGGCCGGGATCGACGGCGTACCGAAGGGCCAGTGGGAGGCGTGCCGCGCGCTGTCGCTGCCGCCCCGGCGGGCCTGGCAGGCCGTGATCCTGCCGCAGGCGGTGCGCAACGTGCTGCCCGCCCTCGGGAACTACGCGATCTCGATGTTCAAGGAGACCCCGTTCCTCGCCGTGATCATGGTGCAGGAGATGGTCTTCGAGGCCCGGAAGTACGGGGCCGAGCACTTCGCGTACACCGAGGCGTTCACCCTCGCGGGTCTGGTCTTCCTGGTCGCGAGCTACCCCACGTCGCTGTTGATGAGAAAGCTGGAGAAGCGCCTTGGCCACTGAACCCCTCCCCCTGAAGAAGACAGCGGCCCCGGCCCCCGAGGACGCGGTCCCGGCGGCCGGGAGCACGGACGGGCCGCTGGTCCGCTTCGACAAGGTGGTCAAGCGGTACGGCGACCATGTGGTGCTGGACCAGCTGGACTTCACGGTCGACCGCGGCGAGCACGTCACCCTGATCGGGCCCAGCGGCTCGGGCAAGACCACGATCCTGCGGCTGCTGATGACGCTGGAGAAGGTCAGCGACGGGGTGATCTGGGTGAACGGCTCCCCGCTCTCCCACGTCCGCACCCCGGGCGGGGCGCTGAAGCCCGCGGGCGAGAAGCAGCTGCGGGAGTCCCGGAAGAAGATCGGGATGGTCTTCCAGCAGTTCAACCTCTTCCCCAACATGAAGGTGCTCCAGAACATCACCGAGGCGCCCGTCAGCGTCCTGGGCAAGAGCCGCGAGGAGGCGGAGACCCGGGCCCGGGAGCTGCTGGAGCTGGTGGGGCTCTCCGACAAGGTCGACGCGCACCCCTCCCAGCTCTCCGGCGGCCAGCAGCAGCGGGTGGCCATCGCGCGGGCGCTGGCGATGGAGCCGGAGATCCTGCTGCTGGACGAGGTGACGTCGGCGCTGGACCCGGAGCTGGTGGCGGGGGTGCTGGAGCTGCTCGGCGACATCGCCCGGAACACCGACATCACCATGCTCTGCGTCACCCATGAGATGAACTTCGCCCGGGACGTCTCCGAGAAGGTGCTGATGTTCGACGCGGGGCGGGTCGTGGAGTCCGGGACCCCGGAGAAAATCTTCTCCGATCCCTCGCACGAACGTACGCGCGAGTTCCTCAACGCGGTGCTGTGACCTCGCGGTTGAAGCATCGACCATGACGCTGGCATATGCCAGAAGGGTGCGCCCCAGCTGACGGGGCCGGGGCGCCCCTACTGACTCGTCAACTGGCGCCCCGAAAGCGGGGCCCGGCCGCTATCGTGGGGCCGAAGCTTGCGGTCACAACCTTGTAGGGGGACACCGTGGCGTTGAAGCCCGAGCCGACCGCACCGTTCCACTCGGTGCAGTACGCCCTGCGCGTGCTCGAATCGGTCTCCCGGCACGGCGACGGTGTGACCGAGGCCCGGATCTCCCGCGAGACAGGGCTGCCGGCCGGACACCTCGCTCCCCTGCTCCTGACGCTGCGCCGCGAGGGGTACGTCGAGCAGGTCGGCGACGGCGCGTACGTCATAGGGGCCTCGCTGCTCCTCCTCGGCTCCGGGGCGGCCCGCCGCCAGGCCCTGGAGAGCAGGCTCCAGCTCGCCATGGACCAGCTGCGCGACGCGGTCGGCGCCGCCGTCTACCTCAGCCGGTACGTGGACGGCGAGGTCAGCGTCGTCCAGGTCGCCGACGGCCCGCTCACCCCGGCGGTCAACGAGTGGGTGGACTTCCGCTCCTCCGCACACGCCAGCGCGGTCGGCAAGTGCCTGCTGGGCCAGCTCGACCACGAGGGGCGGCGCGACCACCTCTCCCGGCACCGGATCGCCCGGCTCACCTCGCGGACGATCACCAGCGAGAAGGTCCTCTTCGCCAAGCTGGACGCCCAGCCCGCCACGGTCCCGGTGCTGGACCTCCAGGAGTACGCGTTGGGCACCGTCTGCGCGGCGGTCCCGCTGACGGCCGGGGCCACCGCAGGCTGCCTCGCCCTCTCCCTGCCCATCGAGGAGGCCCACCGCCTCCGCGAGGCGGCGGACACCCTGAACCGGCGCGCGGCCCCGGTCCTGCTGTCACTGGCGCTGTAGCCGCCGGGGGCCTTCTCCTCCGGCACCGCGGGCGGCCGGGCGCCCTGGTTCCGTGGCCGCCAGGCCCGGTCCCCGGCAGCGGGTAACGTCGCCGCCATGCACCCACCGATACCGCTGCTGGAGCTGCTCAAGGAGTTCGACGGCAGCGTCGACGACTACTACGCCCCCGGTTTCGAGCTGCTCCCGTCCGACGAGGACGACGGCGGCTACCCCCCGCTCTCCAGCCAGGTCCGGCCCTTCGCCCAGGCGAACGGCTCCGGCTCCACGTACGCGATCTGGCTGCGGGACGACCGCGCCGACCTCGCGACGCTGCCGGTCCTCCTCCTCGGCGACGAGGGCGGGGTCCATGTCGTGGCCCGCGATCTGCCCGAGCTGCTGCGCGTCGTCGCCGCCGGCTGGTCCCCGATGTGCGCATGGGACAGCCTCGACTACTACGACGAGCGCGAGGAGGAGGAAGAGGAGGGCGAGGAGTGGGACCCCTGCCCGGAGAACCCGGCGTTCCGCGTCTGGCTGCGGGAGCACCTCGGCCTCGAGGCCGCCGAGGACCCCAACGAGATCGTCCGGGCGGCGGGGGCGGAGCTGTGGGAGCCGTTCGCCGCCTGGATCGGCCCGCTGATCCCGGACGCCGTCGGCTCCCGCCGGGGCGCGTAGGGGCCTCGGCGGGCGGGTGTCATCAGCACCCCTCCGGACCAGGTATTATTTTCGAGTCAGCAGGCGCCGTTAGCTCAGTTGGTTAGAGCAGCTGACTCTTAATCAGCGGGTCCGGGGTTCGAGTCCCTGACGGCGCACGACACACCAGTGGGCGGTCTCCTTCACGGAGACCGCCCACTGTGCTGTTCCCACCCCGCTCACGCCGCGGCGGACGCCAACGGCGGCCCCGGCTCAGGGCCGCCGTTTCGAGCCACAGCGGAAGGTCAGGGCAGTCGTACGGCTACCCCGGGAGGCGTCAGAACCTGACGTCCGAGCACGCGTAGAACGCGTTCGCGGTGTCCGCGACGTCCCAGACGGCGAGGATGATGTGCTTGCCGGTCTTCTGGGTGGGGATCGTGCCCTGGTGGGTCAGCGTGGCCGGCGGCTGCTGGCCCCCGTACGGCACGGTCATGAAGGGCTGCGATTCGAGCGCGGCCCGGGTGAGCGGCTTGGTGGAGTCCCAGCCGTTCTTGGTGATGAAGTAGCGGAAGTCGCTGGTCCGGTGGCGGGCGGTGAACTGCCAGCGGAAGTTGTAGCCCTGTCCGCCGGTGACCTGGGTGGCGGGCCAGTTGCCGCCGCGCGGGTCGTCGAGCTGGGCGAACTGACCGTTGCCGCCGGCGCAGATCTTGCCGTCGGCGGGACCCGCGGCCGGGAAGCCCTTGGGCCCCTCGACGCTCTGCGGCTCCCACTGGATGTTGCCGCAGCCGGTGACCGTGCCGTTGGCACAGAGTTTCTGGCGGCTGATGGGGGAGTCCGTGTAGCCGTGACTGCTGGCGCTGGTGGTGGCGAGCACCGAAACGCCCGCTACCGCGAGGCCGAGCACGGCCGCGCTTACCTTTTTCCGCATTGCTGTCGCTCCTCTAGAACGTGGGGGAGGTTCATGAGCACTGCTCGACATGCTGCGCGCTTGGTACGTGGTGCGTGATGTGTGGTGCGTGATGGGGATCTGCGGTCTAGACCAAGTCTTAGATTATTGACGCCACATGAACATGTCCAGACCAATGAGCCTCGGATTCCGGGCAGCGGAAAGGGGCCCGGTGTCACGCTCCCGGGCCCCTTCGATCGCGTACGGTCCGTTCAGGCCCCGTCTCCCCCGCCGCTGCGGCCGGTGTAGAAGGCGACCGTCAAGTCCTTGACCAGCGCCTTGCGTTCGTAGTCATCGAGCTCGACGATGCCGCGCGTGGTGAGCCGGTTGACGGTGTCGTCCACCGCGTCCACCACCGAAGTCAGCACGCTGTCACGGTGTTTGGCGTCGATGGCGGCGATCCGCCGCCGCTGCATCGCCGCCGCGACCTCGGGGGCGTACTCGATCCCGGTCGGCTGCGCCGAGTACACCTCCACCCCGACCGGCTCGCAGTCCGCCTTCAGCATCCGGGTCAGCGCGTCGCCAACTGCCTCCGCGTCACGGAGAGTCGGGGCGTCCTCGTGGAACGCGTCGGCGGGCAGCTGCGAGAGGACCCGGGCCATCGCGGACTCGACCTGTGCCCGCAGATACGCCTCGTGGTCCTCGATCCCGAGGGCGGCGCGCACGGTGTCCTTGATCCGCCAGACCACCAGGACGACGACCCGCAGGGCGGTGCCGTTGGCGTCCACGGCGGGGAGCGGTTCGCTGCGCCAGTGCCGCAGGCGTACGTCGACACGGCGGCGCAGCAGCAGGGGCGAGACCCAGACCAGGCCGGTGCGCCGGACGCTCCCCCGGTAGTCGCCGAAGAGCGTGAGCACCCAGGCGTACCCGACGCGCCCCCGGCCCAGCCCGCCGAGCGCGAGGACGACGAACGCGGCCAGGAGGGCGAGCCCGGCCCAGGCCCCGGCGCCGATCCCCTCGTACGGGCGCGGGGCCAGGCCGACGGCCCCCTGGACGGCGGCGGGCAGAGCACCGCGCCACCAGAGGAGCGCCAGTACGCCGAGGAGCCCGGCGGCTCCGGCGAGCAGGGCGGCATACCCGGAGAGGGCGGGCCCGGGACGCTCGGCGAGCCGGGGGTCGGCGAGCGGGGCGGGGCGGGTGGGGGGCTCGACGCGGGGGTGGGGTGAGCGGGGCCGGGGGGTGCGGTCGGCGGGGCCGGTACCGGTGCGGTGGCCGGGGCCGGTACCGGTGCGGTGGGCCACGGCTGTGGGGAGTGCGGTGGGTTCGGGGGTCTCCGGATCGTCACGGAAGAGCAGGTGTACGGGAATGGAGGCGGTGGACTCGTTGAGGATGACGGAGTGGCGGCGGGGGTGGGGCGGGGGTTGCGGGCCCGGTACGGAGAAGGTGGCGGAGGTGGCGCGGGCACCGGGGGCCAGGTCGAGGACGAGGTCCAGTTCGGTGTCGGGGCCGAGGTCGCCGGCCTGGGCGGAGGGGGCGCCCGGGCCCCGGTCCGTACGCGCGTCGGAGACGGGCTTCGGGCGGGGCCCGGCCTCTTCGCCGTACGCGGGAAGCGGGGTCCACTCCGCCGAGGGGTCCGTCCTCAAACGCCGGACGGGCTGGAAACGCGGGGGGCCGTCGGAGGGCACGGCGGCCCCGGGCCCCTCCTCAGGACGAACGGACCGGACGTGCGGAGCCCCGGGCTCCAGGTGCAGGCTCCGGCCCGGGTGATCCAGGCGTACCGGCTTGCGCGGGGTGTCCGGCTCGGAGGCCGGGCGGGGGTCTGGGGCGGGGCTCGACTCCGGGGTCGGGCGGGGGGCGGGGTCGGGGCTCGGGGCCGAGGTCGGGTCCGGGTGCAGGTCGGGGCTGGGCTTGGAGGCCGGGCGGAGGGCGGGGTCGGGGCTTGACCCCGGGGTCGGGCGCGGGTCCAGGTCGGGGCTCGGCTCGGAGACCGGGCGGGGGCCCAGGCCCGGGTCCTGGCCCGGGTCGGGGTCGGGGTCGGAACCCAGGTCCCGGCCCGGGCCGGGATCGGAACCCAGGTCCCGGCCCGGGCCCGGGCCGGAGCCCAGGCCCAAGCTGGGGCCGGAGTCACCGCCCTCGCCCGTCCCCGGGGCAGAGGCAGGAGCAGGGGCCGGAGCGCCGACCTCCTCCCCCATCAGGTTCAGCTCCGGGCCCGCCCCAGAAGCACCAACCTCATCCACCTCCGGGACCGCGCCAGGCCCGGGAACACCGACCTTGCCTCCCACCGACCACGGCTCCCCCACCCGCCCCAAGCCCTCCACCGGGTCCAAGCCCTGGCCCAAGCCCGGCCCGGGGTCCGATCCCGCCCCCGGGTCCGCCCCCGCCCCCGGCCCCGGATCGGCCACCGAGGGCCCCTCCTCCTTCGGCCGGAACAGTGGCGGCAGCGTGGCATGCGGCGCGGGGTGCAGCGCGACGTCGTCGATCAGCGGCATGGGGGTCTCGCCGCGTGGGTCGTGGTCGGTGAGGCGCTGGGGCTGGGGGTTCTGGTCTGGGGTCACCGGTTCCCTGTTCCTTTCCGTCATCCGTATCCGTGTATTCCGTCATCCCTCAGGACCTCAGGACCTCAGGTCTCCAGGACCTCAGGCCATCGGCACCTCAGGCACCTCAGGTCCCTCAGGTCCCTCAGGTCCCTCAGGCAAAGAGCCGGCGCCAGGTCTCCGGCCCCGGGTATCCGTCGGCCGCGCTGCCGCGCCAGCCCTGGGCCCGCTGGAACGCCTCGACATTGCGGCGGTCCGCCTCGGTCCAGCGCGGGTCGGGGCCCGACACGTAGTGCTTGCCGTATCCCTTCTTCACCAACTGTCTGCCGAGCCGGTCGACATGGCTGTTGGACTGGCCCGGCTGGAAATAGCCGCGCCCGGGGAAGGCGAAGGAGGTGTTCGGGCTGCCGCCCGTCACCGCGGCCGGGATGTCGCGGCCGGTGCCCGTGGTCAGCAGGCGCCAGGTGTCCGGGCCGGGGATGCCGTCCGCCTCCGCGCCGCGCCACCCCTGCGCCTGCTGGAACGCCTGCGTGGCCCGCCGGTCCGCCGCGCCCCACACGGGGCCGGGGCCGATCTCGTAGAACCGTTTTCCGCCGCGCGCCACCAGCATCTCGCCGAGCCGGGTGACATGGGCGTTGTCCGCGCCGGGGCCGAACTGATCGGCGCCGGGGAAGGCGGTGGAGGAGCCGGAGCCGGGCGTGCCCGCGCCGAGGCCCTTGTAGCGGTAGGCGACGTACCGGTCGGAGTTGTTCCAGTACGCCATCGGCGTCGACTGCTTCCGCGTGCGCGGGCGCGCCTGTTCGTAGGCGATGTAGTGGGTGCGGTTGTAGTCGGTCCAGCCGCCGAAGATGGTGACGTGGGAGCCCTTGGAGGGGTCGGCGGGGTTGTGGAAGAGGAGCATGTCGCCGGGCTGGAGGTCGGCGCGGGCGATCCGGGTCCCGTAGCTCGCGAGGCTGCCGGTCCATTCGTTGGTGCCGAGGTTCCAGGCCATCGAGACATAGCCGGAGCAGTCCTGGCGGTACCCGTCCGACCAGTACTTCTCCATGCTGTACGGGACCTTCGCGGCGACCCACCGCTTGGCCCGGTTGATGATCTCGGCCCGGGTGGTCTTCGCCAGGACCGCGCTGTCGGAGCCGTCGGACGGCGGCCCGGAGGCACCGGCCCCCTTCAGCGGGCCCTTCTCGCCCTGCGGGGTGGCCGGTTCGGGGGCGGGGTCCTGGTCGGCGCGGGGGGCCTTGGCGCTGTGTCCGGCGGCGGCCGCCGCTTCGGCGGCCCCGCAGGAGAGGACCATTCCGGCGGCGGTGGCCAGGACCAGGGCGCGGCGGGCTCCGTGCGCGGCGGGGTGGCCGCCGCACCGCACCGGGACGGCCCGCGCGGCTGCGGCCCGCCGTTGCAGGGCGCACCCCGCACAGGTGCAGTCGATGGCGGGTTCGTACTCCTCGAAGACCGGCACAGTCATGCGATTCCCCTCCGCACTCGTCACTCGTCAGGATCTTTGGGCGCAGCTGCGACGGGCGTCACTGTCTTAACACTCCCGACATAAGGCATTTTGACGGACCAATGAGAAAAAACGACCATCTGACAGGGCGTGGCGGCGGGTAAATGGTCTGGAGCACCTGCCGGAGTCGGGTAGAGTTCTCCAGGTCAGCAGGCGCCGTTAGCTCAGTTGGTTAGAGCAGCTGACTCTTAATCAGCGGGTCCGGGGTTCGAGTCCCTGACGGCGCACGCACGGTCAAGGCCCTCTCACAGAACGTGAGGGGGCCTTGATCATTCCCTGTTACGCGATCAGTGACACTCCATCACCCCCTACGGACAGCGACAGATGGAGTGCGGAACGTCACGAGGCAGTGATGGGGAGCTCAGGGGGCGCTGACCGTCACTTCCTCACGCCCCCTTCACCAGCATCACCCAAATCGTGCGTATGACCGGTAAACAGTGTGTTTCACCCTTGCGGTCCCGTCCGGTGTCGGACAATCTGTCTGGGGGCCGAGGGGCTCCAAGGGGGCTGGTGATCCGTACAGTTGGGTCAGCAGAGCGTGAGGTTCCGGTTATCCGTTCCGCGGGGTGGGGGTCCCGCTCGGGAACGGACACCGAGGGGGCATCATGCAACCGGAAGGCCACCCATCCGTGTCTGTGGTGAAGGTGGCCCGCCACCGTGTGCGTGCCCGGTGAAGAACCGGGGTCCCGCCGCATACGCAGAGACCGACCAGTCACGCACCACCGTGCGTGCGGGGGGAATGACCCATGACGTCGACGCCGCCAGGCGACCGGCCGGAGAACGACGCTTCCCGGACCACGCAGCTCCGGATACCTCCGCAGCTGAAGGCCGGAGGGCAGCGGCGGCGTGCGAAGAAAGAGCTGCCGCGCTACGACTACGAGCACTACAGCCGGCTGGCCGGGCCGCTGACGCAGCCCCCCGCGGGCAAGCCGTACAAGGTCCAGTACCGCTCGCTGATATCCCAGGAGCCGCACCGTGTGCGCGCGGCGCTCCTGCTCGGCGCGGCTCCGCTCGTCTCCCTCGGTCTCTTCGCCTGGCTGATGCAGCCCAGCCACTGGACCGACCGCGATCCCAACCTCGACAACGATCTCCTGCTGGTCCTCGACATCATCATGCTGGTCTCGATCGGGCTGATCGAGCTGTTCCGCACGATGAACGTCCTGTCGAACGCGCACGCCACCCTCGTCGCCCGGGACCCGATCCCGGTGGTGCCGGAGACCGGCACCCGGGTCGCCTTCCTCACCTCCTTCGTCCCCGGCAAGGAACCGCTGGAGATGGTGACGAAGACCCTGGAGGCGGCCGTCAAGATCCGCCACCGCGGGCTGATGCACGTCTGGCTGCTGGACGAGGGCAACGACCCGGCGGTCAAGGAGGTCTGCGCCCGGCTCGGTGTGCACCACTTCTCCCGCAAGGGCGTCGCCCACTGGAACCAGGCCAAGGGCCCGCACCGCGCCAAGACCAAGCACGGCAACTACAACGCCTGGCTGGACGCGCACGGCGGCGACTACGACTTCTTCGCCTCGGTCGACACCGACCACATCCCGCTGCCCAACTACCTGGAGCGGATGCTCGGCTACTTCCGCGACCCCGACATCGGCTTCGTCATCGGCCCGCAGGTCTACGGCAACTACGACACCTTCGTCACCAAGGCCGCCGAGTCCCAGCAGTTCCTCTTCCACGCCCTGATCCAGCGCGCGGGCAACCGCTACGGCGCCCCCATGTTCGTCGGCACGAGCAACGCGGTGCGCATCACCGCGCTCAAGCAGATCGGCGGCCTGTACGACTCGATCACCGAGGACATGGCCACCGGCTTCGAGATCCACCGCCACCGCAACCCGGTCACGGGGAAGAAGTGGCGCTCGGTCTACACCCCGGACGTGCTGGCCGTCGGCGAGGGCCCGACCGCGTGGACGGACTTCTTCACCCAGCAGCTGCGCTGGTCGCGTGGTACGTACGAGACGATCATCGGGCAGTTCTGGAAGGGCTTCGGCACCATGCCCGCAGGCAAGCTCTTCAACTACACGATGATGATCATCTTCTATCCGATGTCGGCGATGAACTGGATTCTCGCGGCCCTCAGCTGCGCCCTGTTCCTCGGCATGGGCGCCTCCGGTGTCCAGATCGACCCGACGATCTGGATGATGCTGTACGGGAACGCCTCCGCGCTCCAGATCGGCCTGTACATCTGGAACCGCCGCCACAACGTCTCGCCGCACGAGCCCGAGGGCTCCGGCGGACTGGCAGGCATGGTGATGTCCGCGCTCTCCGCGCCGATCTACGCCCGCTCGCTGATGGACGCGGTGCTGCGCCGCAAGAGCTCGTTCGTGGTGACCCCCAAGGGCGACTCGTCCAGCCCGGACACCCTCTTCGGCACCTTCCGCATCCACCTGTTCTTCATCGTCGTCTTCGGCGCGTCGATGGTCTCCTCGTTCTTCTTCGGCCACAACCATCCCGCGATGATCACGTGGGCCTCCCTGGCGCTGCTGATCACCGCCGCGCCGATCATCGGCTGGCGGTACACGATCCGCGCCGAGAAGAAGAAACGCCGGACGGGCGGCTCGCACCGCAGCGGCGGACCGGCCCCGGAGCCCAGGCCCCAGCCACTGCCCGGCGCACCCGGCAACGACCAGACCATGCAGATCGCCCTTGGGGGACGTAAGAAATGAAGTACCGTCCGAGCCGCCGTACCCGCCGCCTGGCGATCAGTACGGCGGTGGTTCTCGCGCTCGCGGGGGCGAACGGGCCGTGGCTGTACCGTTTCAGCACCGAGCGCTACCACGAGTACAAGATCAACCAGCCGGACTACAAGGCGGCCAACGGCCACTGGTCCTTCCTGGACATCCCCTCCGAGTTCAGGATCAACACGATCCACGCGGCGCTGCTGCACACCGGCAAGGTGCTGCTCGTCGCGGGCTCCGGGAACAACCAGAAGAACTTCGACGCCAAGAGCTTCCGCTCGGTGCTGTGGGACCCGAAGGCCAACACTTTCAAGGACATCCACACGCCCAAGGACATGTTCTGCGCCGGGCACACCCAGCTGCCCGACGGCAAGCTCCTCATAGCCGGCGGCACCAAGCGCTACGAGAAGCTGGAGGGCGATGTCACCAAGGCCGGCGGCCTGATGATCGTCCACAACGAGGACCCGGACAAGCCGATCACCCTGCCCGCGGGCACCCGCTTCAAGGGCAGGGACAACGGCAAGACGTTCATCTCCAAGGACCCGGTGCTGGTGGAGAAGGCCACCCGGGTCTTCGACAAGAACACCGGCGCCTTCCTCCACAACAACGCCGGTCTCGGCCGTATCTACGTCGAGGCGGAGAAGACCGGCAAGAAGTACGAGACCGGGACCGAGGACAACTACCGGATCGCGGGCCTCACCGGCACGGACAAGCGCAACGTCTACGGGATCGCCCAGAAGCTGGCCCTGGACAAGAAGGACTTCCAGGGCATCCGGGAAGCCTTCGAGTTCGACCCGGTCGCGGAGAAGTACATCCCGGTCGACCCGATGAAGGAGGCCCGCTGGTACCCGACCCTGACGACGCTGGAGGACGGCAAGGTCCTCGCGCTCTCGGGTCTGGACGAGATCGGGCAGATCGTCCCCGGCAAGGACGAGATCTACGACCCGAAGACCAAGGAGTGGGAGTACACCGGCATCGTCCGGAAGTTCCCGACCTACCCCGCGGTCTTCCTCCTCAACAACGGCAAGCTCTTCTACTCCGGCTCCAACGCCGGTTACGGTCCGGCGGACGTGGGCCGCGACCCGGGCGTCTGGGACCTGTCCACCAACAAGTTCAAGAAGATCCCCGGACTGAGCGACCCGGACCAGATGGAGACCTCGGCGACCGTACGGCTGCCTCCCGCCCAGGACGACAGGTTCATGGTGATCGGCGGCGGCGGGGTCGGCGAGTCGGAGAGGTCCAGCGAGAAGTCCCGGCTGGTCGACCTCCGGAAGAAGAACCCGGAGTTCACCGACGGCGCCTCCCTCTCCGAGGGCACCCGCTACCCCAGCGCCTCCCTGCTCCCCGACGACTCGCTGCTCGTCACCGGCGGCTCCAGCGACTACCGGGGGCGCAGCGACTCGAACGTGCTCCAGGCCCGGCTGTACGACGCGAAGACGGATACGTACAAGCGGGTCGCGGACCCGGCGGTGGGGCGCAACTACCACTCGGGGTCCGTGCTGCTGCCGGACGGACGGGTGATGATCTTCGGCTCGGACTCGCTCTTCGCGGACAAGGCCAACACCCGGCCCGGCGTCTTCGAGCAGCGCGTCGAGATCTACACCCCGCCCTACCTCTACCGGGACTTCCGGCCGGAGCTGACGGCCGGACCCAAGCGCATCAAACGCGGCGGGACCGGCATGTTCACCACGCAGCACGCCTCGAAGATCACCTCGGCGAAGCTGATGCGGCCCTCGGCGGTCACCCATGTCACCGACACCGACCAGCGCACGATCGCGCTGGAGCTGGAGAAGTCGGCGGACGGGATCACCGTCACCGTGCCCAAGAGCCGGGCGCTGGTACCGGCGGGCTGGTACATGCTGTTCGTCACCGACGAGAAGGGCACCCCGTCCGAGGGGATGTGGGTGGAGGTGCCGTAGGACCTGTCGTACGTACGCACTCCGTACGTACGCGGCGGCTGAGGGCCGCGCGCCGGGGAACGGATCTCCGGTGCGCGGCCCTTCCCCTGCTCCGGGGCGCTACTGCGTGGCGCGGACCAGGCCCAGGGCGTACTCCGGCCACCAGTCGCCCGCCTTCGGGCCGCCCTTGCACTCGCCGTCGGACTCGCCGGGGCGCTTGATCCACAGGTAGGCGTCGACCAGCTCGTCGCCGGTCTGCGTGGTCGGGACCTCGCCGAGCGCGCGGCCCGGCGGGTTGCACCAGGTCTCGGCCGGGTCGCCACCCTTGTAGGGGCCGTTGCCGTTGCGGCTGGTGTCGATGACGAAGGGCTTGCCCCCTATTTTCGCCGACAGCTTCTTGCCGAACTCGGTGGAGACGGCCGTCGTCTGGAAGTTGGAGACGTTGAGCGAGAAGCCGTCCGCCTCCGCGATGCCCGCCCGCTGGAGCGGCTGGTACAGCGCCTCGGGCGTCTGCCAGGCCGCGTTGCCCGCGTCCAGGTAGACCTTGGTGGCGGGCTGCTGCTTCAGCCGCTCGATGGCGCCCTTGAGGAGGTCGTAGCGCTCCTCGTGGAACTCCTGGGGCGTGCAGCCGTCGACCAGGTGGAGCAGGGCGTCCGGCTCCAGGATCACGGTGGCCGGGCGGTCCCCGATGCCCTTGGCGACGCTCTCCAGCCAGGCCCGGTAGGCGTTGCCGTCGGCGGCGCCGCCCTTGGAGAACTGGCCGCAGTCGCGGTGCGGGATGTTGTAGAGGACCAGCAGCGCCTCCCGGTCGGCCTTGGCTGCCGCCTCGGTGATGCCCTTGACCTGGGACTCCGCGTTGTCCGGGCTGATCCAGTCGCCGACGGGCTGCTCGGCGATCTTCCGGATCAGCGCGGCGTTCTTCTCGTCGCCGTCCTTCGTGTACGCGGCGACCTGCCGGGCCGCGTTCCCCTCGGGGTTCACCCAGTACGGGTCCTGGGCCTTGGGCTGCTGCTCGACGGCCGCGGGGCTGTCGTTGTCCTTGTCGTTGCCGCCGTCGTCCCCGCCGCCGGAGCAGCCGGACAGCAGCAGGGCGGCGCAGACCGCCGCCGCCGTACCGGTCGCCCTGATGCCCGCCGTCGCGCGCCCGCGCGCCTGGGACCGGCCGGTGTAACTGCCGTACATCCACTCCCCCTTGGGTGCACTGCCTGCACTGTTTCTCACTGGTTTGCCCCGATGTGCTGCCGGTCCGGACCATCCTGGCACAGGGGCCCGGAGCCTCTGTGGGCGCCCGGCCCCCTTCCGCAACGGTGGCAACGGGCTCGTCTTCCGCCCCTACAACGCTCACGCAGAGGCGTCGGTTCCGGACATCTTGTTCGGAAGCCGCCGGGGCGTGGCGCCCGTCCCCCTACAGTGGCGGCAGAGATCGGCCCCGTACCGCACCGACCTCCCGTACCGCGCCGGGCGACTCCCGCGGCCCGGTGCACGCGGTCGAGGACCGGCCCGGACGGCACGCCCCGGGAGGGCGGCCGGCCGGGCCGGGTGTTCGTTCCGTCCGGGCCGGGGGCCCGTCAGGCGCGGCTCAGGTCCTTCGGCTCCTTCCGCGCGTCCTCGGCGTCCTCCGCCCCGGTGAGATAGGCGGAGACGACCACGTTCGCCGTGTAGGAGCGCGTCTTCCTGTCGTACGTCCCGCCGCAGGTGAGCAGCCGCAGCTCCGCCCGGCCGTCCACACGGGGTCCGTACGCCTTCTCGGCGTCGAACCGTTCCCGGGTGACGACCTGGACGTCGTCCACGGTGAACTCGGCGACGCTGCCGTCCTCCCGGGTCACCCGGACCTTCTCGCCCGGCCGCACCGCGCTGAGCCCGTAGAAGACGGCCGGTTTCGTCTCGGTGTCGACATGGCCGACGAGCAGGGCCGCCCCCGCGGCGCCGGGCTGGGTGCCCTTGCCGTACCAGCCGGCCGTCTGCGGCAGGTCGTACGGGGGCGGGTCGATGGCCCCGTCCTTGTCGAGGCCGCGCGGGACGACCGGGGCGTCGATCCCGACCGAGGGGACCTCCACACCGCGCGGGGCGGCGCCCTCGATCGGCGCGTGCGCCGGGGGCAGCGGGGCCCCGAGCGGGCGGCCGACGGCGGCGACGTCCCCGGTGGTCGGGGCCGACATCCCGCCGGACGCGTCCCGGCCCCAGAGCCAGAGGCCGAGCAGCAGTACGGCCCAGGCCACTCCGGTGAGCAGTCGCCCGGTGCCTGCCGGGCGGTCGGGGGCGGACATGTCAGTCCGCGGCCGGGTCGCGGCGGCGGCGCGAGGTGCGCAGGGCGACGGCCACGGAGGCGACTCCGGCGAGCACCAGACCGATCACCGCGTGCCGGAGGCCGGGGCCCTCGGATGCGGCTCCCTGCTCGGCGAGGGTGGCGGTGCCTCCGCCGCCCGCCTTGACGGGGGCCACGGGCGAGGGGCGGTTGTGGTGGATGACGGTGAGGGTGCCGGTCGCCTTGCCCTTGCCGTTCTCGCACGTCACCCAGACGTCATAGGCGCGGGGTTCGGCATCGGAGCGGATGGTGGCCTCGGCGAAGAGGCCCTTGTCGTCGGCGGGCCGGAAGTGGGCGACCGAGGTGAAGGCATCGGAGTTGCCCTTCGCCTCCCGGCCCTTGCCGCAGACGTCGACCCAGAGTTCCACCTGCCCGCCGGGGGCGGTGGTGGACGGGGTGACCGAGACGGTACCGGTTCTCCGGTCGTCGTCCCCGGCACGGGCGGCCGGGGATGCCTGGGCGGCGGGGACGGGCAGGGCTATGAGCGCGGCCGCCGCTGCGGCACAGAACGTGATGGGCGCTGAACGCATCGTGAACCTCCTAGGGGAAGGTTCACGCCTGGGCCGACGGCCCGCATCCGCAGTCCTCCATTCGAGGGACCACGGACACGGTCCACGCAGGTCAGGTGCGGTCCGCCTGGTCCGGCAGGTCGATGAGGTCGACCAGGTTCGCGATCGACTCGACGACGTGGGACGGGCGGAACGGGTAGCGGTCGATGTCCGCGACCGTCGTCAGCCCGGTGAGGACCAGGAACGTCTGCATCCCCGCCTCCAGGCCCGCCAGCACGTCGGTGTCCATCCGGTCGCCGATCATGGCGCTGGTCTCGGAGTGGGCGCCGATCGCGTTGAGCCCGGTCCGCATCATCAGCGGGTTGGGCTTGCCCGCGAAGTACGGCTCCTTGCCGGTCGCCTTGGTGATCAGCGCGGCGACCGAACCGGTGGCGGGCAGCGGGCCCTCGGCGGACGGCCCGGTCTCGTCCGGGTTGGTGCAGATGAAGCGGGCGCCGCCGTTGATGAGCCGGATCGCCTTGGTGAGCGCCTCGAAGCTGTACGTACGGGTCTCGCCGAGCACCACGTAGTCCGGGTCGTGGTCGGTCAGCACATACCCGATGTCGTGCAGCGCGGTGGTGAGCCCGGCCTCGCCGATGACGTACGCCGTGCCGCCGGGGCGCTGGTCGTCCAGGAACTGGGCGGTGGCCAGGGCGGAGGTCCAGATGTTCTTGACGGGTACGTCCAGGCCCATGCGGCTGAGGCGGGCGTGCAGGTCGCGGGCGGTGTAGATGGAGTTGTTGGTGAGGACGAGGAAGGGGAGCCCGGAATCCCGCAGCCGCTTGATGAAGGCGTCGGCGCCGGGGATCGGGGTGCCCTCGTGGATGAGGACGCCGTCCATGTCGGTGAGCCAGGAAGTGATCGGCTTGCGGTCTGCCATGTGCGGGGACTCCTGCCGTGCGTACTGCGTGCTGGGGGTGCCCGGACCACGCCGTCCCGGCACCCCCAGCATAATTAGCTGGTGCTGATCTTGACCCCGTCGATCACCCAGTACCAGTTGTTGCTGCCGGTGTAGTGGAACCGGAAGCTCACGTTGGTCGCCCCGGCCGGGACGCTCAGGCTGAGCGACTGCGGCTGGGAGATGACCTCGGAGGTGTAGGTGCGGACGGCGGCCGGGGTTCCGCCGTTCCAGGAGGCGAGGACACGGGCGCTCTGGCTGCCCTCCGGCCGGTAGAGGGTGGTGTAGTCGAGCGTCACGGAGGACTTGCCGCCGACCGCGTACGCCGGGGTGACCAGCGTCGAGTCGAACCGGCCCGAGGACGCCTTGTCGTCCCACTCGTCGGAGTCGGCGACCGCGAAGACGCCGCGCGAGCGGACGTTCAGCTCACGGGACTGGTCGCGCTGGGTGCGGCTCCAGAACTCGTCGGTGGCGAAGGCCCAGCCGCGCCACTCGGCCACTCCCCCGGTGCCCATCGCGGAGTTGATGACCGACCAGCCGCTGGGCGCGGTGTGGGTCCAGCCGAGGACCCCGGCTGGGATGCCGGTCTCGTCGGCCCGGCCCGCGAGCGCCGGGCGCAGGGTCTCGAAGGGGTCGGTGGAGCGCTCCTGGATGGGCCTGCCGTCCAGGCCCCAGGCCGGGTCGGGTGTGATGCCGAGCTGCTTGAAGACGGTGGCGGCGACATCGACGAGCCGGGTGTCCCCGGGGGTGGCACCGGCGGCGATGCCGGGGCCCTGGGCGAGGACGAAGGTGCGCCGCTCCTCGATGGAACTGCCGCCGTGGCCACCGGCGTTGGTGTGGCCGTGGTCGGTGGCGACGATGACGGTCCACCGCTCGGTGGCGTACGAGGGACGGGCCCTGATCGCGGCGAGGAACCGGCCCAGGTAGCCGTCGACGGTGTCGATCGCGGCGCGGTACCGGGCGTGGGCCGCGCCGAGGTTGTGGCCGACGATGTCGACCTGGCCGAGGTAGGCGAAGACGACGTCCGGGTTCTGGTTCCGCAGGATCGACTCGGTGTCGGCGGCGATGGTGGCGTCATGGCCGGTGTAGCCGTCGCGGTCGCCGTCCAGGACGAGCTTGGCGTCGGCGCCCGCGGTGACGGTGCCCTGGGTGTCCAGGGGCTTCCAGTCGACGGCGGCGTACGTGGAGAGCTCGGGCCGCACCTGGGCGAGGCGGGCGAGGAAGCCGGGGTAGCGCGTGTAGTTCTTGCCCGCGAAGGAGTTGTCCTTCACGCCGTGCTTGTCGGGCCAGACACCGGTGGAGATGGTCGACCAGCCGGGGCCGGAGGAGGTGGCGGCCATCGGGTTGGCGTACAGCAGCGAGGTGCCGTACGTGCCGTTCGCCATCATCCCCTTGAGGTGCGGGGCGCTCGCGGCGGCGATGACGTCGTGGCGCAGCCCGTCGATGCCGACGACGAGCACCTTGTCCTTGCTGGTGCCGTTGGGGAGCGTGGGCGGGGCCGCGTGGGCGGTGGTGGCGGTGGCGAGGGGGCCGACGGCGGCGACGGTGGCCGCGGCGGCGGTGGTGGCGAGCACGGAGCGGCGGGAGACGGATCGGGACACGTGATCCTCCAGAGGGGGACGGTGACACGGGGGTTGGCGCAGGGGGGCAGCAACGTGCCTCTGGACCAGACCTGTTACCTTCGCGAGACGGGTGGGCGGAGTCCAGAGCCAGAGCTGTGCGGTGCGGTGCGGTGCGGGATTCCCGGTGCGGGATGTGACCTTGGCAGGGGTCCGTGGCCGAAAGGTGGCCGGTCAGCTTCCGGTGACTGTCTTCCAGGCGTCGATGTACGTGTCCAGGTCGGTGCCGACGTCCGCCCAGTCGGGCTCGGAGTCGAGCAGCTTCTTGCCGTTCTCACCCCGTGAGTTCTGCGGCGCTCATGCCTCGGCCCGGGCGATGAGGTCGGGCAGTTCGGCGATGGACCCGAGGACGTGGGTGGCGCCGGACCGCTCCAGCCGGCCCCGGTCGTGGGCCCCGGTGAGGACGCCCGCGACGATCCCGGCGCCGGACCGTACGCCGCTGAGCATGTCGTACGAGGTGTCCCCCGCCACCACGGTCCGGCGCACGTCGTCCACCGCCCCCGTGCGCAGGAAGGCGGCCAGCACCATGTCCGGGTAGGGGCGCCCCCGGCCGCCCGCGTCGGCGGGGCAGAGGGTGAGGGGGACGAGGTCCTGCCAGCCGAGGGCGGTGAGGATGGCGTCCTGGGTGGTACGGGCGAACCCGGTGGTCAGGACGGTGGTACGGCCTTCGGCGGTGAGCCGCTCGATCGCTTCCCGCGCCCCGGGGACCGGGGCGATACGACCCCCGTCGACCAGGTCTCCGTACGCCTCCTCGAAGGCGGTGTTGGCGGTCTGGGCCTTCTCCTCGTCCCCGAAGAGATGGCGAAAGACGGAGATCTTCGACTCGCCCATGGTGGCGCGTACGTAGGCGAGTTGGCGCTCGTGCTCGGCGGACCCGGTCCGTACGCCGAGGCGTTCGGCGGCGGCGGAGAACGCCTGCTCCACGAGGCCGCCGTCGGCGACGGTGGTACCGGCCATGTCGAGGACGACGAGGTCGAGGCGTCGGGCTTCCGCGGTCTGCGCCACTTGCGCTGCTTGCGCTGCTTGCGCTGCTTGCGTTGCGTGCACTGCGTGCGTTGCTTGCGTTTCTGAAGTCATGAGGTTCACCAGCTCAGTTGGTCGGCGGTCGTTTCGGCGATGGCGGGCGAGCACGTCATGCCGCGCCCGCCGGGTCCGGTCACCAGCCAGACCCCGTCGGCCACCTGCTGGCGGTGGACGACGCGTGAGGTGTCGGTGCACTGGGCGTAGACGCCCGCCCAGCGGTGCCTGATGCGGGGCAGGGGCCGCCCGAGGAAGGTCTCGACGACCCGGGTGAGGTGCTCGTACGGCTCCTCGACGGTGTCGAAGGCGAAGGGGTGCTCGTACTCGTGGGTGTCCCCGATGGTCAGCCCGCCGTCGGTCCGCTGCACCATGAGGAGTTGCATGCGGTGCTCGGTGGCGACCGGGTCCTGCGGCTGGTGGGCGTTGAGGGCGTCGAGCGCCTCGCCGCGGTAGGCCGGGTAGTAGCGGAAGCTGTCGGCGTCGGCGACCGAGGTGGTGAGGGGCTCGCCGAGCGGGTCGGTCTGCATCATCTGGAGCCGGACGCGACGGACGGGCAGCCCGGGCCCGGCCAGCTCACGGACGAGCCCGCCGAGCCAGGCCCCGGTCGCGAGGATCACGGCGTCCCCGGTGTGGATGTCACCGTGGTCGTCGCGCACGGAGGCGGCCCCGACGACGTCACGGACCTCACGGCCCCCCAGGTACGTGTACCGCCCGGACGCCAGCAGCTCGGCCTTCAGGGCGAGTTGGGCGGTACGCGGCTCGACCGCCGCGTCCCGCTCGCACCACAGGGCGGCGGCGAACTCGCCGCGCAGAGCGGGGTTGAGGGCGCGGGCCTCCTCGGCGGCGAGCAGCTTGTAGCCACGCGCGGCGGCGTCGGGCCGGGCGACCGCCGCCTCGGCGACGGCGATTTCGGCGGGGGTCCGCAGCGGGGTCAGCGAACCACAGGCCCGGAAGCCGAGCCCCGGCACCCGCCGCCCGATCCCCTCCCACAACTCCCGCGCTCGCAGGGCGGTTTCCAGCTCCTCGCCACCGGCCCGGCCGCTGACCCAAATCTGTCCGAAGTTGCGGAGCGATGCCCCGCGCGCCTCGCTCTCGCGCTCGATCTGTACGACCTCGTGGCCGCGGCTGACTGCGTGCCAGGCGTGCATGGTTCCCACCACGCCGGCCCCTACGACGATGACTCTCACGGCGGCCACGCTCCTCGGGACTGGTGTCACGGACACATCCGGTCGACAACGAGATGGTGAACGACCCTCCAATCTTGGACTAGACCCGTTACCTTTTCGTTATCGACGGAGGAGTTCCGACCCGGGGATTCCGCCTGTCTCAGCGGCCCTCGTCACCGCCGCCCCGGCGGGTGGTGCCGTCACCACCGCCCAGGTGCGTGGTGAAGGAGAACCGGTCCCCCCGGAACAGCGTCCGCACCCGCTCCAGCGGACGCCCCTCCGTGTCCCGGGAGAGGCGGTGGAGCAGGAGCATCGGGAGGGCGGGCGGGGTGCCGATGAGGAGGGCCTCGCGGGGGGTGGCGAGCACGGTCTCGATGCGCTCGTCGGCGTCCCCGAACGCGATGCCGAGCCGGTCGCGGAGGTAGGCATAGAAGGAGGAGTCCGGGTCGAACTCCGTATCCAGGCGCGGGAGTCGGGCCACGCTGACGTACGTGCTCTCCAGCCCGACCCGCTCGTCGTCGGCGAGGAGCACGCGCTCCAGGTGCCAGACCGGTTCGCCCCGGACCGCCCCGATCTCGGCGGCGAGCGCCTCGGGGCAGGGGAAGCGCTCCAGCCCGATGAGGTGGCGGCCCGGCCGTCTGCCCTGGCGCCGGACCCCCTCGGTGTAGCTGGCGAGCGAGAGCGGCTGCTCCAGCTTGGGTCCGGCGACGACGGTGCCGCGCCCCTGCCTCCTCAGCCGCCCCTCCAGCAGCAGTTCGCGCAGCGCCTGCCGGACGGTCTCGCGCGACACCTCGTGGCGCAGGGCGAGGTCCCGCTCGGTGGGCAGGAGCCCGCCCTCGCCCAACTCATCGATGAGCAGCGAGATCTGCGCCTTGACCGCGTAGTACTTGGGGATGCGGCCGTGCTCCGGGATGCCGGAGCGGATCGGTGCGCCAGGTGCCTGGTCGTTCGGGTAGTCCACCGCCCGATGGTGGCAGACGCGGGTGAACGCCCCGGCGGGGGCCGTGGTGGGAGCCCCGGTGGGGGCCGTGGTCAGCCCGCCGCCCGGCGCATCCGGCGGCCCTTCACCACGAGGGCCCCGCCGCAGAGGACGAGCAGCGCGGCGGCGGCCCCGGCCCAGGGCAGGAGCTCCGGACCGGTGCGGGCGAGCTCGGGGAGCGGGCGCCCGGTCCCGTAGTGGGGCGGCAGGACGGGCCGTTCCTTGCCGCCGCCGTCCACCCGGGGAGGCGCCGAACCGTCGGGGTCGCCCGGACGGACGGGTTCCGGGGTACGGGAGCCGGTGCCCGTGGGTGCGGGCGCGGAGGGGGATGTCTCCGTACGGGGGCGGGGCTCGGCGGGAACGTCCGTACGGCCCCCGACGTCCGCCCCGGAGCGCTCCGGGCGGGGGAACGCGCCGGTGACCCCGTCGACGATCACGAACCGGTACGCCCCCGACTCCCCCACCCAGTCCCCGTCCTCACGGCCGCCCCCCTTGGCCTTGTCCTGGTGGTGGCGCTGGACGACGGCGGCGTGGGCGGTGACCCGGCCGGGCACGGCGTCGGAGGTGAACGCCATCCGGACCCGGACGCTGACGGTGCTCCCGGCGGGGACGGTGAACCCCGCGAAGCCCTCGCCGCCCCCGTCGAAGACCCCGATCTGCTCGTCCTGGTCGGTGCTCTCCCAGGTGACCCGGTGTTCGGTTCCGGGGCGGCCGGGCTGGGAGAACTTCACCTGGATCTGGTCGGCGGCCAGCCTCCGGTCCTCGTCGGTGAGCACGAGCACCGGATGCAGGGCGCCGCAGGAGGTGCCGGTGGTGTTGGTGAGGTCGAGGAACCAGGTGCCGTAGCCGCCGCCGGAGGCGTACGTCGTCGGGGCGCCGTGCATCCGGGCCGCGATGGGGAACTCCTTGTCCCCCGGGGCCCCGCAGGGGGGTTGCTCATCGGCGGCCGCACCGGTGGCCGCCGTTCCCGTGGTTAAGGAGGCGGGGGCGTTCGGGGCCGGGTGGGCGGCGGCCTGCGGACCGCCCAGGAGCGCGGCGGGCACCGCGATCCCGGCGGCCAGCCCGAGGGCGGCGCGCGCACGGGCGTCACGCAGCCGCGCGCAGGAGGTGGGGGACATGGAAGGGCACCCTTCGCTGCTCGCGGAGGACCGGGGCCGGGGCCGCCGGTCGTGGCCTTCGACGCAAACACGCGCGCGCGAGCCAGAAGAGTCGACATGCCGACACCGTTCATCGGATCACCCGACCAGCGGGGATGCTCGCATCATTGCCGGATCAGTCCGATCGGACTAAATTTCATCCATGCGAACGAATACCGGTCCGCCCGACCGGAAACGCCCGTCGTTCATCGAGCGGGCCCGCCGCGCCCAGATCGTCGAGGCCGCCGCCGCAGTGGTGGCGGAAGTCGGGTACGCCCACACCTCGTTCGCGCGGATCGCCGAGAAGGCCGGCATCAGCAAAAGCGTGATCACGTACCACTTCAGCGGCAAGGACGAGATCCTCCGCCTGGTGGCGACCCAGTTCTTCGGCCAGGGCTGGCAGTACATGGAGGCCCGGATCGCGGCGCAGGAGACGGCCGCCGGGCAGGTGCGGGCCTGGATCGAGTCCGAGCTGGACTTCTTCGGCGCCCACCGCACCGAGTTCCTCGCGATGCGCGACATCATGGCCAACCACCGGAGCGAGGACGGTTCGTACGCCTACACCGACGAACTCGCCGAGGAGGTCGACGGACTCGCGGAGATCCTGGCCCGGGGGCAGCGCGACGGCGAGTTGCGGCCGTTCGACACGCGGGGGGTCGCCGACATCATCCTGCGCTGCGCCAGCGGTGTCCTGGAGTCGTGGGCCATGGACCCCGGCACCGATCTGAAGGGGCAGACCGCTGTGCTCCTGGACTTCATCGACCACGCCATCGGGAAGGACCCGGCATGAACCATCCGGAGCACGACATACCCGAACTCACCCTCCGGCCACCGGCGAACCCGGTCGAACGCCGGGCCATCGGCTGGTGGATGCTCCGCGCCCTCGCCGGTTCCGGTCTGCTCCTGGCCGCCGCGATCACCGGGTACGCCCTGTGGGAGGCGGCCCGCCCGTGGCTGATCGTGGCCGTGGTGGGGTTCGCCGTACTCCTGGTGGTGAAGGTGGCGGTCGAGCCGCTGTGGCGGTACCGGGTGCACCGCTGGGAGACCACGGACGAGGCCGTCTACGCCCGGACCGGGTGGCTGGTACGTGAGTGGAGGGCCTCGCCGCTCTCCCGCGTACAGACGGTGGACGCCGTCCAGGGCCCCATCGAGCAGCTCCTGGGCCTGTCGACCCTGCGGGTGACCACCGCGTCCTCGCGGGGAGCGGTCGACATCTGCGGGCTGGACAAGGAGACCGCCGCACGGGTCGCCGCCGAGCTGACCCGGACCGCCCAGCTCACCCCGGGTGATGCCACGTGAACCCCCGCGGAACCCTCCCGGAGGAGGACGCCCCCCGCCCCGGAGAGGACGGAACCCGCCTTGGGGAGGACCGCCCCCGCCCTGGAGAGGACAGAAGCTGCTCCGGAGAGGGCAGCCCTCGCCCCGGTGAGGAAGGTCCCCGCCCCGGAGAGGACGCCCCGCACCCCTCGGACACCTCCTCCGGCCACCCCTGGCAGCGGCTCAGCCCTCGTGTGATCTGGGTCGATCTCGCCCGGAGCGTCCTGTCGCTGGCGCCCGCCGGGATCGCCATCCTGGTGGTCGGGGTCAACCCCGGCTCCGGGCAGCTGTGGCCCCTCATCGGGTTCGCCGTGGTCGGGGTCATCGGCGCGTTCGCCGACGCCCTCCGCTGGGTCTTCACCCGGTACCGGATCACCGCTTCGCACGTGGAGCTGAGGACCGGGGTCTTCCTGCGGGTGCACCGGTCGATCCAGCGCGACCGCATCCGCAGCGTCAACATCGAGGCCAGACTGCGCCACCGGCTCTCGGGGCTGCGGGTGGTGAACATCGGCGCCGGACAGCAGGCCGTCGACGGCGAGTCCGCGCTGAAGCTGGACGCCGTGAGCACCGCCGCCGCGCGGGCCCTGCGGGACGAATTCCTCGGCCCGGCGGGCGCGTTCGGCCCGGCGGGCACGTCGTCCGCCGCGCCCGGCCGCCCCGGGGGCGGGGACGGCGCAACCGGCAGCCCCGGGGACGGTGAGCCGAACCGCCCTGACCACGGACACAGTGAGCCGGTGGCGCCCGGCGCGGACCGGCCCCTCACCGTGTTCGCGCGGTTCGACCCCCGGTGGGTCGTCTACAACATGTTCAACAGCTGGGCGTACGTCCTGGCCGTCGGGTTCGGGTGGGGCACCTACTGGCTGCTCGACACCTTCGGGGTGGACGTCGGCGGCTTCGTCTCCGGGCTGCTGGACTGGGAGTCCCTCGGCTGGGCGGGCACCGCCGCCGTCGCCTTCCTCGCCGCCACCGTCCTCGGCGCGGGCGGGCTCGCCGTGACCTACTTCCTGGAGTACGGCAACTTCGAGCTGGCCAGGGTCCCCGGCCCGGAAGGCACCATGCTGCGCACCCGGCAGGGGCTCCTCACCACGAGGGAGGTCAACCGCGACGAGAACCGCGTCCGCGGGGTGCAGATATCCGAACCGGTCCTGTGGCGCTGGATGGGGGTCAGCGACACCAGCCTCATCACCACCGGACTCAGCCTGTGGTCGATGTCCCAGCCCGCCGCCATCCTGCCCCGGGGCCCGGTGTCCGTCACCCGGCGGGTGGCGACCGAGGTGCTCGGCGCCGAGGAGAAGCCCCTCCACGCCCCGCTCACACCCCACCCGAGGGCCGCCCTGCGCCGCCGCCTCTGGTGGGCCACCCTGACCACCGCCTGCACCGCTCTCGTCCTGCTGTGGATGGCGGTGACCGGCGTGCTGCCGTACGCGGCGATCTGGGCGGCCGCCGCCCTGTGGCCGTGCGCCCTCGGCGCGGCCTTCGTCGCCTACCGCGCGCTCGGCCACACGGTCAGCGGGGCCTACCTGGTGACCCGTTCCGGACTCCTCAGCCGCTCCACGACCGTGCTGCGGCGCTCGGCCGTGAGCACCGTCGTGATCCGCGAGTCCTTCCTCCAGCGCCGCCTCGGGCTGCGGAGCGTCTCCACCATGACCGCGGCGGGATACGGCGGGTACGACACCCCGGACATCGAGGCGCGGGAGAGCCTGGACTTCGCGGTCCGGGCCGCGCCGGGCCTGCTCGACCCCTTCCTCACCGAGAAATCCGCGCCGGAGGGGAAGAACTGAGCCCCCACCCCGCACATCCACTCTGAAAGTCGACATGCCGATACGGTTCACGCGCTCACCCGGCTGACGGGCCCACGGAAGGCCCGCCCTCGGGCCCCCCGCCCTCGCCCCCGCCGTCGAGCAGACTCGCCCCCGACACCAACGCCCGGGCCGTGTCGGCGAAGTACTGCTCGTCGGCGCCCGGAGCGAGGCCGAGAAGCACGCCCTGGCTGAGGCCGATGAGCACGGCCCTCAACGCGGTGGCCAGGCGCTGCGCCTGACGCTGTGTCACCGGGGCCCCCTCGTGCGGCCGGCCGGTGAACAGGGCGATCAGCCGCTCCTCCCCCGCCCGGACCGACGCGGCCAGCCGGGGCCCCACCTCGGCGTCGTGCAGGGCCATGTCCAGCAGGGTGAACTGCAACGACTGGTCGGCCGGAGCGTCGGCGGCATCACAGCTCCGCCGGTAGTACCGGGCGAAGGCGTCGACCGCACCCAGGAGATCGGCGTCGGCCGGGACCGCCCGCTCGATCTCCTCGTAGTGCGGCTGGAGGTACTCGGTGACCAGCGCGCCCAGCAAGCCGCTCTTGCTGCCGAACAGCGAGTACACCGCCCCGGTGGTCAGCCCGGCCCGCTCGGCGATCTCGTCGAGCCGGGCCCGGTGCCCGTCCCGGGAGACGACGCGGAACGCCGCGTCCAGGAGGGCGCGGCGGTTGCGTCCCTTGGTTTCGGCCCTCGTCATTCTCATAATTCGATTATCTTAGTAATCAGATTACGGAAGTGCACGCAGGGTCGAGAAGGAGCACTCATGTCACCCATGCTTGCGGGAGCCACTGCCGACGGCGTGTTCAAGGTGGTGCTCGGCGCCGCCTTCGTCCTCGGCCACACCCGGCTCGGCGACCCGCTCGGCGTGCCCGCCTGGTTGATGGCCGTCTCGGGCGTGGCCCTGCTGATCGGCGGCGGGATCGAGATCAGGTACGTCCGCCGCCGCCCGATGGCCACCTGCCTGCGGCTGATGATCGCCTACGACAGCGGCTGGGTGGTGGCGAGCGCCGCGGCCCTGGTGATGGCGTGGCAGGGCAGCACGGCCGGGGGTGAGCTATGGGTCGCGTACCTGACGGCGGCCCCTCTCCTGCTCGCCGCCCTGCTGATCCGCACCCCGGCCTCCGCCCCCGACTCCGCGCCCGCCTCCACCTCCGTACGCGAGTGACTTCGCCTCCGTACGCCAACCAACCCAGCTACCTGGGCCCCGAACACCCGCCCCGCACCCTGCCCCCCCTACCCCCGCTCCCCCACCCGCCCGAACACCGGCGCGAGCACCAGTTGTGCCGCGCCCTCCGCGACCGGCCGGTCGCCGCCCGCCGCGACGGTGACGGACACGTGGGCCCCGCCGCCGCCCCGCGCGGCCCGCTCCGCGATCACGGCGCGGACCCCCCCGTACGTACGCGTCCTCGTCCGCCGCCACCGTCCGCCCGCCCAGCACCACACGGTCGATGTCGAGCAGCCCCACCAGGTTCGCCGCGCCCGCGCCCAGCACCCGGGCCGCCTCCGCCCGGTCGCCGCGCGCCTCGGCGGCCAGGCAGAGGGCCTCGATGCAGCCGCGCCCGCCGCATCCGCATACCGGCCCGTCCAGCTGGAGGGTCTGGTGGCCGAACTCCCCCGCCCCCGTCCGCGCGCCCCGGTGCACCTCGCCGCCCAGGACGAGGCCGGCGCCGAGCCCCGTACCGAGGTGGAGGTAGGCGAAGTCACCCGGCGGCTCGCTCAGGGAAAGGGTCAGGGCGGCGGCGTTGGTGTCCTTGTCGAGGGCGACCGGGAGGCCGGTGCGCTCGGCGAGGGCGTCGCGCAGGGGGTAGCCGTCCCACTGCGGGAAGCCGGTGACGCGGTGGAGCACGCCGTTCCGGTGGTCGAGCGGACCGGGTACGGCGACGCCGACGCCGAGCACCTGCTTGTGCGGTTCGGCCGCGCTCAGATCCCGTACGGCGTCCGCCGCGTCCGCGAGCACCCGGTCCGCCGGGGCACCGAAGTCGAGCGGGGCGGTGGTGAACGCGACCGAGCGCCCGGCGAGGTCGACCAGTACGGCGGTGAGCCCGTCGCGGTCCAGGTGGAGCCCGACGGCGAACCGGGCGTCGGGGACGAGGCGGAGCACCGTACGCGGCTTGCCCCCGGTGGAGGGGCGCAGGCCCGCTCCGGCGGCGAGCCCCTCCGCCCGCAGCCGGGCGGTGATCTTGCTGACGGCCTGCGGGGTGAGGCCGGTGCGCTCGGCGAGCTCCAGCCTGCTGATGCCCTCCGCCCCGGCCTCCCGCAGCAGGTCCAGGACGAGTGCGGCGTTGTGGTGGCGCAGGGCGGGCAGGCCGACTCCGGCCTGGGCCTTCGTCAGGCTCCCGTTCACGGTTCGCTCCTCTTCACCACACCATTGTGCCGGTCGCTTGCACTTTGGCAACAGCGTTGCTTAAGTGGAATCCATGGTGGAACACATGGTTGCCAACGCCCCTCTCCGCGTCGCCCTCGTCGGCTACGGCCTGGCCGGTTCCGTCTTCCACGCCCCGTTGATCGCGGCGACCGACGGCCTGGTCCTCGACACGGTCGTCACGGCGAACGAGGAGCGCCGGGCCGAGGCCCGCGCCGCCCACCCGGACGTGCGGTTCGCCGCCTCGCCGGACGAGCTGTGGGAGCGCGCGGACGAGCTGGACCTGGTCGTGATCGCCTCCCCGAACAAGACGCACGTCTCCCTCGCGACGGCCGCGCTCAAGGCCGGTCTCCCCGTGGTCGTGGACAAACCGATCGCCGGGACCGCCGCCGAGGCGCGCGAGCTGGCGGCGCTCGCCGAGGAGCGCGGGCTGCTGCTCTCGGTCTTCCAGAACCGCCGCTGGGACAACGACTTCCGCACCCTCGCCGCGCTGATCGCCGACGGCGAGCTGGGCGAGGTGCAGCGCTTCGAGTCCCGGTTCGAGCGCTGGCGTCCGCAGCCGAAGGGCGGCTGGCGCGAGTCGGGCGACCCGGAGGAGATCGGCGGGCTGCTGTACGACCTGGGCAGCCATGTCGTCGACCAGGCACTGGTGCTGTTCGGACCGGCGGTACGGGTGTACGCGGAGGCCGACGTACGGCGTCCGGGCGCGGCGGCGGACGACGACACCTTCATCGCGATCACGCATGCGAACGGGGTCCGCTCGCACCTGTACGTCAGCGCCACCACGGCCCAGCTCGGCCCCCGCTTCCGGGTGCTCGGCTCGACGGCGGGCTATGTGAAGTACGGCCTGGACCCGCAGGAGGCGGCCCTGCGCGCCGGTCTGCGCCCGGCGGCCGGGGAGCCGTGGGGCGAGGAGGTCGAGGAGGTGTGGGGCCGGATCGGTTCCGGCGAGTCCCCGCTGACCGGCGGCGGCACCCCGGTCCGTACGCTGCCCGGCGACTACCCCGCGTACTACGCCGCCGTCACCGCCGCGATCCGCGGAACGGGCGAGAACCCGGTCACCGCGCTCCAGGCGGCAGCGGCCCTGGACGTCCTGGAGGCGGCGCGCCGCTCGGCCCGCGAAGGCGTCACCGTAACCCTGCCCGGAAACCTCCCCCACGAGGAGCACCCCGCATGAGCACCACCTCTTCCCCCACGATCTCCGAGCTGATCGCCCAGGAGCGCCGGCTCACGCTCCCGCACTTCTCCTACGACGACGCGTTCGTGCTCGGCAGCCTGCTGGTGGCGCTGGCCCGGGAGCGGCACGCCCCGGTGGCGATCGACATCCGGCGCGGGGCGCAGCAGCTGTTCCACGCGGCGCTGCCGGGTTCGAGCGCGGACAACGACGCGTGGATCGACCGCAAGCGGAAGGTGGTCGAGCGGTACGGCGAGAGCTCGTACCTGGTCGGCACCCGGTTCCGCGCGAAGGGGACCACGTTCGAGGAGTCGTCCCGCCTGGACCCGGACACGTACGCGGCACACGGCGGTTCGTTCCCGATCGCGGTGGAGGGCGCGGGCGTGATCGGCACGGTGACGGTGTCGGGGCTGCCGCAGGCGGAGGACCACGCGATGGTGGTCGAGGCGCTGGAGCAGTTCGCGGCGACGCGGGGGGCGTGAGGGGCGTACGTGTACGGGGCCGGGAGCGCCCCGTACACGTACACCGGCGAGGTTGACCGCCCCGTACACGTACCGGCGAGGTTGACCGACCCCGTACACGCACACGTACACCGGCGAGGTTCACCGCCCCCGTACACGTACACCGGCGAGGTTTACGCGTCCTTCAGCTCCTGGCGCTGCCGCCCCAGCCCCTCCACCTCCAGCTCCACCACGTCCCCCGCCTTCAGGTACGGCTTCGGATCGGGCTGCCCCATGGCGACCCCGGCGGGCGTACCGGTGTTGATCACATCGCCCGGGTAGAGCGTCATGAAGTGGCTGAGATAGCGGACGACCTCACCCACCGGGAAGATCTGGTCGGCGGTGGTGCCGTCCTGCTTCAGCTCGCCGTTGACCCAGAGCCGCAGCGGGAGGGCCTGCGGGTCGGGCACCTCGTCGGCGGTGACGAGCCAGGGGCCCAGCGGGTTGAACGTCTCGCAGTTCTTGCCCTTGTCCCAGGTGCCGCCGCGCTCGATCTGGAACTCGCGCTCGGAGACGTCGTGGGCGGTGGCGTACCCGGCGACATGGGCGAGCCCCTCCTCCGCCGAGCCGAGATAGCGGGCGGTGCGGCCGATGACGACGGCGAGTTCGACCTCCCAGTCCGTCTTGCGGCTGCCGCGCGGTACGAGCACGGTGTCCTCGGGCCCGACGACGGTGTCGGGGGCCTTGAAGAACAGGATCGGCTCCGCCGGGATGTCCGCCCCCGTCTCGGCGGCGTGGTCGTGGTAGTTCAGCCCGATGCACACGATCTTGCCGATGCGCCCCAGCGGCGGCCCGACGCGCAGCCCCGCCGGATCGAGAGCGGGCAGCACACCGGGGGTGCCGGCGGCTGCCCGTACCCGGTCGAGGGTCGAGGCGTCGGCGAGCAGATCGCCGTCGATGTCGGGAACGATCCCCGACAGATCACGCAGAATCCCGTCCCGGTCGAGAAGTGCGGGGCGCTCCGCGCCCGCCGTACCGACTCGAAGCAGCTTCAACGGTCCAACTCCTCTTGTTCGAGGTGGGGCCCTTCGGCGGGGTGCGGGCCGACGAAGAACTTGTCTGATCCTCCAAGAGCCCGGATCACTCCGCAAGACCCCGTTCACACACTGGACCGGCGCACCGGACGACGGGACTACGCCGCTTTGGCCATGGCGCCGCCCGGTCCGGCCGTGTCCGTGTCCGTGCTCATGCCCGCGTCCCGGTACAGGTCCCGGTAGAGCCAGGCCCGCTCGACGGCGCTCCAGGCAGTCGTGGTGACGACGTACAGGGCGGCGGCGAGCGGGACGACGGCCACGGTGATCAGGGTGGCGAACGAGAGCAGCGGCATCATCTTCACCATCGCGCCCATCCCGGGCACGGGCTGCCCGTCGGGGCCGGTGGCGGGGGTCATCGGGTTGGCGGCCATCTGCCGCTTGGTGAGCCGGTAGCTGAAGGTGGCGACGGCGAGGACGAGCGCGAAGAGCCCGAGGTACACCAGCCCGTGCGCCCCGAGGACCCCGCCCGCCCCGAGGGCGTCGTGCCAGCGCCCGCCGAGCGGGGCGCCGAGGAGGTCGTGGCTGAGGAGCGCGTTGGGCTCGCCGCCGATGGAGCCGCTGGAGAAGAGGTGGTAGAGCAGGAAGAAGGCGGGCATCTGGAGCAGGCTCGGCAGGCAGCCGGAGAGCGGCGAAACCTTCTCGGCGGCGTGCAGCTCCATGATCGCCTTCTGCATCCGCTCGGGGTTCTTCCCGTGCTTCTTGCGGAGCTCGGCGATCTGCGGCTGGAGCCGGGTCCGGGCCTTCTGCCCGCGTGCGGCGGCCCGCGAGAGGGGGTGGACGGCGAGCCGTACAAGGGCGGTGAAGAGGACGATCGCGGCGGCGGTGGACGCGCCGTGGAACAGCGGCTGGAGCAGATCGGCGAGGGAGCCGACCAGGTTCGCGAAAGCGGACATGAAGGCGGACATGGGTGAGCCCTCCGGGGGTCTCGTCGTGCCGGGAGAGGTACGTACACGCACGTGGTGCTTCGGTACGCGGTGCTTCGGTACGCGGCAGGACGACCGGCGCGGGAGGGCGCTCCGGGGTGCTTTCAGGGCTTACGAGGTGGAGTGCGGGAGCGCCCTACGCGGCGACGGCGGCCGTCGGAAGGCCGTACCCGGGCGCCCGGGGCCTGGTCCGCCCCCGGGCGTCGGGATCGCGCTGGGGCAGGAAGGCGGTGCGCTTCTCCCGGTCCCTGATGGCAGTACGGACCCGGGTGCGGGGCACCGGGGCCGCGCAGCGGGCGCTGATGACGGAGCAGGCGAGGAGTGCGGAACCGGCCGCGGCGGTGGCGGCGAGCGCGACGGCGGCGGAGAGGCCGCCGCCCTCGGCGAGGAGGATCTCGGCGAGGAGGAGGACCAGGAGGGCGGCGGGCCGGAGCAGCCGGGTGAAGGCGGAGCGCAGACGGTCGGCGTCGCGCATCGGCGTCGCCTCCTCTCCGTTCCGTCTCTTGCGTCTCTCCGTACTCCGCACCGGTGACTCCCGGCAGGCACTCCATTCGTTATACACGATGATCGGCGCGGGCCCGGTTGTGTCCAGGGGCTTCGCTCACCGGGGGCTTCGCTCATCGGGGGCGTACGGCTCATCGGGGGCGCATGGCGGTGAGTTTCCCCCAGACGATGAGGCGGTAACGGGAGCTGAACTCGGGGGTGCAGGTGGTGAGAGTCAGGTAGTACCCGGGTTCGCTGTACCCGGCGGAGGTGGTGATGTTGCTGCGCGGGACGGGCGCGATGACCCCGCTGTCGGAGGGCGCGGTCCGGGCGAGGCTCTTGTCGACGGTGTACGTGTACACGGCGTCCCTGGTCTCCACGGTGATCCGGTCGCCGGGCCGCAGCCGGTCGATGCGCCGGAAGGGCTCGCCGTGGGTGTTGCGATGCCCGGCGAGCGCGAAGTTCCCGGCCTGCCCGGCCTGGGCCGTACGGGAGTAGTGCCCGACGTACCCCCGGTCGAGGACGCCGCCCTTGTCGGTGCCCTCGGCGACGGGGGCGGTGAGGCCGATGCGGGGGATGCGCAGGACGGCGTAGGCGTGGTCCCAGCGGGGGGAGGTGCGGGCGGACGGGGCGGGACCGCGGGAAGGCGCGGAACCGACGGAACCGGAGGACGCACCCGAGCCCCCCAAGGCCGACTCTTCACCACCACCGCCAACAGCACGGACCTCACCACCCTCCTCGACGGGTGGGGAGGGCTGGCCCCACTCCCGCTGGAGGGCCTGGACGGTACGCCCGGCGTCCTCGCGGGCCAGCTGGTTGGTCCACCACAGCTGGTGGGCGACGAGAAGGAGAAGAACGACCCCGAGGGTGACGACGAGCTCGGCGGAGACCCACAGCCCCCGCGCGAGAAGACCCCGCCCACGGAGCCGCGGGGACCGCACGGTGAAGCCCTCGGCCACGGAGGCCGCCGGCTTCCTCCGCGTCCGCCCCACGCCCATGCGCACTCCGCCCCCGTTCCGCCCCGGCTTCGGCTCCACCCCGGGCTGCGACACGGCGGGCACGATAGAGCGAAACCCCTCAACTCTCCACACATATCCCCCGTTCCGCTTCCACCTCTCACGCCCCCACACCCACCTCCCCTCCCCGGCCCCCACCCCGGGACGGTGTCCGGGGTCTCCTCCCACCTCTCCCCCGACCGCCGCCCTCCACCAGTACCGTGTGGTCCATGCGCCCCGACACGCCTGCTGACCACACCACCGAAGCCGAGCGCCTGCTGCGCACCGCGGCGCAGTACCCCGAGGACCAGGAACCGCTGGTCCTCCAGGCCGCGGCCCATCTGGAACTCGCCGGTGACCGTGCCCGCGCGAGCACGCTCTACGACGACCTGCTCGCCGCCCCCGAGTCCACCGTCGACAACCCGCACCTGATCAAGGCCCTGAAAGCGGCCAACCTCTGGGAGTACGGGCACGAGGCCGAGGCCCGCGCGATCATCGAGGGCATCCGCGCCGCGGGCCCCCTGGACGCGGCGCCCTGGCAGGTCGCCGCCGAGACCCTGGAGGCGCACGACGAGCTGGAGTCGGCGCACGACTTCTTCTCGACCGCGCTGACCCTGCTGCTGGCCCCCGGCGAGGAGGTCCCGTACGCGACGCAGTCCCTGCTGACCGGCCGCCACCGGGTCCGCCGCCTCCTCGCCCTGCCCCACGACACCTGGGACGAACTGGCCGGCGCGCTGAACACGGCCCCGGTCCCCCTGGACGAACTCCACGACCCGAAGCGCCTGTGGTCGCTGGGCTCCTCGGACCCGGCGGAGCTGAAGGCGGAGATCACCCGCCTGCGCGCGGAGCTGGGCACGTACCGTACGGCGCTGTCCCGCCCGTTCCCGGTGGCGGTGCTGCACTGGCCCGAGCAGGAACTCCGCGAACTGCTGACGGCGTACCCCGAGTTGACCGAGGAGTACGTGGACCGCGCCACCCACCTGTCCCGCCTGGAGGCATCCCTGCGCGACCTGCACGCGGCGGGCACCCCGAACCTGGGCATCGTCACGGGCACGGTCCCCTCGTACGAGGCATTCGCCGCCTCCGAAGCCACCTCCCCCACCACCCCCGCCCTCCTCCCCCAGTACGCCACCACCCTCGCCGCCCGAGGCCGCGCCACCCCCTGGCCCCCGTCCCGCACGGCCGCCTGCTGGTGCGGGTCGGGGGAGGCTTACGGGGGGTGCCACGGGGGCGGGTGACTACTGCCTCACGCCCTTGGCAGGGGCCGCCGACCACGTTCTACAGAGGCGGCCCCTGCCACTTTCCGTAGCCATTACCCGCACTCTCAACCCACCTGTCACTCCTCCTTGATACAACTGCACATGCAGTACGCAGCCAAATGAGGGGGACGCGGGACATGCCCAACAACATGTCGGACGAAGCACCAGTTGCTGGGCTCTATGAATCGCTCATCACCCATCGGCTCGCTGAACGGATGAAGCAGCTCGACTCCACGGGCTGGCGCTCCATCGACGCGTCGGTCGGTACGGAATCGGCGCCTCACGTGCTCTCTCGCCATATCGGCGCCACCGTGCGGCAGGTACTCCAGGGCCTCTCCCCTGCCGAACAGGTGATTGCGGCCAATCACATCCTGGAATCGCTCAACACGATCGAAGGTGCGACAGAGTGGGTCGATCTCGTCACCGATGGGCCGCGCCAACTGCTAGCCGTCGCGGAACAGGAAGCTCCAGGCGTCTACGCCATACGCCCAGCCACACCGTTGTCCGAGACGGCACTCATCACGAACGCTCCCGAGGACCCCAGCCTGGGATTCGAGCTGCGCGCCGAGCTGGCCACAGCTGACCGCGTCGACCTCCTCTGCGCATTCGTGAAATGGCACGGGCTTCGCGTCCTGGAGAAGTCTCTGTCGTCGGCGCGCGAGCGCGGCATTCCCATCCGCGTACTCACGACGACCTACATCGGCGCGACCGAACGCCGCGCTCTGGACCGGCTGGTGCGGGACTTTGGCGCCGAGGTGAAAGTTAACTACGAGCTCCGGTCCACGCGCCTCCACGCCAAAGCATGGCTTTTCCGGCGTGACAGCGGTTTTGACACGGCGTACGTCGGCAGCTCGAACCTCTCCAAAGCTGCGCTCCTGGACGGGCTCGAGTGGAACGTCCGCCTCTCCTCCGTCGCAACGCCTTCAGTGATCCGCAAGTTCGAGGCGACCTTCGACGCCTACTGGAGTGAGCCCGCTTTCGAGTCGTACGACCCTGACAAGGACGCACAGCGGCTAGACGACGCTTTGTCCCGTGCGGGTGGCAGCGGCCGTCCCGGATCTACGAGCATCACCCTTTCCGGCCTAGAGGTCCGCCCGTACCCCCACCAACGGGACATGCTCGAACGCCTCGAAGTCGAACGCACCGTGCACGATCGCCACCGGAATCTCCTCGTCGCAGCTACGGGGACCGGGAAGACCGTCATGGCGGCACTGGACTACAAGCGCCTACGCCAGACACTGGGGCGGGACCCGCGCCTGCTCTTCGTAGCGCACCGCAAGGAAATCCTTGAACAGTCCTTGCGCGTTTACCAGAACGTCCTCATCGACGCGAACTTCGGCGAGCTGCTGTTCAGTGGCGAGATCCCCCATCGGTGGAACCACGTGTTCGCCAGTGTCCAGTCACTCACCGCGCAGGCTCTGGATCGCATCGCCCCCGACCACTTCGATGTGATCGTGATCGACGAGTTCCATCACGGCACGTCACCCACCTATCGCAAGATCATGGACCACTTCCGGCCCCAAGAGCTTCTGGGCCTGACAGCCACCCCGGAACGCATGGATGGATTGAACATCCAGGACGAGTTCTTCGATGGCCGGATCGCGGCGGAGATGCGGCTCTGGGAGGCGTTGGAGAACGAGCTCCTCAGCCCCTTCCACTACTTCGGTGTCACCGACAACACGGACATGAGCGCTGTCACATGGAAGCGCGGAGCCTACGACTCCACGGCGCTAAGCAATCTATTCACGGGCAACAACGCACGAGCTCGACTTGTGGTGCAGGCAGTAAAGGACAAGGTCACCGACCCCGGCTCCATGCGCGCCCTGGGGTTCTGCGTATCAGTCGCACACGCGCACTTCATGGCTGACTTCTTCCAACGCGCGGGGCTGAACGCTGTCGCCCTGTCCGGCGAGACTCCATCGCACGATCGCAAAACCGCACTTGACGACCTGCGCTCCGGAGCGCTCCAAGTCATCTTCTCCGTCGACCTGTTCAACGAGGGGCTCGACATCCCCGACGTCGACACCTTGCTCCTCCTGCGCCCTACCTCCAGCGCCACCGTCTTCCTTCAGCAGTTGGGCCGTGGCTTGCGACGCACGGAGGACAAAGCCGTCCTCACGGTCTTGGACTTCATCGGCCAGCACCGCAAGGAGTTCCGCTTCGAGGAGCAGTTCCGCGCCCTGACGAACCTGACCCGTAACCGCCTCCTCAACAACATCGAGCAAGACTTCCCGCAACTGCCATCTGGCTGCCAGATCATCCTTGAGACAAAGGCCAAGGAACGGATCATTGACAACATCCGCACGCAGATCGCGGTCAACGTCACGCAGTTGGCCCGCGAGGTCGCTTCCTACGCGACACCGCGCCTCGCGGACTTCCTCAAAGAGAGCGGCCGGGAACTCAAAGAGCTCTACCGTGGCAACGGAAACTCATGGACGGGTCTCTTGCGCCGAGCGAAGCTCATGGACGCGGTCGGCCCTGAAGGCGAGCAGCCTCTCCTCAAGCGGGTCTCCGCCTTCCTTCATGTCGACGACCCACTGCGCGTTGCGGCCTACAGCAAACTGCTAGCCGATGATGCCCCTCCCTACGACGAACTCAGCGAACAGGAACAGGGCTACGCCCGCATGTTCTTCTTCTCGCTCTGGCCGTTGGGAGAGGGCTTCTCCAGCTACCAAGCCGGGCTGGACTCGCTCCGCCATCAGCACGCGTTCCGTGACGAGCTGCGCCAAGTGCTCGCCCATGCCCTAGAGCGAGCCGACCACGTTCCAGTACCGCTCCTCGGGACGCACGCCGCCATCCCGCTGACCATCCACGCTTCCTACAGCCGCGAAGAGATCCTCCCTGCACTGGGCCAAGCCGCCGTGGACGGATTCAAGCCGGGGCACTTCCGCGAGGGGGTGAAGTGGTGCGAGAACATCCAGACCGATGCCCTGTTCGTCACGCTTGAGAAGGACGAGAAGGACTTCTCACCCGAGACTCGCTACAAGGACTACGCCCTCAACGATTTCCTCTTCCATTGGGAGTCGCAGAACCAGACATCGGAGAAGTCCCCCACAGGGGTTCGCTATCAGACCCACAAGGAGAAGGGCACGCACATCCTTCTCTTTGTGCGCCGATACAAGAAGACGGATATCGGAGGCCCTCAGCCGTGGATGCTCATGGGGCCGGCGGAGTACGTCAAGCACACGGGCAGCAATCCCATGGCGATTGAGTGGAAGCTCTTCCAGCAGATTCCGGCCGATGTCTTGACCTACTCGGCCATCGCTGCTGGCTAAAGGCTGTCCCGCACCCTTCAAGCGGGCGAAGGTCTACTCGACAGCACAGCAGTGGGCCAGGCGACGGTCCGTGGCGCTGCCGCTGGAGGGACCGGGTACTGCTGGTGGCTGTCCGCTACCGCGCCAACCCTTCCGTGGCGCGTTTCAAGACTGTCTACCGACAGGCCACCCCTCCACACCCGCCCGCAACCAGGGAAGTGGGGCCGGAAAGACGAGTTACGCCGCCTTCAGCTTCGCTACTGCATGGATTCGATCTTGAAGCCTTCGAGCTACAGGGGACTGCCGGGGCGCGTTGAGAGCGCGTAGCTTGTCGAAGTGCTCATCACCTCGCGCAGTTGACAGCGCTTCATAATCATCGAGGAAGCGTTCCCACGACGTGCACGACTCCTCAAGGTGTCCGATTTCATGCTGCCTCTGGGCGAGCACCGCATGGGCGTGCAGCCTGCCTTGCCTTTCCAGTGGAGACATGACTCGGATGGAACGCCGAAGCGCCTTGATCGAGTTCTCGATGTCTCGCGTTTCGTAATGCACGTGCGAGAGATGAAACAGAAAGGCGGCCTGATCATAGCCACCCACTGCATCACGCCGAGAGTCGGCTTGGCTCAGCGCCGACTCTGCTTCTTTGAGCCGCTGCATAGCCCCCCGGCGATCTCCAACCATGGCGGACGCATGAGCCTGTTGCCCCCTCAAGAAGGCAGTAAGGCGCGGGCTAGCTTGGGGCGCTGCTTCTGCCGCTGAGTCGGCGTACTCCAGCGCCTTCTGTCCGTGACGCAGGTGGGAGGCTTGGAGGCTCATGCCGCGAAGAGTTCGGGAGTAGGTCAGCTGGTCGCTTGACTCGCGGGCCAGGTCCAAGGCGCGCAGGTAGTAGGTCTGCCCCAGCCCATGCGCCCGCTCGTACATGGCCATCCACCCAGTCAGGTATGTCAGGTCAGATGCGGCCGAGAGCATGTCGCGGTGAACCTTCTCCGACGCGTCAGCGTGCAGGTACCCCGCTACCGTGTTGACCAGGAAGGCAGCAGCCATCGGCCGCGCATGCCCACCGCCTAATTCGTCGAGGATTTCTGCGATCTTATCCGTCATTCGACGAACTGTTTCGACCTCACCAGACCCAATGCGACCAGAGGGGCGAGTAAGGCGGTCTCGATCAGCAGCACTCGCCACACCGGCCAGAGCGGAGAAGGCGGGCACACTTAGCGCCGCTAAATACATGCCCGCCGCTAAGATCTTTCGTCGCGATGGGTCCATATCTTGCCTCCCGAGGTCGATTAGCTGTTCCACCGTCGTCGACTGCTCAGATGATTCCGAGACCGCCGGAAAACCAGCTTCCTCACGCGTGACGGGCCGGTTAAGCCTGCGCGCGAGCGCCTCGAGGATCAGAGGTCTGACCGCCTCGCGCGGCAGGTGCCCGCTCAACCACTGGTGCACGGACGCCTGTTGGTACTTCAGTGGAGATCCAATTTCCGTCCCCAGGCGGTTTACAGCTTGGGCGAACTGTCGCATGGTCCACCCGCTCTCACGGAAGAGCTGACCTAAACCGGCGTTCGGCTGACGTGTGCTCACTGGCCCCAACTCCTGTGCTGCGGCTGCTAAACGCTCTTAACTCTGCCCCTCCCTCTAACAGTACCGCTCTCCGTGTCCAGACTGTTGCCTAGTGCAAGCACGAAGCAGGGCCCCGCTCCGTCCGATCTCACCCCTGGACAGGACGACGGACGGAGCGGGTCAACCACAACAGGAAGGCAACGACATGCGAGACGCACGTGCGCTGCTCACCCCCGAAGGGCTGGGGGGTGTTGTCGCAACGGTCACGGACAACAACCCCGGCATGGACGAGGGTACGGCCTCCCGGATCGTCGCGGAGGCGCTGAAGTTCGTTCACGCCGCCGCGCAATTCCCCACGGTCCGCATCGCCCCGTCCAAGGTGGTCGATGAAGGCTGGCACTCTCTGATCCTGCACACGGAGCTGTACGCCACGCTGTGCGATGGGCTCGGCCACTTTGTCCACCACTACCCCGAGCGCCCCGACTCCGGTCGCTACGACGAGCACGTCCTCACGCGCACCATGGCAACCATCGAGCAGGCCGGGTACGCGCCAGACGTGGATCTCTGGACGGGTCCCACCAAGGCGTTGGTGGGTGTGGCGGCGCGGTGTCAGCACACGGGGTGCAGTAGCGGCAGTGGCTGCGGCACGATCCGCCCAGGTAACTGCGCGACTCACGGCGGGGGCGGGGGCGGAAACTGACCTCCCCCGCACTCAACGGAAGGTGATCACATGGACGCGGAACAGGCCCGCCAAGTCGACAGCGTTTTGCGACGGTTCGGAATTCCCGGCGTCGTCGCCCCGGAGAACCCCGAGAACCTGACGGGCCCCTGGCGTGTGTTCGACCAGGCCAACCCGGAATCACGCAAGGACGTCACTGCGGACGCGTTGGCAGCACTGGCAGCGCTGGTTCCGACGTCCACCCCCGACCCTGCCCCCAAGAGGCAGAGCGGCCCGACACGAGGGTTCGTGCTGCCGCCGAAGAACGACGACTAGCGGCACGCCTCGCCTCCCCGGAGCGGCCCCGTCCGCGTGCCCCAACGGCACACGGGCGGGGCCGCTCGCTGTCCCGACATCCAGCAGAAGAGCCCCCCAGTGCACCGCCGCCATGGTGACAACGTTCTCTGCGAGCCCCGCATCTGCTCAGCTCTCTGTAGCGGTAGGCCCGGCCACCGCCGTCTCCGCGTTGCGGCGGGTCTTCGCCCAGCCGGTCCGGCCGCGTACGAGTCGTACGGAGCCTCGGGCGGAGACGATGAACAGGTGGTAGGCGTACAGCCACAGCGTGATGCCCCACAGCACTCCGGCGGCGCGTGAGCGGTCCGGGGCGAACTCACGGCGGTAGACCGGGCCCCAGAGCAGGAACGGCACGATCGACAGGGTGCCGAGCGCCAGCGCGAGCGGCCAGGCGGCGAACAGGACGGCGCCGGCGGCGAAGCCGGTGACGAGGACGGAGACGAGCACCACGGTCAGCACGAGGACCGCGAGGTGGGCGATCGGCTGGAAGAAGGTGTAGAGCGACTCCATGACGCCCTGGGCCCGGTAGTGGCGCGAGCCGACGATGCGGGTCGCGTACCGCACGCACTGGATGTTGCCCTGGGCCCAGCGGGTGCGCTGGGTCAGGAAGCGCCGGGTGTAGGGCAGCGCCTCCTGTGTGACCCAGGTGTCGGCGATGTGGGTGACCCGGTATCCGGCCAGCCGCATGTGCAGGCCCAGCTCGTAGTCCTCCAGGAGCGCGTCCTGTTTCCAGGGGCGGCGCTCGGCGGCGGCGATCCGGTCGAGCGCGGAGAGGCGGGTGAACTGGCCGTTGCCGCCGAGGCCGACCGAACCGGTCCGGCACCGCAGCAGCTGCATCCCCGTGTTGGACACCGCGAACTCCGCGTCCTGCATCCGGATCAGCAGCCGCGCGTACGCGTTGACGACCCGGCCACGGTCGGGCCGCGGGCGCTCGTCGTCCACGTTCCGCATCCGTACGCCGATCTGTACGCCGCCCATCTCCGGGTCACCGAACCCGTCCGGGCCGCTCACGTACGCCAGGGCGTCCGGCGACAGCCTGCCGTCGGCGTCCACCACGCAGACGACCGCCCGCGAACGGTCCGCGTCCTCGCCCAGCCGTGCGTCGAGCGCGTCGTAGGCGGCGTTGAGCGCCGCGCCCTTCCCGATGCGGGCCTCGGGCCGACGCCGGGTGACCAGCCTGATCCTCGGGTCCTCCGCGGCGAGGGCGGCCACGATCTCGCCCGTACGGTCGTCACTGGCGTCGTCGATGACCCAGACGTGCGAGGCGGGGAAGTCGGTCCGCAACCGGTCGACCGTCGTCGCGATCACGGCCTCCTCGTCCCGGCAGGGCACGAAGAAGTGCCAGTCCCACGCGGTGGGATCTCCCTGCTCGGTGGGCTGACGCCGGAAGTAGGCGTGCCGGGAGCCCGCCCAGTAGACGAGGAAGCCGCCGAGCAGGAGGAAGGGGAAGACATAGAGGAAGAGGTGAGGGGCCAACGAAGACTCCAGGGGGAGGGGGAGAAGGGGAGGGAGACGGGGGGTGAGGTCTGATGCCTTGGCCGTACGGAGCGGAGTGCCGTACGTCGTCCCGTACGGCACAGCGCCGGATCGGGCGTGGGCGCGTACGGCATCGCGCCCGACCGGGCGTCGTCCCGTCCCGTACGGCATACCGCCCGGCCGCCCGTGGTCCCGTACGGGAGGGCGAGCCGTGCGTCGCCCCGTAACGGCACAGCGCAGCATCGGACCGCGCGTGGCGCCGTACGCGTACGGCGAAGTGGAGCGAGTGGGCGGACGGGGCCGGCCTCAGGCGGCCGTTGCCACCAGCGTGGGTTCCGGGGCCGGGGCCGGCAGCGGGGACCGGTGCTGGGGCAGGCGGGTGACCAGGTCCACGATGCGGCGGGAGGCGGTGCCGTCGCCGTACGGGCTGGGCAGGGTTCCCAGGCGGTGCAGGCCCCGGGCTCCCTCGGCGAGCCGGTGGCGGGCCGCGGTGCCGATGGCGGGGCCGGGCTCCACCAGGTCGGCGAAGTCCGCGAACGCCTCGGGGCGCTCGGTGGAGCGGCGGACCACGACCAGGGGGCGGCCGAGGACGGTGGTCTCCTCCTGGATGCCGCCGGAGTCCGAGACCAGGAGCGCGGCGTGCCGGGCCAGGGCGAGGAAGGTGCCGTAGCCGGTCGGGGCGAGCACCGTCATCCCGTCCAGGAGCGGGCCCAGGCCGGCGGCCTCGATCCGGGCGCGGGTGCGCGGGTGGAGGGGGAGGACCACGGGGAGGGTGCGGCCGATCGCGGCCAGCTCGCGCAGGACGGTGGCCAGGACGGCGGAGTCGTCGGTGTTCTCCGGGCGGTGGATGGTGGCCAGGACGTACGCGTCCGGGGTCAGGCCCAGGCCGGCGAGGAGGCGGGTCCGCTCGGGCTGCGGGGGAAGGTGCTCGTGGACCGCCTCCACCACTGTGTTGCCGGTGACCTCGATGCGGTGGTCCGGGACGCCCTCGGCGAGGAGCAGTTCCCGGTTCTCCGGGGTCGCCGCGCACAGGATGTCGGCCAGCCGGTCGATGACCACCCGGTTGTGTTCCTCGGGCATCGCGCGGTCATGGCTGCGCAGGCCCGCCTCGACGTGGATGAGCGGGATCGAGCGGGCGTTAGCGGCGAGGGCGCCGGAGAGGGCCGCGTTGGTGTCGCCCTGGACGATCACGGCGCGCGGCGGCTCGGCGGCGAACCGTTCGTCCAGCGCGGCGAGGGCGGCGGCCACCTGGACGGCCCGGGGCTGCCCGCCGACGCCGGTCAGGTACTCCGGCTCGGGCAGCCCGAGCTCGTCCAGGAAGTTGCCGGAGAGCGTGTCGTCGTAGTGCTGGCCGGTGTGCACGACCCGGGCGGCCGGGCCGAGCAGACGGATGGGCTCGGCGAGTTTGACCAGCTCGGGGCGGGTTCCGAGCACGACGGCGACACGGCTGTCCACTGCTTGAGCGTTCATATTCCGGAGCTTGGCCGAACCTGGTTGCCGCATCCGTTGCGGTTCGGTTGCCCGATGGTTGCTCCGGCGGTTTCAGCCTGCTTCAGGACGTCTTTCCTGGGCACTCGGCCCCTGCCCGATGGGACCTTCGTCCCCTTCTTGGTCGATTTCCTCCGCGGTGACGAAACGGTACCCCGCTCCCCGTACCGCCTCGATGGGGTCCGGCGCATCGGGCCCCGCCGCCTCACGCAGCTTCCGCCGCAGCCGGAGGACCCCGAACTTGACCCGGTCACCACCGATGGCCGCCTCGTCCTCCCATACCCGGGTGAGGAGCTGCTTCACCGTGACGACCCGGCCACGGTTGCGTACGAGGAGCTGGAGCAGCCCGTACTCGATCTCGCTGAGCCGCGCCTCACCCCCGTACCAGACCGCCGCCCGCCGCTCGGGCACCAGCCGCAGGTGCTCCCCGACCCGCTCACCGGCCCACTTCCGGTGCCCGGCCCGGCGCAGCAGCGCCTCGACGCGTGCCAGCAGCTCCTCGGAGTGGAAGGGCTTCACCAGATAGTCGTCGGCCCCCGCCCGCAGCGCCTTCACCCGGTGCTCGACGTCGTCCAGGCCGGAGACGACCAGGACCGGCAGATCGCTGAGGTCGCGGGCACGGGCCATGACCCGCCAGCCGTCCAGCTCGGGCACCATCAGGTCCAGCAGCATCAGGTCGGGCCGTTCCGCGAACATCAGCCGCAGCGCCTCACGGCCGTCGGCGGCCGTCACCACCCGGTACCCGCCCCGCGTGAGGAGCTCCCGCAGCGCCAGCACGGAAGCGGCGTCGTCCTCCACGACCAGGAGCTTGGGCATCGCGCACCACCATGCTCAGAAGGGGCCCGGCACATGGGCGATGTCTCGGGCCCATCTGCCTCTCAAGGCTCACGTCTCAAGTCAACCAGCAACCGTCCTCAGCCGCAGGCCCCCGGGAGGGGGTGCCCCAGTGGGGTATTTCCCCCTCGGCAGGAAACCGTTCCCCTCGGCTCTTCGTCCTGAAAGGCAAGGTCAAGCGGACGGAAAGACGCGACGGAAGGCGCTCCGGAAGGCGGGGCGCACAGCGAGACGGAAAGGCATGGCGGTGCGGGCAGACGGCGGCGTGACGCGGGCGGCGAAGCGGTGGGCTCCCGTCGGTGCGGGGCGGCGGCAGGGGATGGTGGTCGCCGGGCTCGCCGTCGTCGTGGCCGGGGTGGTGGGCCTTCATCGCGCGATCCCCAACTCCCCCGGGCGGGTGGGCAGTCTGGTGGAGTCGTTCCTGCCGTGGGCCGGGGTCGCCGTCGTACTGCTGCTGGTGGTCGCCCTGGTGCGGCGGTCGGGCGTTGCGCTGGTGGCCCTGCTTCTGCCGGTGGCCGTCTGGGTGCAGGGCTTCGGCGGGCTGCTCCTGCCGGGCGACGGGGCAGGCGGAGGGCGGGAGTTGACCGTCGTACAGCACAACGTCAGTGACGAGAACCCTGATCCGGCGGGGACCGCCCGTGCGCTGGCCCGGGCCGGGGCCGATCTCATTGCGCTGGAGGAGCTGGTGATGCCCGCGCTGTCCGTGTACGAGGACGAGCTCGGGGCCGACTATCCGTACCGCGCCGTCCACGGAACCGTGGGGCTCTGGTCGAAGTACCCGATCAGAGAAGCCCAGTTGGTGGACATCAAGCCTCGGGACATCGCGGAGGGGTGGAGCCGGGGGTTGCGGGCCGTCGTGCGGACGCCGTACGGGGAGGTCGCCGCGTACGTGGCCCATCTGCCCTCGGTACGGGTCGGGTTCGGCGGCCTCGCCTCCTCCCGGCGCGACGAGAGCGCCCGGCTGCTGGGGGACATCATCCGGGCCGAGGACGTGAGGACCGTGATCCTCTTGGGGGACCTCAACGGTACGGTCGACGATCGCGGACTGTCCCCGCTGACCTCGCAGTTGAACACCGCCGAGCGCGGGTTCGCCTTCAGCTTTCCCGCCGCCCTTCCACTGGCCCGGATCGACCAGGTCATGGCCCGGTCCGCCACCGTCGGCCACATCCGTACGCTCCCCGCCACCGGCAGCGACCATCTGCCCGTCGCCGCCCGCGTCACGCTGGGCTGAGCCGGTCACGTACGGGCGGGGTGTACGGGGTGCTCGGCGCCCTGCTCCCCGAACGCGTCCGTCCATCCATCGTTCAGCCCCTCACTGGGCTGCGGGAGCCGGAAACCACCGCCTACCCCAACCAGTCCTCGCTGTGCCGATGGCGGTTCAGCCCCACGGCCACGAACTCGTCCGCGGGCGGATCAGCCACCGCGCCCAGCCTCCGGAGGGCCAGCGAGATCGGGCTGCCGGCGGGACCGAAGGACTGCCCCTCCCGCACCTGGAGAGGCCCCAGTACGACGGCTCCCTCAGCCCAGACGGCGGCGCGCTGCTCGCCGACACCGCCGAAGTACTCGGCTTCCACATAAGCCACCGCCCCGGCGGCCGACCACTCCGCGAGCCGCTGGTCGAACCCTCCCGGAAGCCGCCAGAACCCCAGAGGGCCCTCGGTACCGTCCGTCACCGCGTCGAAGAGCTCGTCAGTCATCGGCATCAGCGACAGCCCCTGGCCGAGAGAGGCCACCCGAGCGACGGGCAAGTCCCTTACCGCACCTCGGAGTACCTCGTCCTCGGCGATGACTGCCTGCAGTTCATACCCCACCCCAACACCCCTCCTCCTCCACCCATCGAGTACCCCCATTCTGTCGCACGCGCCGACGCCGGGGCCGTCCGAACCGGCGGGGCGGCCCGGTCACCTCCCGTCGCCCCTTCCCCCCTTCCGCCCCACTTCCGTCACCCCCTTCCGTCACTCCTCGCGGCTCCAGATCCGGCGCCACTGCTCCTCGCGCGCCTCGGCCACGGCTCTGCTGAAGTCGGCCCGTTCGCTGGCCAGTTCAGTGCCGCATGCCGCGCACAACCGGTGGATGCGCCATGCGGTACGCCAACGGGTCGGGGCGGCGTCATGGCCACAGGCCGGACATCCCGAGCCCCTAACTCCCGCCGCCGCCAAGGGGTTCAGAAGGCGTCCCACCACCACGGGAAGCGGTTCCGTGGGGTGCCGGGCGGGATCGGGGCAGTACGCCAAGCTGCCTTCCGGGCCCCGGGCTTGAAGCCGCCCCGGAGCCGAAACAGGGGTCGGGGCCGGAACCGGGGTCGGGGCCTGGGACGGAACCGGGGTCTGGGCCGGGCCCAGGGGATGGGCCCGAACCGGGCCCCGGGTCTGGGCCTGGCCCGGGGCTGGGCCCCGGTGCCGTATGCGGTCGGGACCGGCCTGCGGGACGCCACGCCCACCGAGGGCCTTCTCCCCGCGGCGCCGGGCCACGTACGCCGACTCGTGCTCCAGCCACAGCGCCCGGGCCTCGTGCAGCTCCTCCACCGCCCGCACCAGCGCCTCGGGGTCGGACTCCAGCAGGGCGGGAATCCGGGCGCTGCGGCAGAGGTGGTGGTAGGTCGCGCGGAAGCCGTACACGGCGAAGCCCACCACGCACGTACGCAGCGCGGCATGACGGGCGCGGGGCGAGCGCACGGTGTCGTGCACCCGCTGCCGGTGTGTCGCGAAGCTGGGCATGCGGTGAGGGTACGGTTCCGGAGTCCCGGCCGACCTCGCATTTTTGGCGGGCACCACCCGCCCGTACAGATCCCGCTGATACGGGAACTGGCCCCCGGGCTCAACGGGGCCCGAAGGGGGAGGCACGGGCCGGGGTGAGGTGGGCCCAGGTGAGGCGGGGGCCGCAGACCTCGTCGTTCTCTTTCGGCCACCGAACCCCCGCCGTATCGCTCCCAGCCAGGCCCGCACACCGTCCCACGTCCCGGGATCGTCCCACCTCAACAGCGGTTGTGCAGGTCAGAGACGCTTCCGTCCCGGGATGTCCCAAACCCAGCCGGTGGGACGCAAATCGGCCACTAGCCTCCTTACACCGCGCCTTCACACCTTCGCACCTTCGCACCCTCGGCACCGCGAGGGACGCCCATCCGGTGCAGGCGCCACCCATGGAGGAAAAGCATGCCGCGTTCGAACGTCCGCCGCCGTACAGCCGCTGTCGCCGCTGTCATCGGCCTCGCCCTGTCCGGCTCCGTCCTGACCGCGCCCGCCGCGCAGGCAGCCCCCAAGCTCACGTGGAAGGAGACGGCACTCAAGGAGAACCTGAAGAAGGACGGCTCCAGGTCCTTCCAGCTGTACCACCACCCGCACAACATCGGCGCGGTCACGTGGGCCGCCGATCCGCTGGTGGGCATCTGGACCGGCGACACGCTGTACATCAACGACAAGCGCAGCGACGGCTACTACGTCGTGGGGCAGGTCAAGCAGGTCTCGACCGGCAAGACGATCATCAACATCAACACCAAGGGCAAGACGGCTCCCTCCGAGGTCAAGAAGACGAAGAACCTCAAGGAAGGCACCAAGATCCAGTTTCGTGCCTGCATCAAGAAGGGCAGCACGAACCACGGCTGCACCAGCTGGTTCTCCGCCAAGGCGTGACGCCCGCCCCCACTCCGGCTCCGGCCCCGGTCCCACCCAGGACCGGGGCCGGAGCCGTTCCCGCGAAGGACAGCCCTCTCCAGACAGACAGACCACATACGAAAGACTTATTGCGCAACTAATCTTTCACATCTACGGTAACGGCATGCCTCCGAAGCCCGCGCCCGAGCAGATCACCGAACTCTCCCGTCTGAAAGCCTTCACCAACCCGCTGCGCATGCAGCTCTACCGGCTGCTGTACACCGCCGGCACGGCGACCGCGTCCCAGCTCGCCGAGCAGGCCGATCTGGCGCCGTCGCTGGTCAGTTACCACCTGCGCAAGCTGGCCGAGCACGGGTTCGTGGCCGAGGCGAGCGGCCGGAGCACGGACGGCCGTGAGCGGTGGTGGCAGGTGGCGTCCGAGCAGGGGTGGGGCTTCCGGGGCTCGGACTTCGCGGACACGCCCGAAGGGGCCGCCGTTGTCGGCACGGTGACGCGCGGCATCCACGAGAACCGGACCGCTCAGTACCGGACCTACCTGGACCAGACGGCGGCCTGGGGCGCGGAGTGGACCGACGCCGCCTTCAGTTCGGAGTGGCTGATGGACCTGACGCCCGCGGAACTCGCGGAAATGAACGACGAGTTGCAGGTCATCGCGCGGCGGTGGAGGGAACGCAGCAAGGCTGCCCAGGCGACGGGTGACACGGAGGGGCGGGAGCACGTGTCGGTGCATCTGTACGGGTTCCCGTTCCGGACCTGAACCCACGTCGGCTCACTCCCAGTCAGCCCCCGACTCACCTCCTCCCCCTCCCCCTCCCCCTCTCCCCGATTCGCCCCGAGCTTCGGCCTCCGCCTTCACCCTCACCCCCGCCAGGTCCGTACACAGGGAGACTCCGTGTCCACAGCAGAGAACGCCCCACCCAAGGCACCGCTCCCCGCCCCGGCTCCGACCCCCGCCGCGCCACCCCGCCCGGCCCACCGCGACGCCAACGTGCTGCGCTGGCTTGCCGCGTACACCATCTCGCTGATCGGCGACAGCATCTACTTCGTCGCCCTCGGCTGGTCGGCGCAGAAGGTCGCCGGTCCCACGGAGGTCGGCCTGGTCATGGCAGCCGGGGCACTGCCGCGCGCGCTCCTCATGCTGGGCGGTGGCGTGGCGGCCGACCGGTTCGGGCTGCGCAGGATCGTCCTCGGCAGCGACGCCGTACGGTGCGTGCTCATCCTCGCGGTGGCGGCCGGGGTCGCGGTCACCGCACCCGCCGTATGGCTCCTGGTGGCGCTGGCCCTCGCGTTCGGCGTGGTGGACGCGCTGTTCGTACCCGCCGTCGGGGCGCTCCCGCCACGCATCACGAGCCCGGACCAACTGGCCCGCGTCACCGGCATGCGTACGCTGTCGATGCGGGTCAGCCAGATCGCGGGGCCGCCCCTGGGCGGCCTGGCCATGGGGGTGGGCGGCGCGTCGGCCGCGTTCGCCGCCGCGGGGCTGCTGTTCGCGCTGTCACTGCCGCTGCTGCTGGCGGTACGGCTGCGCCCGTTGGGGGCGGCGGCCGAGGCTTCGGACGTACGGGGCGACGCGACGGGCGACACGGCACCGGCATCGGCATCGGCACCGGCATCGGCACCGGGCGTACGGGACACACCGGACCCGGCCCCCGGCAACGCCTGGCAGGACCTCCTCGGCGGTCTCCGTTACATCCGCGGCCACCGCCTCATCGGCCCGCTCATCGCGGTGACCGCCATCAGCGAGCTCGGCCTCACCGGAACCCTCAACGTCGGCATGCTGCTGCTCAACGGCGAGCGGGGCTGGGGGCCTTCGGGGTACGGCTGGATCGTCAGCGGCTTCGGCGCGGGGGCCACCGTAGGGGCCGTCCTGCTCACCGTCATCGGCCGACTCCCCCGGGCCGGGCTGACGATGACCGGAACCCTGCTCGCCGGATGCGCGGGCGCGGCGGCCATCGCCCTGGTCCCGACCCTGCCGTACGCCGTGGCGCTGGCCGCGGCCGTGGGACTGGCCATGGGCATCTGCGGCACCCTGGCCAACGCCCTCGTCCAGACGGCCGCCGACCCCGCATACCTGGGCCGGGTCACCTCGGTCGTCATGCTCACCACGGTGGGCCTGGCCCCGCTGAGCTACCCGGCGGTCGGGGCCGCGATCGGGGTGTGGGGAGTGGCACCGGTGTTCATCGGGTGCGGGGTGTTCGGGAGCGTGGGGGTGGGGGTTGCCCTGGTGTCGGGGGCGGTGCGGTCGGCGGAGCTGGCTCGGTAGCCGGGAGGCGGGAGCCAGGGGCAGGGCGCCGGAGGCCGATCCGGCCTGCGGCCCTTGTCGACGGGCGGGACCAGCCGATGGCCGCCGCGCCGCTGTATGTTCTGCGGTGCGGCGGCCATCGCCTCCGGACTTCACCCCCGAAAGGAACAGCCGAAATGCCTAGCTCCAGGTTCCCCAGACCCCGGCCGCTGACAACAGCATCAAAACCGGCAGCGGCACGAAGGCCAGGTCGAACCAGGTGAAGTCCGGAGAACGGGTCGACGGCGCAGAGTCCCGCGCCACCGACCCCTTCCTCAGCACGCCACGCATCTGCGAAGCTGCCCGCTCGGTCCGGCCACGGTCCAGCATCGAGGCCGAGAAGGCGAACACGGGCACCTCGTATCCGTCCGTCAGGAGAACCGTCATCCCGTTCTCCGTCGAGATCAGACGGAGATCCCTCGCACTGATCCAGCTCCGCCCCATCAGGCCGACGACCAGTAGCCCTTCAGGATGAGCCTCGACCCGTGGCCGACCAACGGCTCGCCAACCGACCCGCATACCGAAGAGGACCAGCATCGCGACCGTCACTCTGTCCGGCACCGGAGACCTGCTGGCGTGTGCCGCGAGAGCCCAAGCGCTCACTGAGCCGCCAAGAACCAAGGCAACGATGCCGATGATCGGACCACTCTTGCGGCGGAGCACCACCACCGGAGTTTTCCCGGGGAACGGAATTGGCCTGAGTGTAGTGATCATCAACAAAGCTTCTTTCCTCCACCGCTGAAGCCACCGGCGCCGCAGGTGGCCGAGGACATACTGGCATTGCCGCTCATGTTCAGCGCCGTCTGCCGTGCGTCCAGCGCCCCCTTCGGGGCAGCTGGCCGGACGCTTCCCCTCCACAGGGCCGGGCGCGCACCGGCAGGGCCGCGGGCGAAAGCACTTCCACGCCAGCTCCCGGCGAGACTCCGGGCAATGCCTCCACCCACCAGGAGCCAGGCCGTCTGCTTCGCGAGCTTCGTTCCACTGAATGTGCCGTTGACTACATCTGCCACGTTGTCCGCAACTATAACGGCAGCCCCCGCTATGAAACACGCCCCTGCAGACGCCGCAACGCATACTGCGAAGGCCGCCACCTGCGCATATCCACGCCAGTGCTCCCCAACATGGCTGACCACCTTTCCTCCGCTGTTGTCCCAGGCCGCCCGCCAGTTCCCCTTCTTGATGTTCTCAAAAATTCCGTCTTCCTTGCGCTGCTGCTCTGCAGCCTTTTTCGCGCGAGCTTCCTCAGCCTTCTTGCGCTGCGCCTTGGCATCAGCCGCGTACTTACGGGCGTGCTTGTCGTCGATCATGTAGTGGGCGGGATTGGCCTGGTAGTTCCGATAGCGCGTCCGGGAATCCCGGTCCTTCTTCGGTGTCTGGTTCCAGGCCCACTTGCCGCTCTTCTTCGTGTACCCGGCCGTCATGCCCCGCTGCTCGGCCCACCGCTCGTCGTTGTAGGAGTTGCCTCCGACCGGGCCGTCCGGGCGCAGGCCCGTGGGGTCCGACTTGGTGAGCGGGCTGTTGTGGGCGTAGCTGTAGGCGTTCATCTGTGCCGGGTCGGCGAAGTCGATGATCGGGTCGACGGAGACGAAGCGGCCCAGGACGGGGTCGTATTCGCGGGCGCCCAGGTGGGTGAGGCCGGTGGGGTCGTTGGTGCCGCCGACGAAACCTCGGGGGCCGAAGGCCGATGACTGCTCGGATCGGAGCTGGCCGAAGGGGAGTTGCTTCCTCCGGGTCAGGGCGAGGGTGCCGATCGCGATGGCCGTCATCGCGGTGCCCTGGTGGTCGTTGATCAGGTAGGCGATGGCGTTGCCGTTACGGACGGCCACGGTCTCGCCGTTGTGCTCGTAGTAGCGCGTGGCGGTCTTGGTGCCATTCGCCGCGAGCTGCAGCTGGTCGCCGTTGGGGAGCGTGAGGGTGCTGGACCCGTCACCGTTCTTCGCGATGATCCGGTTGCCGTCGGTGTCGTAGGTGTAGCTGGTCTGCTTGCCCGCCTCGGTGAGGGTGGCCAGCTGGCCTTCGGGGGTCCAGGTGAGGTCCTGGACGGTGGTGCCGATGGTCCGCTTGGTGGTGTTGCCGGCGTTGTCGTACTCGAAGGTGCTGGTACGCCCGTCGGCCGGACCGCCGGAGACGGAAGCCTGCTGCACCGCGTGGGGGCGCTTGGCTCCGGGGGACGGGTGGGTGTAGCTGGTCACGGCGTCCGTGAGGCCGGGCGCGGTGGCGTGCTCGGTCTGCTTCGACCGGTTGCCGATCGTGTCGTAGCTGTAGCTGTGCCAGTACGCGTCCGGGCCGCCGACCGTGGAGGCCGAGGGGGCGGCGGAGCAGTCGGCCTTCGCCGTCCAGGCCGCAGTCAGCCGACCCAGCGGGTCGTTGGTGAAGCACTGGATGTCGGTGGACTTCTGCGCGTCCTGACCGCTGACGTTGGTCACACCGGTGACGTTGCCCGCCGGGTCATAGGCGTACGTCGTGTCGTCCACCCGCTGGGGAGCCACGTCCCGGTCGGTGGTCTGCCGGGTCACCCGGCCGGTGTGCTCGTCGTACAGCACGGTCCTGTACGCCTTCTGGTTCAGCGTCGCGCTGTACTCCAGGCGTGTGGGCCGGGAGAAGACGTCGTAGAGCGTGTTGGAGACCAGGGCTCCGCGCTGCCCGCTGACGCGGAAGGGCAGGTCGTCGCTGTTGTAGTTCGTGGTCACGCGTTCGGCGGGGATGTCCCCCACGGCGGGGTTGAGGGTCCAGAGCGGTGCCCCGGTCTCCGCGTTGTAGCCGTACGTCCAGGTGAAGGTGCCGGCCAGGCCGCCCGCAGCGGCGGGAACCGTGGTGGTCGTCGCGGTGGGCTGGTAGCGGTCGTTGAAGCCGTCGGTCGCCGTGGTGTACTCGGCTCCACCGACGTAGCGCGTGCTCTTGGTCAACTGGCCCTTGGCGAGGGTGTCGTAGGTCCACTTCGACAGGAGCGTGTTGCCCTGCTTGACCTCGCTCGTGCGGCCGAGGACGTCGTATTCGGTGATGATCTCGATGTCGCGTGCGTCGGTCGTCCTGGCAGGACGGCCGAGGTCGTCGTACTCGGTGGACGTGGTGCCCTTGTCCGGGTCGACGGTCTTCGTCTTCTGGCCCCGGCTGTCGAAGGTGTAGGACCAGGTGTTCCCGTCGGGGTCGATGACCGAGGACGGCTCGTCGTACTTCCCGTACACGTACCGGGTCTTCTGCGACGTCGTACGTGCGGCGTTCGTGTACTGGAGGAGTTCGGTGGTGCGTCCGCGGGCGTCCGTCACCGTCGTGGTGGCCGTGCCGCCCTGGGGCGGGACGACCGTGGTGCGGTCACCCTCGTAGACCGTCCTGGTCCGCCACTGTTCGTCGCCGAACTTCACCGACAGCGCGTCCGTGACACGGCCCATCCCGTCGAAGAGGCTCTGTGTCGCGGTCGGGACCGTGTTCACCGCGGCCGACATCAGCGTCGTCGACGGCGCACCCGTCGCGTAGTAAGGGGCATACGTCTGCCACGGCCGGCCATGGGTGTCGTAGTGGGTCTCCGTCATGACCCGGTCCTGCGTGCCGACGGCCGGAGCCTGTGTCTGGCGCTCGCGCAGCAGTCCGTCGTAGAGCGTGTGGGTGGTGCGGTAATCGCCGTTCTGCTTGAGGGTCTTGACGGTGACGGCGTTCGTTTCGGTCCTGGAGATCCGGTAGCTGTACTCGGCGGAGGGCTTGTTCGCGTTGGCCGCCTTGGACCAGCCCGGCTCCCAGACCTTCAGCACCCGGCCGAGTCCGTCGTGGACGGCGTCGGTGCGCTTGCCGTTCGCGTCCACCGTGGCGGTGACCACGCCCCGGACCGGGTCGTGCGTGGTGGTGGTGACGTGGTCCTTGGCGTTGGTCACGGTGACCGTGGTCGGCGCCTGGAGGGTGGCGGGGACGTAGGCGGTCCTGGCGGTGGTGACCTTCAGGGCGTCGGTGGAGGTCCTCTCCCGGCCGTGCTGGTCGTAGGTGTGGGTCGCGGTGGTGAGGTACCCGGTGCCCTTGGCGTCCTGCTCGTCCAGGCGCGTCACATCGCCCCGTACGGGCGGGGTGGTCAGGCTGGTCGCGTTGTCGTAGTAGTAGCGCTCGGCCGAGACCAGGTCCGCCGGGAGGGTCGGCGTGGTGCCGCAGGGCTTGGCCACGGTCCGGGACTCGGAGACCGTGGTGAGGATGTTCAGCGAGGTGTTGCGGACGTAGGTGTTGGTGGTGCACTCCTCGTCGCCGGACTTCGCGGTGTCGCCGAGCGAGGACACGGAAAGCGGCTGACCGAGCGCGTCGAAGGTCCGCTCGACACGGGTGGTGCGCCACCCCGCGCCGACCGCGGTACGGGTCTGCTCGCTCTTGCCGCCCGTGGCGTACGCGTGGAGGGCGGGCAGCCCTTCGGACCGGGTCTCGGTGGCGGTCGCGGCCGAGCGCCACGGCTCGTAGCTGGTGGTGGTCTCGAGCTTGCCGCCGTCACCGTTGTACGTGGCCTCCTCGCGGGTCATGCCCGCGAAGGCTTCCCGGTCGGTGACGGAGACGCCCTCGCTGTCCTTGACCGAGGCCCCGTCGATGCCGCGGAAGTAGCGGTACTCCTTCAGCGTCCGCTTGTCCGGTGCCACACCCGTACGGACCTGGACCCGGCCGTACCCCTTGCGGTCGCCGTACGTCAGGTGCTTGGCGTCGGTGAACTCGTCGTCCTTGGCCTTGGCCCAGGCCATGCCGTCCAGGTACGCGTAGTCGGTCTGCTTGGCGGGGGCGCCGCCCGTTCTGTCGGTCTCCAGGATCTTGGTGACGACATAGGAGTGGAACCAGTCGAGATACGGCTCGTAGTCCGCCCCGGGGGCCTGCGGCGGAGACCACTTCACCGGGTAGCAGCGCCGGTTGTTCGAGGCGGGAGTGGGAACACTGCCCGCCTTGCAGTCGGTCGGTGAGTAGGTGATGCCGATCGATCCGCCGGTCTCGTTGTTGATGCCGTAGACGCGGTAGCGCCACAGCGGCGGCACCGGGTCCGGGGCGCCGCCGGTGGTGGCGCCCTCCACGCGGTTGGGCAGGGTCTGCCCCAGGAAGGTGACGGCGGGGAGGGTGACGGAGCCGGTGCCACCGTGTCCGGTGCGCGTGATCGAGGCCAGCCAGAGGGCCGGGGAACTGCCGTCGCCCGGCGAGGGGAACTGGTGGGTGAAGGCCCAGCTGTCGACCGGCTTGAAGGCCGTACCGACGAGCACCGACGTGTCAATCTTCGTCAGCCGCTTCCGGCTCCAGAAGGACGGCGAGTAACGGTCCTTGCACTCCGTGCCCGGGGCGCAGTAGCGGTCGAAGGGGACATCGGGCCAGTTCTTCGCGTTGGCCTTGTCGAACGTTCCGCAGTTGCTCAGGCAGCGCTCACTGCTGGTGAACTCGACCTTGGCCGCGGGCTGGGCGTAGAAGTCGCCGGAGCGCAGACCGTACTCGATGCGCTTGAGGGAACCGCCCCGGATGTAGGGCGTCGCGGTGGAGGCGCCGGTGCTCGGGTTGACGTTGCGGCCGTAGTGGTTGGTCTCCTTGTCCCAGTAGTACGTCATGGCGTCGCCGTGCGGGTCGATGACCGCGTCCAGGTTCCACCGCCACGCCTGCTGGCACCAGGCGTCCTTGAACGCCGCCGCGTAGCACGGCTCGTCCTTCTGGTTGCCGAAGACCGGTACCGTCCAGGTGGAGTTGGTCTCCTCCTTGCCCGCGGCCCAGCCCTGCGGGCGGTTGTAGCCGAAGTAGTAGCGGGTGCCGTCCGGGGTGGTCACCCGCCAGTGCTCACCGTCGTTGTCACCGTTGGCCCGGGCGGCGCTGGCGAGCTTCTCGACCTTGGTGCCGTCGTCGCCCTCCAGCCGCCACTGGCCCGTGGTGTCGTCCTTGATCAGGGTGTTGGACTGGCCGCCGAGGTTGATGACGGCGTTGTCCTTCTTCCAGCACAGGTCGCCGACCTTGGCCGTGGTCGTGCTGTTCTTGGTGTCCTCGCTGCAGGAGATGTACTGGCGCTCGATGTAGCCCGGCTCCATCGACCAGCCGTCGCCGATGCCGTTGGCCTGGTTGTTCGTCGACGCGGTACGCCCGTCGACCGACTGGGAGGAGTAGCCCAGCTTCAGATCCGGAACGGCGGAGCCGGCGACGGCCGGGGTGTCGATCGGGTACGTCCAGGAGAACGCGCCGTTCGAACCGCCTGCTGCCCAGGAGGCCGACGGGGAGAGGGAGGTGGCCGTGAAGTTGCCCGACGGGCCGGCCGCCGCGGCGGTCGCCGCCAGGAGCACGGTGTTGCCGGAGACCGCCCGGGCTCCTGCCGCCCGCGCGACAGGAGCGTCGGCCGCCGGTTCCGCGGTCGCGGCAGGCAGCTGGACAGCGGCCTCGATCGTGCCCTTGCCCGCATCGTTGGTGGTGGTGAGGGACTCGCCCGCGGCACAGCCCTTCTTGCCCGGCGTGGTCAGCGCGCAGGCGGGAAGCGTCTTGAGCGTGAGACGGGAGGCCCAGTCGCCACCGTAGGCGTCCCGGAAGCCGGAGTAGTCGACCTCGACGTCCACGGCGCCCTCGGTACCCGTGGTGGGGCGGAGGGCCAGTACGACACCCTCGACGCCCAACGACTCGGTGGTGGCCCGGTCCAGGACCTGGACCTGGACCTTCTCCGGGCCTGCGGCCCGGGTCCTGCCGTCACGAGAAGCCGGAGCCGACGCCTTCGCCGTACGCCCCGTCTCCGGTGCGGCGCGGCGCACACTGACGGGCAGTGAACCGGCCTTCACCGGCGCCCCGTTGTCGTGGAGCGCGGGAGTGGCGATGCCCGGCGCGGGCCAGGTGACCTCGGGCTTCTTCCACGGGCGCCGAGCAGTCTGATCGGGCTTCACCAGCCCGCGCTTCGCCACCTCACCGGTCGGCACCGGGTCGGGCTTCTCGAGCTTCAGCAGATCCAGCTCGACGGCTGCCGCGACCGGCCCGCCCAGCAGTCCCACGAACAAGAACGCGGCCAGGGCCGCGGCTATCAGCCGTGCCCGTCTCCTCACGCGTCCCGTACTGACGCCCCCACCCGAAAACATCCGCAGAACTCCCCACCCGTTGCCCAAAGGTCATAGCCGATCAGGGAAGTTAGCAGGACTTTCACAGCGTCAGCACAGGGAGTTCATAACGATTCAGTGCCTTCAGCCCCCGAAAGAATCAAGAAGGTGCCCGATTCATTGGCTTGTGAACCGAAATGAGGAGAATGACAAGTGCCGAATTGGCCGACCTGGGGCAACGTCACCAAGAATCGCTTTCATCACACTTCCCTCACGTTCTAGGGTGCGACTCGAACAGACCTGGGAGGGGACTCTTTGATGAAACTTTTGCGAAGCAAAACCAGATGGAGAACAAGTGCGGCCGTCACGGGAACGGCTGCTCTCGCCGCACTCCTGACGCTCGGTGTGGCGCCCCATCCTCTGCCGGAGGCCGCCGCGGCCGAGCCCGTGACCGCCCCGGAGCCGGTGGCGACGAAGGCGGAAGCCGAGGCCCTGGCGCAGGTCAAGGCGTCGGAGACCGGTCGGCCGGTAGAGGTGCTCGCCCGACGCACCGAGGTGTCGCAGGTGTTCGCCAACCCTGACGGCACCTTCACCCAAGACACCTACGCGCTACCGCAGTTCGTACGCCAGGACAACAAGCTGGTACCGATCGACACCACCCTCGAGGTGAATTCCGACGGCTCGCTGTCGCCGAAGGCCACCGAGGTGGACGTGCGATTCTCCGGCGGTGGTGAGGGGCCTCTGGCGACCGTCACACGTGATGGACGCAGCATGTCCTGGACCTGGCCGCAGCCACTTCCCGATCCCCAGATCGACGGCGACACCGTGACGTTCGGAAATGTCCTGACGGATGTGGACCTGAAGATCAAGGCGAGCCCGGCCGGATTCACCAGCCTTCTGGTGGTCAAGTCCGCGGAGGCTGCTGCCGATCCGGCGCTGAAGGAAGTCCATTTCGGGCTGGAAACCAGTGGCCTGACAGCGGCTACCGACGCCCACGGCAACTTCTCGGCGGTCAATCCGGCCGGCCAGGAGGTCTTCACCGCACCGACCCCGCTGATGTGGGACAGCAGCAGCACCGCCACCGCGCCTGCCGCACCTGCGGCCCGCTCGGCCCGCGGCGTCCCCACCGGGCCGCCGCCGCCCTCCGACGAGTTCGAGCCCGGATACGGCGCGCAGCAGGCGGCCATGGGGCTCGCGGTCGGGGACGGGAAGCTGACCCTCACTCCGGACCAGGACCTCCTGACGGGCGAGGACACCACGTACCCGGTGCTGCTGGACCCGGCGGTCTCCGGCTCCCGTCACTCATGGACCATCGCCTACAAGAAGTACCCGACCAGCTCGTTCTTCAACGGCGCCAACTGGGACAAGAAGGGCACCACAACCGCCCGTGCGGGGTACGAGAACGAGACCGACGGGCTGGCCAGGTCCTTCTTCCGCATGAAGGCCGACAACCTCTGGTCCACGAAGAAGGTGGTCTCCTCCTCCACGTTCCGGATCAAGAACACCTGGTCCTGGTCGTGCACCAACCGGACCGTCGAGCTCTGGGCGACCAGCGCGATCTCCGCGTCCACCACATGGAACAAGCAGCCCGAGTGGCGCAAGAAGCTGGACTCGGTCAACGAGTCACTCGGCTGGGGACCGGCCTGCCCCGGGGGAGACCTCGCCTTCGACGTGACCGCTGGCGCGAAGGATGTCATCGCCAACAAGTGGAACACGCTGACCATGGGTCTGCGGGCGAGCAGCGAGAGCGACGTCTTCGCGTGGAAGAAGTTCGACGCCAACTCGGCTGTGATGTCGACGATTTACAACACCGTGCCCAACGCCCCGAACAGCCTGGACACGATCCCCAGCTCCGGCGGATGCGTCACGGCCGCCCCGTACACCACGATCGGGAACACCGACGTCACGCTCACCGCGAAGGTCTCCGACCCGGACGGGGGAACGGTCCGTGCCCAGTTCCGCCTCTGGGGGACGAACAACCTCTCCGGCGGGGCCGAGATCTTCAACCAGATCGTGTCCGCCACCTCCGGCACGGTCGCGAAGGTGAAGATCCCCAAGGCCACCTTGCAGAAGCACCTGGCCGCAGCCAAGGGCAACTTCGGCTGGAAGGTACAGACCCTCGACGCGACCGCCAACTCCGCCTGGGTCCCTGCGGGCACCTGCGGCTTCAACTTCGATCCCAACCGGCCGAGCACACCACCCACCATCAGTTCCCAGCAGTTCCCCGACGGCTCCGACGGCTGGCCCGCCACCACCGGCCGGGCCCGGACCGCAGGAACGTTCATCCTCGGTAATGGGGGCGTCAACGACGTAACGTCCTACGAGTACTGGAGCGACTGGGACCCCACCGTCCGCAACGTCAAGCCCAGCACCGACCTCGACGGGGACGGAAAGATCGACGCCAAGCTCGTCCTGACCCCGCCCTCGGCCGGATCGCAGCGGCTCTACGTCCGCAGCCTCGACGCCGCCCAGAACCGGTCCGACCGGGCCGCCTACCTCTTCTACGCGAACGGACTCTCCATCCCCGACAAGGCCGGCGACCTCAACGGGGACGACAACGCCGACCTCTACGGTGTGCGCAGCAACGGCGAGTTGTGGCTGTACCCCGGCCAGGGCAACGGCTACCTGGGAACCGGCACCACGGCGAGCAACGGTGACTTCACCGGGGCCGACATCACCCGTCGCGGTGACTGGACCGGCGACGGCTTCGAAGACCTCATCGCGGCCATCCCCGGAGACGGCGGCAAGACCCTGCAGCTCTACCCGAACAACGGAGTCGGCTGGGCCTGCAGCGCACGTGACGAGCAGGCCGACGGGCACTCCCGCTCCTGCCAGTACGACCGCCAGGAACTCGACGTCTACAACGAAGCCAACAACCACTGGAAGAACGCCGACCAGATCCTCGCCATCGGTGATGTCGACGGTCCTCTGGACGTCGACAACGACGGCACCATCGATGTCGCCGGCTACCCCGACCTCCTGGTCAAGGAAGGCAACCTTCTCTGGCTGTACTACGGCTCCGAATCCCTCTACCTCGACGAGACCCAGGACCCCGTCCTCATCGGTAACGGGTCCTGGACGAACTACGACCTCGTAGCCCCGGGCGATCGCACCGGCAACGGCCACGTCGACCTCATAGCCCGCCACAAGACCAACGGGGAACTCCGCCTCTACCAAGGAACCGGCCCGGCAGGAGAGGGCCTCGGCAGCGGCCCCAACTCCACCGTCATCGGGAACGGCTGGACTCGCACCTATCGCCCACTGCTCACCGCCTTCCCCGACATCGGCTCCGACAAGAAGGCCGATATCCTCGCCACCGGCGGTGACGACAAGCTCTACCTCTACCCCAACCTCTCCGGCGGCGGTGTCGCCGTCGGAAGCAGCGGATGGCTCGATTTCCGGGCCCTCAGCTGACGGACGGAAGGGCGAGCAGCGCCTGAGGGGGGCCTCCCGTCACCGTGACGGGAGGCCCCCCTCTACTCAGCCTGCGGCCGACCGGCTCGATGCGGTGGAGGCGTCCCCGGAGGCGGGGGTGGGGTTCTTCCCCCGGTCCCGGCGCCCCCGTCTCCGTACCGGAAGTACCGAGAGTGCCGCGTGGGTCGCCAGGCCCAGGAGCAGGCCCCAGCAGGCGGACCCGATTCCGCCGAGGGTGACGCCGGACGCCGTGGTGAGGAACGTGACCACCGACGCGTCCCGGCCCCGCTCGTCGGCGAGGGTCTGGGCCAGGCTCGAGGAGATCGTGCCGAGGAGCGCCACCCCGGCGATGACGGCGATGAGTTCGGCGGGCAGCACGGCGAAGAGTCCCACCAGGGCGGCGCCGCAGACACCCGTCAGCAGGTAGAAGAAGCCGCTCGCCAGGCCGGCCACGTAACGGCGCCGGGGATCGGGGTGGGACTCCTCGCCCGTGCTGATCGCGGCCGTGATCGCCGCCAGGTTCACCGCGTGTCCGCCGAGCGGGGCGAGCGCCGATGAGGTGAGGCCGGTGGCGGTGAGGAGCAGGCGGTCGTTCGGCCGGTAGCCGCAGGCGGCCAGTACGCCGAGTCCGGGGGCGTTCTGCGAGGCCATCGTGACCACGGCCAGCGGGATGGCGATCCCCACGAGCGCCGCGCCGCTGAACTCCGGTGCCGTGAACACGGGCAGGGTCCACCCGATGTCAACGGGCGTGCTGTGGAAGCCCGGTGCGACGGCGGTGGCGAGTACCGCGGCGACGAGCGCCCCGGCGACCGCGTACCTGGGTGACCTCTGCTTCACCGCCAGGTACGTCGCCAGGGCCGTGAGCACCGGCAGGGGTGCCGTGTCCAGGGCCGAGAACAGGCCCGCCCCGAAGGAGAACAGCACCCCCGCGAGCATGCCCGCCACGATCCCGGGCGGTATGCGCCGCATGATCCGGCCGAAGACGCCCGTCAGGCCGATCAGCGCCATGAGCAGGCCGCTGATGATGAAGGCCCCGACTGCCTCGGGGTAGGAGTAGTTCCCGAGGCTGCCGACGAGGACGGCGGCGCCCGGTGTCGAGAAGGCCGTGATCACCGGCATACGGGTCCACCAGCTGAGCACGGCGCAGGTCACGCCGCTGCCCACGCACGCCGCCCAGACCCAGGACGCGGTCTGCTCGTCGCTGAGGTGACCGGCGGCCGCCGCCGCGAGGACCACGAGGAGGGGGCCGGAGCAGGAGACCGTGACGGTGACGAGGCCCGCGAGGACGGCGGAGAGCGAGGCGTCCCGCAGGACCCTGGGGCGCCATGCCCCCGGCCCGGTCCTCCGCGCGAATTCCTGTTCCCTCGCCCCTTGTCCTGGTGTCCCCCGCGCCGTTGTTCCTTGCTCCGGTGTCCCCCGGACCGTTGTTCCTTGGCCCTTCTCCTGTACGGGAGTTCGTACGGGGTCCTGTGCGGGGTCCTCCCCGGCGCCGCCCTCGGTGCTCTGCCCGGCCGTGGTCATCGTGCCCTTCCCCCGACGTGCGGCTCCCGCCGCTTCCCGTGCCCCGCGCCTGCCGCCCGGTCCGCTACCCGGCCTGCCGCGCCACCGCCGCGAGCCCGGTCACGCCCGCCGTGAACTCCTCGCCGCCGAGGGACTGGAACGGCAGGCGCAGGAACACCGTTCCTGCGGGGGGTGCCGAGTCGGCCGGGTAGAAGGCCGAGCCGCGGGTGAGGGCGATGCTCTCAGCGGACGCCGCGGCGAGCAACTCCTCCTCGGTGGTCCGGACCGGCAGGTGCACGCTGATGTAGTAACCACCCTCGGGCACGCACAGCGCGACGTCACCGAGGACCTTGCGCACCACCTCGACGGCGGCGTCGTGGCGCGGGCGCAGCAGTTTCCGTACGGCCTCGATGTTCTGCCGTACCAGCCCGCTCTCGAAGGCCCGGGCGGCCACCGTCTGGAGCAGCGGGGCAGGAGACAGGTACGTGCTCTCCGCCAGTGCGGCCAGAGCGCGCGGGACACCGGGCGGAGCGATGACGTAACCGACCCTCAGCCCCGGGCTGAGGATCTTGCTGAGTGACCCCATGGTCAGCACCCGGGCGCCGTCGACCCCGTCCGCGAGTTCCCCGAGGAGCGTGGGGGCGGTGCCGTCGAAGCGGAGTTCCCGGTAGGGGATGTCCTCCAGGATCGTGAAGCCGAACTCGGCGGACAGGCGCACGATTTCGCGCCGCTTCTCCTCGCTCGTCGTCACACCGCTGGGGTTCTGGAAGTCGGGGATCACGTAGACGAACGCGGGCACCTCGGTACGCAGGCGCTCCCGCAGGATGTCCAGGTCGAGTCCGTCGTGCCGCAGCGGCACCCCGGAGACCCGTCCGCCGTGCCGCTCGAATATCTGGACAGCGCGGTCGTACGTCGGAGCCTCGGCCAGGACCAGATGGCTGGGCGCGTCCTTGAGGAGGTGGGCGGCGAGCAGGTCGAGGGCCTGGAGCGAGCCGTTGGTGACGAAGATCCGGTCGGGGTCGACGGAGTGGAACGCGCCCAGCTGGTCGCGGAGTTCGCGGTCTCCGGTGTGGTGGCCGATGGGCGCGTACTGGAAGACCCGGTCCGGTTCCGTGGACAGGATCGTCCCGGTCAGCTCGGCGATGGCGAGGGAGGGGATCGCTTCGAGCGGGGGGATGCCGCGCGAGAAATGGACGGTCACAGGGTGTCTCCTTGCCGGGGGAGGGAGGGTGGGGAGGGAGGGTTTGGCAGAAGGCCGGGGCCGCGAGGGGGCGAAGGCGGCGGTGGGCCCGGACGGCTCAGCGGGGCCTCAGGGCCCAGGAGGCCCGGAAGGCCCGGTGGCCCCGGACGGCCCGGTGGCCCCGGAAGGCCCGGTGGCCCCGGAAGGCTCAGCGGGCCCTGATCGCGAAGTCCGCGCCGATGTCCGCCACGGAGTCCGCGCCGAGCTGGAGCAGCGTGTCCTCGATCTCGCTCCGGAGAAGGTCGAGCACCGCCTCGACGCCCTGCTGGCCGGCCAGGCCGAGGCCCCAGAGGTAGGGGCGGCCGATGCACACCGCGTCCGCGCCGAGCGCGAGCGCCTTGACGACGTGGACGCCGGAGCGGACACCGCCGTCCAGGAGCACCAGCGCGCGGTCGGAGATCGCGGCCGCCACCTGTTCCAGGGCGATCAGGCTGGGTACCGCTCCGTCGAGCTGGCGGCCCCCGTGGTTGGAGACGATCACGCCCTCCACGCCGAGGCCGACGCACCGCTCGGCGTCCTCGCCCCGCAGGACGCCCTTGACCACGATCGGCAGGTCCGTACGGCTCCGAATCCACTCCAGGTCGTCCCAGGTCAGGGGGAGCCGGTCGATGCGGGCGCCGTCCGGGATCTCCCCCGTGAGCACCCCCAGCGAGCGCAGGTTGCCGAAGTCGACGTGGGCCGGGGTACGGAAGCCCGCGCGCCGGGTGCTGATGCGGCGTGCCGCGTAACTCGCGTCGACCGTGACCACGATGGCGGTCGCTCCGGCCTCCTCCGCCAGGGCGATCGTCGCGGCGACGTCGTCCCGGGACCGGTAGGCGTACAGCTGGAACCAGGAGTCGCTTCCGACGGAGCCGGTCACATCGGCGAACACGTGGTGGCTGTCGGTGCTGACGATCGACAGCGTGCCGGCGGACTCGGCGGCGCGGGCGGTCGCGATCTCGGCGTCCTCGTGGAGGAGCCGCTGGGGGCTGGTCGGGGCGAGGAGGACCGGGAGTTGGAGCCGCTGCCCGAGCAGGGTCACCGAGGTGTCGGGCTTCGCGCCCGAACCGCCGAGGGCGCGGGGGCGCAGCCAGACCTGGTCGAAGGCGTCCGTGTTGGCACGGACGGTGAGCTGGGTGTCGGCTCCGCCCGCCACATAGGCCCAGGAGGCGGCGTCAAGAACGGATCGGGCGGCGTCCTCGAAGTCGGTCAGGGTCAGCAGCCCGGATAATTCCCTTGCCATAAAACCTCTTCCGTCGTCGGGTGGGTTCCTGCCAGAAGGTGAATTCCTGCCGTAAGGCGGGTCTTGCCGGAGGGGTGGCTCCTCATAAAATTGGGGTTCCATGCCGGGCCCGGGATGAGGGGTCCTGTCAGACGAACTGATCGAAAGCCATCTTGGCCACCATTCCGGTGACCACGAGGACCAGGACGATCCGAACGAATCCGGACCCCCTTTTCATCGCGGTGCGCGATCCGATCATCGCGCCGGCGATGTTTCCCACGGCCATTCCGAGCCCGAGGGCCCACAGGACGTTGCCCTGCCAGGCGAAGACCGCGAGGGCCCCCAGGTTGGACGAGGCGTTGATCACCTTCGCCATGGCCGCGCTTTCCAGGAACTGTGTCGCGAGGAGGGTGGTGAAGGAGATGATGAGAAAGGTGCCCACGCCGGGCCCGAAGACCCCGTCGTAGAAGCCGATCCCGACCCCCGCGATGAGGATGGCCGCATTGCGGCGGCGCGGGGTGACGACGATGTCCCGCTGCTGCACCCCGAAGCTGGGCCTGAAGGCGACGAAGAGCGCCACCGCGATGAGCAGGCCCATGATGACGGGCCGGAAGAAGCTCGTGGGGACGCTCGACGCGGACAGGGCTCCGAGGGCGCCGAAGGGGACCGCGAGTCCGGCGGCGGGGAGCAGCACCGAGCGGTCCAGTACGGTACGCCGCTGGTACATGTACGCGGCGGTCGTGGTGCCCATGACCGCCGCGATCTTGTTCGTGCCCAGCGCCACCGCAGGCGAGTACTGGGGGAAGGTCAGCAGGAGCACCGGGATGAGCAGAACCCCGCCACCGCCGACCACCGCGTCCACCCAGCCGGCCGCCGCGGCGGCAAGGAGCAGGCCGAGCACCTCGTACAGTTCCACTCTTCCTCATTCACCATTTCACATCGAACGGCCCCGGCTCCCGGCGGCCGGGGCATCGTCCGCCGGGTCAGAGGACCCCGCGGATCTCCGTCATCGCGGGCAGGACACGGGGGTGCCACATCATGCGCTGGGCCCACAGAGGGGTGTTGCGCAGGGAGTAGAAGCGCCGGAGCCACCGGTCGCGCCCGTCGTAGCGGGGGGTGAAGGCGCTGCGGCCGTGCACGACGACATGGTTGTCCAGGACGACGAGGTCGCCCGGCGCGAGCACCAGATCGCGGCAGACCTCCTCCAGCGCGCCGGTGAGGGCCCGCAGCGCCGCCCGCGCCTCCGGTTCGGAGCCCTGGGTGTTGTGCGAGTTGAAGCGCATGAACGGGCGGTCCGCCGGCCCGAAGATCACCGGGTGGGGCCCGGCGGAGGGACGCGGACCCGCGATGTTCCGCGCGAAGGAGGTCGGGTACAGGCTGTGGAACTGCGGCTTCCGCAGCTCCGCCACCTGTTCGTCCGTCAGCAGGGGCAGTGCGTCCCGTACGGACGAGACACGGGTCGCGGCGATCCGCTCGTGGTCCTGGCGCAGGCAGAGCAGGCCCAGGTAGTCGGGGCGCAGGGGGTGGTGCACGTTCTCCGTGTGGAAGTCGAAGGCGACCGAACCGCTGTTCTCGATCCGGGTCTCCTCCCCCCGTACCGGATGGACGTCGTGGAACAGAGCCCCGGACTTCTCGTCCTGATACCCGGTCAGCGAGCCGAGGAGATCCGCGACGAGCATGAGGGTCCCATTGGTGGGATGCCCGTCGAGAACGTGGGCTTCATGGGCCTGCGGAGTCTTCGGGAGCTCGCCCACCGGGACACCGCGGAGCAGGCAGAATCCGTCGGTTCCCTCGTCCGCGCCGAAATCGAGAACCGTTTTGCGCATACCCTCGGGGAGATCCATGAGGAGCCCCGAAGCGACGATGGGGAGCGAGCCCGACAAATGCGCGGCGAGCGCGGACAGCTCGCCTACCTTATCTGCCTCCGCCTCGCTTAATCGGTATTCGTTGAGAGCCTGGGCAATTATTCCCATAATCCTTCACCGATTCCCGTCCGTATGGCTTGCCTTTTACGCCGAAAAACGTATCCCGGGGCCATTCTTTCCGTCAACAATCGGTTTCGGACAGTGACGCCCGTTGTAAACGGGTCCGGCATTACGGGTATCACCCGCCCATGCCCCTTAGCGGGCAAAGTGCCGCAATACACCTCTCCCGGTAAGGGATGTAACCCCGGTTGGTGCTGCCGGTCCCCCGCCGTGAGCTGCCTCTACGGCGCCAGATGTACGGGAGATGAACGGGGCAAATCGCCCTGCCGGGGGGCTTCGTGGCTCACGCTTCGGCACTCACAGGCGCCACTCGGGGCTGGTTTCGCGCCATACGGACCAGGAGAAACAGAGAACGGGCAGGGGTGTGAAGGCAGTCACACGCGCCACGGGAGCCTCGCGCTGCGCGGGGCGGGACTCCGGGGAGAAGTCACGCCCCGCCGCTCTCACGCTCCCGTGCCGCCCATCCCTCTTATCCCTTCAGCCGGTCGTACTGCTCCTGGCTCAGGGTCACTTCGGCCGCCGCGACGTTCTCCTCCAGGTGGGCCATCCGCGCCGTGCCCGGGATGGGGAGCATGACCGGTGAGTGGGCGAGGAGCCAGGCCAGCGAGACCTGGGTGGGGGTGGCGCCGAGTTCGGCCGCCACGGCGGCCACCTCCGCGTTCGCGCCCGCGTCACCGTGGGCCACGGGGCGCCAGGGCAGGAACGCGATTCCGGCGGCCTCGCAGGCGGCGAGCACCGGTTCGTGTTCGCGCTCCAGAAGGTTGTAGCCGTTCTGCACGCTCGCCACGTCGACGAGGGCCCGCGCCTCGTTCAGCTCGTCGACCGTCACCTCGGAGAGGCCGAGGTGACCGATCTTGCCCTCGGACTGCAACTCGCCCAGTGTTCCCAGCTGTTCGGCGAGCGGTGTCTCCGGGTCGATACGGTGCAGCTGGAGCAGTTCGATCCGCTCGACGCGCAGTCGGCGCAGGGCCAGGTCCACCTGTTCCCGCAGCACGGCCGGGCGGGCGTCCAGGCCCCACTCCCCCGTGTCCGCCGAGCGCGCGACACCGACCTTGGTGGTGATGAGGAGGCCGTCCGGGTAGGGGTGCAGCGCTTCTGCGAGCAACTCCTCGTTGGCGCCCCCGCCGTACAGGTGGGCCGTGTCGATCAGGGTGACGCCCAGCTCGACCGCCCGGCGGGCGACCGCGAGGGACCTCGCGCGGTCGGGGCCCGGCCCGGTGGGCAGTCGCATGGCTCCGAACCCGAGACGGTGGACGTCCAGGTCCCCGCCGATACGTAACGTCGTGCTCGTCAACTCTCCTTCTTTCCCGAGGTGGTTGGGCCGATCGGGAGGGCGTCGGCCCAGCCGTGACCCTCGTGTTCCGGGTCCAGACCTTATACCGGTGACATCCGGCCACCCGGGGCCCGGTCCTCAGCCCCGGGAGCCCCGGGCCCCGTCCCCTCCCCCGCCCGCCTCCGCCAGGAACGCCGCCATCTCCCCGTACACCGCCGCAGGATCGTCCAGGTGGACGTCGTGCCCGGCGTCCGGGACCACGGCGATCCGCGTCGCCCCAGGACGCCCGGCCATCCGGTCCACTTCCTCCTGCCGCAGCATCCCCTTCCCGCCCCGCACCACCAGCACCGGGCAACGCACCTGGTCCCACGCGTCCCAGTAGTCACGGTGGGCGTTCTCCTGGACCGTGGCGACCATGACGTCCCGGTCCACGCGCGGGTGGAGGCCCCCCGGCCCCGGGACGAGACCCGCCGCCCAGGCCCGGCCCGCCGCTCCCCCGCCGAAGAACGCCGCCGCCGCCCCGGCGTCCGGGAACGGGACCGGCCACGAGTCCAGCCAGGCCCCGATGGTCGCCGGCAGCGAGGGGCTCGGGCCGCCCGGACCCGCCTCGACCAGGACCAGGGCGCGGACCAGCTCCGGGTGGGCCGCCGCGGTGAGCAGGGCCGTGAGACCGCCCATGGACTGGCCCACCAGGACCAGTTCCCCGGCAGGGAGGCCGAGCCGGCCGACGACCTCCACCACGTCCCGTACGTGGGCGGCACGGGACACGTCCCGGGGGCGGCGGGTACTCGCGCCGCTGCCCCGGGCGTCGAAGGCGACCACCCGGTGCGTGGCCGCGAACCGGGCCGCGAGCGCGTCCCACTCACCGCAGTGACCGGCCAGGCCGTGCAGCAGGAGGAGCGGCGCGGCACTCCCATCACTGTCGCTGCCGCCCCCGCCGGTGTCGGTGCAGAACAGGCGTACGGGCCGGCCGTCCTCGTCCTCGCCCGTCACCTCGACCGTCGTCGTCCTCAAAGTCCTCGAAGTCCTCGAACCCATGTGACGCCTCCCCTCCGTACCCCACCCGACTGCTGGAGGTTAGCCTCCCTACGAAGACGAAGACGGACACAGAACACAGATACGAAGGCGATGGTGGCGGCGATGGCGAAGGTCCCGGCAGCGGCGGTGGCGGCGAGCGGGCTCGTCGGGGGGTACGGCGTCGCCCGGTGGACCAAGAAGCGTCCGCTCGGCGGGGTCGCGCTCGCCGCCGCCGGGTCCCTCGCCGCGTACGAGTGGAACCGTCAGGCCGGGCCGCGTGCGGCCACCGCGCTGACCGTCGCGTACGTCGCCGCCTTCGCCGGTTCGCACCCGCTGGCCAAGAAGGTCGGCGCCTGGCCCGCCGTCTTCGCCGTCGCCGGTGGGGTGGCCGCCGCCTCCTGGGCCGTCACCCGCCGCGCCACGGTCTGAGGGCTCTCCAAAAGAAGTCCGCGCCGCGTTGAACATCCGCCGCGCCACGCCCGTACTACCGGGCAACTCCCCCGCGTAAGCCGGGTGCGTACCCGTACGACAGGACGGGTACGCACCCGGAACCCCGGGAGTCGGGGTCAGCCCCCCAGCGCCCGCGACACCGTATGGATCGCGAGGCCCGCCAGCGCGCCCACCACCGTGCCGTTGATGCGGATGAACTGGAGGTCGCGGCCGATGTGCGCCTCGATCTTCTTCGACGTCTGGTCCGCGTCCCAGCTCGCCACCGTCTCGCTGATCAGCGAGGTGATCTCGGCCCGGTACGTCGTGACCACGTACACCGCCGCGTCCTCCAGCCAGCCGTCCAGCTTGCCCTGGAGGCGCTCGTCGCCCGACAGCCTGGCGCCCAGCGACATCAGGGACGCGCGGGCCCGCAGCCGCAGTTCGCTGCGCTCGTCCTCGGCCGCCGCCATGATCATCGTACGGACGGAGGACCAGGCCGACGCGATGACGTCCTGCACCTCGTCCCGGCCCAGGATCTCCGACTTCAGCCGCTCCACCCGGGCCCGGGTGTCGGCGTCGCTCTGGAGGTCGGCCGCGAAGTCGGTGAGGAACGTGTCGATGGCGCCGCGCGCCGGGTGGCCCGGCATGTCCCGCATCTCCGTGACGAACCGCAGCAGTTCCTTGTAGACCCGCTCGCCCACCCGCTTGTCCACGAAGCGCGGGGTCCAGCCCGGCGCCCCGCCCTGCACCGCGTCCATCACCGAGGCGCCGTGCTCCACCAGCCAGTCGTGCGCCCGTACGCAGACGAGGTCGACGACCTTGCGGTGGCCGCCGTCGTCCACCACCCGCTCCAGCATCTTGCCGAGGCCGGGGCCCACCTCCACCGCGTTCGCCCGCCGGGTGATGGCCTCGCCGACCACCGCCTGCACGTCCGAGTCCCGCAGCACGGTCAGCGCGCCGCGCAGCGCCGTCGCCAGCTCGGCGGTGACCCGGTCGGCGTTGGCCGGCTCCGCCAGCCACGCGCCGACCCTCCGGCCGACCCCCAGAGCGTGAATTCGGTCACGAATCACGTCTCCGGAGAGAAAGTTTTCGCCGACGAAGGAACCGAGGGACTGTCCCAGCTGATCCTTCTTGGTGGGGATGATGGCCGTGTGGGGGATGGGCAGGCCGAGCGGGCGCCGGAAGAGCGCCGTGACGGCGAACCAGTCCGCCAGAGCGCCCACCATCCCCGCCTCGGCAGCCGCCGCGACGTAGCCCGGCCAGCCCTCCACACCTGAGTGCTCCGCCCAGGTGGCCAGGACATAGACGAGCGCGACGAAGAGAAGGAGGCCGGTCGCCGTGATCTTCATGCGCCGGACGCCGCGCTGTTTCTCCTCGTCGGCGGCGGTGTACGCGAACGAGGCCAGCGGCCCCACCCCCAGCGGGCCCCCTCCGGCCCCGGACTTCCCGAACCCGGACTTCCCGGACCCGCCGGGCCCGGACTTCCCGGGGCCTCCCGTCGCCGCCCCAGGGCCGAGCTCCTTACGGGTCCCGGCCCGCGTCCCGGAACCGGCCGGTTCCCGTGACTCCCGTGACTCCCGTGGCTCGCCGGACTCCCGTGGCTCCCCGGACTCCTCTGGCTGCTGCACCGCGTCCTGCTCTCCGGAACCGGTCCGTTCCATGCGCTCCACCCGTCCGCGTACGCCTCGCCCCCGTGACGTACGCATTGTCCCTACTTCCCCTACTCCCGGGCCGCACGTCGAGTTCCCCGCGGCCTGTCGCATCATGGGAACAGAACGATCATCACAAGGAGAACCGCCGCACATGCCCAGCCGCCAGGGGTACGCCCTGCTCATCGCCCTTGTGGCGGGCACCGCCGTACTCGCCGCCGTCGCCGCCGTGCTCGGTCCGGCCCTGTTCACCGGGGACCGGCCCACCGCTCCCCCGCCCGCCGAGACGCACGCGGCGGCCCGCAACCCCGTCGCCCCCGCCAACGCCGCCGGGAACTGGGTCGCCACCTGGACCACCGCGCCCGTCGGCGCGGAGCCGGGCACCGGCAACGGTCTTCCCGGCAGCACCATCCGTAACGTCGTGCACACCAGCGTCGGCGGGGACGCCGCCCGGATCACGCTCTCCAACCTGTTCGGGACCGCTCCGCTCCGCATAGACCGGGCCACGGTCAACACCCGCCCGGTGACGTTCGACGGCGCCTCCGCCGTCACCATCGCGGCGGGCAAGCGGGTCGTCAGCGACCCGGTCACCGTGCCGGTCGCCGCCGACTCCGACCTCCAGGTCAGCTTCCGCACCCCGCGCGCGAGCGGCCCGGTCACCTACCACCCGAACACCCACCAGACGTCCTACCTGGCCGACGACAAGGGCACCTGGTCCACCAACCGCTGGCGCTACCTGACCGCCGTGGACGTCCGCAACGAGGCCGCACCCGGCACCGTCGTCGTCATCGGGGACTCGCTGACGGCGGGCAGCGGCTCCACCACCGACGCCAACACCCGCTGGACCGACGTCCTCGCCGACCGGCTGGGCGGGCGGTACGGGGTCGCCAACGCGGGCATCGCGGGCAACCGGCTCCTCACCCAGGGCTCGGCGGGCCAGGCCGGGATCGTCCGGTTCGAGCGGGACGTGCTCTCGGTCGCCGGGGCGCACACCGTGATCGTGGCCCTCGGCATCAACGACGTACAGCAGGCGCCCCAGGAGCCCGACCCCCGACGCATCGTGGCCGGCCTGCGCGCCCTCACCGAGCAGGCACGGGCCCGGGGGCTGACGGTCGTCGGCGCGACGCTGACCCCGTTCGAGGGCTTCCCCACCTGGACGCCCGAGCGCAACGCCGTACGGCTGGCGGTCAACGAGGAGATCCGGGCGGGTTCGGTCTTCGACGCGTACGTCGACTTCGACGAGGCCGTACGCGACCCGTACGCGCCGAACCGGCTCCGCGCCGCGTACGACTCCGGCGACCACCTGCACTTCAACGACGCCGGGTACCGGGCGCTCGGCGAGCGGGTGGACCTGACGACCGTGGAGCGCCCCCGCACACCGGAGTCCGACGAGCTGTGAGGTGACGTACGCGGGTGGCGTACGGAGATGGGGCGTACGGGGGCGGGTGGGGCGAGTCGGCCCGGCGGCCCGGAAGGGGGCGGCCGAGGTCAGCCCAGCTCCTTGCGGCCGCCGCTCTCCCCCGGGCCCTCCAGCCGTCGGCGCTCGCGGACCGCCCGCTCGGCCTGCTCGATCTCCTCGGCCTCCTTCAGCCGACGGAGCTCCGCCTTGGTCCGCTTGCGCTCCACGCCGACGCCGCCCATCAGGGCGAAGCCGGTGATCCGTACGCGCGGGGCGTCCGGGGCGGGCTCGCCGTCCTCGTTCGAACCCTCGCCGAACCCGCCCATGATGCCGACACCCCGGACATCCACGTTCAGCTCCGGCGGGGCCGTCACATGGACGCCTCCCATGATCGCGAAGCAGCGGATGACGATCTCCCCGTCCTCGAAGTTCGCCTCGCGCAGGTCGATCTCACCGCCGCCCCACATCGCGAACGCGGTGAACTTCCGGCCCACCGTCCAGCGGCCCTTCCGGTTGAAACCGCCCCAGAACGCGAACGCGCCCTTGGAGGTCGCGGTGCCGCCGATCCGCGCGGGCCAGCTCGCGGCGGACCCCCGCAGCGGGACGGGGGCGGCGGAGCCCACCGGGGCCACCGCCGTGCCGGGGGCCGGGAGGTCCTGGACGAGCGGCTCCAACTCCCCGTGTGTACGGGCCTTGTAGGCCGATTCGAGCCGCTGCTCGAACTCGTCCATATCCAGTCGGCCCTCGGCCACGGCTTCTCTCAGCGACTCGGCGATCCGCTCACGATCGGCATCGGAAGCGCGCATGTCCGGACGTTCACTTGTCATACCGCGCAGCCTATTGAACAGATCCGCTCCCGGCACAGACCCGCAGGCCATGGACCTGCGGGCATCCCCCGGAAGGGCACCTCGCCGATCCGCCCGGAGGACACCCTCACGGCGCCGCCTCGTACATCTTCGCGATCACGGCCTCGATGTCCGGCTCCCGCACCGACAGGTCCAGCAGCGGGTACTCCGCCGCGATCCGCGCCACCAGCGGGGCGGCCGACATGGAGGCGGGGAAGGCCAGCCACTGGCGTACGCCCTCCACCCTGACCGCCCGCAGAACCGGACCGGACCCCGCCCCGGACCCAGACCCCGGAGCCGATCCCGCCCCCGACCCCGACCCCGGTCCCGGTCCGTCGGACGCCAGCTCGATCGGCGGGAGTTCACGCTCCAGGTCCACCACGAGCATCCGCTCGCTCTCCCCCACCGCATGGAGTCCGGCGACCGAACCGTCGTACATCAGACGGCCGTGGTCGATCACCATCACCCGGCGGCACAGCTGCTCGATATCGGTCAGGTCGTGGGTCGTCAGCAGGACCGTGGTCCCGCGATCCGCGTTCAACTCCTTGAGGAACTGGCGCACTTTGGCCTTCGAGACCACATCGAGCCCGATCGTCGGCTCGTCCAGGTAGAGCACCTCCGGATCGTGCAGCAGGGCCGCCGCGATGTCGCCGCGCATCCGCTGCCCCAGCGAGAGCTGCCGTACGGGGACGTCCAACAGTTCGCCCAGGTCCAGGAGTTCGACGCAGCGGTCCAGGTTCTCCCGGTAGCGGCGGTCCGGGACGCGGTACATGCGGTGCATCAGCCGGTACGAGTCGCGCAGCGGCAAGTCCCACCAGAGGGTGGTCCGTTGGCCGAAGACCACACCGATGCGATGGGCCAGGCGGGTACGTTCCCGGGAGGGGTCGATGCCCGCCACGCGCAGCCGGCCGCCGCTGGGGGTGAGGATGCCCGTCAGCATCTTGATCGTGGTCGACTTGCCTGCGCCGTTCGGGCCGATGTAGCCGACCATCTCGCCGCGCGCGACCTGGAAGCTGATGCCGTCCACGGCCCGGACCTCACGCCGCTCCCGGCGCAGCGGACCGGTCCTGCGGCGGACCTGGAAGACCTTCTCGACGCCGTCGAGGGTGATGAAACCCTCGCCGCCCGCGCCCGTACCGCCCACGCTCGCCGTGACCTGTCGTGCGAACCCGTCCACCGTGCCCAACTCCCTTTCCCTACCCTCAGCTTCCCGTACTCCGGTACGCCCGCAGCCCCGCCCGCCACGCGAGCCCCGCCAGCGCCCAGCACCCCGCCGCGACCGCCGGCGGCAGGAAGGCCACCCACTGCGGCAGGTCCAGCGGGTACTCCCGGCCCAGCACGTACAGCGCGGGCAGCCAGCTGACGAAGGCCAGCGGGACCACGAACGTCACCCCGCGCACCAGGTCCTTCGCGAAGATCGTCGGCGGGTACTGGAGCAGCGTCGTCCCGCCGTACGTGAAGGAGCTCTGCACCTCCGAGGCGTCCTGGGCGACGAACTGGAACGCCGCCCCGCCCACGAAGACCGCCCCGAAGACCGCCGCGCCGGTCACCACCATCAGGGGCAGCATCACCACCTTCAGCGGCGTCCACGCGATGTCCAGGGTGAGCAGCGCGTAGCCGAGGACCGCCAGCCCCTGGATGATCCGCCCCGCCCGGCGCAGCGCGAACCGGTCCGCCGCCACCTGCGCCAGCACCGGCACCGGCCGCACCAGCAGGGTGTCCAGCGTTCCGTCGCGCACCCGTCGGCCCAGCCGGTCCACCGACCCGAGCAGCAGATCGGTGAGCCCGAACGCGGTCGCCGAGACCCCGTACAGCAGGGCGATCTCCGGGAGCGTGTAGCCGCCGAGCGCGTCGACGTGCGTGAACATCAGCAGGATCGCGACGAAGTCGAAGGCCGTCGCGGCGAGGTTCCCGAGCGTCGTCATGACGAACGAGGCACGGTACGTCATCGTCGAGCGCACCCACATCGCCACGATCAGCCCGTACGCGCGCACGCCCTCCAGCAGCCGGGGCCGCTCCTCGAACGCGAAGCCCTCCGGCTCCGGGCCCGGGACCCGGTCCGGCCCCGTAGCGGTCATGTGCTCAGCCACCCTGCACCACCACCCTTCTCGTCGCGACCCGCTGGAGCAGCCGCCCCGCCAGCAGCAGCGCCACCGCCCAGCCGCCCTGGAACGCGTACACCTCCACCAGCCCCCACCCCGTGTGCTTGCCGAGGAGCACATCGGCCGGGACCTGGAGCAGCGAGGACCACGGCAGCATCCGGGCCACCTCGCCGAGCAGCCCCGGGAAGAGGTTCAGCGGCAGCAGCATCCCGGAGAAGAACATCCCCATCAGCCAGGCGACCTGCATCGCGCCCGCCCCGTCCAGCAGCCAGAACGCCGACAGCGCGACCAGGTAGCGCACGGCGAAGCTGACGACGAGGCCCAGCAGGACGGAGACGAGGAACGCGAGCCAGGTCCACAGTGAGCCGGGGAGCGCGAGATCGAAGGCGAGCGCCCCCAGGAACATCGGTGCGACCCCCCGGCCCAGCAGATGGAACACCGCCCGGCCCAGGTCCCCCGCCAGCCACCAGAGCTGGAGGTCGGCGGGGCGGTACAGGTCGACGGCGATGTCCCCCGTACGGATGCGCTCCATCAGCTCGTCCTCGAAGCCGCCGCCCATCATGGCGCAGGCCATCAGCAGGGCCTGCCCGAGCCAGACGTACGTCAGCGCCTGGGAGGTGTCGTACCCGCCGAGCTGCGGGCGTTCGGCCCACAGGGCGGTGTAGGTGTACGCCAGGATGAACCCGAAGACGGTGTTGGTGAACACCCCCGCGGCCGTCGCCGTCCGGTAGGTGGCGTAGCGCCGGAAACTGCCCGCCGCCACCACTGCGTACAGCCGCATGCCGTGCCCTCCCCCGCTCTCGACACCAAAGCGACCGACGCTAGTACAGCGGCGAGAACGGCCGCGACCGCTTTTCCGGAAGCGGCGAAAGGGGGGAGCCGGAAGCGGCGAAGGGGGAGCGCGGAGACGGAGAACGGGGGAGATCGGAGGATGATACGAGGGTTTCCTGGCGAAACGGGCACTATGGGAGAACTGACCGCACCCGAGGAGCCCCCACCGACATGAGCGACGCGCCACAGAACTGGGCCCCCCGGGACCCCTCAGTCTCCGGAAGCTCAGGAGGCCCGGGGAGCCCGGGAGGCCCGGGAAAGAAGAAGGGGCGCACGAAACGCCCCCGGAGGACCGGTTGGCGCCGCCTCTTCCCGACCTGGCGGATGGTCCTCGGCACCGTCCTGGTGGTCGGGCTCCTGCTCACCGGCGGGTTCTTCGCCGGGTACCAGCTCGTCGGCATCCCGGCCGCCAACGCCGGTGCCGACGCCCAGTCGAACGTCTACTTCTACAAGGACGGCACCGTCCTGGCCCGCGACGGCGAGGTGAACCGGGAGAAGGTCAGGCTCTCCCAGGTGCCCGACACCGTCCAGCAGGCCGTACTCGCCGCCGAGGACCGCGACTTCTACACCCAGCCCGCCGTCGACGTACGGGCCATGTTCCGGGCCGGGTGGAACACGGTGACCGGCAAGGGCAAGCAGGGCGGCTCCACGATCACCCAGCAGTACGTCAAGAACTACTACCTCGGCCAGGAGCGGACCGTCGTCCGCAAGGCCAAGGAGTTCTTCATCGCGATCAAGCTCAACCGCGAGCAGAGCAAGGACCAGATCTTCGAGGGCTACCTCAACACCAGCTACTTCGGGCGCAACGCCTACGGCATCCAGGCCGCCGCCCAGGCGTACTACGGCAAGAACGTCGAGGACCTCACCACCGCCGAGGGCGCGTACCTCGCCTCCCTCCTCAACGCCCCCAGCGCGTACGACGTCGTCGCCCGCCCCGGCAACAAGGCGGCCGCCCTCAGCCGCTGGAACTACGTTCTGGACGGCATGGTCAAGGAGGGCTGGCTCGACTCCGGCGAACGGTCCACGACCGAGTTCCCCGTCCCCGGCGAGGCCAAGCCGCCCAACGGACTCTCCGGCCAGCGCGGCTATCTGGTGGAGGCCGTCGAGGAGTACCTCACCGACAACGGGATCATCGACGCGGCGACCCTCGCCACCGGCGGCCACCGCATCACCACCACCCTCGACAAGAAGAAGCAGGACGCCCTGGTCGAAGCCGTGGAGCAGAACGTCATGAAGAAGCGGAGCGAGGACCGCGAGGCCGACCGGAACGTCCGCGTCGGCGGCGCCTCCATCGTCCCGGGCACCGGCGAGGTCGTCGCGATGTACGGCGGCATCGACTACACCCGGCAGTACGTCAACAACGCCACCCGCCGCGACTACCAGGTCGGCTCCACCTTCAAGCCGTTCGTCTTCGCCTCCGCCGTCGCCAACGGCTCCGCCACCCAGGACGGCCGGCGCATCACCCCGGAGACGTACTACGACGGCACCAACAAGCGGACCGTCCAGAGCTCCCAGGGCTCCACCGGTTACGAGCCCGCCAACGAGGACGACGTCGACTACGGGCAGATCACCGTCCGCACCGCCACCGACAAGTCCGTCAACTCCGTCTACGCCCAGATGGCCCAGGACGTCGGCCCGGAGAAGGTGCGCGAGACCGCCGTCGCCCTCGGCATCCCGGCGAGGACCCCCGACCTGACCGCCTCCCCCTCCATCGCGCTCGGCCCCGCCACCGCCAGCGTCCTGGACCTCACCGAGGCGTACGCGACCCTCGCCGACCACGGCCGGCACGGCCCGTACACCCTCGTCGACAAGGTCAGCAAGGACGGCACGGAGATCGAGCTGCCCGACCGGAAGACGGAGCAGACCGTCACCCGCGAGGCCGCCGACACCACCACCGCGCTGCTCCGCTCCGTCGTGGAGGGCGGCACCGGCTCCGCCGCCCAGGCCGCGGGCCGGCCCGCCGTGGGCAAGACCGGCACCGCGGAGGAGGACAAGGCCGCCTGGTTCGCCGGGTACACCCCCGACCTCGCGACCGTCGTCGCCGTGATGGGCCAGGACCCCGACTCCGGCGCCCAGACCCCGCTGTACGGAGCCCTCGGCCTGCCCCGCGTCAACGGCGGCGGCGTCCCGGCCGAGACCTGGGCCGCCTACACGGAAGCGGCCCTGCGCTCCTCCCCGGCCCAGGAGTTCGACCTCGAGACGGCCCCCGGCTCCGACGAACCGCAGGCCCCCTCCGGCGAGGAGACCGGAACCACCGGACCGGCCACCCCCGACCCGGACGGCTCCCCCTCCCGCACCTCCCCCAGCACCCCGGCCGACACCGCCCCGGCCACACCGGCCACCCCCGCCCCGCCGAGCAGCGACAACGGAACCGGAAGCGGAAACGGAAACGAAACCGGAGGCACCACAGGCACCACGGACGGCGGCACAGGCACCACCGGGAACAGCGACGAGAGCAACGGAGACAGAGACGGAGACGGAGACGGCGGTACGGGTGCCCTCGGCGGCGGCTTCATCGAAGGCATCCGCGGCGTCCGCCACGCGGACGGATAACCCGGCGGGTCAGTGCCCGGAAGTCGCCTTCAGCCCCACCACCGCGACCAGCAGCAGACAGACGAAGAAGATCCGGGCGGCGGTCACCGGCTCGTTCAGCACGACCATGCCGAGGATCGCCGCACCGGCCGCGCCGATGCCGACCCACACGCCGTACGCCGTACCGATCGGCAGCGTCTTCGCGGCATGCGACAGCAGCACCATGCTCGCCACGATCCCGAGGCCGGTGAACACGCTCGGCCAGAGCCGGGTGAACCCCTCGGTGTACTTCATCCCGATCGACCAGCCCACTTCGAGCAGACCGGCGATGATCAGCAGAACCCAGGCCATGACAGAACCTCCGACGACGAGCACACGGACAACTTCACGGGTGCGTCGTCTTTGCCTGCCCGGTACGGCGCGTCTCGTCGGGGTGGTTCCACCGTAGCAAGGAAAGGCGGGTGGGGTTGGTGACCATGGTCACCAACCCCACCCGCCTCCTACGGCTTACAAATACAGCCCGGTGGAGTCCACCGACCCCTCGAACCGGTCCGCCGCCACCGCGTGCAGATCGCGCTCCCGCATGAGTACGTACGCCACGCCCCGCACCTCGACCTCGGCGCGGTCCTCGGGGTCGTACAGCACCCGGTCGCCGGGCTCCACCGTCCGCACGTTCTGACCGACCGCGACGACCACGGCCCAGGCGAGCCGTCGCCCCACCGCGGCCGTCGCCGGGATCAGGATGCCGCCGCCGGAACGCCGCTCGCCCTCGGCGGTGTCGTTCCGCACGAGGACACGGTCGTGCAGCATGCGGATGGGCAGCTTGTCATCGTCGTGGGTGTTGCCCCGGGTCTCGTCGCTCACGCCCGCAACTTACCGTCACCGCCCCGCCGCGCACGCCCGAGGGGGCCTGTACGCGCCCCGGTGGCCCCGGGTCGGCGGACCGGTACGGGTGAGGGCCCGACCGGCCGGATGCGAGCGGACCGGTCAGGTGCGGCGGCGCTTCGAGACCGTGATCAGCCCCACCACGCCCACCACCAGCAGCGCGGCGGGGATCACCCGCTCCAGCCGGGGCGAGCCGTCCGCCGCGACGAACTGGGCCTTCACATCCGACACCGAGCGATTCACCGCCACGAACGCCCGGCCGGCCGTCCGGTCCACGTTCGCGGCCACCCTCGCCTTCGCGTCGCCGATGATCGTCTTCGGGTGTACCCGCACCCCGATCTCGTCGAGCACCACAGCGAGCTGCTCGCGCCTGCTGATGATGTCCGCCTCGATCTGCGCAGGGGTCCTGGCATCCGACACTGCGCCGCCTCCGTGGTCGTCTCTCCGGTGAACCTTCATGTGAGCCTTCGCCCACAGTCTGTCAGCTCGAACCTCCGCGCACCCGGCGGCACCCCTATTACGCTCGGTCCCGTCCGACCAGCGCACCACCCGAGGAGAACCACATGAGCGAGCGACTCAAGCCCGGCGACCCCGCTCCCGCCTTCACCCTTCCCGACGCCGACGGCAACGAGGTCTCGCTCGCGGACCACAAGGGCCGCAAGGTCATCGTCTACTTCTACCCGGCGGCTCTTACCCCCGGTTGCACCAAGCAGGCATGCGACTTCACCGACAACCTCGACCTGCTCACGGGCGCCGGGTACGACGTCATCGGGATCTCCCCCGACAAGCCGGAGAAGCTCGCGAAGTTCCGCGAGAAGGAGAACCTCAAGGTCACGCTGGTCGGCGACCCGTCCAAGGAGACCCTGGAGGCGTACGGCGCCTTCGGCGAGAAGAAGCTGTACGGCAAGGTCGTCACGGGCGTCATCCGGTCCACCGTCGTCGTGGACGAGGACGGCAAGGTGGAGCACGCCTTCTACAACGTCAAGGCGACCGGCCACGTGGCGAAGATCATCAGGGACCTGGGCATCTGACCCGCGCGGCAGCCCCCGGATGGGCCACCGGGGGCTGCCGGAACCGGACGCTCCCGGGCGGCCCCGTCCGGGGCCGCCCGCCCCCACCGCACCCCTCCTCCCCCGACCGGAACGATGTCGGGATCATGTGAGGGACATCGCATCGGCCCGTGAAGTCGGTTTGCGACCGCCACCACCGCGCAGAAGCCTTTCCTGGAACACCCTTCCGAGGAAAGGACCCGGCCATGGCGGCCCCCGACCCCACCCAGGCGGCCGACCCCGAAGCGGTCAAACGCCACCCCACGCTCTTCCGGGCCGCCCGGAAGCGCAAGAACCCGCGGCTGCGCCGGACGGACATCACCGTCACGGACGACGCCGCGGTGAAGCGTGCGGTGAAAGCGGCGTCGCTGGGCAACGCCATGGAGTGGTTCGACTTCGGTATCTACTCCTACCTGGCCGTCACGATCGGCCATGTGTTCTTCCCGTCCGGGAACGACACCACCCAGCTTCTCTCCTCCTTCGCGACCTTTGCCGTGGCCTTCCTCGTACGGCCGCTCGGCGGCATGTTCTTCGGCCCGATGGGTGACAAGATCGGCCGCAAGAAGGTGCTCGCGCTGACGATGATCCTGATGGCGGTCAGCACGTTCGCCATCGGCCTCATCCCCTCGCACGAGACGATCGGCGTCGGGGCGGCGGCCCTGCTGATCTTCTTCCGGATGCTCCAGGGCTTCTCGACGGGCGGTGAGTACGGGGGCGCGTCCACGTTCATCGCCGAGTACGCCCCCGACAAGCGGCGCGGCTTCTTCGGCAGCTTCCTGGAGTTCGGAACCCTGGCGGGATACGTCTGCGCGGCCGGCCTCGTCACAGCCCTCTACGCCCTCCTGGACACCCCGCAGATGGAGTCCTGGGGCTGGCGCATCCCGTTCCTCGTCGCGGGCCCGCTGGGCCTGGTCGGCCTCTACCTGCGACTGAAGCTCGACGAGACCCCCGCCTTCCAGAAGCTGGAGGGCGGCACGGCCCACGCGACCGAGGCGGCGGACGGCGTGGAGACGACGGCCAAGGGGGACCTGGCCAAGATCTTCCGGCAGTACTGGCCGACGCTGATCCTCTGCATCTGCCTGGTGGGCGCGTACAACATCACGGACTACATGCTGCTGTCGTACATGCCGACGTACCTCTCCGACGAGCTCGGCTACAGCGAGACGCACGGGCTGCTGATCCTGCTCGCGGTGATGCTCTTCCTGATGACGATCATCAGCCAGGTCGGCAAGCTCTCCGACCGCTTCGGCCGCAAACCGCTGCTGATGACGGGCATGCTGGGCTTCCTCTTCCTCTCCCTGCCCGCGTTCCTCCTCATCCGGATCGACGGCATCCTCCCGATCACGGTCGGCATGCTGATGCTGGGCCTCTCCCTGGTCTGCATGCTCGGCACGATGTCCGCGGCCCTGCCCGCCCTGTTCCCGACGCACGTCCGCTACGGCTCCCTGTCGGTGGGCTACAACCTCTCCGCGTCGATCTTCGGCGGTACGACCCCGCTGGTGATCACGGCCCTGATCAGCTGGACCGGCTCCAACCTGATGCCCGCGTACTACGCGATGGCGGCGGCCCTGGTGGGCGTGATCGCGGTCGCCTGCATGAAGGAGACCGCCCAACAGCCCCTGATCGGCTCCCCGCCCTCGGTCGAGACGGACGAGGAGGCGGCGGAACTGGTCCAGGCCCAGGCGCCGGAGCCGAAGTTCTGACCTCTACGGCCTGAGCCTCGCCGCCGCCACTCGCCCGGTACGATGACATGCGTCTGGCGGCGGTGGTGCAACTGGCGACACAGCAGACTTAGGATCTGTGGCCCGTGAAACGGCTTGAGGGTTCGAATCCCTTCCGCCGCACGGATGACGGCCTGCGAATCGAAGGAATGATTCGCAGGCCGTTCTCGTCCGGTACGCCCCGTCTACCCCACCAACTCCCGCACCACCGGCACCAGCGCCCGGAATGCCTTCCCCCGGTGGCTGATCGCGTTCTTCTCGGCCGGGGTCAGCTCCGCGCAGGTCCGGGTCTCGCCCTCCGGCTGGAGGATCGGGTCGTAGCCGAAGCCGTTCGTGCCGGACGGGGTGGGGCGCAGGGTGCCCAGGAGGCGGCCCTCGACGACGCGTTCGGTTCCGTCGGGGAGGGCCAGCGCGGCGGCGCAGGCGAAGTGGGCGGCGCGGTGGGGGGCGGCGATGTCGCCGAGCTGGGCCAGGAGCAGGGTGAGGTTGGCCTTGTCGTCGCCGTGGGTGCCGGACCAGCGGGCCGAGAAGATGCCGGGGGCGCCGCCGAGGACGTCCACGCAGAGGCCCGAGTCGTCGGCGATGGCCGGGAGGCCGGTGGCCCGCGCGAGGGCGTGGGCCTTGAGGAGCGCGTTCTCGGCGAAGGTGACGCCGGTCTCCTTGACGTCGGGGATGTCCGGGTACGCGTCCGCGCCGACGAGGTCGTGGTCGAGTCCCGCGTCGGCGAGGATGGCGTGCAGTTCGGTGAGCTTCCCGGCGTTGCGGGTGGCGAGGATCAGGCGCGTCATGCACCGATTATCGCCGTGCCGGGAGGGTGGGCCCTACGGTGTGCAGACCTTGCCGATCTCCGTCGCCGCGTCCGTCACCGGAGTGATGTCGGGGGTGGCGTCGCCCTTCTCGATGGACTCGCGCACGTTGGTGACGCCGTCCTTGAGGTCGTCGACCGCCTTGGAGAGGTCGGCGTCGTCCGTGGTGTCGCCGAGGTTCTTGAGCTCGCGGTCGATCTCGTCCAGGGCTTCGGATGCCTGGGTGATGTCCTCGGAAGCGCTGGAGACGGCCCGCTGGAGGTTGCCGACGCTGGTGGCGATGGCGTCGGCGGTGCGGACGCAGTCGAGCGCCTTGTCGAGTCCGGCGCAGCCCACGGCCGTGGTCAGCGTCAGCAGGGTGGCAGCGGTGGCGAGTGCGAGGCGTTGGTGGCGGCGCGAAGCCATGGTGCGGGTCCCTCCCCGGGGATCGGTACGCGGACGGGCGTACGGTTCGACCCGTACGCCCGTGCTCGTAACGACGCTGTGTCGTGCTTATTTGGTTGCTTCTTTACCCGGGGAAGGCGCGCCGCTACGCGTTCTGCGTGGTTGCGAGTGCGTCACGCTGGAGCGTGGCGAGGTCGACGCAGCCCGCGGTGGCCAGGTCCAGGAGCGAGCCCAGCTCCTTGCGGTCGAACGGGGCGCCCTCGGCGGTGCCCTGGACCTCGACGAAGCGGCCGTCCCCGGTGCAGACGACGTTCATGTCGGTCTCGGCCCGGACGTCCTCCTCGTAGCAGAGGTCGAGCAGCGGGGTGCCGTCGACGATGCCGACGCTGATGGCGGCGACGGTGTCAGTGAGCGGCTTGCGGCCGGCCTTGACGATCTTCTTGCCCTGGGCCCAGGCGACGGCGTCGGCGAGGGCGACGTACGCGCCGGTGATGGCGGCCGTACGGGTGCCTCCGTCGGCCTGGAGGACGTCGCAGTCCAGGACGATGGTGTTCTCGCCGAGGGCCTTGTAGTCGATGACCGCGCGGAGCGAACGGCCGATCAGGCGGCTGATCTCGTGGGTGCGTCCGCCGATCTTGCCGCGTACGGCTTCGCGGTCGCCGCGGGTGTTGGTGGAGCGGGGCAGCATGGAGTACTCGGCGGTGACCCAGCCCTCGCCGCTGCCCTTGCGCCAGCGCGGGACGCCTTCGGTGACGGAGGCGGTGCAGAAGACTCTGGTGTCGCCGAAGGAGATGAGGACTGAGCCCTCGGCGTGCTTGCTCCAGCCGCGTTCGATGGTGACGGGGCGGAGCTGTTCGGGGGTGCGGCCGTCGATGCGAGACATGGGGCCGACTTTATCCGTTGGCGGGGGTGGCTCCGTTCGGGTGTGTACGGGGGTGGCGCGGGAGGCCGTACGGAGCGGTTCGGGTGGCCCTGAAGGCTGTTCGGAGTGGTTCTGAAAGCAGCCCGGTGCGGGGCGGTACGGCGCAGGCCCCGTCACCCGGGGGGTGCGGGGCCTGCGGGGGCGGGCCCCAGGGGGCCTGCGGTGTCCGGCGAGGTGTCAGCCGGTCACATCATGTCTTCGATGTCGGCGGCGATGGGGTCCGCGTCGGTGCCGATGACGACCTGGATCGCGGTGCCCATCTTGACGACGCCGTGGGCGCCG